>NZ_CP054861.1:3612470-4270587 GCF_013459645.1 Martelella sp. NC20
AGGCGGAAAGCTTCGCGCGTGAGGGCAACGGTCCGTTCATTCTGGAAATGATGACCTATCGCTATCGCGGTCACTCGATGTCCGACCCCGCGAAATACCGCAGCAAGGACGAGGTCCAGAAGATGCGCGCCGAGCACGACCCGATCGAGCAGGTCAGGAAGCGGCTGCTGGACAAGGAATGGGCCACCGAGGACGAGTTGAAGGCGATCGACAAGGATGTGCGATCGATCATCTCCGACGCCGCCGATTTCGCCCAGACCGATCCGGAGCCGGATGCGTCCGAGCTCTACACCGACATCCTGCGTTAAGACGGGGAGGGATACCATGCCTACCAATATTCTCATGCCGGCACTCTCCCCGACGATGGAAGAGGGCAATCTGACGAAATGGCTCAAGAAGGAAGGCGACAGTGTCGCCGCCGGTGACGTGCTCGCCGAAATCGAGACCGACAAGGCGACGATGGAAGTCGAAGCCGTGGACGAAGGCACGATCGGTAAGATCCTGGTCGCCGAAGGCAGCGAGGGCGTGAAGGTCAACACCCCGATCGCTGTGCTGCTGGAAGAGGGCGAAAGCGCCGACGATATCGGCAAGGCGGAAGCCTCCGAACAGCCGAAACAGTCCGATAAGGCCCCCGAGGTCGAGCAGGAAGAAAAGCCGCAGGCTTCTCCCGAAAATGCGCCCGCTCAGCCGAAGGCGGTCGAGACGGCATCCGATCCGGATATTCCGGAAGGCACCGAAATGGTGTCGACCACGGTGCGCGAAGCGCTGCGCGATGCGATGGCCGAGGAAATGCGCGCCGATGGCGATGTCTTCGTCATGGGCGAGGAAGTCGCCGAATATCAAGGGGCCTACAAGATCACGCAGGGCCTGCTGCAGGAATTCGGCGCCAGGCGTGTGGTCGATACGCCGATCACCGAGCACGGCTTTACCGGCGTTGCCGTTGGCGCGGCGCTTGCCGGCCTGAAGCCGATCGTCGAGTTCATGACCTTCAATTTCGCCATGCAGGCGATGGACCAGATCATCAACTCCGCCGCCAAGACGCACTATATGTCCGGCGGCCAGATGGAGAGTTCCATCGTGTTCCGCGGCCCCAACGGCGCCGCCGCCCGCGTGGCCGCCCAGCACTCGCAGTGCTACGCCTCGTGGTACAGCCATATTCCCGGTCTCAAGGTCGTCATGCCCTATACCGCCGCTGACGCCAAGGGTCTCCTGAAGGCGGCGATCCGCGATCCCAATCCGGTGATCTTCCTCGAGAACGAAATCCTCTACGGTCACAAGTTCGACGTGCCGAAAATGGATGATTTCGTTCTGCCGATCGGCAAGGCCCGCATCCACAAGGTCGGTAAGGACGCGACCATCGTTTCCTTCGGCATCGGCATGACCTATGCGATCGAAGCGGCGGCGAAGCTCGCCGAGGACGGCATCGATGTCGAGATCATCGACCTGCGCACCATCCGCCCGATGGACCTTCCGACCGTCATCGAATCGGTCAAGAAGACCGGTCGTCTGGTAACGGTCGAGGAGGGCTTCCCGCAGTCCTCCGTCGGTACCGAGATCGCGACCCGCGTCATGCAGCAGGCCTTCGATTATCTCGACGCGCCGATCATGACGATCGCCGGCAAGGATGTTCCGATGCCCTACGCCGCCAACCTCGAAAAGCTCGCTTTGCCGAATGTTGGCGAAGTCATCGATGCCGTCAAGGCCGTCTGCTACAAGTAAGGGAGCGTCAAGATGCCCATCAAGATTACGATGCCGGCGCTTTCGCCGACCATGGAAGAGGGCAATCTTTCCAAGTGGCTGGTCAAGGAAGGCGACAGCGTTTCGGCCGGCGATGTGATTGCCGAGATCGAAACCGACAAGGCGACGATGGAGGTCGAAGCCGTCGATGAAGGCACCGTCGCCAGGCTCGTCGTGCCCGCCGGCACGGAAGGCGTGGCGGTCAATGCCCTGATCGCGGTTCTGGCCGAGGATGGCGAGGATGTCGCCGAGGCTGCCAAGGCGGCTGAAGGCGGCGCAGCGCCTGCCAAGGCGGAAAAGCCGAAGGACGACAAGCCGAAAGAGCCCGCAAAGGAAGAGGCCAAGGCCGAAAAATCGTCCTCCGACGAAACTGCGGAAGAAATTACCAAGGGCGGAATTCCGTCTTCCGACACGCCGGTTCCCGAACCCAAGGCCCCGGCAGCTCCCAAGGCCGATGGCGAGCGCATTTTCGCTTCGCCGCTGGCGCGTCGTCTGGCGAAGGAAGCCGGTCTCGACCTGACGGCGCTGTCCGGTTCCGGCCCGCATGGCCGGATCGTCAAGCGCGATATCGAGAAGGCCGAGAGCGAGGGCGTCGGCAAGGTTGCTGCCAGGCCGGAAGCCGCGAAGGAAGAAGCGGCCGCCGCCCCGATGGCGAAGGCAACCTCCGAAGAAGCGGTTCTCAAGCTGTTCGAGGAAGGCTCCTACGAACTGGTGCCGCATGACGGCATGCGCAAGACGATCGCGAAACGTCTGGTCGAGTCCAAGCAGACCGTGCCGCATTTCTATGTGACGGTCGATTGCGAGCTCGATGCACTGCTGGCGCTCAGGAGCCAGCTCAACAAGTCGGCCCCCGTCAGGGACGACAAGCCGGCCTACAAGCTTTCGGTCAACGACATGATCATCAAGGCGATGGCGCTCTCGCTGCGCGACGTGCCCACCGCCAATGTCTCCTGGACGGAGAGCAACATGGTCGTCCACAAGCATGTCGATGTCGGCGTTGCCGTCTCGATCCCGGGCGGGCTGATCACCCCGATCGTGCGCCGGGCGGAGGAAAAGCCGCTTTCGGTCATCTCCAACGAGATGAAGGATCTGGGCAAACGCGCGCGCGACAAGAAGCTGAAGCCCGCCGAATATCAGGGCGGAACGACGGCGGTTTCGAACATGGGCATGATGGGCGTCAAGGATTTCGCCGCCGTCATCAACCCGCCGCATGCCTCGATCCTGGCGATCGGCGCCGGCGAGAAGCGCGCCGTGGTCAAGAACGACGAACTGGCGATCGCAACCGTGATGTCGGTCACGCTTTCGACCGACCATCGCTGCGTCGACGGGGCGCTTGCGGCCCAGGTTCTGGCCGCGTTCAAGGGCTATATCGAAAACCCGATGTCGATGCTGGTCTGAGGGCGAACCGATGAAGTCTGTTCTCTGCTACGGCGATTCGCTGACATTCGGCCATGATCCGAGCGGTCAGGGCCGTCACGCGCATGAGGACCGCTGGCCGATGGTGCTGCAAAAGGCTCTGGGGGAGGGCGTCCATGTTCTCCCCGAGGCGCTTGGCGGCCGCACCACGGCCTTTGACGATCATACGGCGGCGGCGGACCGCAACGGCGCGCGGATATTGCCGACGCTGCTTGGCAGCCACACGCCGCTCGATCTGATCATCATCATGCTCGGCACCAACGATCTGAAGCCGTGGACCGGGGGCGGCGCGTTTGCCGCGCGAAACGGCATGAAGCGCCTGATCGAGATCGTGCGTTCGCATCCCTATCCCTTCGACCATACGGCGCCGGACATTCTCGTGGTCTCGCCGCCACATGCCGTGCCGACCGCAAACGATACCGGCATGGGGTTTCTGCAGGGTCTCGTCGAACAGTCGCAGATGCTCTCGACCTTCTACAGCGAGCTTGCCGACGAACTCGGCTGCGGTTTCTACGATGCCGCATCGGTCGCGAGCGCAAGCCCTGTGGACGGCGTCCATCTCGATGCCGGGAATACCCGGGCGATCGGCCGCGGCATCGAGCCGATCGTGCGAATGATGCTCGGACATTGAATTTTTTTTGATCAACATCAAGGAGTGAAGACGAAGCGCGGCTAGGCTGGGTATCAACGACAATCAGAGGAGATACCCATGTCGAACACGCCGCACGAACTGGCCGAGGAATTCCCCGAATTCACCGCCCGAATTCACGAATTGAAGGTCGAGGATGCGCATTTTGCAAAGCTCTTCGACGAATATCACGATGTGAACCGCGCGATCCATCGCGCGGAGGAAAACATCGAACCGACCGATGACGCGCATATGGAAGAAATGCGCAAGCGCCGGATGGTTCTGAAGGACGAAATCTACGGGATGCTGAAACAATAGCTGCGGCGGCATCCCTCAAGCGGGCCGGGCGGCTTTCGCCCGGCTCCCCTTAAAGGAGATGTACACCCGTGTCTGAGACCTACGATGTCCTCATCATCGGCGCCGGTCCCGGTGGCTATATCGCCGCCATCCGCGCCGCACAGCTTGGCCTGAAGACCGCCGTCGTCGAGCGCGAACACATGGCCGGCATCTGCTCCAACTGGGGCTGCATCCCGACCAAGGCGCTGCTCAGATCCGCGGAAGTCCTCGATCTCGCCCAGCACGCCAAGGAATACGGACTTTCGATCGAAGGCCAGGTCAAGGCCGACCTCGACGCCATCGTCAAGCGCTCGCGCGGCATTGCCGAGCGGATGAATGCCGGCGTCATCTATCTGATGAAGAAGAACAAGGTCGACATCATCTGGGGCGAGGCGACGCTGTCGAAGCCCGGCGAGGTGACCGTCTCCGAGGTAAAGAAGAAGATCGTTGAGCCGCAGGCGCCGACGCCGAAGGGCGCCAAGGGGCCAGGCGTCTATGCCGCAAAACATATAATTGTCGCGACCGGCGCCCGTCCGCGCGCGCTTCCCGGCATAGAGCCGGACGGCAAGCTGATCTGGACCTATTTCGATGCGCTGAAGCCGGCGAAACTGCCGAAATCGCTGCTGGTGATGGGATCGGGCGCGATCGGCATCGAATTCGCGTCGTTCTACCGTTCGCTCGGCGTCGAGGTGACGGTGGTCGAGGTGATGAAGCAGGTGATGCCGGTCGAAGACAATGAAATCGCCCAGTTCGCCCAGAAACGGCTCGAAAAACGCGGCATCAAGATCATGCTGGAGGCCAAGGTCGCCAAGGTCGAGAAGGCGAGCGATTCGGTCACCGCCCATGTCGAGACCAGGGACGGCAAGGTCGAGAAGATCACCGCCGACCGGATGATCTCGGCCGTCGGCGTTCAGGGCAATATCGAGAATATCGGGCTGGAAAAGCTCGGCATCAAGACCGATCGCGGCTGCATTGTCATCGATGATTACTGCAAGACCAATGTCGAGGGCATCTATGCGATCGGCGATGTCGCCGGTCCGCCGATGCTCGCTCACAAGGCCGAGCATGAGGCTGTCATCTGCGTCGAAAAGATCGCGGGTGAGAAGAACGTCCATCCGCTCGACAAGCGCAAGGTTCCCGGCTGCACCTACTGCAATCCGCAGGTCGCCTCCGTCGGCCTCACCGAGGCCAGGGCGAAAGAAGCCGGTCATGACGTCCGCGTCGGCCGCTTCAGCTTCGCGGCCAATGGCAAGGCGGTCGCGCTCGGCGAGGATCAGGGCTTGGTCAAGACCGTGTTCGACAAGAAGACGGGCGAATTGCTCGGCGCCCATATGGTCGGCGCGGAAGTGACCGAACTGATCGAGGGATTCGTTGTCGCCATGAATCTGGAGACCACGGAGGAAGAGTTGATGCATACGATCTTCCCGCATCCGACCCTTTCCGAAACGATGAAGGAAAGCGTGCTCGACGCATATGGCCGTGTACTTAATGCATGATTCCTCTATGCTGGCGACTGCGGGAACGAGAGGACCTGCGTTGACGTCTAGCAAAAAAAGGGAGACGCATTCTATGGACGAACAAGGTGTAGGCTGGATTGCCGCCATCATCATCGGCGGTATCGCCGGATGGCTGGCCGAGAAGTTCATGAAGTCCGATCTGGGCATCCTCATGAACATCATCCTCGGCATTGTCGGCGCCATTGTAGCTAACGCGATTCTGGGCGTATTCGGCATTGCCCTTGGCGGCTGGCTTGGCTATCTGATCGCCGGTTTCATCGGCGCGGTAATACTGATTTTTGTCGGACGTCTGATCCGGCGCTGAAGCAATTCGCAGTCAGGCGGGATCGTCTGGCGCCCGCGAAAATGCGACGAGAAAAGGATGGATCGGATCTGCGAAAGGCGGATCCGATCCGGTAAGAAAACGAAGCCGACCGGGCCGGTGAGGCCCGGCGGCGCGCAAGGATGAGTTGATGGTTACGCTTCTCGACATGACCGGCGACGCACCGAAGCGGGTGCGCCATCCCGAAAAGGCCCACAAGCCCGATACCGAAGTGCTGCGCAAGCCGGACTGGATCCGCGTCAAGGCGCCGGTTTCGCGCGGTTATCAGGAAACCCGCGGCATCGTGAAGGACAACAAGCTGGTCACGGTCTGCGAGGAGGCCGGTTGTCCGAATATCGGCGAGTGCTGGGAAAAGAAGCATGCCTCGTTCATGATCATGGGTGAGATCTGCACCCGCGCCTGCGCCTTCTGCAACGTGTCGACCGGAAAACCGGGCGCGCTCGATCCGAACGAGCCGGAAAATATCGGCAAGGCCGTCAGCCAGATGGGGCTGATGCATGTCGTCATCACCTCCGTCGACCGCGACGATCTGGCCGATGGCGGCGCGGAGCATTTCGAGAAGGTGATCCACGCCATTCGCGCGGCTTCGCCCGCAACCACGATCGAGGTGCTGACGCCCGATTTCCTGCGCAAGCCCGGCGCGCTGGAGCGCGTGGTGGCCGCAAGGCCCGATGTCTTCAACCATAATCTCGAAACCGTGCCATCGAAATATCTGACGGTGCGCCCCGGCGCGCGCTATTTCCATTCGATCCGGCTTTTGCAGCGGGTCAAGGAACTTGATCCGAACATGTTCACCAAGTCCGGCATCATGGTCGGCTTTGGCGAGGAGCGCAACGAAGTGCTCCAGCTCATGGATGACCTCAGGACCGCCGACGTCGATTTCCTGACCATCGGCCAGTACCTGCAGCCGACCCGCAAGCATCACCGCGTGGTGAATTTCGTCACCCCCGACGAGTTCAAGTCCTACGAGACGGTCGCCTATACCAAGGGCTTCCTGATGGTGTCGGCAAGCCCGCTGACGCGCTCGTCCCATCACGCCGGCGAGGACTTCGCCCGTCTTCGCGAAAATCGTGCAAAGAAGCTTGCCATGGTCGCGGCGGAGTAACCCGGGCTTTCATCCTTCCCTTCGGCAATAATGGAGAGGGTCTTTGCCAATCTTCCTGCAACACGCACTTATCGTCGCCGCCGGCGGCGCGCTAGGCTCCGTCGGGCGTCATTTCGTCGGCGTTGTGGCAACGCGCATGGGGGCGGTCAATTTCCCCTGGGGGACGCTTGCCGTCAATATCATCGGTTCGCTGCTCATCGGATTGCTGGTGGAAGCAGTGGCGCGGGTTCTGAACGAGTCCGCCGAGGCGCGGATGTTCATCGTGATCGGCTTTCTGGGCGGCTTTACCACCTTCTCGTCGTTCTCGCTCGACGCCATGAACATGATCGAGCGCGGCGACGTCGTTCCGGCCGTTGCCTATGTCATCGGCAGCGTGGTGGTGGCGCTTGGGGCGGTCTGGGCGGGGCTTGCTATCGGACGGATGATATTTTAGCCCGTTTCAATCCGGTCGTTCATGCGATAGAAGCCGTTGCTTGAGAACAAGGGTCGTATCGAATGGCAGGCATTGAACATATCAAGGTGGATCACGACGAGGCGGGCATGCGGCTCGACCGGTGGTTCAAGCAGCATTATCCGGGCCTCGGCTTCGGCGCGCTGCAAAAGCTCCTGCGCTCCGGCCAGATACGCGTCGATGGCGGCCGGGTGAAAAGCGATACGCGGGTCGAGCCCGGTCAGACCGTGCGCGTGCCGCCGATGAATGTCGACCCCAGGAAATCCGGCCCGATACCGGGCAGGGATCTGAAGCATTCACCGGATGGCGAACTGCTGTCGCGCATGCTGCTGCATGAGGACGAGCGGATATTCGTGCTCAACAAGCCCGCCGGCCTCGCCGTGCAGGGCGGTTCCGGGGTCGTGCGCCATATCGACAAGATGCTGGAAGCCTGGACCAACAAGAAGGGCGAGAAGCCGCGTCTCGTGCACCGCCTCGATCGTGATACTTCCGGCGTTCTGGTGATCGCCCGCTCGCGCCGCGCCGCGCAGTCGCTGACGGAGGCCTTTCGCCACCGCACCACCAAGAAGACCTACTGGTCGCTGGTCAAGGGCGTGCCCCGCCAGCGCGAGGACAAGATATCGACCTGGCTGGTCAAGGAACAGACGCCCGATGGCGACCGGATGCGGATCGCAAAGCACGGCGAAGCGGACGCCGACCACGCGGTTTCCTATTACCGGGTTGTCGACACTGCCGCCAACACGCTGGCCTGGCTGGAAATGGAGCCCTATACCGGACGCACCCATCAGTTGCGCGTTCACGCCCACCATATCGGACACCCGATCATCGGCGATCCGAAATATTTCGATGACGATCCCAACTGGGAATTTCCGGGCGGCGTCCAGAAGCGGCTGCACCTCCATGCCCGCCACATCGATGTTCCCCATCCCGATGGCGGACGCCTGCGGGTAACCGCGCCGCTGCCGGCGCATATGGTGCAAAGCTGGAACCTGCTCGGCTTCGACGCCGACCGTGTGGATCTCGACAAGGAATGACATGAGACTTGTATTGTTCGATTGCGATGGCACGCTGGTGGATACGATCGCCATCATTCAGGAATCGATGGCGCGCACCTTCACCCGTTACGGGTACCCGGTCCCGGCCATCGAGAAGACCCGCGCGACTGTCGGACTGACGCTCGACGTTTCGATTTCGCTGTTGCTCGGTCGTGAGGCGATCGATGACGAATGCCGCGAGATGATGGCCTATTACCGCTCGCTGTTCGCCGACGTGCGCGCCGATCCTGCCATGCAGGAGCGGCTGTTCGAGGGGATCGCGCCGATGCTGGAGCACCTTTTCCTGCAGGACGGTATCCTGATCGGGGCGGTGACCGGAAAGTCGCGGCGCGGGCTCGATCACATGCTCGATCTTCATGGCTATGCCCGCAAATTCGTGGTCTCGCGCACCGCCGATGACTGCCCGTCCAAGCCGCATCCGGCGATGGTGCTGGAATGCTGCGTCGAGACCGGCGTCGATCCGGCCGAAACCTTGGTGATCGGCGATTCCGTCTACGACATGCAGATGTCCCGCTCCGCAGGCGCCGATGCGATCGGCGTGTCGTGGGGCTATGGCGCAACTGCCGACCTTACGACCGCGGGCGCCTCCGCGATCGCGGAAAACCCCGAGGATATCCTGAAACTCGTGTTGAAGACCGTCCAATGACCGAGACCGATCCGATCCGCCGCTCGCAGGAACTGATGCGCGCCGAACTGCCGAAAAAATTCTATCAGAACGCCACCGTTGCACAGGATGGCGAGGGGGTTGCGGTCAAGCTCGATGGCCGCGGCGTCAAGACGCCCGGACGCAAACCGCTGGTCCTGCCCACGGCGGCCGCCGCCGAGATGGTGCGCGCCGAATGGCAGGCGCAGGAGAAGGTCATCGATCCGGCGAAAATGCCGGTCACCCGGCTTGCCAACACCGTGATCGACGGCGTGACACAGAATGCCGATGCCGTGTTCGAGGAAATCATCGCCCATGCCGGCAACGACATGCTGTTTTATCGCGCCGAGAGCCCCGAAGAACTCGTTGCGCGGCAGGCCGCGCGCTGGGACCCGGTTCTCGACTGGGCGGCGGAGGAATTCGGTGCGCGTTTCGTGCTCGTGGAAGGGATTATGTTTTCCGAGCAACCGTCTGAGAGCATTACTGCTTTCATGGTTGAGTTAGACCGGCATCGCCCCCCCTTCGCGCTCGGAAGCCTGCACGTCATGACCACGCTTACCGGCTCTGCGCTGGCGACGCTCGCGCTCGCGCGCGGCCGGCTGACGCTTGACGAGGCCTGGGCGCTTGCCAATCTGGAAGAAGACTGGACCATCGAGCATTGGGGCGAGGACGCAGAAGCCGCCGCCCGGCGCGCGAAGCGGTTCGAGGACATGAAGGCCGCGCACGACCTGTTTATGGCGCTGGGGTAGCGATGGGACAGCTCTGTGGTGGTACGCAGCGTCTCAACCCGCCCCCATAATCTCTCCCCTTGAGGGAGAGATGCCCCGACAGGGGCAGAGAGGGGTGAACCCTTTCCGAGAGCACGGAGCTCGCGGCTTATGCCCTTTACCCCTCTCTGTCGCTTTCGCGACATCTCCCCCTCAAGGGGGGAGATTGATGGCGGCAAGGCCCCAGTACACATCGGGGCCAGATGCCCGGCCCACGGTTTCAGCGGTTCCCTGTCACACCCGTTCGCCATGCCAGCGCAAATGATCGTCCATGAAGGTCGAGATGAAGTAGTAGGAGTGGTCGTAGCGCTCGTGCATTCTGAGGGTAAGGTCGATATCGGTGCCCTTGACCGCGTCCTCGAACAGCCACGGCTTCAGCCCGTCCTCCAGAAAATTGTCGGCCTTGCCCTGGTCGATCAGGAATGCCGGAAAGCGGGCGCCGTCCTCCACCAGCGCGCAGGCATCGTGCTTGCGCCACACGGTCTGGTCCGGCCCCAGATATTTCGTGAACGCGCCCTGCGCCCAGGCCGATGTCGATGGCGAGACGATCGGCGCGAAGGCGGAGCAGCTCCTGTAGCGCCCGGGATTTTTAAGCGCCAGCGTCATCGCGCCATGGCCGCCCATGGAATGGCCGAAAATGCCCTGGCGATCCATATCGACCCGGAAACTCTTCGCGATCAACGCCGGCAGTTCCCCGGTGATGTAGCTTTCCATCTGATAGTTTCTTGACCACGGCTCCTCGGTGGCGTCGACATAGAAGCCTGCGCCCTTGCCGATCTGCCAGTCCGTCAGCGCGTCGGGGACATCCGCCCCGCGCGGGCTGGTGTCCGGGCAGACGATGATCAGGCCGAGTTCGGCGGCCATGCGCCGGTACTCGCCCTTTTCCATGACATTGGCATGGGTGCAGGTAAGGCCGGAGAGGTACCACAGCACAGGGCAGGGCCGTTCGACGGCCTGGGGCGGCAGGAAGACGGCGAAGGTCATCTCCGTGCCGCAGACCTCGGATTCGTGCGAGAAGACGCCCTGCATGCCGCCAAAGGCGGCGTTTTCGGAAATAATGTTCATTGCGATTCCTTCGTCATTCAATCGGCGGGTTTTGTCACTGATTTCGCCTTGCGGCACAGCTGCTCCATGGTCTGCAGAAAGGCCGATCGGTCGCGGGGCGAGAACGGGGCGTTATAGCCCTTGCTCTCGCCGCTCTCGCGCAGATGCTGGCCGAGATCGCGCATGGCGCGGGCCATGCCGATATTGCCCTCGTCGAAAACCCGGCCGGTCGGACCTGTGACAAGCGCGCCGCCGAGAACGCAGCGCTCGGCAAGCGGAACATCGGCCGTTATCACGATATCGCCGAGGCCGGCCCGCTCGGCGATCCAGTCATCGGCGGCATCAAACGCGCCGGAGACGATGACATTGGTGATCATCGGATCGCGCGACGGGCGAAGGCCGGTATTGGCGACCAGGGTGACCGGCAGGCCGTGGCGCTCGGCCACCTTGATGATCTCCGGTTTCACCGGACAGGCATCGGCATCGACATAGATCATGAGGCGATGCTTTCGGCGGCGCGGACCATGTCCACATGCGGAATGCCGTCTTCGAGATATTCCGCCGACGTCACGCTGAAGCCGAGACTGCCATAGAAGCGCTGGAGATGCGCCTGTGCGGAAATCGCGATATCGGCGCTGGGCGAGAGCTTGCCGCAGGCGGCAATCGCCTCCCGCATCACGCGCTCGCCAAGCCGCCGGCCGCGAAAGCCGGGAGCGACCACGACACGGCCGATGCGGGCTTCAGGCGCGGTTTCGCCGGCCGCGAAAATGCGGGCATAGGCGGCAAGCCGGCCCTCGTCCAGAAGGCGCAGATGCAGCGCCTGCGGATCCTTGCCGTCGAGTTCGGGATAGGGGCAGGCCTGCTCGACCACGAATACCTCGATCCGCAGCCTGAAGACGTCATGCAACTCGCCCGCCGTCAGCGCGTCGAGGCGGGCGATATCGACGGTAAATGTCATCAGTAGACGACAACCGAACGGATGCTCTCGCCGCTGTGCATCATGTCGAAACCCTTGTTGATGTCCTCGAGCTTCAGGAGATGGGTGATCATCGGGTCGATCTCGATCTTGCCGTCCATGTACCAGTCGACGATTTTTGGCACATCGGTGCGCCCGCGCGCGCCGCCGAATGCGGTGCCCATCCAGGTGCGGCCGGTGACGAGCTGGAACGGGCGGGTGGCAATTTCCTGGCCCGCGCCGGCAACCCCGATGACCACCGATTTGCCCCAGCCGCGATGGGCGCTTTCCAGCGCCTGGCGCATGACGGTGGTGTTGCCGGTGCAGTCGAAGGTGTAATCGGCGCCGCCGATCGTATCCGCCCCGCGCTTCGTCAGGTTGACGAGATAGGGCACGATCTCCTCGCCGATCTCCTTGGGATTGACGAAATGGGTCATGCCGAAGCGCTCGCCCCATTCCTTCTTGTCGTTGTTAAGGTCCACGCCGATGATCATGTCCGCGCCGGCGAGCCGCAGGCCCTGGATGACGTTGAGGCCGATGCCGCCGAGACCGAAGACGATCGCGGTCGCGCCGATTTCCACCTTGGCCGTATTGATCACCGCGCCGACGCCGGTCGTCACGCCGCAGCCGATATAGCAGACCTTGTCGAATGGTGCGTCCGGATGGATTTTCGCCAGCGCGATTTCCGGCAGGACGGTGAAATTGGCGAAGGTCGAGCAGCCCATATAATGGTAGAGCGGCTTGCCATCGAGCGAGAAGCGCGATGTGCCGTCCGGCATCAGGCCCTGGCCCTGGGTCGCGCGGATCGCGGTGCAGAGGTTGGTCTTGCGCGACAGGCAGGATGGGCATTCGCGGCATTCCGGCGTATAGAGCGGGATAACGTGATCGCCCTTCTTCACCGAGGTCACGCCCGGGCCGACATCGACCACCACGCCCGCGCCCTCATGGCCGAGGATCGCCGGAAAAATGCCCTCCGGATCGGCGCCGGACAGCGTGAAATCGTCGGTGTGGCAGATACCGGTCGCCTTGACCTCGATCAGAACCTCGCCCGCCTTCGGGCCTTCAAGCTGGACATTCATGATTTCCAGCGGTTTTCCCGCTTCAACAGCCACTGCCGCGCGTACATCCATCGGTGCTACTCCCGCATCGTATTGTTTTCCGGTGGAGTTTCGCATGCGCGCTCCATCATCGGCAAGTATGCAAGCGACCAATTTAAGTGGATTTGCGGAAAGCTTCCGGTTTGGCTGGCGATTTTGGCCAGGATTGTCTATGAAGGGGGAAGACTGGGCGAACCGGCGATGTTCACGGGAAGGAAGCGCGATGGACGAGGAATTCTACGCCGACGACACGCTGGGCGGCCGCCTGCTTGCCGCCCGCGAAAGCGCCGGCCTCAGCCTCGACGCCGCGGCCGAGCGGCTCGGCGTCACGCCCTTGACGCTCAGGAACTGGGAATGCGATCGCTGCGAACCCACCGTCGAACGTCTGGTGCGGATGGCCGATATTCTCGGCGTGCGGCCGTTCTGGCTGATTTCCGGCGACTGGGAACAGGACTGCGCCGAAACCGAGCGTAATCTCACCGACATGGTGATGGGGATCAACCGGGTCGGCAAAACCTGCCGCCGCGGCTCCGACAGTGATGCCGGAGGCGCTGTATCGCTCACCCGCGCGGTTGCTCTCGCGGCCGGCAACAGGACGTTGCAGTAGCGGCTTCAGCTCTCGGACGCCGTCTGTCCGAACACATCCTCGAAGGCTTTGCGCAGCGCGACGTCGACGTCGGCCATGGTCACCGGCAGGCCGAGGTCGACCAGACTGGTGACGCCGTAGCCTGAAATGCCGCAGGGCACGATCCCGCCGAAATGATCGAGTTCCGGCTCGACATTGATCGACAGTCCGTGAAAGCTCACCCAGCGCCGCAGCCTGATGCCGATCGCGGCGATCTTGTCTTCGGCCATCGAGCCATCCGGCAGCGGCGGGCGCTCGGGCCGCCTGACCCAGACGCCGACCCGGTCCTCGCGCCGCTCGCCGCGCACATTCATCGAGCCAAGTGTGTGAATGATGGTTTCCTCGATCGCCGCGACAAAGGCGCGCACATCGCGGCGGCGGCGCTTCAGGTCGAGCATCAGATAGGCGACCCGCTGGCCGGGACCGTGATAGGTATATTCCCCGCCGCGGCCGGCGTCATAGACGGGAAACCGGTCGGCAATCAGCAGGTCGCCCGCATTGGCGCTGGTGCCGGCGGTATAGAGCGGCGGGTGCTCGACCAGCCAGACGAGTTCATCCGCCTCTCCGGCCGCGATCAGGTCCACTTCGCGCTCCATTTCGGCAAGCGCTTGCGGATATTCCGTCAGTCCCTCGCTTACCCGCCAGCGCACCGGCGGCGTGCCGGGCTCGGGGTGCATCAGGGTCTCGATTTCGCTTCTTTGCATGTCGGCATCCTTCGGCCTTTTCCTCGCAGATTTGGGGCCGAACGGCAAGCGGCGCAAGGCCGGCCCAAGCGGGCGGGCCGGGCGGTTTCACAGTTCGCGTGTAGAAATGAAAAAAAAGCAGTCATGGACGCTTGTGTGGCGAGTTCGCTTTTGCTAAATGCTGCGGCGCCGGCACAAACCGGCATCTACCACGATGCGGTCGTGGCGGAATTGGTAGACGCGCAGCGTTGAGGTCGCTGTGGGGCAACCCGTGGAAGTTCGAGTCTTCTCGACCGCACCATTCTTGAAATAAAATCAATTAAAATCAATGTGTTACGTTGTGTTGTGCCCCACGTCAGAGCCATGTGTGGGGCACTGTGAGGCGGTTCATGGCGTCTGAGGCGAGTTTCCAGCGTTCTACGCGGCGGGTGTAGACCTCGCTGGTCTTGGCTTCGGAATGGCCGAGAATCGACATCAGGGCGTATTGGCTGACGCCGAGTTCGGCCAGCAGCTCCGACAGGCCCTTGCGGACGCCGTGCGCCGACAGATGCGGCAGGCCGGCGTCCGCGCACCAGCGCTTGACCATCGCCGACATGCTGTCCGCGCTGGAAAACGGCTTGCCGCCCCGGCCGAGCACATAGGTCGCGCCCTGCACCGTGGCCGCGCGCGTGGCCTGTTTCAGCGGCGCCAGCAGCGGGATCATCACCTCAGACGATCCCTTTTTCGGCGGCGTCCAGCGC
This sequence comes from Martelella sp. NC20, assembly GCF_013459645.1. Classification (NCBI taxonomy): domain Bacteria; kingdom Pseudomonadati; phylum Pseudomonadota; class Alphaproteobacteria; order Hyphomicrobiales; family Aurantimonadaceae; genus Martelella; species Martelella soudanensis. The sequence continues at coordinate 3,627,592 of NZ_CP054861.1, forward strand.
AGCGCCTCATAGCCATCGATGACGCATTCATGGCCGCGCCCCAGGATCGTCAGATCCTCGACGCGGCAACCGGTCCACAGCAGGACCGACAGGGCGATATGCGCTTTCGAACCCTTTTTGTGATGGGCAAAATAGCGATCGAGATCGGCGCGCTTCCAGGGCGTGGCGCCAGGTCCCTTGACATAGACCTTGTCGATGCCCCTGGCCGGGTTGTGGCCGATCAGCTTGCGCTTGATTGCCCAGTCATACATGACCGCGACCGCCTCGACGAAGGCATGCGCCTGCGCCGGCGTTGCCGCCATTGCATCCTGCATGGCGATCAGGCGCTCCTGCGGGATCAGCATCACCTTGTCCGGGGTGGCGAGCAGGCGGGCCAGCAGGTTCTTCTTTTTCTTCAACGTTTTCGGGCTGGCCGTGCCGGCCTCGATGCGCTTTTGCAAATGTTCGAGGTAGAGATTGACCAGCCATGCGATCGACCGCGGCTTGGCATAGTCCGACGCCTGGCGTAGCGGTTCCGGCTTTTCGCCGCGGCGGGCGGCCAGATATTGCCGATGAAAATCCTCATCATCCGGCCCGCAGGACAGCGTGATCTTGACCGTGCGCCGGCCTTCCGGCCGCACCCGCCAGCGGATAGCGCCGGAGGGCAGAACCTCGCGCATCAACCCCTTCATGTGGATTTTCATGTCGACCCCTACCATTGTTCGAGGCCTTCATCCTTGGCCGGCGGGGCCTTGCGCTCAACGCCGGCAAAGTGGATTTCATATTGTCCACCGGTAATGCACAGCCTTTCCACCGCAAGCCCTTCGGCGCGGGCGGCGCGCAGCGCCTTGCGCAGGGCGGCCTCGCTGGCGCGGGTCTGGCGGGCGGGCGGTGCTGCCGTCTGTGCCATCAGCTTCTCCGCCATGCGTCGAAGGACCGGACCATATCGCGCCAGCGGGCGGCGGCGGCGGGGTCGGTGTTGAGGTTCTTGCGGCTTTTGATCGCCAGCACGGATTTGACTCTGGTGGCGGTCTTGTCGGCGTCGGTCGGCAGGCGCAGATCATGGCATTCGGAAAGGTAGCGCTGGAACAGCGGCTCGGCGCATTTGATGGCGCATTCGGCGGCGTAATCCTTGGCGCCGGGGGCAGCGGCGTTTGCGGCGCGGGCGGCGAGCGCATCGCGCTCCTTTCTGGTGGCAATGAGATGGCGGCCGGTGGCCCCAAGCAGCGCCAGCAGATCGGTGATGATGTCGATATGTCGCAGCAGCAGCGCGCGGTTTGCCGGCGGGCAGGCGTGGGGGATGATGGCGATCGCCTCGGCCTCGTCCATCGTGGTGATCATCAAATGGTGGCCGTCCGCATCCGCATAGACCTCCTCGATCCGCACCGCGCCGGCAACAAGGGCGTGGTAGGATGCGAGACGGTCGGCGGATGGCGGGCGGGGCTGGTTCATGAAAACGCGAACTCCTTAGTTTCTGATCGGGCGCGGACGCTGATCGGGAAGGCGCATCATGGTGAGGATGTAGTCGACGCCCTCGAGGTCGACGACCACCGCCGAAGTCTTGCTGTCAATCCGCAGAATCTCGGCAGGTAATTGTTGCTCCCCGTCATCCCAGAGCTTTTTCGCAAGCTTCAAAGCCGCGTCTTTGTCATTCCATTCTGTCATCGATCATCCCTTGGAGCGCGACGGCCCGCATTCAGGCGCGCGGCCAGATGGTGGAATTCAAAGGACTGGCGGTCGTAATGCTGCTCCAGTCCACGCAGCGAGCGAGCAAGCGTCTTATCGCGGCTGCATCCTCGCCATCTCGCCTTCGTGCCATATCCAGCCGATGTCGCTTGATATTCAACGCGCTCGTCGCTCTCGCGACGGATGACCTGCAGCGTTGATATCCGGTTGAAGCCGCTGGACTGAATTCCTGTCGCTTCCATGCGGATATCTGAGTTCGTCTTGTGGACCGTCCACTTGTAGCCGGGCATTATGCTGATCAGCTCCTTGCGGAAATCGGCAGAGGTGAAAGGTTTCTTGGTCATCTAGATTGCCTCCGGGTCGAATTCGTCAGGTGCGCCGCAGTTGCGGCAGTTGCTATCCTCGATGTCTTTCTCGAACGCGTCCCATTCGTCCTCGCTGTCGAAATGGAAATCAGGCTTCAGGCAGTCGCCGCAGAAATCGCACCAGAAACCGTGATCGTTGCGGGTCCACCATCGAATGCGGTCAGACATTGGAGGTCTCTTCGGCCGCAGCCAGTTCACCCTTCACCTTCTGAACGGCGTCAATGAAAACCAGAGCAGCTTTTGCCAGTTCAACCTGCTGGCGCAGGCCGTCGCTGTGTATCGCGCGCATGTACATGGTCGGATCGGTGATATGCATGTAGCTGTGCATTGACCGTTCTGCCTCAACCAGCGCGACAAGGTGGTCGGTTTGCGGCGTCAGGATCTGCGCGGCGAAGCCGATAGCGTCCATTGCCATCTTGTGCGGGAGGTTATCCATTGCTGTCATCCCCGCTTGGCCATGCCTGCGGCAGTGCGGAGCCTGTCGGCTTGGCGGCTTGCTTGGCGCGGATTATCTCGACCATGGTCCAGACGCGGGCGAGTTCGGTTTCGCCGGCGTCGTGCATGTCGAGGCCGTAGGCGAGGCAGAAGGCGGCGAGCGTGACCATGACGCCGCCGACTTCCTGCGCGGGCTCGCCCTTCGGCTTGGACCATGTGTAATCCATCAGCGATTTTATGCGCTCGCGCGGATAATCGACCGCCTGAAGCAGTTCCAGCACCTCCTCGATCAGGCGGTCGCCGCGCTCCAGCCGGTCGGCGCTGATCTTCGGGCCAAAGCAGGCTTGCATCCATGGGTCGACGCGCGGCTGGAATGGCGCCGGCCCGAAATCCTTGAGCGCAAAGCCGCGCACTTCCTGCCGGGCGTAGTCATAGGCGTCGAGGATCCATTGCGGTTCCTTGTGCCATGAGGTGGCGGTGAATTTCACGGCGATCGGGCGGAGGTTGCGGATCGCGGTTTCGCCGCGCCAGTTGGTGTAGGGCATGGTGAGCGGCGGTTCGGGCAGGCGGTCGAGCCGGGCCGATCCCTCCTCGATGACCACGCGGAAGGTGGTGGTTTCGCCGAAAAAGGCGACTGATATGTCAATCTCGTAAGGCGGTGTCCAGCAGTCGGGGTCGTTCTCCATCTGACAACGAATGACATCCTCGATCGAGGTCATGGCTGTGTCGTGGTCGAAGTCGACATAGAAGTAATTGGCATCATCCGGATAGCTGAAGCTTGTTTCCCATGACATATCCGCGCGCACGGAAAGCTTGCCGCTGCCATAATCGCGGAAGCTGCAAAACCGGATCAGGTCGCCATGGGTAACGGGCTTTTCCCATGTTTCTTCCATCTCGGCGGCGACCAGCGACCATGAGCCCGAAACATGGCAAAGGAAATCGTTCGGGTCTGCATGCGGTTCGGGGCATGCCTCATCGACCCAATCGTCGGGAACGTATCTGGTGACGTGGTCGGTGTCGTCTTGGGGCACGGGAAAAAGGGTTTTGTCGGTCATAGCAATCGGTCCTGTCTGGTGATGTCGCCGGCGCGGCGGCGGGCGCATGCGGGGCAGTGGTGTTGCCACTGGCCGGCGGTTTTGCGGATGATCCAGCCGGCGCGTCTGGCTGCTGCGGCCAGGCGCTGGCGGGCGAGGCGGTGATCATGGTTGGATGCGTTGGCGGGCAGGGGCTCGGCCAGCGCGTGGTCGGTGATGGCGCAGGCATTGCAGGTGATGCGCAGCGCGCCGGCGGAGGGGGCGATGGTCATGGCGCGGCCTCGTCGCTTTCGAGCGCAGCGATGCGATCATGGGCATGGGCGGCGCGGGCGCATGCGACAAAGATCGCGCTGTGTTCCACCTCTAGAAACACGGGGGAGGAACCGGCCGCCGCCCGATAGCCCTTGTCCGAGCGATCATAGTCCAGCCGGTCCGGAAAGAGCCCATGAAACCGTTTCAGATCGATTGCTGCTTGCGCGTCTGATATGTCGAAGGCGAAGCACAGATGCTTCCGCCGGAGCGGGAACTCACCGGCTTCGATGAATGCATCGATCCAGATCAGCCGCATTGTCTGAAAGCGCGTGGTCATGGCCGCAGCTCCGGAAAGGCGTCATGCAACACGCCGTCGAGCAGGCGGCCGGCGGCTTTCTTGCCGATGCGCGTCATGTGGCGCCCGGGTGTTTCGGGTGGAAGGTCGTCGATGGTGAAACGACGACCATCAGCTGTCAGAAGGCAATCCGATGCCTGGTCGAACATTTCTGTGGCTTCGATGCTATCGGTGTAGCAGGTCAGATGATTGCCATCATCGTCGCGCGCATCGCTCGCGACCTCCCACCATTCGCCCCATTGCTTAAAATTGAACGGCACCTCGGCGGCGGCGCACTGGTCGCGCAGGCTGCGCACCCAGTCCGGGTGCATTGGGCGGGCGTTCGGGCCGCTCTCGCCGCCGGCGACGATCCAGTCGAGCTTTGGACCGTAATCGAAATCCGGGCCATCGGGATACATTCTCGCATCCAGCCCCTGCAACCAATCCCACATGTTCTGTTTGTCAGCAGATGTACCTGAAAGCCGCAAGCCGCCCAGCAACGGCTCTGCCGAGATCCAGCGCAGGGCGGCGGGGGTTGCGAGCAGCACCGGTATGCGCTGGTCGGCGCGGGTCTGGTCCTCGACGCTGACGCCGAGCCAGATGTTTGGGAGCGGCCATGTGGAAAGGTGTGCCATGTCACCTTCAATCAGGCAGCCTTCACCCACCTTCGAATTGTGATCGAGAAAATGCGACATCAGTGTAATGTGCAGGGCCTCAAGTGCCACAGGGTGAGAGCGGGCCGGGCGCAGATAATCCCGCATCCGCTCCGGCCGTTTGGTCAGCACCTGAAACGTGTGCCGCGGGCTAAGCGCCATGACGGCGAAAATGCGGTCGAGCTGCTCGTCGGTCACGCCATCGGCGAACAGATCGCCATGGGCGGCGACGAAGATGTGGCGGGGGCGTTTCCATGCGAGCGGCTGGGTCAGCCATTGCTGGTTGAACCGCACCTCGCCGGTCCAGACCGGGCCGGCTTTTGTTTCCCGGGTGAGGCCCTTGCGGCTTTCGTGGTGCTTCAGACGGGTACCTGCCAGCCTCATGGCATAGCAATTGGTGCAGCCGGGCGAGACCACGGAACAGCCGGTGACGATGTTCCAGGTGGCGTCGGTCCATTCGATTTTTGTGTTGTCGCTCATGACCATGCTTTCGCCATGAGAAATTTGAACTCTTCCATGAAATAGTGGGTAGCTTCGGGCGGGGCCATGAAGACAATGCGAATCCCAAGCGGCGGCTCGGGCAGGTGCCATTCCGCCGGCTCCGGGCCCATCAGTGCGGCCTTTTCATCGGCGAGGATGGCATTGTCGACGCGCTTGACCGCGGCTGGCATTTCGGGCGGCAGGTCGAAGCGTTCGCAGATGGCGCGCATGACGCGGTCCTCCGCCTCGCGGTATCCTGTGAGATAGGGTTTTACCGGGCGGGGCACATCGACCAGGTAGGCCTCGCTGGCGTCGTGAAGCAGGCCCCATAGTCGCAATTCCGGCGGCAACTGGCTGGACACCAGAATGGAATGTTCTGCGACCGAATAGAAGCGCCGGCAATGGCCGGCATAGCGGCACTGGTGCGAAAGCGCATGGGCGATATCCTCGATCGCCACGTCTTCAGGGCGCGGGTCCATCGGCCAGAACTGGCGTCCGGTATAGGTCTGCATCCAATCGCCCTTGCGGGTTTCATTGGTCATGGCGTGTTCCTTCAAAGTGAGAGAAACGCCTCCAGCCGCCACCAGAACAGCGCGGTGACGGCGAGGATGGCGAGATAGAGGGTGAAGGCGGGGGCGTGGCGGGCGAGCGCGAAGAAGGCGCGCGCCGCGCGGCCGCGCAGGGTCGGGCCGTGGCGCAATTGCGCATAGGCCTCGCGCCGGTGGCCGTGTCCGCAGCAGGCGTTCTTCACGGCCGGAAGCCTGCCGAGGCAGGCGTCATGGCCTTCTGGCGTGTCGTGTTGCCCGCAATGGCCGCAGGGGCGGGTTCGCCAGGTGGCGGCCGTGGGCGCGCCGGTATCGGCATAGCGCCATATGCCGGCGCTGAGGGTGATCTTGTGGCCGCGCAGGTGGTTGGTCATGTCGCACCGCCCTTGCGGCTGGCATGGTGCGCCAGACGCTGTTCGATGCCGGGGGCAAGGCCCTCGTTGAGCATGGCCGCTGCCTTTCCGGCGTCGCCGTCCATCACCGCCAGCAGCACCGTTGCCACGGCGTGTTCCAGCGTCACCATGATCGCGCCCATTTCGCGCGGCGGGACGCGGCCATCGAAAATGGATTTTGCCGCCGCGAGCGCGCGCTTGCCGTCAGCGGAAGGTGTGGTCATGCGTCACCGCCTTTCGCAAGCAGCGCCGCGAATTTTTCGGCGTCGACGATGATCACCTTTGAAAAATCTGGATACCAGGTCGTGGCGGTCTGCTTTTCATTCCAGTCTGCGAGGAAGGTGGCGAGGCCCTTTTCGTCAATGACCTGGCTACGGGCGTCTTCGTGCATTTCCTCTGTGGCGTGCTCAAGGATGGTTTCCACATCAAGGGCGAGGGGGGTCGGCGTGCAGGGGTGGCAATAAACCGGATCGGCGTATTCCAGAAACGCATCCACGCATGAGGAATAACCGTCGCCCCAGTCGCCGTCGTGATCAGGGGTGTAAACCGCATCGTTATATGCTGCGGCGGGGATGACCTCTGCGGCGCGCAGCGTCTCGATGGTTTTCTGGCGCGTGGCTTCATTCCGGCAGTCGGCGCATTTCGACCAATAGGGATCAAGCGGGTTGCCGCAGTCGCACAGTCGGGGCTGGCAGCATTGTTCCGCCTTTGTGAGAGCGGCGGTGTCGCCGCCATCACGCTTGGGCGAATATACAAGGCCGCATTCGCCGCAAGCGAACAGGACGGGCTTTTCTTCGCCTATGAAGGCAAGTGGTTTCACGTTCATGCGTCACCGCCTTTCTGTGCAATGAGCCGCTGCCGCCGCGTCTCGCGATCTGGAGCATTCTGGCAGGGGCAATAGTCATCGGCCCCGCGGCAGTTGCAGCGGCTGGCTTGCGCCTTCATTTCTTCAAGGCTCAGACATGCCGCCTCGCCTTCGCCGGTCAGGCGTTGTCTGGCGTGGTCGGGGAGGGGGCGGAGGGCGGCGGTGAAATCGCCGCGTATCCATGCGCGGATCGAGCCGCGCAGCAGGGCCTCGCTGGGGACTTCCTGAAACAGGGCGGTGACATAGGCTTCCATGGTGCAGGGGCGGCCGTCGGGCGCGGTCATAGCCATGCCTCGCGAACCTGCAGCGCCGCGATGATGGCGAGGCCGGCGAGGGTGATGATCCAGAACAGCTGCCAGCCCGTGGGGCGCTTCTCGATGGCGTCCGCGATCTCTGCCAAGCGCCACTTGATAAGCTTCAGGTCATCACTGATGTTGACCCAATCGTCGGAGGGCGCGGGCGGATCGGGGGCGAGCCACGCTCCTTTGTAATAGCGGCTGGCATCGTTCGCATGCCCGCCGCTGGGGCCGGCTGAGGGCGGTTGCGCTGGTTTCTCGACCCGTTCAAGTTCGCCGGCATGAAATGCCTCGAACCTGACGCAACGCAATATGCCTTTCCCCTCCTCTATCCTGACAAGATAGGGGTTGGTTTTACTGTGATCGATATCCCAGATCGTGCCGCTCTCGCCGGTCAGGCGGATGCGGACTTCATTGAGTTTTTCGAATTCAGACATTGCGGTTCTCCCGTCTTCCGTTCGGGATGCCGGCGCGGTGCGCGCGCCGGACACCGGAGCGGATCAAAAAGGCCGTTCGTCGTCTTGCTGTTCGAGCTGCGGGCGGTAATCGACGGGGCGGATCGGGCGCGGGTCGATATGGCTGTAATTGGCGCGGTCGCGGGCGATCTCCTCGGTGCATGGCCGGATCGAGTAGATCGACGACACGCCGTAGAATTCCGTGACGAAATCATCGTCCGAGACCGGTATGTCGACCTGCAGCATGATGCCGCCGGCAAGCTCGATCTCCCTGGCGCGGCCGGGCCTTGTGCGATGGCCCATAAGCTCGACGATCGCCCAGCCGATTTCCTTCAGTTCCTGCATCGTTTGGTTTCCTTCTTCCGTTCGGGATGCCGGCTCGCGGGGAGCCGGACACCGGAGCGGAAGGGGTTATGCGGTGACGTGCTTGACGCCCCACATGACGGCTTCTTCGATCTTGGTTTTGGCCAGCGACAGTTCGCGGCTGGTGCCGATGCGATCCAGCATCTCGACAAACTCGAGGCCGCGATCCTTGATGTCTTGCATCTGAGCTTTCTCGTCGATGCTCAAAACGCGATAGGCGTGGCGCATGACATTGTTGACCGTGCGGTCGTCGCTCGTTGCATTTACAGTTTCGGGCATTGCTCTTCCTTCCCTGTTGGTTGCCGCCGCCGGGTGGGGTGGTCGGTTCCGGCGGCGGCGGGGTGTCAGGCGGGGCCTGATGAGGGGAGGAGATTAATGCGGATGATAATCCGCGTCAATAGATGATGAGGATAATAATCCGCATGAAGTGCGAGGAGCGTGGTCGAACTTCGGCGTCTACTGCTCGCCGAAGGCTCTGCGGGAGTCAGTCAAGGGGCTTGATAAGAGCGGTAATTGCTCGACCATCGGGGCCGTAGAGATAGTCGCCGGAGTGGCAGGTTGCCTCTTCCCGGTTCGACTTATGGTAGGCAATTTGGTTTTCTGTCGCTGTCAGCAGGTCGCTGAAGTCAGGGGTGCCGATATTCATATCGATCTGCCACCTGGCCGCCAGGGATGACAGTGTTTGCAAGTCAAGTTCTTCGCTTTGGCATATGTGCGCGATAGCGCGGGCGTTAGCGATATGCTCAATGGCCGTTCGCCTATCCGTCGGTGGCGAAAGAAGCGTCCCCGCCGCTTCCAGATTTGCGTCCAGCTCGCGCTTATAAGCTTCCCAGTCGATAGTCTTCGGCTTGCGATCTTCTGCCGTCAGTTCTGGCAACGGTTCCGGAATGGATTCTTCGGTCAAACAAAAGGATATCATCGCGCGGGCGGCTGCGGTCGAGCCATTCACCGGAAATTGCGTGGTTTCGATGACTTCGGATATTTTCAGATAAAGCGCCGAGCGCGCCTCGACCAGATCATCAAGAAATCGCCGTGCGCTTTCGCCTTCCATGCCTGCGTCGACGCCGAGATTGCCATTGGCGAGCGTTATGGCGTTGCCGAGTTCTATATGGCTTTCAAAGTCGTCGACCTGCAGGTGTTCGCTGAGGCTATAGGTCGGAAGATTGTAGTCCAGGGATGACAGGGGCAGGGCGAGCCGTATGGTGAGATAGTCGCTCGCCTCGTCGCAAATCAGGAACAGTCCGGATTCTGATCCGTCGACGAAACTCATGATCATGCGGTTCTGGTCGGCAAAAGGATCGTCAACGCGTTCAGCGCTCCAACGCATATAATCAGCGCCGGCGCCTGTTGCCGACAGGCCAAAGACAACAAGACAAAAACCAAAACGCCGCATGCCGTCCTCCGTGCAGGATGTTGCAACGGCAGTTTATGCCGCAGTCGGGGCTAACGCAATTCAGGCGCCGAACATCTCGTTTGTGCTTAGGACCTTGTGGCGGGCCTTGACGTATTTTTTCGGGATGGTGATCGTGAGGCCATTGCTGCCTTCCCTGGTGTGTTTGTGGAGGCGGATGAACTCCGCGTCTTCGGCCTCCAGGATCCCGAGAGTTCTTTGCGGCCCTGTTCCGTGGTCGGTAATAACCACGACGCAATCATTGAGGCGCGGCGGTCGCGCCGGATTCAAGAATATCAGGTCGCCCGAGAAAAACTGTGGTTCCATTGACGCGCCGTCGACGTAAAGCGCGTATATGCCGGAGATAGAGGCGAGCGCGGGCGGCGGCGGAACTGTGCCGATCGTCCCCGTGTCCTGTGATGGTGCGCCTTGCGAATATGACGCTGATACTGTTCCCTTGATCGTGATTTCTCGCGAGGAGCGCTGGACGGCTGCCATCTGCGGAGGTGAGGCAGGTTGTGTGGGTGGCGGCTCACCGTCACCGTTTCCAGTCATCAGCCAATCCCGGCTGACGTTGAAGAATGAACTTAGTCCTTCAAGCGTCTTGACGGATGGCTGTTGGTTTGTGCCGTCCAGCAGCTTGCGCAAGGTGGCGCGGTCGACGCCGGCGGCCTTGCTGGCGGCGCTCACGCTCATTCCCTTGTTGTCAATCAGCCCCTTAAGGCGCTCTGCAAAGGTCTTGCTCATGTGCGGAATTTTATCCGCAAAGATAGCCAGATAACAGCGGGATCAAAATCCCTTGACAGTGCGGATTGAAATCCGCATTGTACGGCCATGACAACACTACGTGAAAATCTTGTGCTGGTCGGCGATGTGTTCTGCGCCGCGAAGGGCATTGGCCGCAAGCGGCTTTCCACGCTCGTTCTCAACCGCGGCAGCACGCTGGACCGGCTGGCCAGCGGCGACAGCGACGTGACCACGGGCACGTATGAGCGCGCGATGATCTGGTTTTCCGACCATTGGCCCGAAGGTGCGGACTGGCCGGAGGGGATCGAGCGTCCGGTTGCCGAGGAGGCCGCGCCATGACGCGCGCAACGCTTGCCGCCGGCATGGCCGGGGTTTTCGGCGCGGTTGTCGCCGCGCGGCTGGAGCTGATGCATCCGCTTTTCGGGCTTTTTGCGGGCATGTGTTGCGCGCTGGTTTTGATCTTGTGGGCGGAAGGCGACGGCCTGGCGGCGGAAGACTTCGCCAATGATCTCAAGGATGAATGGGAGGGCTATTGATGGGCCTTTCCGGGTTTTATTCAGGTTCCCCCGGCGCGCGGGGTTTTGCGTTTCTTGACCGCGCGCCAACTGCCTCGCCCCTGGCCGCAGGTACTGCGTTGGCCGGGGCGGGGCTTTTTCGTTTGCATCCCGCCGCCGGTTTCCTTGGGCGGCGGGCTGGGCGGCAAGTGTTTTCCTCCTCCCGCATTTGCCGTTCTTCGCGGCGGGCCATGATCCTCCTCCCCATGGCCTGCCGCGCTTTTCATCGGTTCGCATCATTTTTCGTCCCCTTGATCGGTTTCCGCAAGGCTTAGCGCTTCGCGCCTGAAACCGGAACGGGAAAGGCGGGGCGTGTTTCCCGCAATGCAATATCAACGGAGGCCAAGCGCCATGCAGGATGCAGAACGACTTTATTGCCTGAAATCCGCCCAGCGCGACCTGATCGCGCTGGCGCGCGGCATTCAGGCCGCAGCCGAAATCAGCGGCTATTCCAAGAGCGAGGTCGGGCGCTGGCACAACCGCTCCGACCCGACGCTGATGCCGCTTGCCGCCGTGATGCGGCTGGAGGCGGAAACCGGACAGCCGATCATGACGGCGGCGCTGGCGGCGCTTGTCGGCCGCGAACTGACCTTGGCGGATGAGGCGGCGGCGGGCGGGGCGGCCATCAGATCGCTGTTTTCCGCGCGGGCGGCGCTTGCCGAGAAGGAGGCGAATTTCACCCGCGCCTATACCGGGGCATGGTCGGACCTTTCGTTCACCCCGGCCGAAATCAACCAGTGCAGGGATGAGCTTTCCGATCTGATCCGCAGCGCCCAGACGATGCAGAACGAGCTTGCCGTTGCCGCCGCCGGCGGCGGCATGCGCGCCGAGCTGAGCGTGGTTGGAGGCGGCAATGACCACTGACCTTTCCCCGCGCCCCGATTGCCCGCTTGGCGATGGCTGCGGCTATGGCTTCTGCCGCGAATGCCACTGGGGCGAGCTTTCCGGCCTGGCGCATGTGTGCGGCCGGGCGGTGGCGGAGCGGGCAGAAGAGGAGCGCTGCGACCGCGCGGCGATGATGGCGCTTGAGGGCGCGTTCGGCTGGCGCTCGCCAGAACAGTTTGTCAACGAAAACCGAAAGGAAAAGGCATGAAACAGGTGCGTGACATTGCAACGCTGCTCGGCGCGCTCGAGAACGGCGATCTGAACACCGATATTTCCGACAAAATGCGCGAGGCGCTGGGCGAGCTGATGGAGCTTTCCAACAACAGCCCGAACAGGGAATTCAAGGGAAATCTCACCATCAAGCTCGCTCTGGCGGTCAAGGATGGCGCGGTGACGATCGACCCCAGCTTTACCACCAAAACGCCGGAACGCCCCCGCCGGACGGATTTCTTCTGGCTGACGGATGACGGCGCGCTTTCGACCGAGCATCCGCGCCAGTCGGACATGTTTTCCGGCCCGCGCGAGGTGAATTCGAACTGATCGCAACCCTCCTTGGATGCGCATGAAATCAGAACCTTAACAGGGCTTTTTGCCCGTTTTTTCGAGAAAGGAAATTCCCATGAAAGACGATGAAATCGCCGCCGGCGGCGCGGTCGACATCAGCCAGCTGAAGGCGCTGGCCGACAAGGCGGGCACCGAGGTTGTACAAGTCGAGCTCTACGAAGAGGGCTGGGGGTTGCCTGCCAGCATTCCCGTGTTGCTGGACCGCACAAGCGGCACGACCCGCGACCTGCGGCCGCTGTTCGAGGCCTGGCGGTTTGTGCCGGAGCGCCGCAGCGGCACGGCGCGGGCGCTGACGCTGGATAGCTTTATCGAGCTGACCAACCGCCACAAACTGCCGCCAAGCGCGATCTTTGCCGACAGCGACTGGCGGGCACCGAGCCTGACCGCCGTGATCGATTATCACGAAGCCAGTGCGGCCGGCGGGGCGGCGGATAATTGCAAGCACCGGATCCACTATGATTTTCCGCTGTCGGAGGAATGGAAGGCCTGGATTGCCCAGGACGGCCAGCCGATGGGGCAGGGCGATTTTGCCCAATGGATCGAGGATCATATCACCGAGCTTGCCGCGCCCGACGCCGCCGATAGCGAAGAGATTCTGAAGACGTTCGGCTTCAAGGCGGCGTTTCCGAACGAATTGCAGATGCTTTCACGCGGGCTGCAGGTGCATGCCGAAACGCTGGTGAAAAGCAATGTGACGCTGCAATCGGGCGAGGGTGAAATCACCTTCGCCGAGGAGCATCGCGACGCCAGCGGCAACAAGCTTGCCGTGCCCGGCATGTTCCTGCTGTCGATTTCGCCGTTCTTCATGGGCGAGCGGGCGCGCATTCCGGTGCGGCTGCGCTACCGGGTGCGCGGCGGGGCGATTACCTGGTCGTTCCACATCTACCGCCCCGATGTGCACATCACCGAACAGTTGCGGCGCGACATGGAGGCGGCGGCAACCGCCTGCGAACTGCCGGTCTATGAGGGCGCGCCCGAGGCCTGATGCGCCGTTCCGCTCCGGTGTCCCGCCCGTTTTCCGGGCGGGCATCCCGAACGGAACGGAGGCAGGCCATGAACTGGACGGACGAAAACCATGCGAAGGCCAAGGCGCTTTGGGCGCAAGGCTTCAGCCCGAAGGAAATCTGCGACCGGCTTTCATGCGCGATCGTGACCTTTCGCCGGCGGCGGCAGGCGTTTCCCGGTGATTTTCCGGCGCGCGGCGGCGCTGGTTCGCCGATCAGCGATGCGGAGATGGCGGTGGCCGCGAAGGCCTGGGCCGCGGGCGAAAGCTGCGAGGCGATCGGCGCGCGGCTTGGCCGTAGCCGCAACGCAATCGCGGCGCTGGCGAACAAGAACCGGGCGCTGTTTCCCGCGCGCGGCGAAAAGCGTTCAAAGGGGCGGGGCTCGGCCCGGCTTGCGGCCGTCGGCATCAACGCCGCGCCGGCGGACGTGAAAGCGCCGAGGCATGATTACGACTTTTCCGCCATGCGGCTGGCCGATGTGCCTGCCGTGCCCTTTGCAGAGGCGATCGTTTCCGGCGGATGCCGGTTTCCGGTGGGTGATGCTGCCGCGCCCGACGGGGAGGATATGCCGTGTTGCGGGGCCGTGACGCTGCGCGGGCAGGCCTGGTGCGCGGCGCATTACCGGGTGGTGTACCAGCCGGTGAGGGCGGCATGAGCGGCGGCGAAAAGATCACGGAATTTCTCGACGGGCGGGTGCGGCTTTATGCCGGCGATTGCATCGACCAGTTGAACCGGATGGAGCCCGACAGCGTGGATTGCGTGGTGACCTCGCCGCCCTATTGGGGCCTGCGCGATTACGGCGTGGACGGCCAGATCGGGCTGGAGCCGACGCTTGCCGAACACCTCGATGTGATGGTGGCCGTGTTCGAGGCGGTGCGCCGGGTGCTGAAGCCCACGGGCACGCTGTGGCTGAACTATGGCGATTGCTATGCTACCGCGCCGAACGGACGGAGCGCCGCCGATACCAAAACCGCCGGCACGGATGACCGGACGTTTCGCGACAAGCCGTTTTCGACGGTCGGGCCTGTTTACAAGCCAATAGAAAACCCGCGTGGCGAATTTGTCGCCGCAGATCGGCAGGCCCGTCGGGAGAACGCCGGACGGATAGGCGCCGGCGGATACCTGAAACCCAAAGACCTGTGCATGATCCCGAACCGGCTGGCGATCGCGCTGCAGGATGCCGGGTGGTGGGTGCGTTCGGAAATCATCTGGGGCAAGAGCAATCCGATGCCGGACAGTTCCGGCGCTTATCGTCCCTCGACTGCGCATGAGAAGATTTTCCTGCTGACCAAAAGCGCGGACGGCGATGTCTGGCGGGCGCGCGACACCGGCGAGATTTCATTCTTTCCAGACCTTTCGAAAACCTGCGCACTGGTGACCGATGCCGCCCGCAGCGCCGCGCGCTGGTCGCGGATCGGGGCGTATTACGATGCCGGGACGGTGCGGATGAATGCCTCGCCCGCGTCCATACAGCGATGGGGTCAGGATATCGACGCTCAACAGGGCTCTGCGCGAGCCAATGGCGGCAGAAAAACCAATGGCGCGATGAAAGCGGTCGGCGGCTCGCGCCATCGGCGGGGCCGCGAACAGGGCAAGGTGATCGAGGTCACGCCGCGCCATCAGGGCCATGTCAATCATACCGGGCTCGACGAACTCGGGCGGGGCGAGGGGCGCTATCTGCGCAATTACGAACCCGCGCAGGTGACTGTCTGGCAGATGGCTACGCAGGCGTTCAAAGAGGCGCATTTCGCAACCTTTCCGCCGGAGCTGGCCGAACGCTGCATTCTGGCCGGATGCCCCAAGGGCGGGCTGGTGCTTGATCCCTTCGGCGGGGCCGGCACCACCGCGCTGGTGGCGCTGCGCCATGGCCGCAAGGCAAGCCTGATCGAACTCAATCCCGACTATGCGGCGATCGCGCGCCGACGCATCGAGGCCGACTGGCGCGTGGTGCGCCGCCTGCCGGAAAAGCCTGACGCGCAACCGCTGGCGCTTTTTGGAGGATAGACCATGACCGGTTTGACAAGCTGCATGCCGAAGGGCGTGGAAACGACGGAACAGCTGTTGGCGCATTATGCGGCAACGCATCGGCGGCTGATGACATGCCCGCCCCGCCCCACAGCCTTGCCGGCACCTGTTTCGCCGCCGCTGTGGCGCTATGCGACGATCCATTTCGATGAGCATGTGCGCGTCTGGCGGCTTGCTATGATGCGGCGCAGCACCTCTCGCATGAAGCGCTACGCCAGGATCAGGGCGGTCAAGGAGTCCATTCCGACCGCGATTTTCTTCGGACCGGGCCGGCAGAAGCGGCATTCCATTGTCAGGCAGCGGGCCATGTATGAAATCTACATCGCCTTCGGCGCCTCCCTGCCGCAGATCGGCGTGGTGTTCAACCGCGACCATACGACCGTGCTGCATGCTGTTCGAAAGATCGGACAGATGATCGAGGACGGGCTTTTGCCGCCCGTTGAGCCGGCGGACGTATGGGCCGTGCTGGCCGATGACCGCGCGCTGCTTGCGGAGGAAAGCGCATGATGGCGGCTGCGGATCACAATGCCAGCGTCATCCGCGCCCGCGTCATCCGCCTTTGGCAGACGGGCCGGCTTTCCACCTATGAGATCGCGCTGGAGCTGGGCATTCACGAAAGCGCGGTGTGCCGGATTTTGGATGCATGGAGGGCGGTGGGATGCTGAGAGATACGCTTTTCGACCTCGATACCGGGATGACCAGACCGGCGGGGTTTGGCGGCCTGCCGCTGATCGTCGACAGTTTCGCCGGCGGCGGCGGGGCCTCGACCGGTATCGAGATGGCGCTGGGGCGCTCGCCGGATATCGCGATCAATCACAATCCGGTGGCGCTGGCGATGCATGAGGTGAACCATCCGGACACGCTGCACCTTTCGGAAAATATCTATCATGTCGACCCGCTCGACTATGTCGCGGGCCGGCATATCGGGCTGGCGTGGTTTTCGCCCGACTGCAAGCATTTTTCCAAGGCCAAGGGCGGCAAGCCGGTGGAGCGGAACATCCGCGATCTGGCGCATATCATTCCGTTCTGGGTCGAGCGCATCCAGAAATCCGGCGGCAAGATCGACGTGATCATCATGGAAAATGTCGAGGAATTCGCCAGCTGGGGGCCGCTGATGCGCACCGAAAAGGGCGAGGTGCCGGATCCGGCGCGCCGGGGCGAGACCTTCCAGAAATGGTGCAGGCGGCTGCGGCGGCTGGGCGGCAGGCTGGAGATGAAGGAATTGCGGGCATTCCGCTATGGCGCGCCGACGATCCGCAACCGGCTGTTCGTGATAATCCGGTTTGATGGCAGGCCGATCGTGTGGCCGGAGGAGACCCATGGCGAACCGGACGATGCCGGGGTTTATTTCGGGCAGAAGATGATCTGGCGCACGGCTGCGGAAATCATCGACTGGTCGCTGCCGTGTCCCTCGATCTTCGACACGTCCGCCGAGATCATGGAAAAGCACGGGCTGCGCGCGGTGCGGCCGCTGGCGGACAATACCGAGGCGCGGATCGCGCGCGGGTTTCACCGCTATGTACTGGAGGCGGAAAAGCCGTTTCTGGTTTCCATCGCGCACGGTGACAGCGGCGGGCGGCGGGAATATCCGCTCGACGATCCCTTCGGCGTGGTGACGGCGGGCGGGATTTCGCATGCGCTGGTCTCGCCAAGCGTCGTGCGCTTCAATTCCGGCGCGACCGGAAGCGCCATGGATGCGCCGTTGCCGACGGTGACCGCAAACAGCTTTATCAAGCGCCCGGGCGGCTGCGCGCCGCTGGGCATCATCGCGCCGCATCTAATGACGATGCGCAATTCCCAAAAGCCGTTCAACGGGGCCGATGAGCCGACGCATACGATCACTGCGGGCGGGGCGGGGCTTTCTCTGGTGTCGGCCTTCGTGTCGCGCCAGTTCGGTGCCTCGATCGGGCATCCGGTCACCACGCCTTCGGCCACGGTGACGGCAGGCGTGAATAAGTCGGCATTGGTAACGCCGCATCTGATGAGCCTCAAGGGAAGCGCGCGGCGCGACAGTGCGGTGACAGCACCGCACCCGACCGTGCTTGCGGGTGGCGGGCATTCGGCGGTGATCGCCCCGACGCTGATCCAGACCGGATATGGCGAGCGGGCGGGGCAGGAGCCGCGCGCGCTCGATATCGGCAGACCTTTGGGCACGGTGGTGGCGGGCGGGGTGAAACACGCCGTCGTCATCCCCTCGCTTGTCGGCTGCGGCGGCAGGGCCGGGCAAAGCCGCCCGCGCGGCGGAAACGAGCCGATACACACGGTGACGGCCAAGGCGGACACCTGCCTTGCCGCAATGTTCGTTGCCCAGCACAACAATGACGGGCGTTCAGACTGGGTTCGTCCTGGGCGGGCAGCAGACGCTCCGCTTTCCACCGTGACCGCCTCCGGCGCGCAGCAGGGCGCAGTGGCGGCCTATTGCGCCAAGTATTTCGGCACGGGCGACGGCGCGGGCTATGGCGGTCCGCTGCATACGGTGACGACGAAAGACCGGTTCGGCCATGTGCAGGCCGCGCTTGATGCGCCGCCGTTCACCGAGGCCCAGGCCGAGCGCGCGCGGCAGGTGGCGGCGTTTTTGCGCAAGCACGGGTTCTGGGATGAGCGGGAGTTCGTGACGCTGACGATCGGCGAGGCGACATTCGTGGTGGTCGATATCGGCATGCGCATGCTGACGCCGCGTGAGCTGTTCAATGCCCAGGGCTTTCCGGCCGATTACGAGATCGATCGCGGCCCGGACGGCAAGCCCTTCACAAAATCGCAGCAGGTATCCGCCTGCGGCAATTCCGTGTGCCCGCCAGTGGCGGCGGCGCTGGTGGCGGCCAATTGCGGGCATTTGCGGGCGGTGCCTGAGATGATGGAGGCGGCGGAATGAGCAATCTCGTGCAGGTGGAGGTGCGCCGCCGCAACCTTGGCAGCCCGACACGCAAGGCCGTGGCGCTGCGCATGGCGGATGCCGCCAGCGATGACGGGCGCGGGGTATGGGTTTCCGTCGAGCGGATCGCTCGTGAAACCGAGTTTTCGGAGCGTAGCGTACAGCGTTGTATCCAGCAGTTTCTCGATGAGGGGCTGCTGGTGCTGGTGCGGGCGGCAACCGGCAAGGTGGGCATTGCCAACCACTACGACATGGCGCTTGAAAAGCTCGAAAACTACCCTGAGGTGAGCCCGAAAGGCATCGGAAAACGACCGCCATCAGCGCCATTCAGGGGTGACACCGTGTCACCCGTGGAGCCCGGCAGGGGTGACACTGTGTCGGGCAGGGGTGACACTGTGTCGTCTGAGGGGTGTCACCCTGTCACCCGAACCACCTTAGAACCACCTATTAAACCACCTTTAGAGAGAGAGGCGCGCGAGCGCGCGGATTTTCCGGATTATGAAAAACCGGAAACAGCAAGTGCCGAGAGCGGCGAGACGCCGAAAGCACTGGAGCGGCGGTTTGCCGACGTGCTGAAGCACTGGAAGAACGCCAAGGGGCTGCCGAAAAAGCAGTGGTGGGCGGCATGGATCGCGCTTTCGCCCGAGGACCGGGCGCTGGCCGAGGAACGCTGCGTCGCCTGGCACCGGATGCTGAAACGCAACGGACGCGATTTTCCGCCGATGCCATCGACCTATTTCGCCGAGAAGCTGTGGACCGATGTCGGGGCGGCGGAGGCGGAGACCAGACAGGAAACCGCCGCCCGCACCGAACGGGCAGCGCCCTGGGGCCCGGCATGGGGCGCCAAGCGCATGGCGCTGCTTCTGGCCGGACCTGCGGAGATGCCTGCGCGGATTGAGCTTCGCGGCCTGTTTGAGGCGCGGTTTGCGCTGTTCAACAAGCGCGATCGGGCCCATGCGATGCGCTACGCCACCGAACGAGGCGTGAGCGTGGCGGCGGGCGGCGGGTTTGCCTATCCAGACGATTTCGAGGATGCCGAACTGGCGCGGCGGACACTGGCGGGTTTTCCAGAGGTCAACGCGCTGCACCGCGCTGCCCGTGACAGGCGCTATGAGCAGGTCGAGCCGATCTATGACGGGCTTGCCGCGATGATGGAGGCGGTGCCCGTCGACAGCGCCATGTGGCGGCGCTGGGAAGACTGGCACGACCAGCACAACCTGCCATTCGTGCCGGAGACCGGCAACCAGCGGGTGGTCTATTTCCCGAAGGGCGGGCCGGACGGGCTTGCGGCATTCAAACAGGCCGCCGATGCGGCCATAACCACGGAGGCGGCGCAATGATGGCGGCACGGATTGATGAGCTTTCCCGGCGTGAACAGCAGGCCCTTGCACGGTGGGCTGAAATGCGGTCGATCACCGCGAACTTTCTGGATGCGGCAAGCCGCAGGCACTGGCAGAACTGCCCGGAAAAGGCGCTGTGGATATGCCTCAAGGTCAAGCCGCGTTGCGAGCATGGCGTTGCCGAATGGCTTTGCCAGTGCGGTATCGAGGCCGAGATACCGATGGAAAACGTGAAGATCGTCAACCGCCGCCGCGCACATGTTGTGGAAAGCCGTCGTATCGCGATCAGTGGATTTGTGTTTGTACGGGCGCTGATCGGGCCTGCTGCAATCACCGGATTTGACATGATGCGACGCGATGAAGGGCGCTGCCGGGTGTCGAAATACTTTCACGGCCTGCTGCGGACGATGGGCGGTGATGTCTACACATTCGAGCATGAGAAAATGAAATCATTCATCGGCTTGCTGGACCGTGTTGAGGAAGTGGATGATGTATTTGCGCGCGGGCAGCATGTCGAAATAATGGGCGGTCCATTTGGCGATCTGCGCGGATATGTGCGCCGGCACAAGGTGCAGGCTGGCAGGGTTATGGTGGAGATTTACGGCACGGGTCTTGATACCAGTACGGCACTCAAGATGGAATTTCCTGTTGCATTGGTGAGAAAACTGTGACCGTAATCCCCTTGGATATGTGGTTTGGATGTGCGAGCCGTCGCTTCTGGTAAGCGGCTTGGTCTGGATAGACGACAGGGTTTCGCCGGCCACATACCTGCCCTGACGATGTGCCGATATGGCAGATGCGATTCAGGGTCAGTGCGTGAGCTATGCGTTTCATCATTAACAGACATCAGACAAAGCAGGGTAGAGCAGCCCGGTAGCTCGTCAGGCTCATAACCTGGAGGCCGAAGGTTCGAATCCTTCCCCTGCAACCAGATCGAGGCGGATCGTGAAAGCGGTCCGCCTTTTGTGCGTCTAAGGGTAGATGGTTAAATCTCCCAGGAACTTCAGACCAGCCGGGCAGTCGGCGCCGAAAGACAGAGAGCGCCGCCACGACAATCGGCGCGGTTCGGCGGCAAGCCGCGGTTACAATCGGCGATGGGGAAAAGCCAGGATCACGTTTCTGTCTCGCAATCCGCTATGCCTCGGCTGCGAGGCCGTCGGCACGGTGAGCGCGGCGACCGTCGTCGATCATGTCGATCCGCATCATGGTGATCCGGAAAAGTTCTGGGATACATCGATGTGGCAGCCGTGCTGCAAGTGGCATCACGACCACATCAAGCAGCGGCTCGAGCAGATGTACGACAAGGGAACGATCGGCGTTTCGGCATTGTGGCTCAACAGCTACGCGGCAAAGAAACTGACCCTTGGCACCACCGAATTTTGATGGCGGGGGGGGCGGTCGAATTATCCACCACGCCCCGACAGGAGACCGGCGCTGTAAGTGCACAAAAAATGGCGCGGTATTTTTGGCGATATCTTTTTTTTTGGGCACCGTATCGGTTTTCGGTGATGACACAAGGTGACGGTTGCGGCCGGGATGAACGATGGGCAGACGGAAAGACAACCCGCTTGAGCAGGCCGCGAAAGGATTTCCCGGCCGGCGCCGCGTCAAGGTCGAATCCGCGATCGCCGAAATCGAATCGGCGGTCAACGAGGGCGAGCGCGAGGCCGCGAAGGGCCGCGACCCGTTTCCGCTTCCGCCGCTGTTCAAAAAGCAGCCGGCATACTGGAGGGAGGCCGCTGCGCTCTGGCACGAACTTTCGTCGGTCCTGAAATCCGCCGGAAGGCTGAGGCCCGGCTATCGCCCAGCGCTTACCAGGTATTGCATCTGGACACAGCTTTTCAACTCGACGGCCAGCCAGCTCAACAAGGATCTTCCGAAAGGCGGCACGACGGTCAAGGTCAGGAAGGGCGATGGCAACGAGGTCTATCGCACCCATCCCGGCCTCGAGTTCATGTCCAAGGCGGAAACGCAGCTTCGGCTGCTCGATGCCGAATTCGGTTTCACGCCGATGCGTGACCAGGACCTGATGCGGGTCGAGACATTCAACGCCGCCCAGGGTCGTTTCAAATTCGGCGATCATCCGCGCTCGGCGCATAGCGCTGACGGCGACGATCCACTTGAAGGCGATCCGATCGGCCTGATGAACGATGATGATGCAATGCCTCCCGGACTCAAGCCAAACTGACGATTTTCCGGCGTGGCTTTCGCGTCACGACGACGATCCGTCGTATGAATGGGCCAGATCGAACTGGAGGCGCGCATCGGCGGTCGAAGGATCTTGGTTCGACGCCGCAAAGGCTGATCGGATCGTATCGCGGTGGCCGAAAATATTCCGGCTTACCGATGACCGGTTTGCCGGCATTTCGTTCAGACTTCTGCCATGGCAGGAAATCACGGTTCGCATGCTCGTCGGCTGGAAGAAGCCCGTCGAAATCATCGATCCAGCCACGCATGAGGAAAAAACCATCTATGTGCGGATATTTCGCCGGCTGGACCTCTGGATTCCCCGGAAAAACGGGAAAAGCGAGTTCCTTGCAGCACTTGCCGTGCTGTTTTTCGTTCTGGAGAAAATTCAGGGCGCACAGGCCTACGTATTCGCCCGCGATGAAAAACAGGCGCTGATCCCGTTCAACAAGATGGTGCAGATCATCGAGGCGGCCGACGGACTTAGAGAGGACAGGCAAGGCAATGAACGGATCACGATCAACGCAAAAAACATCTATCTGCGCGAAACCGCCTCGCTTTGCCAGCTTCTGACGGGCTCGCCGAAGGGCAAGCACGGCAAATCACCGACGGTCACCGTCGGAGACGAGATTCACGAGTGGAAGTCCACCGAGATTGCCGACACGCTGCGACAGGGGACGGGGACACGGCTGCAGCCGATCGAGCTCTATGCCTCGACGGCCGGGCGGCGACAGGATCGGATCGGTTTCGATTGGTTCAAGGAATCAATGGAAATCGTGGAAGGCGTTGTCGACGATCCATCGACCTTTGTTGTCTATTTCGGGATCGCCGAGGATGACGACTGGACCGATGAGGCAATCTGGCGCAAGGCAAATCCAAGCCTCGGCCTGACGCCGACGATCGATCATCTCAGGGCCGAGGCCAAGAAGGCAAAGGGACGGCCGGCAAAGGAAGCCGTTTTTCAGTGCTATCATCTGAACCGCTGGGTTGACGATGTCGCAGGATGGATACCGCGCTCAAAATGGGATGCCTGCTGTGCAAAGCCCGGATCATGGCGTGATTTTCGCGAGGAAAACAAAGGTCGGCGCGCATTTCTGGCCACCGATATCTCCGCGAAACGCGATATCACCGCCCTGGTGGCTGTTCTTCCGCCTGACGAGACCCATGAAAAATGGATCGTCATTCCGCGCTTCTGGATCCCGGAGGAAACGCTCGATGTCCGCGCGGAAGACGATAAGCGCGTCAACTGGCACCACTGGATCGAAACCGGCGCACTGGAAACGACGCCAGGCGATTTCGTCGATCAGGGCATTATTCAGGACGCGATCGAAGATGCGTTCAGATGGTTTGACGTCGAAATGTTCGGCTATGACCCGTGGAACGCGTCAAAACTGGTCGGAGACCTGCAAAAAAGCGGTCTAGATCCGGAGATGATGCAGGAAATACGGCAGGGTCACCAGTCCATGAGCGGACCGACGACGGAATTCGAGGGCCTTGTTTTTTCGGGCAACCTCGATCACGGCGGCCACCCGGTGCTGGCATGGATGGCCGGCCATTGCTCGATCCGGTTCAATGTCAATCTGAACTATGTGCCGGACAAAAAGCATTCGCGGGACAAGATCGACGGGATCGTGGCCGCAGTCATGGCGGTCGGTCTCGCCAGCAAGGATTTCGGCGTTTCGCTCGATGTCGACGCGATGGTCGCCTGATCTCACAGGAGCTTACCATGATTGTTCACAAGACTGTCGCCAGTGACGGCGAGGGACTGGAATTTGTTCTTTCCGACGCGAGCGTCGACCGTTACGGCGACGTGGTGGAGCCGGCGGGCTGGGATCTGAAGAATTTCAGAAAGAACCCGATCGCGCTGTTCGGCCACAATTCCTCGTTTCCGATCGGCACATGGAGCGACCTTCGCGTTGAAGGTGGAAAGCTGATCGGACGGCTGAAGCTTGCAAAACGCGGTACCAGCTACAGGCTCGACGAACTGATCGGACTTGTCGAGCAGGGGATATTGCGGGCGGTTTCGGTCGGGTTCCGGCCGATGAAAGCGGAATCGGTCAACCCGGAAAAGCCCTATGGCGCCCAGCGCTATCTCAAGCAGGAGCTTCTCGAGACATCGCTGGTCTCGGTACCGGCGAACCCGGCAGCGGTGGCGCTTGCCAAATCGCTCAATCTTTCCACGGAAACCATGTCCCTTGCCTTCGGCGAGCATGCCGAAACGAGGCGTCGGGACGTGTCCGCAAACGGCCAGCACGCCGAGACCACAGAAGACGATCCCGACAAAGTCGCGATCCATCCCAGAAAAACGAAGGCCACGAACATGACCACACTTGCAAAGCGCATCGAGGATGCGCAGGAACTGCTTGTCCAGAAAAAGGACAAGTTGACCGAACTGACATCCGTCGATGAGATCGACAATGATGCGATCGAAGCCCTCAACGAGGAAATCGAAACCATCGAACGCAGCCTCGGAAACCTGAAGGCTTCCGAAGCCAAGATCGGCCTCGGCGCCGCCGATGGCAAAGATCCGGCATCGCCCGCCATCCATCGCCGTCCGCTCGGCTTGCAGCAGAAACAGGTTTCGCCGCTCGATCTGCTGGTCAGGGCGATCACGGTGCAGGGCGTTTCCGCCTTCGGCGCCGGTCACAAGTCGATCGACAAGGTGCTGGACGAACGCTATCCGGGCCATGAGGCAACCGCCATCATCGCCAAGGCCGACCAGACGATCGGCACCACCACCGTTTCCGGCTGGTCATCCGAACTGCTGCAAACCGTCAACCAGGGTTTTCTGCAGGCGCTGACCGGAATGTCGATCTATCCGGCGCTGCGCGATCGCGGCGTCGGCCTCAATTTCGACGGAACCGGTACGATCAAGCTTCCGCGCCGCAATGCCGGCGGCGCAGGCGGCGGATTTGTCGCCGAGGGCTCGCCGATCCGCGTCGGTCGGATGACAACGGCTGCGGCGGAACTCACGCCGAAGAAGATGGGCGTCATCGTGCCGTTCTCGCGGGAACTGGCGCGGCGCTCGACGCCGGCGATCGAGGCGCTGGTGCGCCGCGCGATTCTCGAGGATACCGCATCAATTCTCGATGCAGCGTTGCTCGATGCCACGGCGGTCAGCTCCGCCAGGCCTGCCGGACTTCTGAACGGCGTCGCCGCGGTTGCGAGCGGATATGGTGGCGACGATCATGTGGCCGTGAAGAAGGACTTCCAGGCGTTGCTCCAGCCGTTCATCACGGCCAATGCGGCCGACAACATCACCGTCGCGATGAACCCGTCACAGGGCCTTTCGATCTCCATGATGGATGGTCCGGATAATAACAGCGGCTGGTTCAACGCCATTGCGGACCGGGTCAACATCGTCGAATCGACCTATGCGACGCCCGGTCGTCTGGTCGCCGTGCGCAATAGCGACTTTTATACGGCGGTCGGCGATGCGCCCGAATTCGACATCAACGAGACGGCGACCGTGCACATGGAAGATGCCGCACCCGCGGAACTCGTCGCGGCCAACGGCACTGTCGCCGACCCGATTCGCAGCTTCTACCAGACGGCGACCGTCGGCGTCCGGATGCTGCTGGACGTATCCTGGGTTATGGGCCGTCCGGACATGGTGCAGTGGATCGACGGCACCAGTTATTGATCCTTTCGGATTGATGAACGCGGGGCCATGACGGTCCCGCGTCGCTTACCATGTGCGGGATAGTCCGCGGGAGAAACATCATGACAGTCAGACGCTTTGTTGTTCCGGTCACCGTCGATGCAAGCGGCGATGCCGAAGTCTACAGCCCGGTCATTTCCGGAAAGCTGATCAGCATCCATTATCTCAAAGACGACTTCGCAGACGGCGTCGATTTCGTCATCACATCGGAAACGACTGGCGCCACCATCTGGGCCGAAGAAGACGTCAATGCGACGGCCCGCCGCGCGCCGCGCGCCGCCACGCACACCACCGCCGGCGTCGCCGCCACATATGACGTCACTTATGCCGTGCTCGACAAGATCACGCTCGGCGCCGATCGCCTGAAGTTCGTCATTGCCGCAGGCGGCAACGCGACATCTGGCAGTTTCCACGTTCTCATCGACGGCTGAAGCCCGAAACAAAGGAATACCCAAATGGCTATCCGCAAATTCACGGTGACCGTCACCACGGGGACCGCAACCGGCGAGGGCTTCAGCCCGTTTTTGTCGGGCTATATCGAATCGATCCAGTACATCAAGCCAGGCGCTGACCCGTTCGCCGATGGCGTCGATTTCACGATCACGGCCGAGACGACCGGCGAAACCATCTGGAGCGAACTGAACGTCAATGCCGCCGTGATCAAGCATCCGCGCGCCGCAACGCATTCGACGGCCGGCGTCGCCGCGACCTTCGACGGTACGCGGCCGGTTCTCGACCGCGTGGCGCTCGGCCGCGACCGCGTCAAGATCGCGGTCGCCCAGGGCGGCAACGGCACGTCCGGAACCTTCGTCATCGCCGTCGATGATGCAAGATGATGAAAAGTGCGACCCGCGCCATGCGGGCCGCAGTCAATAGAAACGGAGATTACCAATGGAAGAGACCTGGTATGTCATGGAAGACGACAGCGTCGGCGATCCGCGCCTGATCAGGCCGGATGACACCGGCATCCTTCGCCATGCCGACGGCCGAGCGGTTGCCTATGCAGCACACGGCCCGCGCACGCGCGGCGGCGTCGATGCGATCGGCGAACGCGAAAAGGCCAGCGCGCCGGCACCTACCCCCGATCAAAATCCGCAGAATCCTCAGCAGGAAACCACGAAGGGTGAAGACACCGGATCACCGAAAAAGGACATGAAACCTGACGACGATGACAGCGTCGACGGGCAGAAGAAAACCGCCGAGATGAAGCCCGCCGCGCAAAAGGGCGGATACAAGACCCGATAAATCGAGGTTCAGACCGTGGCCAACTGGCTTTCACGCATCATGCCGACATGGAGCCGGCGCGCCGCAGAGGGCGAATACCGACCTGGCCCGTACCAGCTTTCCGAAGGCTGGCTTTCGGCGAAGGCCGGCAGTTTCTGGAATTTCTGGCAGATGGGCTACAATGTGCAGCCATATGGCGAGTCAAGCGCCATGGTCGAGGCCTGTGTTGCGGCCTATGCGCAGACCATCGCGATGTGTCCGGGCGATCACTGGCGCACCACGGCGGACGGCGGACGGGTCCGGGTGGCAAACTCGCCGCTCGCCAGGGTTATCCGCAAGCCGAACGACTATCAGTCGATTTCGGATTTCCTGCTGAACCTGACCCGCGCCCTTTACGAGAAAGGCGAGGGGTTCGCGCTTGCGATCCGCAACGATCGCAATGAGATTGCAGAATTGCACCTGATGCGCCTCGGCCTGCCCTATATCGGCGTCGACGGTTCGATCTATTACGATCTCTGGGGCAATGAGATCGCCGAAAACCGGTTCGACCTTTCGATGCCGATACCGGCGCGCGATGTCCTTCATGTCCGGCTTCAGACGCCGAAACATCCGCTCAAGGGCGTAAGTCCGATTCTTGCGACG
This sequence comes from Martelella sp. NC20, assembly GCF_013459645.1. Taxonomy (NCBI): domain Bacteria; kingdom Pseudomonadati; phylum Pseudomonadota; class Alphaproteobacteria; order Hyphomicrobiales; family Aurantimonadaceae; genus Martelella; species Martelella soudanensis. The sequence goes on from NZ_CP054861.1 coordinate 3,654,821, forward strand.
GTTCTGGAGCGCACCATGGCCGGCGCGGCGCTCAACCAGCAGGTTGCGTTCTATCTCAACCAGGCGCGGCCATCCTTCATGCTGGAAACAGAACAGCAGCTGACGAAGGAACAGACGGATCAATTGCGGGAGCGCTGGAACGAGCAGACGCGCGGCGAAAACGCCGGCGGAACGCCGATTCTCGCCTGGGGCCTGAAGGCAAAGCCGGTGACGATATCGGCGGCTGATACCCAGCTTGCCAACATGCTCAAGATCAACAACGAATCGATTGCCCTTGCGTTTCGCATGCCGCTCGCCGTTCTCGGTATCGGCGCGACGCCGTTTGCGTCCACGGAAGCGCTGATGTCGTCATGGAAGGCCTCGGGCCTCGGCTTCGCGCTCAACCATATCGAGGAGGCGTTCGGGCTGCTGTTCCGGCTTGACGGACAGCCGGAAGAATATCTGGAGCTCGATACCGAAGCCCTGATGCGCTCTGCTTTCAAGGATCGCATGGACGGACTGTCGAAAGCCGTGATCGGCGGAATATTCGCGCCGGACGAGGCCCGCAATCGCGAGGGCCTGTCGAAAGTGCCGGGCGGCCACGGCGCGGAACCGCGCGTCCAGCAGCAGGTGGTGCCGCTGAGCTATGGCAGCAAGATGCAGCCGCCGGCGGTCGCCGCGCCGCAGGAACCAAACGAGGATGACGATGCCGGAAGCGAAGACGACTATGCAGGGCAGATCGACGAACTCGTGGCGCGAAACATTCAAAGCCTTCACTGACGCGGCAGTTTCGAGCGTCGCCCGCGCGATCGCCGAGATGAAGATGGAGGCTTCCCGCGAGCGTGAACTGCGGGAGGCGCAGTTTGCCGCCCGCATGGCGGAACTGGAAACGCGGATTGCTGCCGTGCGAACGCTTGAAAAAGCGCTTGCCGACAAGATGGATACGGTGAGATCCGGCGAACCGGGGCGATCCGTCACGATCGATGACGTTGCACCGATGATCACGGGAGAAATCGAAAAGCGGATGAACGATCTGCCATCGATGATCGAGCAGGCGGCCACTGAAATTATGGCGTCGCCGGTCACAATCGAGGATGTAGAGGCAATGGCCAGAAAGTCGGTCTCGTCCGCTCTGGAGATTATGCCGCCGCCGCGCACCGATGATGACATCAAAAGCATCGTCAACGATATCGTCGCCGGATTGCCGCCCGTCGAGCCGGAGCGCGTCGATACGGACATGCTGCGCTCCATGGTCGATGAGGCGGTTTCGAATATCCCGCCGCCGTCCCCCGGAAAGGATGCCGATCCGGAAGAAATCGCCGCGATGGTGGCCGATGCCGTGCGCGCTGCCGTCGCCGGATTGCAGCCTGCCGAGCCTGACCCGGAACTGCTGCGATCCATGGTCGACGAGGCTGTTTCGAATATCCCGCCGGCGGCGCCCGGAAAGGATGCCGATCCGGATGAAATCGCCGCGATGGTGGCCGATGCCGTGCGCGCCGCCGTTGACGGATTGCCGCCGCCCGAAAAGGGCGATCCGGGTCCGCCCGGATCGCTGCCGCTGATCGGTTATTGGGAAGACAAGGTCTATTACACGGGCGATGTCGTCACTTTCTGCGGCGAGATATTCCAGGCGCTGCGCGACACCGGCAAAGCGCCGCCAAACGATGACTGGCAGATGATCGTTCGTCGCGGCCTCGACGGCGCCGACGGACGATCGCCGACGGTGCGCAACACATGGCGCGCGGATGAGGACTATCAGGCGCTCGACATCGTGTCGCTCAACGGCGCCGCCTTCATCGCGCGCCATGACGATCCGGGCGTTTGCCCCGGCGCCGGGTGGCAGATGATCGCGATGCAGGGCAAGACCGGAAAGCCTGGCAAGCAGGGCGAACGCGGGATTGCCGTGACGTCTTCGGTATCCGAAGTGAGCATCGACGATGACGGCGTTTTGAGCCTTGTCAATGCAGACGGAACCGCCGTCACATGCGATCTCTATCCAATCCTGTCAAAGGTTTTGTGATGATCTACCGACCAGTACTGGTGACGGAGGCCGAAGATCTGCCGATAACGGTGGCGGAGGCCATGCAGCAATGCCGGATCGACGCGGATGCGCTCGACGCAACGGCGGAAGCCGAGGTTACAGCGCTTCTCGAAGCCTATATCAAGGCGTCGATCGAGACGATCGAGGGGCTCGACAGCATGCTGGGTCGGGTCATATCGCGCTCGACATGGCAACAGGATTTCGATTGCTTCGCGCGCGCGCTGAAACTCACACTCGGGCCGGTGTCATCGATCGTTTCGGTGTCGTATCGCGACAAGGATGGCAATGTCACCGCGGTCGATTCCGCAAACTACGCGCTTCTCACCGACGCCAGCGGCGAAAGCTGGTGCCGGTTCAAGAACGCCTATGCGTTGCCGGTCAGTCTCGACGAGGCCGGGGCGGTCTCGGTCACCTATCTTGCGGGGTATGACCCGGTTCCGGAACGCGTCAAGCAGGCGATCCGGCTGATCGTCGGCGCCTGGTACGACAACCGCGAGGAAACGGTTATCGGCGTTTCGGTTTCAGCGCTTCCGCCATCGGTCAATGTGCGATGGCTGTTGTCGCCGCTGCAGCGGATGGTGATCTGATGCAGGCCGGAAAGCTTGATCGCCGTATCAGGATCGACAGGTGGGACGAGACCGGGCGCAACGAGCTCAACGAACCGATGCCCGCATGGACGACTGTCACGACTGTCTGGGCCCAGCAGCGGCCCAACCGGGGTGACGAGCGGTTTTCATCCGGCCAGCTTGCCGGCCAGATCGTGATGACGTTTCACATTCGGTTTCGCGGCGATCTGACCCGGGAAGACAGGATCGTCTATGAGGGGCGGGCCTACAACATCAAGGATATTCGCGAGGTCGGCCGGCGCAAGGTCAGCGAGATCGATTGCGTTGCGACGGCGGAAGGGTGAGGCCTTATTTGTAAGGAAAGTAGCTGAACCCGTACCACACGCGAATATCGGGATGCTCGGCCATCGCGGCGTCTTTGGCCGCTTGCAGTGCTTCGAACCTGGCAGGGTCTGAAACGGGAACATAGATCGGGTCATCAATCTTCGTTCCTTCTGGCAATGACTGACTGATGCTGACAGCCTTTTCGATCGCGTCCAGAAGGCAGGCGGCTGTGCCGATACTGTCGGTGTTCAGTTCTTCACATTCATCGAGGAGAAGGTTCGCTTCTGGCGGATATATTTCTGAAAAGGCATCGAGGGTGGATAGGTAGATATCCATTTGCGGCAGACAGTCTGAAAGCTCAGTGAATGTTTCGCTAATTGCCTGGCATTGCTCAACCACAGATGGCGAAACTTTCTTTGGTTCGGCGTTGGAATTGGCGGCGGCCAACATGAATGCGGACGAAATCAACACGGTTTTCAGCATCTGTTCCTCGCAGTGCGACCAAAAAAATCAGGGTCGCTCGGTATGGAACGGAAGTCAATATTTCGAGGATCTGTATATGGCGAGCAAGACGAAGGTCGAGGGCGGGCGTGATCTTGACAAGGCGCTCATGGAACTGAGCAAGGCGGCCGGCAAGGCGGCGGTGCGGCGGGCGCTGATGAAGGCGGGGGAGCCGATCGCCGAGGCCGGGGCCGCCGCCGCGCCCGTCGGTCCGACGGGCAATCTGAACAAATCCTATGGCGTTGGCACGAAGCTGACGCAGCGGCAGGCGAAGATGGCGCGGCGCGAGACGAAGAACCATGTCGAGGTCCATGTCGGGCCGAACGATCCGGCGGCGATCCAGACCGAGTTCGGGAACGAGCATCAGGCGGCGGAACCGCATCTTCGGCCCGCATGGGACGGCAACAAGCACCAGGCGCTTGAGATCGTCAAGATCGAGCTTGGCAAGGAAATCGACAAGTCCGTCGCCCGCGCGGCGAAACGGGCGGCGCGACTGGCCGCGAAAGGCTGATGATGGAAGCGGCAATCACGCAAATTCTCCTCGGCGATGCAGCCATGGTCCTTCAGTTCGGCAATGAGATTTATTGGGGACGTCGGCCGCAGAGCGCGACGGGCTCAAAATATCTGACGATGCAGGTGATCAGCTGGCCGGACAGTTATGTTTCGAGCGGCGCCGACAGGCTTTCAGCCGCGCGGGTGCAGTTCGACGTCTGGGGGGCATCCTATCTTTCCGTCCGCAATGGCGCGAACGCGCTCTGCAACGTGTTGTCCGGCTGTCGCCGCACTGTCGCCGGCGTGAAGATCCATGCCGGCTTCATCGATGCGCGCCGCGACTTCAATGAAATTTCGCCGGGCGATGACAGCGCGCTGTTCCGGCGATCCACCGACATCATCATCTGGCACACGGCTTAAAAGGAGCGTTTCCATGTCAGCATCAGAGGCAAATATCGGCTACGGCACGACGATCGAACTGGCCGTACCAACCGGCGGCACCTATGTCTATGTCGCCGAAGCAACCGGCGAAATTGGCATTGCGTCGGAAAGCACCGACCAGGTGGACGTGACGCATTTTGGTAGCCCGAACAAGACGCGCGAGTTCATCAGTGGGCTGACGGATGGCGGCGAACTCACCTTCGATACCAATTTCGTTCCCGGTTCCGCTACCGACAAGCTGCTGATTTCCGCCAAGGGCAAAAAGAGCGGAATTCGGGTCACCTTCCCCAACGGTTGCCAGATGCTGGCAAACGGAAATCGGCAGACCTATGAGAAGGCCGCACCGATCGATGACAAGATGACGGGTAGCCTGTCGTTCAAGATCGCCGGCGAGGCGACGATGACGGACCCGACGGCGCCGCGGGCGCTGGTGGCCCCGTCGATCGTCGGCACGGCGCAAGTCGGGGTGGTGCTTCAGGTCGACAGCGGAATGTTCGCCGGCGCGGATACGCTGGCCTATCAGTGGAAGGTCGGCGGCGATGCCGTTTCCGGCCAGACCGGCACGACCTATGTGCCGGTCACCGGTGACATCGGATCGGCAGTGACATGCGATGTCACCGCCTCCAATGATGATTTTGCGACGACCGTGGCGACCGCCGCGACCGCCAATGTCATCGCCGCGGCGTAACGGAGGGCTGACGATATGAGCAATCCGGTCAAGGGCACGGTAACGCATGAGATCGACGGCGAGACCGTCGAACTCATGCTCGGCATGAATGAATGGTGCGAGCTCGAGGAAGAGCTGGGCATGGAGACCACCGCCATTCTCCGTCGGTTTCAGGCGATGGCGGATGAGGAAAAGATCGATATGAAGTTCTTCCGCGTCCTGTTTCGCGGCATGCTTTCGAGCGCATCACCAGAAGTCACCCACAAGGATGCAGGTCGGATCGCCGCGACCATGGGCCTGATCAATGCCTTCAGGCTTCTGGGCGAGGTGATCATGGCATCGATCCCGAGCGATGCGGAGGGCGATGACAAGCAGCCAAAAAAGCAGAACCGGGCGACGCGGCGGAAAGCGGCGGCGACCGGTGGCGCGACCGGCTGATATTCTGGATCGAGATCGGTCTCGATCCGGAGCTGTTCTGGCGGGTGACGCCGCGCCATGCGCAGGCCATCGTCTCCGGGCAGATCGGGCGCAACGCGCTCGATCAGGACAGGCAGCGCGCGGCGGCATGGTTCGGCGCGCGACTTTCCGCCTACGCGCCCGAGAAGGCATCCAAGTTTCCCTCAATTGACAACTTCATGACATACCGAAAACCGAAATCGAAACCCGCCGCGGTGCGCTGGCAGGATCAGTTCGCGGTGGTCTCGGCATGGATCGGCAAGAGAAAGGCGTGACATGGCAAATGCGGTAATCGGTGCGCTGCGCGTCACGCTCGGGCTTGACAGCGCTGCTTTCGAGAAGGGCGCGAAGCGGGCGCAGAAGCAGGGCAACAGCCTTGTTTCCGGGCTGAAGAAAAGCTTTGCCGGCCTGGGCGGCATTCTTGCCGCAGCACTTGCCGGTTTCGGCGCGAAGAACCTATTCGGTAAGTTCATCGAGGGCACGACCTTTGCCCAGGCCGGGCAGGCCCAGCTTGCGGCGGCGATCAAATCCACGGGCGCGGCGGCAAGGCAGACGCTTGCGGCGCTGAACAAGCAGGCCTCGGCGCTGCAGGGCAACACCACCTATGGCGACGAGGTCGTCAACACCGCCCAGGCGATGCTGCTGACCTTCACCAAAGTACAGGGCGACATTTTCCCGAGGGCGACGGCGGCGATCCTTGACATGGCGACCGCCATGAAAATGGATCTGCGCAGCGCAACCGTGATGGTCGGCAAGGCGTTGAATGATCCGGTCAAGGGGATCAGCGCCATGTCGCGCGCGGGTATCCAGTTTACCGACGACCAGAAGAATGTGATCGAAAGCCTGGTCGACACCGGACGTGAGGCTGAGGCGCAGGCGCTGATCCTGAAGGAACTGGAAACCCAGTTTGGCGGATCGGCGAAGGCCGCGCGTGGCGTTCTCGGCGGGGCCATTCAGGCGCTCAAGAATTCGTTCGGCGATCTGTTCGAAATCGGCCGCGCCGGCAGCGAGCTGCTGCGGCTGGCAATCGAGAACCTTGTCACCGCGATATCGAACCCGACATTCATCGCCTTTGTGAAGACGATCGGGGTCGGGCTTTTCGGCGCCGTGGCGCTTGCCACGAACGCGATCGCGGGCATGGTCAACGGGATTTCCGGGCTGATCGACTGGCTTTCCGGCATGCCGCGCTTGCTGGAAGGGATCGGCGTTGCGATGGCGATCGCGTTCGGGCCGTCGGTCGTCGGCATGATTACGACCATGACGATATCGATGGGTGGGCTTGCCCTATCCGCGATTCGCGCTGCGGCCAGCTTTGTCGCGGCCTGGGCGGCCGCCGCGGCGCCGCTGACGCTGATCGTCGCGGCAATCGCGGCGATCGTCGGTGCGGTGGTGATTTTCCGCGATGAGATTGCCACGGCAATTGGCGTCGATGTCGTCGGGGTCATCAAGGATGCGGCCAATCGCGCAATCGGCGACTATGTCGGCGCCTTCGAGGCGATCCGGGCGACATGGTCGATGCTGCCTGCGGCGATGTCGGACGTTGCCATTGGCGCGACCAATGCCGTGATCGGCGCGACCGAGTCGATGATCAACAAATCGATCCGGCTGATCAACAAGTTCCTGAACGGCATCAAGTCGGCGATACAGGCAATCCCGGGCATGGAGGATGCCTTTTCCGGGTTTTCCGGCATCGCTGAGGTCAATATCGGGCGGCTCAACAACCCAAATCGCGGCGCGGCGAGCAAGGTCTATGACACATGGTCGTCGGCCATGAAGGACGCGCGGAGCCGGGATTATATCGGCGGCGGCAAGGATCTTGCCACGCGCTATATCAGCGACGCGAAAAACAGAATTCTCGGCCAGCAGAACGAAATTACCGGCGGCGCTGGCATGCCTGTCGCGAGCGATGCGGGCGGTGGCGGCGGCGGCGGCGGCGGTGGTGGAGGCGGCGGCGGAAAGGGCGCGGGCGATGGTTTTTCCGCGATCCTCGAGGACGCATCGCGGCGCGTCAAGGCGTGGCAGGATGAGCGCGCGGCGATAGGCCTGACGGAAGAGGCGGCCGCGAAGCTTCGCCACCAGACGGACCTGCTGAACCAGGCGCAGCAGAAGGGCATCACGCTTACCGACGGGCAGCGCGAGAAACTGACGGGGCTCGGCGCCGAAATGGGGGCGCTGGAGGTTGCTGTTTCCAAGGCGAAGGATGCCTTCGAGTTTGCCAAGAGCACGACGAAAGGCTTTTTCCGTGATCTGTCGAGCGGGCTTTCGAGCGGCAAGGGGCTGTGGAAATCCTTCGGCGATGCCGCCGTCAATGCGCTTGGCCGGATTTCCGACCGGTTGCTCGATGGCCTGATCGACAATCTGTTTACCGGGTTCGGCTCGGGCGGCGGCGGCAGTGCTGGCGGCGGAAGTGCCGGCGGTGGGCTTGGCGGGATATTCTCCGGCATCGTCAAGCTGTTGGGCTTTGCCAATGGCGGCGAATTTCAGGTTGGCGGCGCGGGCGGGATCGACAGTCAGCTGGTGGCGTTTCGTGCCAGCCCGAATGAGACCGTGTCGGTGACAAAACCCGGGCAGATGGGGGCGGCGAACCAGAACCGAAGCAGCGGCAATAATTTCTACATCGACGCGCGCGGCGCGCAGCAGGGCGTTGCCGAGCAGATCCGGCAGGCGCTCGATAGCGCCACGCCCGGTATCGTCAACCGATCGCTCAAGGCCACGGATGCGGCGATGCGCAAGACGAAAGGCTTCGGGGGGCAGCGATGACCAATGTTTATGCCTGGCCGCCGGTCGGCGCTGTCGGCAGCGAATGGAGCCGGATCGCCCCGGTCAACCGCTCGCGCTCGCTGATTTCCGGTCGCCGCTATGTCAGCGCCCACGCCCGCGAAAGACGGGTGGTGACGCTCGAGGCGACGGCGTTGACCAACGGCGCGATGGGCGCCGGGTACATGGAAATGCTGAAGCGGTTTTTGCAGGGCGGCGAACATCTGGTGCGGCTCTACAATTATGCGATCAACAGCATTTTCGATGACGCCGAGCGCGACACCAGCATGCAGTCCTATCCGGTGTCGTGGGAGGATGGCGGCGATCCGGTCGACTGGGAAGATGACGGCGCTGCCGTCAAATGGTTTACCGGCGGATTCGTGACCGGTACCGGGTCCACCGCCGGCGGGCTCAATTTCGTGACCGTCAGCGGATATCCGCCGAATTCGCTGGTGGCGCTGCCCGGCGAGTTTCTGACGTTCTACGGCGCTTCGACCGTCACCACGCAGATCGTGGCGCCGGCCTATAGCAATGCGTCCGGCGGCGCGATCGTTCGGGTTTTCGACGCGCTTGTCGGATCGGGGGTGGTCAGCATCGGCACCCGCGACACCGGCGTTTTCGAAGTGCTGAACCTACCGCGCTCTGTGCAGCCGCTGGAGGGCGACTGGAAATACACATGGTCGTTTCAGGAAGTGTTCGCCGATGAGGTTCCGGGCGGGTTTACGGAGGTTGATCCGTGGAACTGAACCGGGGCATGGATGCCGGGATGCTGGCGGCGGTTTCATCCGCCGTGTTCTACCCGGTGATATTCACCTATCTCGACTGGCCGGGGGGCGCGGTGCGGATGCACACCGCCGTCGGCGATATCAGCTATGGCGGCAATAGCTGGACAGGGGTGGGCAATCTCGGCTCGATCAGCCTGCCGCAGGAAATAATCGGCTCGATGGCGGCGACCGAGGCGACCTATTCGCTGGTCGCCTCGCCGGCGATGATCAACGACTATCTCGACGACAATATCAAGGGGCGCGCCGGGCGATCCGATTTCGGTTGCCTGACCGGCAGGCCGGGGAAATCGACGACGCTTGTGGGCGCGCCGGTGACGCTGTTTTTCGGCAGCATGGATACGCTCGGCATGAATGTCGCGCCGGACGATAGCGGCGGCGTCCAGACCCAGATCAATGTCGGGCTCGCGACCGGCCCCGCCGCGCGCGAAAAGGCCTATGCGTTTCACTCCGAGGAGGCGCAGGCGGCGGAATATCCCGGCGACACCGCCGGGCGGCTATCCGTCAACGCCTATGCCAAGGCCCAGAAACAGCTATGGCCGGAGAGCTGAGCGCGCCGGCCGTGATGGCGGCCGTCGAGACCCATATGGGCGGGCCGTTTGTCTGGGGCGCATGCGATTGCTGGTCTGGGCCGTGTGCTGCGTTTGAGGCGCTGACCGGGCGCGATCCGCTGGCGCATCTGCGCGGGCGTTATGACAGCCGGTTTTCCGCAGCACGGATCATCGCCAGGGCCGGCGGGCCAAGACATCTTGCGCAAGACTGCATGGCGCGCGCCGGATTGCGCCGGGTCGCGGGCCATGCCGGGGCGATAGGCCTGTTTCGCAATGGCGCCGGGTTTTCGCTCGGGATCATCGTGGGTCCTGGGCTTATGGCGGCGAAAACCGAAACCGGATTTGGATTTGTGAGCGAATGGATCGACGCATGGGCTTTGTGATCATCGCGGTTCTGGCGTCGATGATGCCTGCCCAAGCGCATGCGATCCCGCTGATTGCCTCGGCCGTCACGGCGATATTCGGGGTTGGCGCCGCCGCCGCGACGACGATCGCGACCGTGCTCGGCATCGGCCTTGCGATCGGCGGGCAATTGCTGCTTGCCGGCCGCAACGGCAAACAGAAGACGCAGGAACAGCAGTTTGACCTCGCCCGCGATACCGGCCTGCCGGATTATCGCGTGGTCTATGGCGAGACGCTGGCGATGGGGACGCCGACCGGGATCGCAGTCAATGACAGCATCCTGACGGGGTGCTGGATATTGTCCAGCCGCGAGAGCCATGGCGATTTCACCGTTTATTTCGACAAGCGTCCGCTCACGCTTTCCGGCGATCCCTATGATTTCAACGGCGCGGGCGCGACCGTGACCAATGCGCCATTCGACAGCCTCGCGAAGCTCTGGATCGGGCGCGGCGACCAGACCACCGCGCCGGCGGCGCTGGTTTCCGAGTTCCCGGCCGATTACCTTTCGACCGACGCATGGAAAGGCCGCACGGTGATGTGGCTGCGGCTCGATTGCGGCGACAATGAAAAGCGTTCCGAGCGCTGGCCCGCTGGCCGACCGGAAGTGATGGTGCACGGCAAATGGACAAAGGTCTGGGACCCGCGCGAGCCGGGCCAGAGCGCAGCCGATCCGGCGACATGGACGTGGTCGGCCAATCACGGGCTGTGCATTCTCGACGCGATGATGAACAACCCGATCGAGCCCTACACCGAGCAACAGATCTGGATGGAAACGCTGATCTGGGCGGCAGATGTCGCCGACGAGGCGACGGCTGTGGCGGGCGGCGGAACGATACCGCGTTATGAGATCAACGGAACGCTGGTCTATAGCAGCGAGGCCGAAATGGAAGATCAGATACAACCGCTTCTGGAGGCTGGGGCCGCGCGGTTCACCAGGGCGCGCGGGCAGCTTGGCGTCATCGCCGGCGCGCCGGTTGATGTGACCATGGTGCTGACTGACATGCTCGACAGCAGCGCCGCGAATTTCACGCGCTACCAGCCATCGAGCGCGATCTATGACGCGGTGCAGGCGACTTATAGCGCGCCTGATCGCTACCTCGAGGACTCCAGCCTGCCGCTTTACACCGTGCCCGGCGAAGCCGGAAAGCGGGTGCTGAAACCCAGCCTGAAATTCGTGACGGACTACCGCCAGGGCGAGCGGGTGCAGAAAATCATGCTGATGCGGACCCGGATGCAAAAGCAGATCGCCGCCGAGTTTCCGCCGATCTCGCTCAATCTGGTTTCCGGATCGGTGGTGACGACGGACTTCGAAGCGCCGTTTTCGCCATGGGACGGGACGTGGGAGGTCGAGACTTCCGACCCGCAGCTTTTTGCCGAAACCGACAAGAACGGTGATCCGACGGGCGGCGTGTTCGGGCGCTGCGGGCTTTCGCTCCGGGAATATTCCAATGCGATTTTCGCGTGGGATGCGGACACGGAAGAGGTTGCCGTCGCGCAATATGATTTCGATGCCGAGACGCCGGCGGTGGCGCCGCCAGACGATGTCGACGTTTATATGGATGACTCCAACGACACGACAGAGTCCGGCGTCGTGGTGCCGCGTTTCCGGTGCGAATTCTCGCCGTCGCCGTCCGGATCGGTCGACAAGCATGAATGGCAGATACGGCTCGATGGCGCAGGCTGGCCTGCGGAAATCAATGCGCTGGCCGACAGCGATGCCGACCCGACAATCATGTATGGCGGTATTTTGAGCCAGACAGAGCTGCAGGATTTCCGGATCCGCGCCAATGGCAATCGCGGGCCTTCCGGCTGGGTGATTGTACCGGGGCTTTCCAGATCCTTCATTCTTGTTTCCGTCACGGTCACCGGCGGCGTCGGCGAAGTGGATGTCGCGGCCACCGCCCCGGCGAACGCGGTATTCTTCGGCTGGCAGGTGCGCCGCGGCGCGGTGTTCGCGAGCGCTGCCGTGATCCACGAACAATACGGGCTGCAGCCGCAGGCAGCACTTTCGGCGACGATCGGCGGCGAAGCGGCAGGCACCTATGATTATTGGGTTGTGCCGGTCAGTCAAAGCTACACGCTCGGAACCCCTTCCGGGCCATTTACCCGCACCATCAGCTAACAGGACATAGTCATGGCAGATTTTGAAACTCCGGTGGTAGACGCCGGCGGCTTGAAGGTTTTGATCGATTCGTTCGATGCGGAGGTCAATGCGAAGCTTGGCGAGAAGGCGGCCGTCAATCCCGCATTCATAATCCCGCCGCCGCCGACCAACCCGCTGATCCGGCTTCTGAAGGTCGAAATCTATACATCCGTCAATGGCACCAGTGTTGCGCTTCCGGCCCGTCTATGTGTCCGCGAGATCGCGCGCGATGCGAATTCCGGAGGGCGCTTCCGGCTGCGCTTTGCCAGCTATGACGGGGTCTCGACCTACACCGAGGAATTCCGCGAATACAAGGCTGGCGCTGGCGCGGGCTATATCGCGGTTTCCGGCAGTGAATATACCGGCCTGGTGTGGATCGATCTTCTGACGCTGACGACCAATATGGGCGTTCCGATCAGCACCAAGATCGGACGCGCTCTGGTTGATTTCGGCGGCGGTGAAGTTTTCGGGACCTATTTTTCGCTGAAATATGATTATGATGAGGGCGGATATCGCACCAACGCGCTCCAGCTTTCAAACGTCTATTCGAACGATATCAGCGAGAGTATCGAGGAATCTCAGTCCTACTCTCCGGATGGCAAAAAGCCATTTGCGGCGGCGATGACCGGAAGCAAAACTCTGCGTCGGTTCGTTCGCGGCATTAATGTCTATGGCGCTGAGCCGAGCCACCGATACACGATTTCGAATTGCAGTATTTCGCAGTTTGGTAGTCCGACGAACCTGACGCGTATGGGGTTTGAAATCTATGACGAGGATCTGGGTGTTGCCGTCTGTTCGACGCGAAAAGATGTAGCCTCTGGCACGATCACATTCGCCGATTTCATCGCCGCGATCCCGAACACGCTGAAGCTGACGGACAATTTGCTTGCCACGAAAACGGGCATGTACGCCGTGCTTGATCTCGACTGGTCGGCCGTGACGGCGTACTTTGCCAATCTGGGCGGCACCACGACTGCGGCGGCTGGCATCCATCCGGACAATATCTATTCGGCTGAAGATGTGGCTGATTACCTGGACACGGATCGGTGGGATCAGGTCATCCGCGTTGGCGCTGGCGAGACCTATACGACGCTGCGCGCGGCGGTGGAGGCGACATACTCGCCTATTTCCGGCGCAACGCTGATCAACGGCTCTCCGATCTGCGAGTTTGCCCACTACAACAATCGTGTGCTGATCGATGTTGTTGATGACGGCGAATTTAATATGACCGGTCTATATTCTCCTGAATGGGTCGAGTTTCGCATGAATGGCGAGGGCGGGACTATTGTTCGGCGCGAAAACACGGACCCGGAGCCGCTGCTTGAACAACGCATCACGGGCAAGATTTTTGATTGCACGATGATTTCGGATACGCCATCCGAATATTGCATTCATAGCGACGATTTCAACCGTAACATGGTCGGCGGCATCAACCAGACAACCCGGCTGATGCAGAGCTATAAGCGGGTCAAGATGGTCGGTGGCGAAGGTCACGACGGGTGGCTCTTTGGCTGCGGTATTTCGTCGGGCCAAGCGATATACTTCGAGGACGTAACTGGCGAGCATCTTGATCCAGACGCGACCCGAGCGGCATTCGGATTTCACAATAGCGGGCCGACGCTCGCATCTCCGACGATCAAACACAGCTACAAGCCGGCGCGCGTGGTTATGCGCGGATGTTCCTCGCCTGACCGGACAGCAATCGAACTCTCGACGCTTGCAACATCGGCGGTATGCAGTTTGACACTGATCGACTGTGATTTTCCGGGCCTCATTCGGATCGGCACGGCTGGCGGTTTTGCAGTGAGGCCGGACTTGGCGAAGGACCGCAACGCATGGCGGATCGGCGGCGTGTTGCCAACGCCATTTTTGCGAGAAGATCCGATCGGTGAGAACGTGCTCAAGACGACGGCGGGTGAGACCGCTAGCGGTGACGCCGCTGCGCTCATTTTCGGTACGGTCGATGAATTCGGGCGCGGCGACAAATTTATCTCCGCTCCAAATGACAACGCCATCGGGCAGCTAATCGGCAACTGCACGGTTATCAGCCAGACACTGACGATCGGCGGGGAGACCCACACATTTACGGAAAACGAGTCCGTCAAATCGAACGCAACGATCCTTTCGGAAATCAACGCATCGATCACGTCTTATCCTGTCAGTATCCCGGCGGGCGAGAACGTTCTGAAGACGACGGCGGGGGAAGACGTGGGAGGAACGGTCGGCGGAAATCTTTTCGGAACAGTCGATGGAACTGGCAGAGGGTCAGTGATGATGGGCAACAGTTTGGGGGAAAAGTTGGGTGACTGCTCGTCAACCAGTAAATCCCTGACGATCGGCGGGGAGACCCATACATTCAACACCAACCTGCGGGCTACGTCGAACGGGGATATTCTATCGGCCATCAACGCATCGATTACTACCTATCCGGTCAGCATTGTCGATATCCAGTTTGAATGGGTTCCGGATGCCGCGCCCAAGCGTCGGGTATTGAACAATACGAACTCGACAATCGAAAAGGGCCGATTTGCCAAGCTCACCGGCACAAAAACCATTGCGACCTGTGGCGAGGATGATCGCCCGGAAGGCTGGATATATCGCGATATTCTGGCCGGCGACAACGGCCATATCGCGCTGTCGAGACAAATCGCCCGCCCATACCTTCCCGGCCCGATGGCAAATCTTGCAATCACCGGGGCGGGCAGCGGCGGGACGAACGGGACGTTTGCGCTGCTGATCACTGGCGGTGGCGGATCTGGTGCGGCCGGCACATTCACGGTTTCGGGCGGGGTGGTCACGTCGGTTGCGATCAGCGATCGTGGTGATGGCTATACGTCGGCTCCGACGATCACCATTACCGGTTCTGTTGGCCTTACCGGCGCGACCGCCGAAGAAGTCGCTACTGAGTTTGGCGTCGATGCCGATGGCAAGATCGACTATGACGCCGCCATGAAACGCGGGCGTATGGCTGGCGGTGTCGTCAGGATTTATTAGGCCGCCAGCGGCTCTTTCAAAAAGGACAATCGACATGGAAATCACCACGGTCTCGCGCCGGGGGGCAACTTTTGTGCGCCTGCATGAGGGCAATCCCCGCACTGCCTATCTCGATCCGACCGGTACGCCGACGCTCGGGCCGGGCTTCACGATGGCTTCGCCCTATTGTCGGACGGAGCTGGCGAAGATCGGGATCACGAAAATCGTGCCCGGCAAGACGACGATCGCCAATGATGATGCCGAACGGATACTGAATGTGGTCCTCGATACCGGCTATGGCCGCGAGGTTGTCGCCAATTCCCCGGCGAACCGGACGCAATACCAGATGGATGCGTCGGCGAGCGCGACTTATAACCTCGGAGGCCGGGTGGTGAGCAAATGGACGTTCGGTAAGCTTTGGCGGGCCGGAAAGATCAAGCAGGCGGCCGACTATCTCGGTTCGCACTACAACACATCGAAGGGCAAGCGCCTGCCCGGCCTCGTGCGCCGGCGCAAGGAAGAGGCGCTGATGTTCGAAAAGGGTGTCTACACCGGCGTCGATACCGTCGCGGCCGCGCCGGAAGGTGTGGCGCGCGAAGCGACCGAAACCGCGCCCGAGACCGGCGATCCCGTTGTGCGCGACGTGCAGGAGATGCTGAAGAAGCGCGGCTTCGATCCCGGCGAGATCGATGGCTGGTTCGGGCAGAAGACGAAAGCGGCCGTGATGACCTATCAGATGGCGCACCCGCATCTGAAGAATGACGGCATCATCGGCCCGGCGACGATCGCACAGCTCAGGCGCGACATGGCAGCGCTGAAGGATGCTGCGGAGAAATCCGGAGCCTCGGCCGTGGCCTCCGGCGCTGTCGCCTGGGCGTCCGGCCTGCCTGTCGGGTGGATCGTCGGTGGCGTCGTCATCGTTGCCGCAGCGTGGTTCGCCTGGCGCTACCGCGATGTCATCGCGCGGCGCTTGAATACGCTGACAGGTCGGAGTGTCGAGGTATGATCGCAACCGCTATCGCATGGCTCTTGAAGCTCGGTGCGGGCGGCCTCGTCGATCGGGCGATCACGCTGATCGAAAAGCGCGGCGAACTTGCCAACGACCGGGAAAAGATAGCGGCCGATCTGTCGGCCGAGTATCTGCGGCAGGTCGTCAACGAAACGCGGATCATGGCGGACTACAACACCGCCAAGCTTTCGTTTCCGTGGTTCTGGATTTTCGCTGCCGCATTCCTCGGTCCGCTGGCGCTCTGGTGGTCTGCGGTCATCCTCGACAGCGTCTTCAATTTCCCCTGGGATGTCGCCAATCTTCCGACGCCTGAAATGCGGGATTGGGCGGGCAATATGATCCAGTGGATTTTCTATGTCGGTTCCGGCGCCGGCGCGCTCAGGGTTGTTATCCGGAGGTGATCGCGTGACCAACGACCGCTATCAATCGGATGACAGGAAGGGCGGTAGGTGGAGGAAAGTCGCATTACCGACCTTATCCTCAAGCGCATCGACGAGGTCGCAAAGGGCGTGGACCGCCTCGATCACAGGCTTGAGGATTCCGAGGTCCGGGCCAGCGAAAGCCGGCGCGGCATGCATCAGCGGCAGGAAACCCACGAACGCGAGCTGCTGCGGATCAATCACCGGCTTGAGAATGTCGAAAAAGCCGTCAACGACGCGGCCCCGACGCTTGAGGATTACGCGCTCAAGAAAGCCCAGGTCGAGGGCGCCGGCCGGCTGGGCAGGATGTTGTGGGTCGCGGGCGGTTTTCTGCTGGCAATCGCCGTCTGGCTGGTCGGGCAGAAGGAAAACATATGGAGCTGGCTTTCAAGCCGATAGCCGCCTCGGGAGACCGGGGCGGTTTTTTTGTGCTTCAGGCGTAGGGATTGAGACCGGCCAGAAGGGCGGCGATGGCGTAGTCCGTCTGTCGCTTCGCGGTTCCGCCGCGCTCGAAATTGTCGATCTGCTGCCGGGTCAGACCGAGCTTGTTGGCAAGTGCTGTTTTCCAGCCGTGGCCGGTCGGGATAATGCCGCGCTCTTGAAGTTCGAGCGCGGCGCGTGAGAATTGTTCGGGGGTCATTTCAATTACTTCAGTGCGAGCGTGTTACAAAGTCGCTGCTGCCCAAGCTGAAGTCGCCGGCTGCGTTTTCTTCCTGGATCTCATCCCAGTTTTCGTCCCAGTCTGACGAAATCCGCTTAACGACTTCATCGACGTTACCTGCGCAATCCCGTGCGCTATCGTAAAGATGCGTCATCCAATCGGAATCGAAGCTATCAGAAAAACGAACAGCCCAACCGGTCGAGCCGTCACCATATACGCGTCGTTGAGCCATCAAGTGGTTTGCCGCGTCGATATCAAGTCCGTCGATATTTTCCTGCGCTTCAATGAACGCGGCTTCGACTGCTTCCTTGAGTGTTGAGTGATAGTTGGTCATTGGACTTGCTCCTACTTAACCTTCAAAAATTCTTTTGTTTTAGCGTCAGCATCGCTATCGTTGATGGCGTCCAAGCCTAGCAGCGACATCACGCCATAGTATATCGCGCCCTGCTGACGCAGAACGTAGTCTTTGTAATCGGGCAAATGACGGAACGATTGGCTCTTTTCGTAAGGCAAAATGGAAAGTTTATAGGCTTCTTTGACCGCAACGTCGGCCTTCAAAAACTCGGTGCGGAGCGCTTCAAGGTCTCCGTCGTCAAAGGCCGCGCGGGCATCTAGAGGCATGTGGCACTGATGGATCATTGTCTTATCTCCGAGTTGTCTGCGTTTCGATGAGTTAAATATGACAAACTATTTTACGTTTGTAAATAGGAAATCAGCGAAATCGTAAAATAAGTTTACTAATTATGGGGCCGTCGATTTGGTGAAAGCCGCATGTACGCTAATGTCTCGCGGGGCGGCGGTTTTGTCGCTGATTTTGCTTTTCCACAGCCTGCGAAAACTGTGGATGCGTGGGGCACTCGCACCGTAAGCTGCTGTTCTCGCGAAGGTCAATGTATCCATATCGTGGGTCACCTTGACGTTGAAAATGCTTGTAAAATTGATACATGCAAGGTCTTCTCGACCGCACCAAAAACACGCGATGCGTGTTCTACTCAGCCCATGAAAAAGCTGATGTCTGTCGCTCTGGCAGTTTGATCCGTGTAAGAGCGCTTCCTGCGCGACGAAATTCCCTATTAGAGTATTCTGCAGCGATCTGTTGGCTGGCGCGGCGATCCGCCCGGCAGTTCTTTGAGCGCGTATCGCCACGTGTCCCCGATTAGAGCAAGCTTGCCGCACGCGACGAGCGTCACTGCCGGCATCACCTTCGCCAAGGCGCCGCCAACCATCGCCGGGACGCGGCCCACGGGCCGCTGTCATGCCGTCAAGCCTTGCCGGTGACCGACAGGTGAAAGCGGGCCTGCATGTCGCCTTCCCACCACATCGGGAAATTGGTGCCCCATTTGTTGTTGTAGAGATTGAAGCGTATGCCGCTATCATAGGCAGCTGGTTCTTTCGCATAGGGCATGAACGGCTGGCCATGGGGGGCGACGAGGGGGGTGTCGAGCGGCACGATTTCGAGGCCGGGGCCGCTCGCCGGGCGGCATTGCGCGGCGAAGATTGCCTGAAGCTGGCCGCCGCCATTGACCGCCGTGCGCCCGGCCTCATGCCATAATCCGGTCTTCAGAAAGGTCCATCGGCTGAACTGGCTGCCGGCGAACGAGAGAAAGCCGGCTTCCGGCATGCGATTGGCGCGCTTTTCGCGCAGAACAAGCGCCAGGCGGAGCTTTCCGCTCTCGCTCGACAGATGCAGTTCGATACTTTTCGGCGCGCCGAGATCGCGATGGGCTTCCGGCGGCATGTCCTGATGGATGACGACGGTCTCGCCGGCATGCTCGATGCCGAGAAACCGGGGAGCGAAGACCGCCGAGCGCGCCGTTTTCGCGCGTAAAAGGCCGGGCTTGTCGTGGTCGAGGATTGCCCATTCCTCGCGATGGGTCAGGTAGCTGTCCATATGCGCGGCGACATCGCCGGCATCGTAGCTTTCGTGCCGATAGCCGATCAGGGCGTCGCCCGCAAAAGCCCGACCGTCCGGCGCGGTCAGCCGGATGATGTCGCCGGTCCGGGGATCGAGGCCGCACGACCATTCGCCCAGCGAAAACCCGTCCGCCTGCACAAGCGCCGGCGCCGATTGCCGGCGCGGCGGTTCCGTCTGGGCAAGGGCGTTGTCCGCGCGGATGCGGTCTTCGCCTGTGAGATTTGCCGCCGCCATATCGATATAACCGCGCTGTTCCGCCCAGGAGGCTTCGCTGTAGGCGAAACGGTAGTCGTTCCGGCGCGCCTCCTCGAAGGCTGGGCGGTCCCAGGCCTTTTCGTCGCGCAGATAGGTCTTGATGTCCACGCCGCAGGTGTGTTCGGCAAGCATGGCAAGGTCGCGCCCGAAGCCTTTGCGGGCATCGTTCAGCCCGTCGGCTTCAAACGCGTCGTACAGTCGCTGAAGGCTGCGAAAACGGGCGATCTTCACCGGGTCGGCGGCGGCGCCGTGGATCCAGCTGTCGCCCGGTTCGATTTCAACCACGGGCAGGGTTTCCTTCCGTGCCCACAGGATTTCGCCATAGGTCTCCAGCGTGGCGGCGCGGATATCGGCATCCGGATGGGCGTGGCGGAGCGCGCGGTAGATCTCGGCCGTCTGCGAGACCGTCTGCGGGCCGATATTGTCCTGAGTATGGGCGAAGCCGAGCCCATCCGAAAGACCTTCCGGGAACTGGACGCCGCCATAGGTCGCCTCGTACATCACCACGATTTCCGATCCATCCGGCGCGCGCCAGCGGCAAAGCGGCGGAAAGGCGGGAACGGGCGAGGCGGTGTTGACGCCGATATGGAGAAAGCGAAGGCCCGCCGCCGCCATCAGCGGCACGATCCCGAGCGTGTGGCCCGGAACATCCGTCATCTTGGCCGCCCGGGTCTCAAGGCCGAAACGGGCATCGAGCATTTGCGAATAGGATAGGCCCGCGCGAAACAGCGCGGGGGACATCAGCTCGGAATGGGTCGTGAAGGGCAGGCCGTGCCAGCGAATGAGGCCGTTTGTGATCGCGCGCTCCAGCCGTTCGGCTTCGGCGGCCGGGCGGGTTTCGAGATGGTCCCAGATCAGCCACGCGCCGGTGGTCCAGACAAACGCCGGCCGATTCGGGTTTTCACGGTGAAAGTGCTCGGCCGTGGTCAGCGCCTGGGGAATGAACACCTCATGATACTGGCGGCGGACCTTTTCCGCATGGTCCGTGAAACCGATATCGAGGTGAGTCTTGAAGACAAGGTGAATGGTCGGCTGGCGCATTGGGGCAGGCTTTTCTGAATTGGGCGGGCTAGCCGACGGTGCCGCGCACCACGAGGCGCGTACGGATGGTTTCGGACATGGCGGGCGCCGCGGGGTCGTCCAGGCGCCGCAGGATCAGGCGGATGAGCGTTGCCACGCGCTCGGCAAGATCGACCTTGACGGTCGTCAGATTGTAGCTGCGCCAGGCCGATTGGTCGATGTCGTCGAACCCGACCACCTTGACGTCTTCGGGCACGCGAAGGCCCAGTTCGTGTCGGAGCGCATCGATCGCGCCGAACGCGCTGACGTCGTTGGCGGCGAAGATGGCATCCACATCGCTGCCATGGCGGAACAGGTCTATCGTTGCCGCAAAGGCGGTCTCATAGGTGAAGTCGCCGGGAATGATCACCGGTTCGCCCAGCCCTCTGGCCTTGAGGATATCGACAAGCGTCCGGCTTCGCTCGGTATTGGCCAGCGTGTGGGGGTCGCCGGCGAGATAGGCGAAACGCTTTCCGCCATAGCCCTGCACGAGCGCGACCGCTTTTTCCAGACCGTCGCGCTGCAGCACGTCGACCCGGTCGAAATGGGCCTTGCTTTCGCGAAACAGCGGCGGCAGCCCGCCATCTTCCCGCGGGTAGCTGAGATAGATCGGAACCGCCCGGTCGAGATAGCGCGCCAGCGTATCGGGCCGCACATTTTCGGCGAACGCGACGATCGAATCGAGGTTGAAGCCCCTCATATAGGTCAGGAGCCGCACGTCCATCGCCCGGTCGGCGCGGGTCTTGAACAGCAGCGTGGCGAACCCCTTGTCCTGCAACGCCGTGGTGAGCGCATCGATCTCCTGGCTTTCCCACGGGCTGCACACCGCCGGAACGATGACGCCGACGAGATGCGAGCGACGGGTCACCAGCGCGCGCGCCGCCATGTCGGGGGTGTAGTTCAGTTCCTGCGCGATCTTGAGGATACGCTGGCGCTTTTCCGGTTTCAGCGAGGCGTTGGGGTTGAAGGCGCGGGAGACGGCGGTGCGCGATACATTCGCTGCCGCGGCGACCATGTCGGCCGTTGCTCTTGCGCCGTTTCTGACCGGTTGATCCGACAATGCCAATGCCTCGCGAATATGAAATCGTTTGCAAAAATACCTGGATTTTATCCACCGAACCCCTGTGTGAAGTCAAGCGCGTCTTTGCTCCACCTGTCACAATATTCTTATAAAATCAGTGATAGTATGGCTTCTCGCGGAAAATCCTAAAATCTGAGGAGTCGATTTTCGATGGATCGTGTTGACGGAAAAATGAAAACGTGTGCATTCTTGGAATTGCGGTGCGTGGAGGCGTCCGCGCATGACATGGCTCGCGCCGGGCTGCCGGCGTCGTTCAATCAGGGAGGAGATTTGTGATGGCCGGACGTTTGAAAACCTTGTTGATCGCGCTTGCCGGCGCCAGTGCGATGGCCGCACCGGCGTTTGCGACCGATCTCAGCATTACATGCCGCTGCGTAGAGGGCGGCGCCAACAGCCAGATGGCCGAGTGGATCAAGAACAGCGTCATTCCGGGCTTCGAGAAGATGAAGTCCGAGAACGGCGAGGACGTGAGCGTCACGCTCAAGGAGTTTGCGGGGCAGGACGAGCAACTCACCCAGCAGCAGGCGCTCGATTTTTCCACGGGTGCCGGCGCCGACGTCAACGGCTTCGACGGCTTTCTCATTCCGAGCTTCGTCGAAGCGGGCCTTCTGAAGCCGCTTGACGAACTGGCCGGGCCGGCCGTCGACGAATGGGAGGGCTGGGACCACATCTCCGAAGGTTCAAAGCAACTGATGTCGTTCGACGGCAAGGTTTACGGGATCGCGCTTGGCACGGATGTCCGGATGATCTTCATCCGCAAGGATCTGTTCGAACAGGCCGGCATCGACCCCGACAGCTGGCAGCCGACCTCGTGGGACGATCTGCTCGCCGCCGCGCGCAAGATCAAGCAAGCCGTGCCGGATTCCCATCCGCTGCAGATCAATGCCGGCGTTTCCATGGGCGAAGCGACCACGATGCAGGGCTATTACATGCTCGTTCTGGGCGCCGATCAGGGCCTCAGGGACGAGAACGGCAAATGGATCGTTTCGAGCCCCGGTATCGTCGATACGCTGAATTTCTACAAGACGGTCTATCTTGACGAGGAACTTGGCGACCGGCGCGCCCAGCTTCTGGGCGATGGCCGTAACCGCACCTTCGCCAATTTCCGCGACGGCAAGACCGCCATGCTGGTCGAGGGCGACTGGTTCTATCGGTCGGTCACCGCGCCCGGCTCGGAATTCGAGCTCAAGGACCGCGACAATCTCATGACCTGGAAGAAGATGCCGGCCCGTGAACCGGGCGCGGGCTTCGGCGGCCAGGATTTCGTGACGATTTCCGGCGGCACCGGCTTCGTGCTCAATCCGAACACCGATGCGCCGGAGGAGGCGTGGGACCTGCTGGCCTACATGAACAGCAAGGACCAGCTCGAGGCCTTCCAGACCTATCAGGCCCGTATCCGCCTGCGCGACGATGTCGGCATTCCGGATTCGCCGTTCCTGTCGGAGAGCTCGGAGGCGCTTCTGCCCCTGACGACGGCCCGTCCGAACGACGCCGACTACAACAAGGTTTCGGCCGAGGTCCAGCGGATGACCGAAGCCGTCGTTTCCGGCGAGATGTCGCCTGAGGAAGCCATGGCGCAATACAAGACCGCGGTGACCGAGATTGTCGGCGCCGACAATACCGTAAGCCTTCAGTAGACTTTCGGCGATGCCGCATGGCTTGGACCATGCGGCATCCGCATTCCCGCGCGGAGCCAAACATTGAAAAAGTTCACGCTTCTATCCAACAAAGCGGGGTCGCTGTTCATGGCGCCCGCGGCAGCGCTTGTCGGCGCTTTCGTTATCGCGCCGTTCTTCTGGATCATCTTCGTTTCCTTCACCAACCGGACGCTTCTCGGCAAGACGGCGGTCAATCCGGAATTCGTGGGTCTCGACAATTATATCGCGCTGTTCGATCCCTCGAACTTCTTCACCCGCGGTCAGTTCGGCTTCTCGCTGATCCTGACGATCCAGTTCGTGCTGTTTTCGGCCGTTATCGGCCAGGCGGTGCTCGGCCTGCTTCTGGCGTGGCTGATGCAGGCGGTTCCCAAGCCGGTGAAGAGCCTGACGGAAACCGCGGTCATCGGGGCCTGGATCCTGCCCGAGGTGGTGATCGGCTTCGCGTGGTTCGCCTTCCTCGACTACGACAATGGTACGCTCAACGGGATACTGACCAGCCTCGGCCTGCCGCGCGGCGACTGGCTGCTCGACTATCCGTTCTGGGTGATCGTGTTCTTCAACACCTGGCGGGGCGCCGCCTTTTCGATGATGCTGTTCAATTCGGCCTTCTCGTCGATCCCGCCGAGCTATTTTCAGGCGGCCGATGTCGCAGGCGCCTCCTCGTGGCAGAAGTTTCGCGATATCGCTCTGCCGCTGGTGCGCGGCCATGTCGTCACCGACCTGATCCTGATCACGATGTGGACCTTCAACGTGTTCACGCCCTACCTGCTCACCAAGGGCGGACCGTCCTACCGGACCGAGGTTCTGTCGATCTACACCTATCGCATCGCTTTCCGCGATTTCGAGTTTGGCAAAGGCGCGGCCGTCGGCGTGGTCATCATGTTCATCAATCTTGCCTTCGCCCTGATCTATCTCAGGGTGGCGCGCAAGAAGGCGGCGGGAGAAGCGCAATGAAGCCCGGTTTCAGCCGATATCTCTCCCGCGTCGGATTTTCGGCATTCGCGGCCATTCTCGGCGCCGTGTTCGCGCTGCCGTTGGTCTGGTTCCTGTTTGCCCCGTTCAATGCGCGCGCCGAACTGGGGCTCGCCATTCCCGATCCGTTCACGCTGCAGAATTTCGTGACGGTGTTCGAAAACAGCTTTGCCATCCGCGCGCTTCTCAATTCCCTGATCCAGAGCGTTGGCGGCGTCGTGCTTGTCGGCGCTGCGGCAACGCTTGCGGCCTATGCGCTTTCGCGTTCGTCGATGCCGGGCAAGGGTGCCGTCACCTACGTGCTTTTGCTGTTTTCCTCGGTGGTTTCGGGATCGGCGGCGATGGTGCCGATCTTCCTGATCGTGTCCGCCATGGGGCTGATCGACAGCCATCTCGCCGTCATCCTCGTGTTTGCCGGCGGGCTGTTGCCGACGGCGATGTTCATCCTGCGCGACTTCATCGACGGCATTCCGCGATCCTATGAGGAAAGCGCCATGGTCGCCGGCGCCTCGCCGGTGCAGGCCTTCTTCGACGTCGCGCTGCCGGTCATCCGTCCGGGTATCGTCGTTGTGGTGGTCTGGGCCTTCGTCAATATCTGGGGCAGTTTCCTCATTCCCTTCATCCTGCTGCGCTCCGAGGATCTGATGCCGGCGTCGGTCGCCATCTACTCCTTCTATTCGGAGGCCGGCACGCCCGTGGTCACGCTGCTTGCAGCCTACGCGCTGATCTACTCGCTTCCTGTCATCGCCCTCTACCTGTTCGTCAGCTGGAAGTTCGGCTTCCGGTTCTTCGGCGGGATCAAGGCCTAAACGGACCCAGTCACATGGCATCGGTTGAATTCAAGAACGTAACCAAGAGGTTCGGCGCCTTCACGGCCGCCTCGGAGCTCAACATCGAAATCGGGGACGGGGAGTTCGTCTGCCTGCTCGGCCCGTCCGGCTGCGGCAAGACCACCAGCCTCAGAATGATGGCGGGGCTGGAGTTTCCGACCTCCGGCCAGGTGCTGATCGATGGCAAGGATGTCACCTATCTCCATCCCAAGGACCGGCAGATATCGATGGTGTTCCAGGACTATGCGCTCTACCCGCATATGAACCTCGAGGACAATATCGCCTATCCGCTGAAGGTGCGCGGCGAGGCTGTCGACAAGCGCCACGCCCGTGCGAAGGAAGTGGCCGACGTCCTCAAGATCGGCGACCTGATGAAGCGCCTGCCGAGCCAGATTTCCGGCGGCCAGCAGCAGCGCACCTCGCTGGCGCGCGCCCTGGTCTATCCAAGCCAGGTCTATCTGTTCGACGAGCCGCTTTCCAATCTCGACGCCAAATTGCGTCTGGAGGCGCGCGGCTTTCTGAACCATCTCCAGCACGACCTTGGCATGACGGCGGTCTACGTGACCCATGATCAGGCCGAAGCCATGGCGCTGGCCACCCGCGTGGCCGTGATGGACAGGGGGCGGATCGTGCAATATGCGCCGCCGATCGAGATCTATCGCCGCCCGACGAACACATTCGTGGCCAATTTCGTCGGCAATCCGCCGATGAACCTGTTGCCGGTCGAGGCGATGATCGCCGATGGCAGGCTGCATCTGCGCGCGGACGGTATTGCCATCGAACCGCTCGCCGTCCATGCATCGGTTGCGGCGGTTCTCAAAAGCAGCAACCAACTGACGCTCGGCGTGCGGCCGGAACATCTGGCGATCGGCGATGCCGGGCCGAACACCATTACCGGGGCGCTGTTTGCCAACGAGAACATGGGACCGGAAAAGCTGGTGACGCTCGAACGCGACGACGCGGCCCGCTTTACCGCCCGGATATTCACCGACGACGAGATTGCGCTCGGCGACACCGTGACCCTCAGCCTCCGGGCCGAGCACATCACGCTGTTCGACGCCGAGGGCTACCGGCTGAAGCATGATGACGAAGCGGCGTGACATGCGGGAAATCACGCTGACGCTGACGCCGGCCGATCAGGCGCGCTCGCCCTATGCCTACGTGCCCTTCGCGGTTCCGGAGGGGACCACGCGCATCGATGTGACGCTTGACTATCCGAAGGCCGATGACTGCGTCATCGATCTGGGCTGCGTCGATCCGCGGATCACCCCGTTTCCGGCCGATCACGGCTTTCGCGGCTGGAGCGGTGGGGCCCGCGACCGGTTCTTCATCGCCACCGATGACGCGACCCCAGGCTATATCCATGGCGAGATGCCGCCGGGACGATGGCAGGTCATGCTCGGCCTCTACAAGCTGCCGCAGACCGGCACAGAGGTCAGGATCACGGTGAGCGCAGACAATGCCGAGCGTCCGGTTTTGCCGCAGCCCGGGCGCCGTTTTCCCGTGCGCGAGGGCGCCGGCTGGTATCGCGGCGACCTGCACTGCCACACCTTTCACTCCGATGCGCGCGGCGCGCCCGAAGTGCTGCACGCGGCCGCCCGGCAGGCCGGGCTCGATTTTCTCGCTGTCGCCGATCACAACACCATCACCCAGCGGCGCTATTTCCACCGCGAGAGTTCGCCGGACCTTGTCTTCGTGCGGGCGATGGAGGTCACCACGGCGATCGGCCATGCCAATGTCTTCGGCGTCGATGACTGGATCGATTTCCGTATGGAGACGCCGGAAGATGCCCACGCGATGGCTGCTGCCGTTCACCGGCGCGGCGGGCTGTTGTCCATCAACCACGACAAGCCGACGATTCCCTGGGATTACCCGCTACCCGAATGCGGGCTGATGGAGGTCTGGCAATCGGCCTGGCCGCTGTGGAACTGGGTGTCGCTTTCGCGCTGGCAGGCGCGGCTGGCGTCTGGACTGCGGATCTCGGCGATCGGCGGCAGCGATTACCATCAGCCGGAGCGGCTCCTGCCCGAGGGGCCGCTGGTTCTGGCGCGACCGACCACGGTTCTGTGGATGGATGGCCTGTCGGAGGACAATATTCTGGCGGCCATGAAGGCGGGGCGGGGCTATGTCACCGAGAGCCCGACGGGGCCGCATCTGGAAATCACCGTCGGCGACATGGCCATGGGCGGCGAGGCGCCCGACGGTCCGATTGAGGCCGAGGCCGTTGTGCGCGGCGCGAACGGCGACTGCCTCGTCTGGTACGACGCCACCGGCGAAATCGCGCGTCAGCCGGTCGATGCGGATGACTGGCGCGGCGGCTACAGCGGCACGGCCAAAGGGTTTGTTCGGGCTGAAATCATCGCGGAGGCTAGCAGGCCGGCTCTGATGGAGGCTTTCAGGGAAGCCGTTGGCGACAAGCCATGGCCGGGCGGGGTTGATGAGGCGGCGATCGCGGCCCAGCCATTCCTCCGCGCGCTCTCCAACCCGATCTATATCGGGTCCGGGCAGAGGTGATCTGGAACAGAATATATAAAACGATACAAAACAAAATCTTAAAAGTGTTATTTAATTCGGCATGGGAGGGAATTTCGGGAATCCAGGCCGGATAGTCATGGGAGGTCGCTATGAAAGAATTCTCCAAGCTCGCGCATTTCGTGGAGATATTGCGCGACCGCATTTTCGTGGCGACAGAGACCACCGTCGACTTCGTCTTCAGGCAGGCTGCGCCGTCCGAGCGGGCCGCGATGCTGGCGGGGCCGGGGCCGGACTGGAAGCCGGTCACAGCCGACACGGTCTGGGGCGAGCCTCAGAGCTATTTCTGGTTTCACGGCACGGTCTCGATCCCGCCGGCGCTTGAAGGCAAAAGGATCTGCCTCGGCATCGAGGCGATGTTCGGCCGGGTGATGGGCCGATCCGATCCGCAATGCCTGGTGCGGGTCAATGGCGAGATCGCACAGGGCGCGGACTATAACCATCGCGAGATCCTGCTGTCGAAGGAGGCCCGCGCCGGCGAGACATTCGAGATCATGATCGAGGCCGGAACGATCGAGGACCGGCGCCAGCTCGGTTTTGGCGCGCGGCTCCTCGTGCACGATACCGAGGCCGAGGCGCTCTATTACGACCTCAAGACCCCGCTCGACGTGGCGAAGCATCTCGACGTCAACGACCATCGTCGCGATTTCATCGTGAAGACGGTTCGCGAGGCCGTCAAAGTCGTCGACTATCGTCCCGGAAATGAAACCCGGTTTCGCGAAAGCCTGATGCGGGCGCGCCGGATCGCGGCGCGTATCTATGAGGCCGCCGATACCGAACTCGCGCCGCATATCACGGTCACGGGCCACACCCATATCGATGTCGCCTGGCTCTGGCGGATTCGCGAAACCCGGCAGAAGATGGCGCGCTCGATGGCGACCGCGCTTCAGCTCATGTCGGAATATCCGGAATATCGGTTCATGTATAATCAGGGCATCCTGCTCGATTATCTGGAGCAGGACTATCCGGCGCTGTTTGCCGGCATCAGGGAGCAGCAGCGCGCTGGCCGGTTCGAGATCGAGGGCGCGCTGTGGCTGGAGCCGGACGCGAACATGACCGGCGGGGAATCGCTGGCGCGCCACGTCCTGCGCGGCGTTCGCTACCATCGCGAAAAATTCGGCGTCCGTCCGCGCGTGTTGTGGCTGCCGGATACGTTCGGCTACAGCGCGGCGTTTCCGCAGATCATGAAGCTTGCCGGTCTGTCCGTCTTCGTTACCCACAAGATGTCGTGGAGCGATACCAACCGGATGCCGAGCGAGACCTTTTTCTGGCAGGGCATCGACGGTACCCGCGCGCCGACCTATTTCCTGACCACCCAGCCTGCCGACAGCACCTCGATCGAGACCTCCTACTGCCCGGATCTCCGCGCAAGCGACGTGATGGGCACGTGGCGGCGCTATGCCAGGAAGGAGACCAATGACGAATTGTTTCTGGTCTATGGCTTCGGCGATGGCGGCGGCGGCCCGACCCGGGAGATGCTTGAGCATATCCGGCGGATGGAACGCGGCATTCCGGGGTGCCCGCGCGTATCGCAGGGCTTCATGGGACCGGCGCTCGAACGGATCGTGTCGCGCATGCATGAAGAACCGTCCGCCTATCAGGTCTGGGTCGGCGAGCTCTATCTGGAATTCCACCGCGGCACTTTTACCTCGGTCGCCAAGGTCAAGCGCAACAATCGCCGCGCCGAGGCGATGCTGCGCGAACTCGAACTGCTCGCGAGCCTCGCCTGGCTCGGTTCCGGCCGGCCTTATCCGGTCGAAGAACTCGCCGCGCTCTGGGACATCGCGCTGCTGAACCAGTTCCACGATATCCTGCCGGGCTCCTCCATCGGCCTCGTTTATGACGACAGCGATGAGGACTATGCGCGTTTTTTCGCGCGGGCGGAGGCGTTGCGGCGAGGCCTTGTCGCCGGGCTTGCGGGGGCAGGCGAGGTCCTGGTGGTCAATCCCTTCGCGCAAGCGACCGAAGGACTGGTACGCTTCGACCGCGACGCCGCGATTACCGTTGGCGGCCGGACATCGCAGACCCTCGTCCTCCCCGACGGCTCGGTCCGGCAGGCCGTCCCGATCGATGCGGTTCCGGGGCTTGGCGCCGTTCGTCTGGCGCTGGCGGAAGGCAAGGACCGGGCGGGCGAACCATCGTCGCTTTCCGTGACGTCCGATCGGCTGGAAAATGATTGTATCCGTGCATGTTTTGATGCGGCAGGCAGGCTGGTCTCGCTCTACGACAAGCAGGCGCAACGCGAATGCCTGAAGCGGAAGGGCAACCGCCTGCAGGCGTTCCGAGATATGCCCGAGGCCTTCGATGCCTGGGACATCGACCGGACCTTCGAGGACCAGGTTTTCGAGATCGACGGACTGGTCGGCGCCGAAATCGTGGAAACCGGCCCATGGCGGGCGGCGATCCGCTTCGAATGGATGTATGAGGCGTCTCGCATCGTGCAGGTCGTTTCGCTGGAAGCGGAGGGGCGTCTGCTGGAATTCGACACCTTCATCGACTGGCGCGAGCACAATACGATGGTGAAGGTAGAGTTCCCGCTTGCGGTTCATGCGTCGGCCACGGAAGCCGAAATCCAGTTCGGACATGTCAGCCGCCCGTCGCATGTCAATACGAGCTGGGACGAGGCGCGGTTCGAAAGCCCGATGCATCGCTGGGTCTCGATGTCGGAACCGGGTTTCGGCGTCGCCTTTCTCAATGATTGCAAATATGGCTACGACGCCCGCGATACCACCGTTCGCCTCACACTGTTGCGATCGCCCACCTATCCCTGGCCCGAGGCGGATCAGGGCGAGCACCGGTTTCGCTATGCGATGCTGCCCCATGACGGCGTCGACACGTCGTCGGTGTCGGCGATCGCTGAGCGTTTCAACCATCCGCTCAGCGCCATCGAGGGTGAGGGAGACGCTTTCGGGCAGACGCTCTCGCCGCCGATCGTCATCGACAACCCGGCGATCGCCGTCGAGGCGGTGAAACGCGCCGAAGACGGCGAGGGACTTATCGTCCGGCTATGGGAGCGCCTCGGCGCGCGCCAGCGGGCGTGGGTGAGGCTCGCCCCCGGTCTCAAGGCCATTGCCGAAACCGATCTTCTCGAGGAGCCGATTGCCGCGCTGGAACCACATGATGATATGGTCGAACTCGCGTTTTCGGCCTTCGAAATCAAGACGCTGAGACTTGTTTCCAAGACAGGCTGAACTGACTGCCCGGCGACATGGCCGACACGCGCGTGTTGAGCTGCCGCCCGACGGTCTCGCGGTTGACCGCTGCCTGTGACGTCCGATCCCTGCCATCGCGCTTGAGCTTCCGTTTCGAACGGGGCGCGTCGAAGGCACAAGGTCCATCCGCGCAAGGGGTGGACCTTGTGCCTTCTGCGTGCCTTCCGCGCTTTTCATCGCGCGATATGACGGCGATGCGTCCCTTGCGGTTCCGCGCAATGCGCTCTGGAAACAGCGGTGGGTGGACGCAAAAGCCTGTCGATCTCAGATTTTATTATTGTATTATTGTACGTATATGTTACGGAATCATTTGAACGCGGCAGGGAGGCTGCGTGAAACGGGAGGTGGTTTTCATGCTCGAAGGATTGCGCGCGGTCGTGACAGGCGGGGCAAACGGCATCGGACGCGCGATCGCGTTTGATCTCATCGCCCGCGGTATGACCGTTGGTGCGCTCGACATCGACCGGGATGGGTTGTCGCGGATGGCCGACGAGGTGGAGGACGGCAAGCTCGTTCCGCTTTGCTGCGACATCTCCGACCGCACGGCAACCATGGCCGCGATCGAGGGTTTCGCCAAAGACGGCGGGCTCGATCTCCTCGTCAATAACGCGGTGGCGTTCCACTATGCCGAACTGGAAGTGTTTCCGCCCGAAAAGATCGATCGGATGCTCGATGTCGGACTGAAGGGAACGTTCTGGGCGTCGCAGGCGGCGATACCGTTTCTGGAAAACAGCAAGAGCGCCAGCATCGTCAACCTGTCGTCGATCGCGGTGTCGATCGCGATCGGTACGGCCTCGGTCTATTCCTCGATCAAGGGCGCGCTCGACGCGCTGACCCGCCAGCAGGCAGCCGAACTTGGACCAAAGGGTATCCGGGTCAATGCCGTGGCGCCCGGTTCCGTGCGCACGCCCGGCGCATCCGCCGTCATCACCGACGGCGGTTGGCAGGAACGGACCGCGAAATCATTGCTGGGCCGCCTTGCGGAGCCGGAGGATGTCGCCCGCGCGGTGGCATTCCTGGCATCGTCGGATGCGCGCTGTATCACCGGCGTCACGTTGAAAGTGGATTGCGGCATGTCGATCAAGGGCGCCTGAGGGCTGCTCGTGCCGACCTTGAAAACAAGGAAGCCGGGATGCAGGGGCACGGGTACAATGGGGAGGAGAATTTCATGACCGCAAAGACCGTATTGACGAATCTGGTCGATCAGGCCTTTGAAAAAAACACATTTCCCGAGGCTGCGCGCGACAAGGCCGCGACCTGCCTTGCAGATTTTCTGTCCTGTGCACTGGAAGCGGCGGATCTGCCATGGAGCCGGCAATCCTTTGCGCTTGCGGCAGGCAGGGCGGGCGACTGCGTGATTGTGGGCGAGGCCGGCGGCTTTACCGCCGAGGATGCGGCTTTCGCCAATGCGGTGCGCGGACATGGCCTTGTCCGCGAGGATATGCATGCCGGAAGCCTTTCGCATATGGGCGTGGTGATCTGGCCGGTGCTGCTGTCGCTTGCGGGCGAGGCGGCGGACCTGAAGACGCGGCCGCTCGATGCGGCAATCGCGGGATACGAGATTGGCGGCCGGATCGGCCGGGCGCTGATGACCCCGGAAATGGCCCGGCTTTTCCGTCCGACGGGGCTCATCGGCCCGCTGTCCGGCACGCTTGCGGGCGCTCTCCTTCTCGGTCTCGACAGGCAGACCACGGTCAATGCGCTGGCGCTGGCCATCAACACGGCCGGCGGTCTCAACGAATGGCCGCACAGCGGCGCCGACGACATGTATTTCCATCCCGGTTTCGCCTCCCGCAACGTGCTGACGGCGCTTCGGCTGGCGCGGCTTGGAGCCCACGGTTCGGCATCGGCCATCGACGGCGTGGCGGGGCTGTTCGCCGCTTTCGGCCGCCAGAAGGCGCCGCGCGAGTTTGTTCTCTATCCCGATGGCGAATGCGAGATCATGGCGGTGTTCAACAAGGAAGTGCCGGCCTGCAATTTCGCCCAGTCGCCATGCCAGGTGGCGCTTTCAGCCGCGCAACGCGTGGGCGCGGGGGACAGTATCAAGGCCATTCACCTGTCGACCTACGCCGCCGCGCTCAACTATCCGGGCTGCGCCTATCGCGGGCCGTTCGAGACGCCGCTGCAGGCTAAGATGAGCATCTATTTCGGCATGGCGGCGGCGATTGCGCGCGGCGAGATCGCGGAGGCCAACTATGCGATGCTCGATGATCCCAGGATCGCGGAATTGATCGGAATGACCAGCGTTTCGATTTCCGACGACCTCAACCGCGCATTTCCCGCGCAACAGGGCGCGCGGGTCAGGATCGAGACGACCGCGGGCGCGGTGATCGAGGAAGCGCTCGACGATATCCGCTCGGCATCGCCCGGACTTGTGCGCGCGCGGCTTGCGAAGGTTGCGAAAGCGCGGTTGGGCGCAGGCCGGGCGGGCGATCTCGACCGGGCGATCGATCATCTTGCGGACGGCGGCAATGATACCGCAAGTCTCGCCGCGCTGGCAGGGCTTGCGGCCGCAGAAGTCGGGGAGCGCGTCTCGTGACGGATTTCCAGTTCTTCATCGAGAATATCCTGCAGCTCCTGATCACCGGCGTATCGCTCGGCGCGATCTACGGGCTGATGTGCGTCGGTCTCGCGATGATCTTCGGGATCATGCGGGTCATCAACTTCGCCCAGGGCGACTTCATGATGGTCGGCATGTATGCCGCCTATTTCGTGTTCACCGCGCTCGGCTTTCAGGCCCTGTTCGGAAGCGGACTCGGCCCCTATGTCTCCGTGCTCGCCGCGGCGCCGGCAATGTACGCCTTTGGCTGGCTGATCCATCGCTTCCTGATCCGCCGGGTCACCGGCCGGCAATCCTCGGGGATGGAGGGGGAGGGCCATTATGCCCAGTTGATCCTGACGCTCGGCATCGCGCTGATCCTTCAAAATGGCGCGATGATCCTCGTCGGCGCCGACCTGGTCTCGATCCGCACGCCGCTTTCGAGCGAAGCCTGGGTGCTCGAACCGTTCGGCGAGAGCATGCCCGTCATGCTGTTCTTCAACAAATCCCGTATCTTCGCGATGCTGGTCTCCAGCGCGGTCATCATCGCCCTGTGGCTGCTCATCCAGCGGAGCTTCCTCGGAAAATCGCTGAGGGCCGCCGCCGACAACGCGGAGGCGGCGACCTATATGGGCATCGATGTCGACCGGGCGCACCGGATCGCCTTTGCTATCGGAACCGCGGTCACGGCGATTGCCGGCGGGCTTCTCGCCACCAGCTATCCTTTCAGCCCGTTCGTCGGCCTGGAATATGTGATCATCATGTATGCCGGCGTCGTGCTCGGCGGCATCGGCAGCATTATCGGCGCGTTCTGGGGCGGGATGATCATCGGCCTCGTCCAGCAGTTCTCGACGCTGGTGCTCCCGACACAGCTTCAGAACGCGACCATCTTCGTGTGCTTCCTGCTGGTGGTGATGCTGCGGCCGCAGGGTCTGTTCGGCCGCAACGTGGAACGGACATGATGAAAAATCCGAGTAGAAGATCCCTCATTTACTTCATCGTTCCCGCGCTCGCCTATCTGGCGTTGTCGGCGTTCGTCACCAATTCCTATTACCAGCTGATGCTGACGCTCATTCTGATCTGGGCGACCTTCGGCCTGAGCTGGAATATCCTGAGCGGCTATACCGGGCTGATATCCTTCGGCCACGCGGCGTTCTTTGGAGCCGGCGCGTTCGCCACTGTGCTGGCGCAGATCTACTGGTCGCTGTCGCCCTGGATCATGTTTTTCGGCTCCGGCCTGATCGGCGCGGCGCTGGGGCTTGCGATCGGTTTTCCGACATTTCGCCTGCGCGGCCACTATTTCGCGCTCAGCATGCTCGCCTATCCGCTGGCATTCATGTACGTCTTCCTGTGGCTCGGTTTCCCTGAAGTCAGCGTTCCGCGCGTCCATGACAATCCGGCCGCCTACATGCAGTTTTCCGACGGACGGATCTACACGCTGATCGCGATGGTGTTTCTCATCGTCGTCGTGCTGTTGTCGCGCAAGATCGAATCGTCCCGGTTCGGCATGGCGCTGATCGCGATCAAGCAGAACGAGGCGGCCGCCGAGGCGGCCGGGATCGACTCGCTGCGCTGGAAACTGAGAGCCATCGCCGTCAGCGGCGCAATCGCGGCGATGGCGGGCTCGCTCTATTCCGTGGTCATCCTGGTGATCACGCCGCAATCTGTCTTCGGCATGCTGGTGTCCGCGCAGGCGCTGACGGTTGCCATGTTCGGCGGGATCGGCACGTTCTGGGGTCCGATCATCGGCGCGGGTTTCCTCATCCCGATCGCCGAAATACTGCATGCCGAACTCGGCAGCATACTCCCCGGCATCCAGGGCGTCGTCTATGGCGTCGCGATCGTGGTGCTGATCACGCTCGCGCCGGAGGGCATCTTCTGGAAGGTGCGCGACTGGATGGGGGCTGCCCGAAAGAAGGACGAAGTCGAGACCCATCCGGCGACCCAGCCTTTGGATGAGATCGTCGTCGAACCGAGGGAATTCGCTCCGGCAACCGACGCATCGGACATCGTGCTCGATGTGCGCAACATGTCCAAGAATTTCGGCGGGCTGAAGGCGGTTCAGGATGTCAGCTTTCAGGTGCGCCGGGGCATGATCCTGGGGATTATCGGTCCGAACGGGGCCGGCAAGACCACGCTTTTCAACCTGCTGAACGGGTTCCAGGTTCCGACATCCGGCGAAGTCTTCGTCAATGGACAGGATATGGCGCGGTGCAAGCCGCATGTGCTGTGCCGGGCAGGGGTCGGCCGCACGTTCCAGATCATGCGCCCGTTCACGCGCATGAGTGTACGCGACAATGTCCGCATCGGGGCCTACGTCACGGCCGGCAGCGAGGCTGAGGCCGAAGAGATTGCCGACGACGCGCTGCGTCAGGTCGGGTTGT
Organism: Martelella sp. NC20; assembly: GCF_013459645.1. Taxonomy (NCBI): domain Bacteria; kingdom Pseudomonadati; phylum Pseudomonadota; class Alphaproteobacteria; order Hyphomicrobiales; family Aurantimonadaceae; genus Martelella; species Martelella soudanensis. The sequence goes on from NZ_CP054861.1 coordinate 3,690,422, forward strand.
CGGCGATCTCGGACCGTCTCGCCGGCGAACTCACCACCAAGGAACTGCGTCTTATGGAGCTTGCAAGGGCGCTTGCCGGAAAACCCCACACCCTGCTGCTGGACGAAACGCTTGCCGGCCTCGGTCGCGATGAGGCCGCGGAGGTCGTGGCGGTGATCCGGCGGCTTTCTGCCGGCGGCATGACGGTGGCGATCATCGAACACACGATGCAGGCAATGGTGCAACTCGTCGACCGCTTCCTGGTTCTCGATCATGGCCAGGTCATCATGGAGGGCCCGCCATCGGAGGTCACCAGGAACCCCCACGTCATCGAGGCCTATCTTGGCAAGAAGTGGAGCGCAAATGCTGACGATTGAAAATCTCACGGTCGGATATTCCGCCAGCGTTCCCGTGTTGCACGATGTTTCGATCAGCGTCGGAGCCGGGCAGTTCATCTCCGTGGTCGGGCCGAACGGGGCGGGCAAGACGACGCTTTTCAAGGCGATTTCGGGAACGCTCACCCGAAACAGCGGAAAGTTGAGCTTCGAGGGCGAGGATATTTCCGACCTCGAGCCGTCGCGGCGGCCGCATCTCGGCATCGCCCATGTTCCCGAAGGCCGGCAGGTGTTTCCCTCGATGACGGTTCTGGAAAACCTCGAAATGGGCGCTGTCCCCAAGGCGGGACGGGACCAATGGGCGACAAACCTGGAGCGGATCTACACCTGGTTTCCGGTGCTGGCCGAGCGATCCTCGCAATATGCCGGTACGCTTTCCGGTGGCCAGCAGCAGATGCTCGCCATCGGTCGCGGCCTCGCATCCTCGCCGAAGCTGATCATGCTCGACGAGCCGTCGATGGGGCTCGCGCCCTCGACCGCCGATTTCGTGTTCGAGAAGCTGATGGAAATCAGGCGGGATCTGGGCCTTGCCATTCTGTTGGTCGAGCAGCGCGTGGCCGAAGCGCTGCAGTTTGCCGATCGCGGATATGTGCTCGAAACCGGCCGCATCGTTCTGGAGGGAGATGGCGACACGCTGATGGCCGACGACCGCGTCCGCCAAGCCTATCTTGGAATGTAATTTGAGATCAATAAAGGAGGAGGAAGACATGACTGATCATTTGAAGAGAAGTTTCGCTTTGGCCCTGGCGGCGACCACCGCCGCGATTGCCGGTGTTCCGGCGCTGGCGCAGGAAAAGCCGGTCCAGATCGGCCTGATCGCGCCGACTTCGGGCATCTACGCCCGGCCGGGAACCGTGATGAAAATGGGCGCAGAGCTTGCCGTGCAGGATGTCAACGATGCCGGCGGCATTGCCTGCATGGACGGTGCGCCGCTTGAGCTGGTCGTGATCGATTCCGGCGATACCGTCGAGAAGGCAACCAATGCCGCCCAGCGTATGGTCGCCGAATATCCGGAACTGGTGGGCGGCACGGGCGCCTATCTCAGCTCGTTCACGCTGGCCGTTACCGAGGTCACGGAGCGCGCGAACCTGCCGATGCTGACGCTTTCCTATTCCGACCAGATCACCGATCGGGGCTTCAGGAACGTATTCCAGACCTCGGCCACCGCCGGCGTACAGGCACAGCTCGCCCTGCCGATCATTCTGGATCTTGCCGAGGAACAGACCGGCAAGCGGCCGAAGACGGTCGCCGTCATCACCGACAATACCGCCGCGTCGCTCTCCTCGGTCGAGCGCATGAAGAACGGTCTGCTGGCCGATGTCGGCCTCGACCTCGTGTTCGAGGAAGTGTTCACGCCGCCGCTCGCCGACGCCACGGCACTGGTCCAGCAGGTTCGCCAGAAGCGTCCGGATCTGCTGTTCTTCCTGCCGACGGTGATTTCGGACAGCAAGCTCATCCTTGAAAAGATGAAGGAATTCCGGGTCGAGGTTCCGGTGATTTCGTTTGGCATCGCGATTGCCGAACCCGAAGTCCTGAACACGATGCCGCCGGAAATGCTGGAGGGCGTCATGTCCGCCGTCGCCAATTGGGGCACCAAGGGGCAGGAGGATCTGATCAAGCGGCTGAACGATGTTTACGGCGAACCCTGGATGACCCAGAATGCCGTTTCGACCTATGGCGATATCTGGCTGTTCAAGGAAGCGCTTGAGAAGAGCTGCAGCCGCGATCGCGCCGCCCTCGGCGACGCGTTGCGCGAACTCGACGCCGGGCCGGCCGAATACTATCCCGGCGGCACGCTGAGCTTCGACGACAAGGGCCGTCGCGAGGGAGCGAGCCTTACGGTCATTCAGTGGCAGGACGGCGTTCCGGTCACCGTGTTCCCGGAAGACCTGGCGCTGTCCGCGCCGATGTGGCCGAAGAAGTAGCAACAAGCGTCCGGCGGTCGCGCGATCGCCGGACGCGCATTTTCCGTTTCCGGTAAGGGAAAATCGGATAGTTGAGGCGAGAGCAGAATGACCGACAGATACGAAATCCTGGCATTGAAATACGCCCGCAATGATCGTCCGGCGTCGCAGAACTTCATCGGCGGCGATGCCCATGACCACTCGATGCCGATCGATTACTATGTCTGGGTGATCCGCAACGAGGCCCGCACGATCGTGGTCGACACCGGGTTCAATCCGCAGTCCGGCGGGCGCCGCGGCCGTGAACTGATAACCCCGGTCCACACGGCTCTGTCGGCCGTCGGCGTGGATTTCAACGCCGTCGAACACGTGATCACCACGCATATGCATTACGATCACGCCGGCAATAACGATCTGTTCCCGAATGCCTGCTTTTACATGCAGGAAAGCGAGATGCGCTACGCCACCGGTCCCTGCATGTGTCATCATTACCTTAACCACCCTTATGAGGTGGACGACATCACCGGGATGGTCCGACGTATTTATGCCGGGAAGGTTTCGTTCTGCGTCGGCGATCGCGAGATCTTTCCGGGTATCACCGTCCATCACATCGGCGGCCATTCCCGTGGCTTGCAATGCGTTCGGGTCGAGACGAAACGCGGCCCGGTGGTGCTGGCATCCGACGCCAGCCATCTTTACGAGCACTTTCAGACGGGGCGGGTGTTTCCGACCTGCGACAGCGTTTCCGACACGGTGGTCGGGTATCACCGGCTGAAGGAACTGGCCGGCAGGGACAGCCACATCGTCCCCGGACATGATCCAGCGGTGATGAACCGGTATCCGTCGTTCAATGATCAAACCGCGGCGTTTGCGGTCAAGCTTGACGAGGACGAACGCTCGCAAGGCGCTGGTTTCACTCTGTGAAATACGCTGATTAACTCGCGAAAGCAAACATTGTATTATTGACGGAATGTCATAGCGCAAATAGACTCCAACCCTGTCAAGAGAAGGAATTGTCGAATGATCGTGGAGCTCCGGATTTATTATTGTGCGCCGGGCCGTCTGCCGGCGCTGATGGAACGGTTCCGGTCAACGACGCTGGGCTTCTTCGATAAATACGGCATCGAGCAGATCGGCTTCTGGACGACTGTCGTCGGCCCGGACAATCATGCGCTCACCTATCTGCTGAAATGGGAGAGCATGGCCGATCGCGAAAAGCGTTGGAATGCGTTCCAGTCGGACCCCGACTGGATTGCCGCGCGCGCCGAATCCGAACGAAACGCGCCGATCGTCGCCCGGGTCGAGAACAGCTTTCTCGCGCCCACCGACTTTTCGGCCTTGCGCTAGAAATTCGCCAGGGAGGGCGTATCGGAAATGGAATTCAGGTTTTCGGAGAGCGGGTCATGAGCGCGCGCAGGGTCGGCTTTATCGGGCTTGGCATGATGGGCGCGCCGATGTGCGCGCGCATCAAGGGGGCCGGCCACACGCTCTATGTCGCAGACGCGGATCCGGAGCGTGTCAGCGATATCTGCGCGAAGCTTTCCGCCATGCCCCTGACGGAGGCTGCGGCGACAGAGCTGGACGTGCTGATCACCATGCTTCCGAATTCTGCCATCGTGGAGACCGTTCTGCTGCAAAACGGCTGGGCCGACCGGCTGAAACCCGGCGCGCTGATGATCGACATGAGCTCCTCGGAGCCGGTGCGCTCGCGCGAACTTGCCGGGACGCTTGCCGGGCGCGGTCTTCATTATCTCGACGCGCCGGTTTCAGGCGGCGTCAAACGCGCCGAAAACGGTACGCTGGCGATCCTCGTTGGCGGCAGCGAGGCTCAGATGGATGAAGCCCGCCCGATCCTTGAGGTCATGGGGCAGTCCATCCTGTTCATCGGGCCGGCCGGCGCCGGTCACGCCGCCAAGGCGCTCAACAATCTGGTCTCGGCCTGCGGGCTGATGATCACGGTCGAGGCGCTGCATGTCGCCAAGCGGTTCGGCATCGCCGAAGACGTCATGACCAATGTGCTCAACGCCTCGAGCGGTCGCAGCAATACCTCCGAAAACAAGGTCAAGCAGTTCATGCTCTCGGGCACGTTCGGCTCTGGTTTCTCGCTCAAGCTGATGGACAAGGACCTCTCGATTGCAGGCTCGCTTGCCGAATCGGTCGGCTACACGCTGAGTTTCGGCGCTTACGGCATAAATGCCTGGCACCGGATTGCCGAAGGCGTTTCGCCCGCGACCGACCACACCGAGATATATCGGTTCCTTTCGGAAGACCCGCAATGAAGGATTTCGCCAGCTTCTATATTGACGGCATGTGGGTCGATCCGGCCAATCCGGACTGGATGGATCTCGTCGATCCGGCAACCGAGGAGATTTACGCCCGGCTTGCGCTTGGAAGCAAGGAAGATGTCGACCGGGCCGTTGCCGCCGCGCGACGGGCTTTCCCCGCTTACGCAGGGACATCGGTGGACGAGCGGCGGCGGCTTCTGAGACGGATTCTCGATATCTATAACCGGCGTTTCGATGAATTTGCCGAGGCGATGCGGCTGGAAATGGGAGCGCCGATCGGGTTTTCCACGAAATTTCAGGCCCCCCGCGTGCCGATCCATGTCAACGCGCTGCTCGACGTGCTCGATCGTTTCAGCTTCGAGGAAGACCAGGGCACCACGCGGCTGCGCTATGAGTCGGTCGGTGTCTGTGGGCTGATCACGCCCTGGAACTGGCCCGTGAACCAGGTGATCGTCAAGGTCGCCCCGGCGCTTGCTGCCGGCTGCACGATGGTGTTGAAGCCCAGCGAGTATTCGGCGGTGAGCGCGCTGCTGATGGCCGAGGTGATCGATGAGGCCGGCGTGCCGCCGGGCGTGTTCAACCTCGTGAACGGCGCCGGCCCTGAGGTCGGCGCGGCGATTGCGGGCCACGAGGATATCGATATGGTCTCCTTTACCGGCTCGACCCGGGCCGGGATCGAAGTTGCGCGCGCGGCCGCTCCCACAGTCAAGCGCGTGGCCCAGGAACTCGGTGGCAAATCCGCCAATATCCTGCTCGACGATGTCAATCTCGACGATGCCGTGCGCCGGGGCGTGGCCGGCTGTTTCACCAATTCCGGGCAGTCCTGCTCGATCCCGACCCGCATGCTGGTGCCGCGCGCGATGATGGCGGAAGCCGCATCGATTGCCGCGGAAGCCGCCGCGACCTATCGCGTGGGACCGACGGACCGCGAGGACACGCAACTCGGCCCGATCGTGAACCGGAGCCAGTTCGAGCGCGTCCAGAACTTCATCCGCAAGGGCATCGAGGAAGGCGCGACGCTGGTGGCCGGCGGACCCGGCCGGCCCGAGGGGCTCGACAAGGGTTACTTCGTGCGGCCCACCGTCTTCAGCGACGTCACCCCGGACATGACGATCGCGAGCGAAGAGATATTCGGCCCCGTGCTCGCGATCATTCCTTACGACAGCGACGATGAGGCGGTCGCGATCGCCAACGGCACCTCATACGGGCTTGCCGCCTATGTTCAGTCTGCCGACACGGAACGCGCGCGCGGGTTCGCGCGGCGGCTCTCAGGTGGTCAGGTGCACATAAACTACCCGCCGCCGGACTTTGCGGCGCCGTTCGGCGGCTTTCGCCGGTCCGGCAACGGCCGCGAATGGGGCGAGGCGGGTTTACGCGAATATCTCGAAACGAAAGCGATGATCGGTTACGGCGCGGGCCAATGACGCCTGCCCTTTGCCATTTGGGAACTGGACGACCGCGCGGAGCGGGGAAGGTTGGATGTCATGTCAGGTGAAGTTGAAAACGAAATGTTCGAAAAAGGGTTCCGGAACCGCAAGGCGGTGCTGGGCGCTTCTCATGTCGAAAAGTCGTGGGAAAAGGCGGATCAGTTCAACCGCCCGGCGCAGAGACTTGTGACCGAATACTGTTGGGGAGAGGTGTGGGGCGATGAAACGCTACCGTTCCGCACCCGCAGCATGCTGAACCTTGCAATGCTGACCGCGATGAACCAGCATCACGAACTTGCAGTCCACGTCAGGGGCGCGCTCAACAATGGCGTGACGCCCGAGGAGATCCAGGCGGTGTTGTTGCAGGCGATGGTCTATTGCGGCGCGCCGGCGGCGCTTGCCGCCTTCAGGACGGCAAGCGCCGTGCTGAATGACTGGTCCGCCGAGCAGCAGGATCAGTCCGCGCCGAACGAATAGCACCGCGCGTCGTTGCGGGTCGGAGGGCAACAGCATTGCCCCTTTGTAAAACGGATACGCTCAGTAAAGGTTAGCGCAGGATGTCAATCGACACGATAGGCTTCATCGGACTTGGAAACATGGGCGGGCGGATGACCCGCTGCATCGTGGCGGGCGGCATCGAGGTGCTGGGGTTCGACATGGACGAGAGCGCCGCGGACCGTTTCGGTGCGGTGCGGGCCTCCTCGACCCGGCAGATCATGGAGCAGACCGACATCGTTTTTCTGTCCCTGCCCGACAGCACGGTGATCGAGAAGGTGGTGGAGGGCGAGGGCGGTCTGCTGAGCCATGTCCGCGCCGGACAGATCGTCGCAGACATGAGCACGGCTTCGGCGGCCTCGACGCGGCGGATCGCGGCGAAATTTTCGGAGAAGAGCGCCTTTTATGTCGATGCCGGCATCTCCGGCGGCGCTGCGGCGGCGGAGAAGGCCGCGCTCACTCTGATGGTCGGCGGTGACGCCGGTGCGATCGGGCGGCTTGAACCCGTGTTTGCGCTGATCGCCAGGAAGGTTATTCTGATGGGTGAAAGCGGCGCGGGGCACACCGCCAAGCTCTTGAACAATTTTCTGAATGCCGTCAGCCTGGCCGCCACAGCCGAGGTCATGGTCGCCGGCAGGAAGGCCGGTCTCGACCTTCACCGCCTGCTCGAGGTTCTCAACGCCAGCAGCGGCGTGAACTTCGCGACCCTGAACCGGTTCCCGAAGATCGTCGATGGCGATTATCTCGAGGGCGGGCTTACCTCGAAGCTGATGACCAAGGACGTGCTACTCTATTGCGATCTGCTCCACGAACTGGGCGTTGCCTCGCTGAACGCCTCCGGGCCGATGGCGAGCTTCGGCCTTGCAACCGCGCTTGGCTATGGCGATGTCATCAGCAATCGTGTCGTCGATGCCATCGGCGACATTTCCGGCAAAGTTCGCCTCCACGAAAAGGATTGAGGATATGAAGATTTTCCACGGCCGCCAGACCGGCGCCCCATCGGAAGTGAAAACCGAGACTTTCACGGGAACGGTTCACGCCGATCCCGTGATGCCGCCGACGGATGGCGTTGTGATCAACAACGTGTTCTTCTCGCCCGGCGCGCGCACCTATTGGCATACCCATGAAACCGGCCAGGTCCTGACGGTCATTGCCGGCAAGGGCAGGGTCTGCAAGGAAGGCGAAGCGGCGCAGGAACTCAACACCGGCGACACGGTCTGGATCGCCAAGGGTGAAAAGCACTGGCATGGCGCGGCCGCCGACAGCTATCTGCTGCACACCGCCATCTCGATCGGCAGGACCGATTGGTTGGAGGAGGTCGCCGAAGCCGACTATCGCTCCGCCGACAAATAGCCGCCTGCCGGGCGGGGCCGCGCGGCAGGCGGCTTGTTGCGTGCGGGTATTTCGTGTTAATGGCGGATAGTCATAATGTAATACGGGATGGCTTGATGAATTCACGTGGGACAGCGCTGCAACCTGACACATTGCGTCGGCAGATCGAGAACGCTGTCCGCCAGGCGATCACCTCCGGCCGGTACAAGCCGGGGGCCCGGCTCATCGAACGGGAACTGTGCGAGGAACTCGGCGTAAGCCGCACCTCGCTCAGGGAAGCGCTGCGCAAGCTGGAAGCCGAAAAGCTGCTCGAGATCGTGCCGCACAAGGGCCCGGTCGTCGCCGTCATTTCGCTGGAGGAAGCGAAGGAACTCTATGCGCTGCGTGGCGTGCTCGAAGGGTTCGCCGCGCGAGAATTCGCCCTGAACGGCTCCGATGAAGCCATCAGTCAATTTGCCAGGGGCGCCGAGGCGCTTCGCCAGCATGCCCTGTCCGGTGACAAGTCGGAAGTGCTGGAAGCCAAGAGCCGGCTTTATAACACCATGCTCGGCAATTGCGGCAACAACCTCGTCCGCGAGGTGCTGCAAAGCCTGTTTTCGCGGATCAATATCCTCCGCGCGACCTCGCTGATGCATCCCGAACGCATCGACCAGAGCCTCGCCGAAATCGACGCCCTGGCAGCAGCGCTTGAGAAACGCGACGCGGAGGAAGCCGCCAGGATTGCCTCCCTGCACGTAGAGAACGCCTGCGTCGTCGCCCTTCAACTCCTCAAGGAACAGCGGGCTTCCGTGGCAGCCGAGGCCTAAGTCGATCGGCCTTTGCCGGGAGTACGCGTATGCTCCCTCTGCCCGATGCGCAGATTCAGTAAGGCAGTGTCGGGCGAAAAAGTGGAATCCGGTTTTTCGTTAACCCGATGCGTCAAAATAAAGAATCTGGAGCGGCGTTTGAGCGTCGCCGCCTTGTTTGAGGCGTATTCGCGCGGAAGATGTAGTCAGCCCTGAAACGAATGAGGTGAGGCATGCAGGCGGCGCTGATTGCGATGACGATTTTCGGCTGTGATGACAGCCTGAACCAGTGCAGCTACATTGATATGGCCGAAACCCGCTACGCCACCGTGGAGGCCTGCGATGGCGAGCTGGAAAAGGCCCTGTCGGCTTATGACGCCGCCGGCTATCCCACTATCATTGCTGTCTGCCGCGAGCCGGGCGAACTCGTCAATGTCGCGCTTGGGCGCAACCCGGATGCCGGCTTGCCTTCATCCGTAACCGTGCCTGAGAAACCGAGCGTGGCGTCGGAGACCGACACGCCGAGCCTGCTTCGGCGCCTGAGCGGGCGATCGATGGCGGCGCTGATGGGGATAGTGCCGTCGCGCCAGACGCTCGGAACCGTTTTGACGGCGCCGCTGCATGTGGTGACCGACAGCTATTCCTGGGTGGTGAAGAAGATCTAGCGCCTCGCCCGACCCTGTGCGGCGGTTGCATACGCAATACCTGAAACGGCAATCCCGGAAACGCGAAACTGATAGAGCCGGGAGGTCATTTGCCGCGCAACCGTCCGCTGACGTCTTTTCTAGCGGCAGAACCTTACCGGTTGGTTAGCGGTTGCGCATAAAGGCGGAAACCTGGCGAATTTCGGCACAAAAGCCATGCTTTGCGATTTGTTATTTTAGCGCGACAGACGTATCCTTGAACGAATGGGGCGTTACAGCCCTCAAGGGGCGGCAAACCGGCCCAGTGCGGTTATCGGAGGAAACAGCAACAATGAAGTCCCATGTCGTCGCTTTGTCATTGGCCTCCGCCGTTGCCTTGTTTTCCAGTCCCGCTGCCGCCGCGGTCGACTGTCGCGACATGACGATCGCGGAATTGAACTGGCCCTCGGCCGGGCTTGCGGCCTGGGTCGACAAGCTGATCGCGGAGGCGGGCTACGGCTGCACGGTGACGCTGGTCGAAGGCGACACCAACAGCGCCGTCGAGACGATCGTGCAGACCGGCAAGCCCGAAATCGTACCGGAATTCTGGTTTGAAAGCATGTCGCCGGCGCTGGAAGAGGCGGTCGCCGACAAGCGCGTCGCCTTCGGCGCGGCGCTTTTGAGCGAGGGCGGCGTTCAGGGCTGGTGGATTCCCAAATTCATTGTCGATGCCAATCCCGGCATCACCACCGTGCAGCAGGCTTTGCAGCATCCGGAGCTTTTCATGCCGGCCGAGGAGGGCGGCAAGCCGGCCATCTTCAATTGTCCCGAAGGCTGGGCCTGCCGGACCTCGACCGAAAATCTGTTCCGCGCTCTCGATGCGGACAAGGCCGGCTTCACGCTCTACGATGTGAAGGAGGCTCCCGCTCTCGACGAATCGATCAGGAAGGCCTTCGAGGAAACGAAAGGTTGGCTCGGTTATTACTGGGCTCCCACAGCACTTCTCGGCGATCACCCCATGGTCAAACTCAGCTTCGGGGTCGAATTCAGCAAGGAGGAGTGGGATAGCTGCACCATCGTGCCGGATTGTCCCGACCCGAAGCTCAATACCTATCCCGTCTCGGCCGTCTACACGCTGATCTCCGCCGATTTCGTCGATGAAAATCCCGAATTGATGAACTATTTCAACACTCGCTCCTGGAGCAACGGCACGGTAAACGAAGTGTTGGCCTGGATGGATCAGGAAGGGGTCGGCAATGAAGCTGCGGCGCGCCATTTCCTAGCCGAGTATCCCGATGTCTGGCAGGCCTGGCTGCCGGAAGACGTCGCGGCAAAGGTCGCCGACAAGTTCTGACCGTTGGCGGATTGCGCTGTCCGCCGGTCGCCGTTATCATTGATGCGCGCCGGCGAGGGCGGCAGAAACGCCTGCGGGGATGGTCCCCGTTCGGTCATCGTGACGCTTTGCGATCAACACAGCGGACGCCTCCATGAACTACGAATCGTTCGCTTTCGCCAAGCTGCCGCCCGCCGGCGCATCTTCCTCCCGATCGAGCCTCCGACCGGGAACGGCCGGATGAACGCCGCTTGCCTCGTTCTCGGCGGAGCGCGCTCCGGCAAGTCCCGTCATGCCGAAATGCTGGCGCGCCAAAGCGGCGACAACCTGCATTATATCGCGACCGCTGAAAGCATGGACGATGCCGAAATGACGGCGCGGATCGCGCGACACCGGGCCGAGCGCGGCAGCGACTGGGTCACCCATGAAGCGCCATTTGCGGTTGTCGAGCGTCTGGAAGCGCTGGAACGGGAGCATGCGCCGGTGGTCGTGCTCGACTGTCTGACGCTGTGGCTCAGCAATCTGCTGCTGGCGGAGCGCGATATCGAGGCGGAGGGCGCGCGGCTTGCGGATTTCGTCGCGCGTTGCCCCTATCGCCTGATCATGGTCAGCAACGAGGTGGGCCTGTCGATCGTGCCGGACAACGCGCTGGCCCGGCGTTTCCGCGACGCCGCCGGTATTTTGAACCAGCGCATCGCGGCAGTCTCGGCGGAGGTGGTCTTCATGGCCGCCGGCTTGCCGCTCTATCTTAAAAATTCATCATAAGCCATTGATACACAGGGTTATTCTCATCGAAGAACACCTTGACTGCCATCGCCATGCAGGACAGGATCAGCAGCGGGCGGATGATTTTCGCGCCGTTCTTCATGGCGAGATTGGAACCCGTGCGGGCGCCCAGAAACTGGCCCACGCCCATGATCAGCCCGACCTTCCACAGGATCGCGCCACCGAACAGGAATACCGCGAAAGCGCCGATATTGGTCGAAAGGTTCAGGAACTTGGTGTGTGCGGTGGCTTTCAGCATGCCGAGACCGCCGAGCGTCACGAAGGCGATCATGAAGAATGATCCGGTTCCCGGCCCGAATACCCCGTCGTAAAAGCCGATGGCGGGCACGATCAGCGCGGCGAAAAGCGGGGCTGAAAGCCGCTCGTGGCGATCGCTGTCATCGAGACCCGTGCGCAGCGCGAAATAGAGCCCGATCGCGACCAGCAGGAAGGGCAGGGCGGCGCGCAGCGCATCTCCGGAAATCATCGTGGCGACAAGAGCGCCGAGCGCGCCGCCGGCAACGGCGAGCAACGCCATCGGCCATTGCGTCCTCGGATCGACCCGACCGGCGCGGGTATAGGAGATCGTGGCCGAGGCGGCGCCGAATATCCCCTGCAGCTTGTTGGTGCCGAGCGCCTGCAGCGGCGGCACGCCGGCGATCAGCAGCACCGGTATCGTGATCAGCCCGCCGCCGCCCGCAATCGAATCGACGAAGCCCGCGATGTAGGCGGCCGCAAACAGGATCAGCAGCAATTCTATACTGGATTCAAACACTAAAATACCCTCCGAAGGGCAGGTGAACCACCGCGCGGACAAGCGGCGTTTCCTTTTGTCTCCGGATCGTGTAGGGCCTTTCTCGACGCGGCGCAAACGCCGTTCTCCACTTTCTGAAAACAGGATGCGTTTTCATGCACAAGGTAATTTTCGACACGGACCCCGGTATTGACGATGCCATGGCGCTGCTCTTCCTGGAACGCCATCCCGATATCGAACTCCTCGGCATCACCTCGGTGTTCGGCAATGCGTCGGCTGACACGACCACGCGCAATGCGCAGTTTCTGAAGCGTGAATTCGGCATTGATGCGCCCGTCGCGCGCGGCGCCGACGTGACCTTCGATCCGGGCCGGCCAATGGCGCCGTGGCCGACGATCGTGCATGGCGTCAACGGCCTCGGCGACATCGAGATGCCGGAGACGATCGACGATGTGCCGCTCGATCCGCGCCCGGCCTTCCAGTTCATCATCGATACGGTGCGCGAGCATCCCGGCGAGGTCGAGATTGTCGCCGTCGGCCGCATGACCAATCTGGCGATGGCGCTGGCGCGCGACCCGGAAATCGCCGGCCTCGTCAAGCAGATCGTCGTTATGGGCGGTTCGTTCGAGAAGAACGGCAATGTGACGCCGGCGGCCGAGGCCAACATCCACGGCGACCCTGAAGCCGCCGATATCGTTTTCACCGCGCCGTGGAAGGTGGTGATCATCGGCCTCGACGTCACCATCCAGACGGTGATGACGCGCACGATGATGAAGGATCTGGCGCTGCGCGGCGGACCTGCGGTCGAACTGCTTGCCCGGATTTCCGATCCTTATATCGATTTCTACAGCCAGCAGGTCGATGACGGAATGGTGGTGCATGACAGCTGCGCCTGCGTCTATGTCGTTGCCCCGGAACTGTTCGGTTTGCGCAAGGGGTCGGTGCGGGTGGTTTGCGGCGGCATCGCCGACGGTCTCACGCTCCAGAAACCTTCCGCGCAGTTCTTCCCGCCGAGCCCCTGGGACGACAAGCCCGAGCAGGAGGTCGCGATGACGATCGAAGCTGTGAAGGCGGTTGATCTGGTCGCGCGCACCCTTGCTCCCTGATGCGGAAATCGAACCGGCGCTTTCGCCGGTTGTGTTTACCTTAAAATTAGTATCGCGTTGATAGTAAACTCCGGCGCACATACTGTTCTCGATGGACATATGTGTGTCGGGGGTTGCTATGCGTGGGATACTGCTTGCACTACTGGTGTTGCTTGGCGCGGCGTCGACTGCCAATGCCGCCCGCAAATCCGGCGACGAGATTTTCGAACCGGGCAAGGTGGTTGCGGCGGTCAGCCTGACGACGCAGACCATGAAGGTCATCGTCGGCGGGTATGAGCGCTATGTCTGGCCGGTCTCCACGGGGGCGGGGCGTTACTCGACGCCGCCCGGCGTCTACGGCGCGGAATGGCTGTCGAAGAACCACCGCTCGCGCAAATACAACAACGCGCCGATGCCGTTTGCGATCTTCTTTCACCGCGGTTATGCCGTGCATGGCACGGATCAGCTGTCGCGGCTTGGCAGTCCCGCCTCGCACGGTTGCGTGCGCCTGCACCCCGACAACGCGGCGCTGCTGTTCGAACTCGCCCGAACGATGGGGCTTGAAAATGTCACGGTGGTGATCGGCGACTGAGCCCGCCTCAGTCGTTGCCGGCGGCCGCGTTCAGCCTGTCGATATTCGGCACGCTGACATGGCGGTTGTTTTCGACGATGATGATTTTCTCGTTGCGCAGCTTGGTCATCTGGCGACTGACCGTCTCGATGGTGAGGCCGAGAAAATCGGCGATATCGGCGCGTGACAGCGGCAGATCGAAGGTGCAGCCGTCGTCGGCGAGCGGATCGATATGGGTTGCGATCAGATGCAGGAAGGAAGCGACCTTTTCGCGCGCGCTCTTGCGGCCGAGCGTGAGCATCCAGTTGCGCGCTTCGTCGAGTTCCTGCAAGGACTGGTCGTAGAGCTTGTGTTCGAGTTCGGGCGACTGCGCGATCATGCGTTCCAGCGCCGCGCGCGGAAAGGTGCATATTTCCGTCTCGGTCGCAGCTTCCGCCGTCAGCGCGCTCTCGCGCGAGAACGGGCGGCCCATGAAATCGGGCGCGAACTGCAGGCCGACGATCTGCTGGCGACCATCGGACATCATCTTGGATAGCTTCACCACGCCGCGCAGAATGTTCGAATAGCTGTCGACACTCTCGCCCTGCCCAACGACTTCCGCTCCGCCTTCGATCACCCGGCGCGAGGAATGCTTGTTGAGCAGCGCCAGTTGTTCGGACGACAAGACGGAACAGATGCCGCCGTGCCGCGCCTCGCAGGCCCGGCATACATGAGGTACGATGTCGTCGCCTTCATAGGTTCGATAGGTTTTTTCGGTCATTGCGCGTTTCCAATCCGCCGTGGCGTGGAACCACTTGCTTTATTTTCTGCGACACCGGTCGATTTAGCCAGGCGCCGCTCCAACCGTGTTCCCAGCCTAACGGAACCACTCTGCAGCCATACTTGATTAAAGTCAAAGCTGCCGCAAGCGCTACCGTCTATCCCGATTGCATCATCAGTCAGGAAGGGGCGCGTCATGACGTCGCAACGGCAGTTGTTGAGGAAATTTTCAGAGCCGGTTCCGCGTTATACCAGCTACCCGACGGCCCCGCATTTTCACCAGGGCATCGGTTCGGATACGGCGAAAAGCTGGATCGCGATGCTCGGCGCCGGCCAGAAACTCTCGCTCTATGTCCATATTCCCTATTGCGACCGCCTCTGCTGGTTTTGCGCCTGCCACACCAAGCACACGCTCAGATACGAACCCGTTGCCGCCTATCTCGAGAGCCTGAGACACGAAATCGAGACCGTGGGCCGGTTGGTGTCGCCCGATGTCGAGGTGACGGGCCTGCATTGGGGCGGCGGCTCGCCGACCATGCTGGAGCCCGAAGACATGCACCGCCTGATGGGCTGGCTGCGAGAGGCCTTCAATTTCGCCGATGATGCCGAGATCAGCGTCGAGATGGACCCGAACGATCTCGATGAGGAGCGCTATGATGCGCTTGCCGGGATCGGCGTGACGCGGGCGAGCCTCGGGGTCCAGGATTTCGACACCAGGGTGCAGAAAACCATCAATCGCCTTCAGACTTTCGGGCAGACGGCCGAGGTGATCGCGGCGATGCGGGCGCGCGGCGTGAAGTCCGTCAATTGCGATCTGCTCTACGGCCTGCCGTATCAGACGATCGACACCATGGCGAAGACCGTCGAGCAGATCATTTCCCTCAAACCCGATCGGATCGCCTTGTTCGGGTACGCCCATGTGCCATGGATGAAGAAACACCAGGCGCTGATCCCCGAAGACGCGCTTCCGGATGCGGATGCCCGGTTCCGCCAGATGTCGCTTGCGGCCGGGTGGCTTGCCGAGACCGGCTATGAGGCGATCGGCATCGACCATTTCGCTCTTCCCGAGGACAGTCTTGCGCGCGCGGCGCGCGCCGGCAGGCTGCGGCGCAATTTCCAGGGCTATACCGATGAAAGCGCCGATGCGCTGATCGGTCTCGGCGCGTCGTCGATCAGCCAGTTGCCCGAGGGCTACTGGCAGAACATGCCGGCGACCGGGGAGTACCGGCGTATGGTCGAGAGCGGCGATCTGGCGGCGGTGCGCGGCATCGCGCTTCAACCTGAGGATCGTCTGCGCGCTTTCGTGATCGAGCGAATCATGTGCGCCTACGGGTTCTCCGCCTGCGAACTCAGAGCCCGATTCGGTGCGGCAGCCGACGTCATCATTGCCGAGGCCGAGGCCTATGCGCGGGAAAATCCGGAGGTGTGCGACCATGACCGGTTCGGATTTCGGTTGAAAAATGAGGCGTTTCCGTTCGCCCGGTCTGTTGCTGCGGTTTTCGATACCTATCTTGGACGCGGGAAGGGTCGCCATTCGGCGGCTGTCTGAGCTACAGTCGAAAAATTGCCCTCACTCACCTTGCGGCCATTGGCTTTTCGCCAATCTTTGCCTATGAGGAGGGCAGAATTCAAAGATGAAGAGGTAATAGGCGTGAGCGCTACATTTGATAAAGTTGCCGATATCATCGCGGAAACGAGTGAAATCGACCGCGATCAGATTACGCCGGAAAGCAATACGATCGACGATCTCGGCATCGACAGCCTCGATTTCCTCGATATCGTCTTTGCGATCGATAAGGAATTCGGTATCAAGATCCCGCTCGAAAAGTGGACGCAGGACGTCAACGAGGGCAAGGTCGACGCAGACGAGTACTTCATTTTGAAGAATCTCTGCGCCAAGATCGACGAGTTGAGAGCGGCAAAGCAGTCGTAAGGGCGGCCGGTTTGCGGACCGGCATCTCAGCCCGCCTGGCTTCGCTGCGGAACTGATGCAGGGGCTGAAAGCATTCATGCTGCTCGAATATTTCCAGATGATTGACCGGATCGTGTCGGCGGATATCAGCGCCGGTACGGTTGTCGCGCGTTCCACGGTTCCCGAAAAAAGCCCGGTTTTCGAGGGGCATTTTCCGGGCATGCCGCTGGTGCCGGGCGTGCTGCTGATCGAGACCATGGCGCAGGCATCCGGCATGCTGCTCCTCGCCGTTAACGATTGCACGGCGATGCCGTTTCTGATGATGGTCGACAGCGCCAAGCTGCGCGGTTTCGTGGCGCCGAACGCCGTACTCGATATCGAAGCCCGACTGGAACATGAAGGCTCTGGTTTTGCCGTCACCAAGGCAAAGATCGCGTCCGGCGGAAAGCCGATCGCGAGCGCCCAGCTCAAATTCCGCACGATGTCTTTCGATGACAATGAACTTGCGCCGATCGTGAAGCGGCGCGCCGAGGAAGTCGGCCTGTTTGCGGCAATTGCCGGACAGGTCGCGGAGAGGTCCTGAAATGGCAAAATCCGCCAATGATGTCGTGGTCACCGGCGTCGGCCTGGTCACAAGTTTCGGCGTCGGCCTTGAGCCGCACGTCGCGATGCTGACCGGCGGCCAACCCGAAATCCGCATCGATGCCGACATCTGCGCGCCCTATCCGGTGCACCCGCTGCCGGAAATCGATTGGAAGGACCAGATCCCGAAGCGCGGCGACCAGCGCCAGATGGAAAACTGGCAGCGCCTCGGCGTCTACGCCGCCGGCCTCGCGCTCGACGATGCCGGTATGAAGGAACATGAGGACCTTTGCGCGACGATGGACATGATCGTCGCCGCCGGCGGCGGCGAACGCGATATCGCCGTCGACAGCCTGATCGCCAATGAGGCGCGCGAGCGCAATGATCGCGAGATCCTGCTGAACGAGAAGCTGACCACCGAACTGCGCCCGACGCTGTTTCTGGCCCAGCTTGCCAATCTGGTCGCGGGCAATATCTCGATCGTGCACAAGGTTGCCGGTTCCTCGCGCACCTTCATGGGCGAGGAAGCTGCCGGCATTTCCGCAGTCGCAACGGCCTATGCACGCATTCTGGCCGGCCAGTCGAGCCATACGCTGGTGGGCGCATCGTTCATCGCCGAGCGGCGCGATATCCTGTTGATGATGGAATCGGCGCATGCGCTTTCCCGCGGAGACTGGACGCCGCTGTGGGACCGGCCCGCGGAAGCTGAAGGCGGCATGATCATGGGCACGGTCGGGGCGTTCGTGGTGCTCGAATCACGTGAACATGCCAAGGCCCGCGACGCGCACATCTATGCCGTGCTTTCCGGCGTCGAGGGCGATCGCGGGAAGCGTGACGATGGCCGTTTCGAACAGCGGCTCGAGCGGCTGTTCAGGGATGCCGGTTTTTCCGGCTCCGCGAACGAGGCCGTGTTTTCCGGCGCAACCGGCCTGACCGATATCACCATGCGCGAGTCCGCTTTCCTGAAAGAGCATTTCCCGTCGGCGCCGCTACGCGGCTATACCGGCATGACCGGCCACGCCATGGAAGCCAATTTCACGCTCGGCATCGCGCTGGCAGCGCTTTCGCTCGACAGGAAGGCCGTTCCGCCCGTGTTCAATTCCGGTCGCGAGCAGCCGATGACGGCGCCGGCCGAAAAGATCGCGGTGACCACTGTCGGGCACCAGCGCGGCGAGGGCGTTGCCGTGCTCTCGGCCGAGAAATAAGGAAGGACCGGCAGATGACCAATGCCTATACAGATCATCTCGGCCGCCCGCTCGTCGCCGTCACCGGCATGGGCGTGGTAACCTCGCTCGGTCGCGGCATCGAGGACAACTGGAGAAAGCTGACGGAAGGCGTGTCGGGTATCCACCAGATCTCGCGCTTTCCGACCGATCACCTTTCCACCCGCATTGCCGGCACGGTCGACTTCATCCCGGCGGAAGACAATGCCGTCTCCCGCTCCTATGCCTTTGCCGAGGCAACGATCGAGGAGGCGCTTGCCGCCGCCGGTCTTTCGGGCGATTTCAACGCGCCGCTGTTTCTCGCTGCCCCGCCCGTGGAGCCGGAATGGTCGATGCGCTTCGCGCTGGCCGACCGCGCCGGCCCGCCGGTCGAGGAAAACGACGCCTATATCCGTTTCCTTGCCGCCATGCGCGAGAAGGGCGATCCCGCTTTTCACGAGGCGGTGCTGTTCGGCTCGATTTCGGAGCGGATCGCCGACCGGTTCGGCACAAGCGGCCTGCCGGTGACGACATCGACGGCCTGTGCGTCCGGGGCGACGGCGATCCAGCTCGGCGTCGAGGCGATCCGCCAGGGCCGCACCGAGCGCGCCATGACGGTTGCGACCGACGGCTCCGTCAGCGCCGAGGCGCTGGTGCGGTTCTCGCTGCTTTCGGCGCTCTCGACCCAGAACGACCCGCCGGAAAAGGCCTCCAAGCCCTTCAGCAAGGATCGCGACGGTTTCGTGATCGCCGAGGGCGCGGCAACGCTGATCCTCGAATCACTGTCCTCCGCTGTCGCCCGCGGCGCGAAGGTCTACGGCATCGTGCGCGGTTGCGGCGAGAAGGCCGATCATTTCCACCGCACCCGGTCCTCGCCCGATGGCGCGCCGGCGATCGCGACGGTCCGCGCGGCTCTCGAGGATGCGGGGCTTGATATCGACGGGATCGACTATATCAACGCCCACGGCACCTCCACGCCGGAAAACGACAAGATGGAATATTCCTCGCTCAGCGCCGTCTTCGGCGAGCGGCTGAAGTCGATCCCGCTGTCGTCCAACAAGTCGATGATCGGGCACACGCTGACGGCGGCGGGCGCTGTCGAGGCGGTGTTCTCGTTCCAGTCGATGCTGACCGGCGTGCTGCCGCCGACCATCAACCACGTCAACCCGGACCCGACCATCGAACTCGATGTTATTCCGAATGTGAAGCGGTCGGCCGATGCCGGATCGGTGCTTTCCAATTCGTTCGGCTTTGGCGGCCAGAACGCCTGCCTGGTGATGACGCGAGAGCCCGCCTGAACCGGTGAAGATTTTGATGCATCTAGTTATGAAATGCCATTAAGTTTCTGAATATGAAGGAATTGTCCATGCGCGCCCTGCAACTGACCGATGACCGCAAGATCGAATTGCGCGACGTGGCAGAGCCCGATGCGCCGGCGCCCGGCGAAGTGACGCTGCGGCTGAAGGCGGTCGCCCTCAACCATATCGATGTCTGGGGCTGGCGCGGCATGGCGTTTGCCAAGCGCAAGCTGCCGCTGACGATCGGCGCTGAAGCGTCCGGCGTGGTCGAGGCGATCGGGGCAGGGGTTTCGAACGTGCTGCCGGGCGATCTGGTGGCGATCTACGGGGCGCGCATCTGCGGGCGCTGCAAGGCCTGTCGCGAGGGCCGCGAGAATCTGTGCGAACATGTCGGCGGCGTTCACGGCTTTCATCTCGATGGTTTCGCGCAGGAAAAGATCAATATTCCCGCCCGTCAGCTCGTTGCGGCCCCGCCCGGCGTCGATCCGGTTGCCGCGGCACTCGCGCCCGTCACATTCGGGACGGTGGAGCATATGCTGTTCGACAATGCGAAGCTCCAGCCGGGCGAAACCATCCTCGTCCATGCCGGCGGCTCCGGCATCGGTTCGGCCGCGATCCAGCTTGCAAAGAAGACCGGCTGCACCGTGATCACCACGGTCGGCTCCGATGACAAGATGGAAAAGGCCCGCGCGCTCGGCGCCGATCACATCATCAACTATCGCGAGGACCGGTTCGAGGGCGTGGTGCGCAAGCTCACGAAGAAGAAGGGCGTCGACGTCGTGTTCGAGCATGTCGGCGCCGATACCTGGGCGGGCTCGATGCTGGCGATGAAGCGCGGCGGCCGGCTGGTGACCTGCGGATCGACCTCGGGCGTATCCACCAGCATCAACCTGATGATGCTGTTCCAGCAGCAGCTCAAGCTGCTCGGCTCTTTCGGCTGCCGGATGGAAAACATGGCAAATGCGATGCAGAAAATGGCGCAGGGGCTGGTTCATCCGGTGATCGATACGCTGGTCGATTTCGACGGCATCGACAAGGCGTTGGAGCGGATGGAAACGCGACAGGTCTTCGGCAAGATCGTGCTCAGGATCGAGGACTGATTGCGGCTTGGCTTGACTGACGTGCTTTCGCCGATAAAACACGGACGGCGCGGCAGTTGCGCCGCATTGTTCTAATATGGGCCCGATCCGTTGAAATCCTTCATAACCCGTATTGTCCTGAAAGCCCGCCAGTTCCAGCAATGGCTGGTGGCCTATCTGATTTTCGCGCTGCTTTCGGTGTTCAAGCTGTTTCCCGCGGACGGTTCTATACGCTTTGCCGATTGGGTGATGCGAAAAGTCGGCCCCCATACCGGTCGCCACAAGCTGATTCTCGAAAACCTCGGGAAAGCTTTTCCCGAAAAGGGCGAGGCCGAGATCAAGCGCATCGCGATTGCAAGCTGGGGTCATATCGGCCGGCTGGCCGCGGAATATGTGTTTCTGGACGAGCTTTTCGATTTCGATCCGGAGAACGACATCCATGGCCGGATCGAGGTCGAGGGCGCGGAGCGTTTTCTGACGCTGCTCAATCGGGATCGACCGTTCATCGTCTTCACCGCCCATACCGGCAATTTCGAGCTGCTGCCGGTCGCCGCCGCGTCGTTCCACCTCCATGTCTCGGTGTTGTTCCGCCCCCCGAACAATCCGTACATCGCCAAGAAGGTGTTCCGTTTCCGAAGAAAGCGCATGGGCGATCTGGTGCCTTCGCATGCCGGATCGGCGTTCGCGCTGGCGGGAACGCTGGATCAGGGCGGCGGCGTTGGCGTGCTGGTGGACCAGAAGTTCAAGCGCGGCACCCACTCGTCATTTTTTGGGCAGGAGGTGCAGACCAATCCGCTGCTCGGCAAGCTCGCACGGCAATTCGACTGCGCGATCTATCCGGCACGCTGCATCCGTCTGCCGGACAACCGGTTCCGGCTGGTGCTGGAAGACGAGATCACGCTTCCGCGAAATGAAAAAGGCGCGATCGACATACCGGCCACGGCCCAGGTGCTGAACGACAAGGTTGAAAGCTGGGTGCGGGAATATCCCGAGCAGTGGCTCTGGTATCACGACCGCTGGAACCGCCGGAAGCGGTCTTGACGCGTCTCCTGCTTTCACGGAAACGCTGCCTATTCCGTCGCCGACTGGCTCTCAAGGAACTGCCTTTCGAAGGCGATGTGGCGTCTCAGCATCGTAAACAGGCCGCGCAGCAGATAGCCGACCGCCTCCGTATTGACGTCGTTTTCGCTGGCGAGCCCCGAGAGCGCTTCGCTTGCTTCCTCGGCAAAGCAGAGGTCTTCGAAATGTTCGTAGAGGAGCCGTTCGAATGTTTCGGCGGCGCCGCCTCTTACGCGCAATACGGGGAACACCTGCCGTTCCTCCTGTTGCTGCGCCAGTTTGAGAAGGGGCACCAGAGTTTCCGCCAGACACTGGCAACTCCGACGATCGATATTGCCGGGAAGAGAATCGGCAACAGCTTCCAGCGCATCGCACAGCCCGGCAATCGTGCCATGTGTCGATGAGAGGGCCGAAAACGGCGCCAGGTTTTTGCCCAGGATGGTCTTGCTCACATCCGTTTCCCGCTTGTCGAAATCGCAGAGCGGCTTTTGCCGCCGCTATCATCCTGCCATTTGCGATCAACTGCGCCCGGGTTTCATTGACCTGGGTCAAGACCGTTTCCGCGCCGCTTCAGCAACAAGCGGGGAGCCTGGACAAGGATATTTTGCAAACTCTTCATCCGCGCGCGCCGCACATGAAATTTGTTCATATTTTTTGAATAGGAGTCGGTCAGGATTGGGCTACAAACCGTACTGGAATAACGGCCGGGAACGGAAGGAGATTTCATGTCACGCAGTGCACTGGCGATTGTTCTGGCAGCGGGCGACGGAACGCGGATGCAGTCGGAAAAGACCAAGATGCTGCATCAAGTGGCGGGCCGCGCGATGGCGGCGCATGTGGTCGACACGGTTTCCCGTTCCGGCGTCGATGCGGTCGCGCTGGTTGTCGGTCGCGACGGCGACAAGGTTGCTGACGCCTGTGCGCTGCCCGGCGTGGCGCTCGAGACCTACGAGCAGCGCGAGCGGCTTGGCACCGCCCACGCCGTGCTTGCCGCCCGCGCGGCGCTTGAGCGCGGTTATGACGATGTTATCGTGACCTATGGCGACACGCCGCTGGTGACGGTCGATACGCTGGCAAGGGCGCGGGCGGGGCTTGGCGAGGGCAACGACGTCGTGGTGATCGGCTTTGAAAGCGAGAAGCCGACAGGTTACGGCCGGCTTCTGACCCGCGACGGCGCGCTTTACGCCATTCGCGAGGAAAAGGATGCCAGCGACGAGGAGCGTAAGGTCACGCGCTGCAACAGCGGCCTGATGGCCTTCAGCGGAAGACGCGCGCTCGAACTGCTGGATGCGATCGGCAATGACAACGCCAAGGGCGAATTCTATCTGACGGACATCGTCGAGGCGGCGCTGGCGAGTGGCGGGCGCGCAAGTGTGGTGATGACCGATGCCGAGGAAGTGCTGGGCTGCAACAACCGCGCGGAACTCGCCGAACTTGAGCGCATCTGGCAGGGCCGCCGCCGCCGCGCGCTGATGCTCTCCGGCGTGACCATGATTGCGCCGGAAACCGTGTTCCTCTGCCACGATACCGTCATCGGCGCCGACTGCCTGATCGAGCCGAACGTTTTCTTCGGTCCCGGCGTGGAAATTTCAGAAAATGTCACGATCCATGCCTATAGTCATATCGAGGGCGCGAAGATCGCTCCGGGCAGCAAGGTCGGGCCGTTCGCGCGGCTGCGGCCGGGCGCCGTGCTGCACGAGGATGCCAAGGTCGGCAATTTCTGCGAGGTAAAGAACGGCGATATCGGCGTCGGCGCCAAGGTCAACCACCTGACCTATATCGGTGATGCGAACGTTGGCGCGCGGGCCAATATCGGAGCGGGAACGATCACCTGCAATTATGATGGCGTCAACAAGTTCAGGACCGAAATCGGGGCGGACAGTTTCGTCGGTTCCAATTCATCGCTCGTGGCTCCAGTCCGCATCGGCGACCGCGCCTATGTCGCGTCCGGCAGCGTGGTAACCCGCGATGTTCCCGATAATGCGCTCGCGCTTGCGCGCGGACGCCAGGAAAACAAGGAAGGGCGCGCCGAATTGCTGCGCGCCCGCTCGCTGGCCATCAAGGCGGCACGCAACAAAACCGGGGGCAAGTGACCATATGTGCGGAATTGTCGGGATCGTAGGTGTCAGGCCGGTGGCCGGACGGCTGGTCGATGCGTTGAAGCGGCTTGAATATCGGGGCTATGATTCGGCCGGTATCGCGGTGATCGAGGAAACGGAACTGGTGCGCCGCCGTGCGCCGGGCAAGCTCGAAAACCTGCGATCCTGCCTTGCGGACGATCCGGTGGACGGCGTGACCGGCATCGCCCACACCCGCTGGGCAACGCACGGAGTTCCCAACGAGGCCAATGCCCATCCCCACATCGCCGGCGATGTCGCCGTCGTCCATAACGGCATTATCGAGAATTTCGCCGAATTGCGCGCGGAGCTGAAGGCCCAGGGCGTCACGTTTTCGAGCGACACCGACACCGAAGTGGTTGCCCGCCTGCTGGACGGCTATCGCCGCGAGGGCATGGCGCCGCGCGATGCGGTGCTGGCCATGCTTCAAAGGGTCAGCGGCGCCTTCGCGCTGGTGATCCTGTTCAAGGATCGGCCGGATACGCTGTTCGTCGCCCGCTACGGCCCGCCGCTTGCCATCGGCCATGGCGATGACGAGATGTATGTCGGCTCCGATGCCATAGCGCTCGCGCCGCTGGCGACCGGAATTTCCTATCTGGAAGACGGAGATATGGCGATCGTCGATCGCGACGGGGTCATATTCTGCGATTTTACCGGCGCGCCGGTGGGCCGCCAGCGCCAGCCGCTGCAACTGTCCTCGATGCTGATCGACAAGGGCAATCACCGCCATTTCATGGAAAAGGAAATCTTCGACCAACCGGAGGTGATTTCGCACACGCTCGGCCGCTATTGCGATTTCGCAGCCGGGCGAAGCGCCAAGGCCGATGACGGGATTGATTTCTCGAAGATTTCCCGGCTCACCATCGCCGCATGCGGCACGGCCTATCTCTCGGGCCTGATCGGCAAATACTGGATCGAGCGGTACGCGCGCCTGCCGGTGGAGATCGACGTTGCCTCCGAGTTCCGTTATCGGGAATTGCCGATTCTGGACCAAACGCTTTCACTCTTCGTCTCGCAGTCCGGCGAGACCGCCGATACGCTCGCCTCGCTCAGATATTGCAAGGAGCAGGGCGCAAAGACCGGCGCGCTCGTCAACGTTACCGGATCGACCATCGCGCGCGAGGCCGATGCGGTGTTTCCGATCCTGGCGGGCCCCGAAATTTCGGTCGCCTCGACCAAGGCATTCACCTGCCAATTGGCCCTGATGGCTTCGCTGGCGCTGCGGGCCGGGCGCGAACGCGGCACGCTCGCGCCAGACGACGAAAGGACGCTGGTGCACGCGCTTTCCGAAGTGCCGCGGCTGATGAGCCAGGTGCTGCACGCCGTGCAGCCGCAGATCGAAAAGCTCTCCCGCGAACTTTCGCACTTCCATCACGTTCTCTATCTCGGCCGCGGCACCAGCTATCCGCTGGCGCTGGAGGGCGCGCTGAAGCTCAAGGAAATCACCTATATCCATGCCGAAGGCTATGCCGCCGGCGAGCTGAAGCACGGCCCGATCGCGCTGATCGACGAAAACATGCCGGTGATCGTGATCGCGCCGCATGATCGGTTCTTCGAAAAGACGGTATCGAACATGCAGGAAGTCGCGGCCCGCGACGGCAAGATCATTTTCATCACCGATGAAAGCGGCGCACGGGCCTCCGAGCTGAAAACCATGCAGACCATCGTGTTGCCGGATATGCCGGAATTCATCGCGCCGATGGTGTTCTCGCTGCCGATCCAGCTTCTCGCCTATCATACCGCCGTATTCATGGGCACGGATGCCGACCAGCCGCGCAATCTGGCCAAGGCGGTGACGGTGGAATGATCATCCGCCGGGAACGCCTGGACGATGTGGCGGCAATCTCCGAACTCGTGGCCGAAGCCTTTGCGGCAATGCCTTATAGCGACGGCCACGAAGCCGATATCATCCGCAGGCTGCGCAAGGCCGGGGCCTTGTCGCTGGCGCTGGTGGCGGAGGAGGAGGGGCGCCCCGTCGGCCATATCGCGTTTTCGCCGGTCGGCATATCCGACGGCAACGATGGTTGGTTCGGTCTCGGCCCGCTCGCCGTCGACCCGGCGTTTCAGCGTCGCGAGATCGGCGCCGCGCTTGTGCTCGGGGGGCTGGAGCTTCTGAAGGACGACGGCGCGCGCGGGGTCGTGGTATTGGGCGCGCCCGGCTTCTATCAGCGCTTCGGCTTCCGTCACGAACCGGCGCTGACGCTGGACGGTGCGCCGCCCGGGCATTTCATGGCGCTTGATTTCGATGGCGTGATGCCGCGGGGCAAGGTTGCCTTTCACAAGGCGTTTTACGGCAAGGCCTGACGCCTTTCAGCTTCCCGCCTTCAATGTCGCCAACACAAAAAGCCGGATTGCCGACGACAAATTGACGTCGCTTTCCCGGTTGTCGTCGATTTCGGCGAGAAGGGCTGCGAGACTGAGATCGCGGGTGTCCGCGATCCGGGTCAACTCGGCGTGGAATTCATCCTCGAGCGAAAAGCTGGTGCGATGGCCATGAAGGCTGACGGAGTGTTTGCGAATCACGCCTCGTCGTCGCCGCGCTCGCGCCGTCCCTGATCGAACTGGCGCAGGGCCTTGTCGCGTTCAAGCTTCTCCCGCTGCTTCTCGCCCTTGGCAAGGCCATGAAGCGCGCGATTCTCGGCGGCTTTTTGTTCGGATTTGCGGCGGTCGATGCGTTTGCGCTGCTGCCGCAGATTGACGATCTCGGCGCACATTGCAGGTCAGTGCTTCTTGCGGAAGGCGTCGAGCGAGACGATGGAGGCGCCGTCGTCACCGCCGGGTCCGTCGTCGCCATCGGTCATCGGCGGATCGGTCGGGGTCTCGTCCTCAACCTCGAGCGTCGCGACATCGAATTCGAGTTCGAAATTGACGGAAGGATCGTAGAAGCCGACAATCGCATTGAAGGGAACGACGAGGCGCTCGGGCACGTCGGAAAACGACAGGCCGATCTCGAACAGGGTGTCGGTGACCTTCATATCCCAGAACTGGTGCTGGATGACGATGGTCATCTGCTGGGCGTATTTTTCCTTCAGCGCCGGCGAGATCTTCACGCCCGGCGCGCCGGTCAGGAAGGTGATGAAGAAGTGATGTTCGCCGGGCAGGTGACCGGTTGCGGCCACTTCGGCCAGAACCTTGCGGATCATGCCCCGCAATGCGTCCTGTGCCAAAACGTCGTAGCGAATATGGTCCTGCCCCATAAAATCTTCCTGCCTGTCGCCCGGTTGATGCGTCTTGTTCCCAGCCATAAGTCGGCTTTTTCCGAATCGCAATCATTATAGGGGATTTTGTTCAAATTCAGGTGGAGGCTTCTGTTGCCAGGTGCCTCCGGACCCCGCCTTACGGTGCTACCCGCAAGGACTTCGATTGGGTTTCTGGAACCGCCATTAGGCAGCTACAGCGTAACCCTGAGCGTTGTTGTCATTTGCAACTACACTTGTGACCCGATAACGGTGGTATCATGCCGGGCAAAAGGTCAATCTTTACACTCTTGTCGATCCTGTTTCGCCCCCATCAAAATCAGGCCTTTCCGCCTGATCGTGGTGGAGGCGCCGGGTACCGCCCCCGGGTCCAAAAAGCTTATTGCATTGCCGTTTATCACCATAGCCGGTCAAGCCGGCACCCGTGATATAAGTGTTTCAAAAGCTTCTGGAAAGGGGCATGGCCGATAAATTGCGATGCGCGCGATGGGCAAGGGCCGTATTCCGGTTGGACAACCCTCGAAATTCAGCGTGGATATCTTGCTTTGGACACGCGCCGTGTCCAGACTTGCCGCCCGAAGTCCACGGAGTTGCGAATGGCGCGTCATCCCGAATACCAGTATCTCAATCTGCTCGAGCACCTTTTGGAAAAAGGCGACCGCCGGATAGACCGCACCGGCGTCGGCACGCTTTCAGCCTTCGGCGCGATGATGCGGTTCGACATTTCCGACGGCACGTTTCCGGCGTTCACGACCAAGCGCGTCTATTGGAAAACGGCGATCAAGGAGATGCTCTGGTTTTTGACCGGGCAAACCAATATCCAGTCGCTGCTGAGGGAAAACGTCCGTATCTGGTCCGACTGGCCGCTTGAGAAATACCGCAAGGCGACGGGCGAGGCGATCGCGCAGGAGGCCTTCGAGGCACGCATCCTCGCCGACGACGAATTTGCCCGCCAATGGGGCGATCTCGGCCCCGTCTACGGCAAGCAATGGCGGCGCTGGCTCGATGCCAGCGGCAAGGAACACGATCAGATCGCAACCGTCATCGAGACGCTGAAAACCAATCCGGCGAGCCGGCGCATGCTGTTTCACGCCTGGAATGTGGGCGAACTGGACCAGATGGCGCTGCCGCCCTGCCATATGACCTATCAGTTCCATACCTCTGAAAACAAGGGCGCGGGGCCGGGCGAGAGCAGGCTGAAGCTCTCCATGCTCCTTTTCCAGAGAAGCCTGGATGTCGGCCTCGGCGCGCCGTTCAACTGCGCGGCCTCGGCGGCGCTGCTTTCGATGGTGGCGCAACAGGTCGATATGGTCCCCGGCGAACTGATCTGGGTGGCGGGCGACTATCACCTCTATCTGAACCATCTCGAAATGGCGCAGCAACTGGTCGCCCGGGAACCACGCCCGTTCCCCAAACTGCGCCTGCTGCGCCGTCCGGCATCGATCGACGGCTACCGGATAGAGGATTTCGAAGTAACCGCCTACGACCCCCACCCGGCCATCGCCGCGCCCGTGGCGGTGTAGCCGTCCGGGCGAGGCCGCCTGCGCGAAGCTTTGTGCCTTGAGAAAAATGGCGGAGAGGTGTCTTTCAATAGGAGCTTGGCTTTTATATAAAAGCATAAAAAATCAATGACATAGAATTCTGATATTAGGGACTATGCGTAGCATATTGTGTAGCATTTGGTGATGGTTCCATGCCCTCACTCGCAACTGGTCGAGGATCGCGTAAGTCGGTTGCCCAAGCGTAGCAGTTCAGAAAACGCAGGCCGACCGTAACGAAAGGCACTGTGTGATCTCCTTTTCGTCGAAGATCAGCAAGCTGAAAATCATAGCTTACGTCGGTGTCCGAATTTCGAGGGCAGCCTAGGCTCCGCCCGGGCCCGTTAGCCGCTGTCCGGCCGCCGTTCCCAGGCGTTTCAAATGCCTGTTGTTTCGCCCGCAGCACCTCCCGCGCGCACCGACTGGCGTTCGATCAGGCTCACGGGGATGAAGTGGTGGGAGGAGGGGGCGTTTGCCGGTCCGGTAATGGCTTTCAGCGTTGCCCGAGTCAGCGAGGACAGCGACTGGCTGACGGTGGTGAGCTGGTGCGAAGACCAGCCGGAAATCGGAGCGTCGTCGAACCCGATCACCGAGACATCGCCGGGAACGGACAGGGCAAGCTCATGGCGCGCCGTGTTCATCACGCCGAGCGCGATTTCGTCGGTCACTCCGAAAATTCCGTCGATGCCGGGCTTTGCAAGGAGCCTGCGGGCAGCCTCGACACCGGTCTCGTAATTGTTGCGCCCCCGGCTCCACTGGGTCACCGGTACAAGATGATCCTTCATCACCGCGATGAAAGCTTCCGCGCGTGCCAGTTTGGCGGAAGTGCGGGAGCCCGACAGGACAACGGCCACGTTCCTGCAACCGGCCGCAATCAGCCGCTGTGCCGCCAGCGCGCCGCCAGCAGCCGAATCCGCCTCGATCTGATCGACAAGACCTATTTTCTCCGGCAGCGGCCGGTTGATAAGCACGAGGCGCGCGCCATTGGCCGCAGCCAACCGCATCAGCGTATCCGGCACGGCCCCAGACAGAAGCACGACTGTGCGGACCCTGTATTCAAGCAGCTTTGCAACCGCGTTCCCCATGTCGTCCTGCTGACCCGCCAGATTGAGCAGCATGCATTGCAGCCCGTTTGCGTAGAGCGCCGCCGTCAGTGCATCGACCTGGGCGGAAATATAGGGGTTGGAGAGGTTCGCGCCGACAAGGCCGACGAGATCCGAGCGTTCCTTGTGCAGCGTTCGGGCAAGGAGATTGACCCGGTAGCCAAGCTCTTCGGCTGCCTTCATCACCCGGTCGCGGGTCTTGGGAGCCACGCTGGCGCCTTCGGTAAACGTGCGCGAGACGGCAGAGCGGGATACGCCGGCGAGACGGGCGACATCGCCCGCGGAGATGAATTTTTCGGCCATGCCCCACCTATGTCGCGTGTTTTTCGCCAAGCAGGTTGCGCGACCTGACCTCATCGGCGAGGGCAAGCATCGGCTGCAGCGGATAGCTGTCGTCGAGCCCGCGCAGCCGTCTCAGATGCGCAAGCGCGGTCTCGAAGCTTGCGAACCGTTCAGGGGCGAATGCGGAGAGCCACAGTGCGATCAGCGTAACCGATCGCGAGCGCCCACCGCGGCAATGGACCAGGACATTTCCCTTGCGATGGCTTGGATAATGCGGCTTCGAAGGAACATAGCCGCGCATCAGGCCTTCGACGGTGAACACGCTTGCCGCCAGAAGATGCGGATCGTTGCCGGTGCCGTCGATCATCCCGATCTGGTAGCGCCGGACATGGGTGCCGTCTGAGAGGAGCAGCGGACCGGGAAACATGTTGATCGAGACGTTGAGGGTTTCCGTGATCCCCGCCTGAAGCAGGCAATCGGGGTCTTCGGCGGCCGCGAGATTGCCGAGAAAGAGCGTCTTTCCTTGCGGGCCGAAATCTTCGATGACCGGAAAGAGAAGCGGGCGGTCATCCTCGCGCGCTTCGCCCTCGGGCACGTGATCTGGAACACCGAGGCGTTTTTCTGTCATGGTCAAATCTCCGTCTCGGGTTCCAGTGTTAGACGTGCACCAAGGGCACGGGCAAGTTCAGGGGCGGCTGTCATGTCGACAAAGGCTGGCAGAACCTGCCGCGACCCGCAGTGATCCGCAAGGTCTATGACATCGCCCTTGCGCGGATGGACATTCCAGGCAAGCCAGACGGCCTCATTGCGCTCTATCAGGACACGCGCCGGCGTTCCGTTCGGGACATGGCTCGAAAATACGAAGCGAAAGCCCCCGCGCTGCAGGAGCCCTGCCGAAAGCCCGGCCTCTGCATTGGGTTCGGTCGCAACGATCACCTGGTCAGGCTCTGCGCTTTTCCCGTCCACAACGGGGAATGATCTGCCGGTCGCGGCCTCGACTTCCTGGCCAACGTCCGCGCTGACATGCACCTCGTGGCCCTGAGAGGCGAGGGCGAGCACCATATCCGTCCCGCGTCCGGCGGACGGACAGCAAAGCACGGCGCCCCCTTCCGCGTAGTCGGAAATGGCCGCGATCTGGTCATCGAGATCCTGCGCTCGGTCGCCATAGGATGCGTCGACCAGAAGGGTCGACGCCGGCGGCGGATAGTCGAACGCCATGCCGCGCGATTCAAGGCTGATGTCACCGGTGTAGACGAAACCGCCAGCCGCAGTCTCCATGTGGAACCAGACGCCGCCGGGCGCATGACCGCACCGTCCGGTCGTGAGCGCAAGTCCGCCGACTTCGAAAGACCCCTGTTCGGGAATGACCTGCGCCACGCCCGGAGGGAGGCTACCCTGAAGGAAATCCAGCGTCCGGGCGGTTGCGAAGACGCAAGGATTGCCGACCGCGCCGAGGCGTCCGATCGAACCGGCATGGTCGCGGTGGGCATGGCTGAGAAAGATCGCATCGACGGCGCCGATGACATCGATATCGGGATGCTCGTCCTTATCGAGGCCGTCTCCGAAATCGAACAGGACGCGCTTGCCCGCCGCCTCGACGAGAAAGATGGCCGCGCTCTTGCGGTTCAGTCCGCTGATCACCTTCAGTCGTGCCAAGGCAGCACTCCCTGCGGAAGCCTTCTTGCGAAGGTGAGGCTGAAGATCATCAGCGCGAGGATGACGATGATCATCAGGCAACCGACAGCGGCGGCCAGCGTCGATGACCCGGCTTCCTCCAGGAAAATGATCATCGGGCCGATGGTTTGCGCGCGCGACGATACCAGGAGCACGGAGGTCTGGATCTCGTTGATGGCGGTCATGAACACCAGGATGGCAGAGGCCGCGGCGGCAGGCGCCAGGACCGGCAGGATGATATCCTTGAGCCTGCGGAAGATACCCGCGCCGACCACCTGCGCAGCCTCGTCGAGCGACCGCTCGATCTGCGCAAACCCGCCAAGGATCGGCTGCAGCGCCAGCGCCAGGAAATTCGAGAGGTAGGCCGCAAGAATGACCCAGATCGTTCCGTAGAGACTTGCGCCCACGACCGGTAGGGGTTTCAGGAAAAACAGGATCATGGCCACCCCGATGATGATGCCGGGCAAGGCGTAGGCAAGCTGGGAGGAAAGGTAGAGCAGGCGCGGGGTGACGCCTCGACGCCAGCTCAGGAAATAGCCGAGCGCGACGGAAACCGGTATGAGGATGGCAACCGCGACACCCGTCAGCCAGAGGCTCGTGAAGAAGGCCTTGCGGATGCCCTCGTGATGGAAGATCGCATTGGAGAAATTGTCGAAGGTGAGCGTCTCAAGCGTGAGCGGTTGCCCGTATCCGCGCACCAGAGCGGAAGCGGCAAGTGCCGAAAGCGGCAGCGCCAACGCAAACAGAAGGTAGCCCCATGCCAGAGCGGTGACGGGAAGGCGGAAGCGGGCAAGCGGAAATTTGAAAGGTCTGGAGGCGCCATCGACGCGCTGGTCGCCCATGCGGCTCAGGAAGCCGGCAATGCCCATGCCGAGGACGGTCAAACCGGCCAGCAGCAGCGCCAGGAGCGCCATGTCGTTCAACGCCGACGGGCCATAGGCGTTGAGCTGCCTGTAGATGAGAGTGATCAGCGTCGGCACGCGGGCCGGAATGCCGAGCATGGCCTGAATGCCGAAATTGCCGATCGATGACACGAAGGCCAAGGCCGCTCCGGCAAAAACGCCCCCGCGGATCAAGGGCAGGATCACGCCGATTGTCGCCCGGAGCGGCGAGGCGCCCACCGCGCGGGCAGCTTCCACCAGATCGGCGGGTACGCGGCGCAGATTGGCACGCACGGCCAGAAATACCAGAGGCGCGTTATAAAGGCCGAGCAGAACGACGATTCCGCTGGCCGAGTAAAGTGGATGCCGCATACCGGGTTGAAGGGTGATGCCGAGAAGGTTCATGACCGGGCTTGCCGGCGAGAAGGCCTGGATCCAGGCGAGCGCGATGACCTGCGGCGGGATCATCAGCGGCAGAACGAAGCCGAACACCCACGCGGTCCGCCAGCGCATGTCGCTCACGCCGACAAGAAGCGCCGCGATCGTTCCGGCGACCGTGGCAAGGGCTGTGGCTGCCAGCGAAATCCAGATCGTGTTGACCGTCGCTTCGAACACGCGGCGGCCGCCGAGAACGTCGGCGATGCGGTTAAGGTCGAAACCGGCGCCCGTCACAAAGGCCGCGTAGACGAGCCTGCCAAGCGGCAGGATCGACAGG
Source organism: Martelella sp. NC20 (assembly GCF_013459645.1). Classification (NCBI taxonomy): domain Bacteria; kingdom Pseudomonadati; phylum Pseudomonadota; class Alphaproteobacteria; order Hyphomicrobiales; family Aurantimonadaceae; genus Martelella; species Martelella soudanensis. The sequence goes on from NZ_CP054861.1 coordinate 3,723,553, forward strand.
ACGCCGACAAACAGCGCCAGCGCCAGCATCAGCGCGCGCTCGTTCTTCAGGAGCCCGGAAAGGGTGGAGAGCGTCCATGAAGGACGCTCTCCGGTGGCTGTGGTCGACAGGGACATTGCGATTACAGACCGAAGATCTCGGCGAACTGTTCGCGCACCTTGTCGTTGTTCTTCACGGCTTCATCGACGTCATAGCCGATCAGCTTCATCGAGGAGAGATCGGGATAGCCTTCCGGTGCGGCAACACCCGGCAGAAGCGGGATGTTGCCCTGGGCGGAGACCAGTTCCTGACCTTCCTTGGAAAGCAGGAAGTCGACGAATTTCTTCGCGGCTTCCTCGTGTTCGGTCGTGCTCATGATGGCAACCGGTTCGCCGATGAAGGATACGCCCTCCTTCGGGGCGATATAGTCGACGGGGGAGCCATCGGCCTTGGCGCGCAGCGTGTTGGCGTCGACGAGGATTGCGTATTTTGCCATGCCGGAAGCGACTGCCTTGGTTGCCGGGCCGTTGCCGCCCTCGGGTACGACGTCGAGATCGTTCAGACCCTCATAGAAGGCCCAGCCGATTTCCGGCGTGTTGATCAGGGCGTGAAGATGGTTCAGCGCGGCACCCGAATAAAGCGGGCTCGGCACGGCGATCATGCCGCGATTGTCTTCGACCAGAAGGTCGTTCCAGCTTTCGACCGGCTCGGCGATGTCGGTGTTGTAGGCAATGCCCGTGGTGATCGCCTTGGTGCCGAAAAAGGTCATGTCCTTGTCGAAGGCCGCCTTGTCATAGCCGTCCACCGGGGCGTCCGGATAGGCCATGAGATGGCCCTCGGCCTTAAGCGTGCCGAGGTTGATCGGATCGGCAACCAGCAGGACGTCGGGCTGGATGTTGCCGGCTTCGATTTCGGCGCGCATCACGTTCATCAGCGCCGATGTGCCGTTGCGGGTCCAGTTGACCTTGATATCCGGATTGGCGGCCTCAAAAGCGTCGACCGTTTCCTGGGCCTGTTCCGGCGCCTGGCTGGTGTAAAGCGTGATGGTTTCCTCAGCGTGGGCAGCCGTAAAGACAAGCGCGCTGACGGTCGCAAGGGCAAGCATGGAAAGTTTCATCGGGGATTTCCTTGATTGTTTGTGCTCAGTGGGAGATTTCTGCTGCTTTCAGGTCCGGCAGGACCCAGCCGTCTGCAAGCGTGACGGCCACGCGCTGCCCGGCTTCGATGCTTGCCGGGGCAGGGACGTTCATGAAAAGGGTTTTCTCATCCGGGCCGACAGAAAGCTCGACCCGCAGGATGTCGCCGCGATAGGTGATGCGGCGGATGGTGGCGGCAAGGCCGCCTGTCTCTGTCAATCTCAGGTCACCCGGATGAAAGGCGACGCATGCCTCGCCGCGTGGCAGGGCCGAGGGGCGGTTGCGCACCCGAACGCGTTCACCGAAGAAGCGGGCGAAGCCATAGCCGCTGCGATCAGGCTGGAAATCCGCGATCGGCGCGATCTGGCCCTCGCCGATAAAGGTCGCGACCATTTCATTTGCCGGCTGGCTGTAGAGCTCGGAAGGGCTCGCGAACTGACTGATCGTCCCCCTGTCCATCACCGCGACACGGTCGGCAAGCGCGAGCGCTTCCGACTGGTCATGGGTGATATAGAACATGGTGGCGCCTGAGCGGGTGTGGAAGCGGGCGAATTCTTCCTCCATCTCGCCACGCAGATGGACATCCAGATTGGCAAGCGGCTCATCGAGCAACACGAGGCCCGCATCCATGGCAAGGCAGCGGGCAAGTGCCACGCGCTGCCTCTGACCGCCGGAAAGCGCGGCTGGCCGGCGATCCGCAAATGCCGTCAGCCCGACCGTATCGAGAACGCGGGCCGTGCGCGCCTCGCGCTCACTGCGGCCAAGCCCCTTGACCTTGAGGCCGTAGGCAACATTGCCGGCCACGGTCATGTGCGGCCACAGCGCGTAACTTTGAAACACGACGCCGATACCGCGCTCTTCCGGGGCGACATGCCGGCCTTGGCCGGAAAGGAGCGTGTCTCCAACCCGGATTGCGCCGCGGTCGATCTGCTCGAAACCGGCAAGGGTGCGCAGCAGCGTGGTTTTGCCGCAGCCGGACGGGCCGAGCACTGCAACGAACTCGCCCGAACGGATCGAAAGCGAAATACCGTGCAACACGCCGGTCTTGCCGAAAGACTTGTCGACATTCTCGATTTCGATCGCGCTCATATGGTCTGTTCCGAGCTGTCGGTCGCAGTCGGACGAACCGTCCTGAGACCGGTGGAGTGGCGTTTTGCAATGCTTTGCAATCCTCGCCGCCATCAATGCACCGGTCGTGTGACAGTTCTATTTCAACCCGTTTTCGTTTTTGTGAAAATTGAGCTCCGCAAAGCGCGGCGCCATCCGATTTTGCGCGCTACAGCAGGACAACTATATCAAAATTTATAACTTGTTGTTTTATAACCGCAATATCAAATTTACGAAGAAATACAATGGCGGGCCACGCCCGACGATGATGAGCACTATGTCTACGCTGTAGACCTCTAACGCCGCACGTCGTGACTTTCGAAGCTTTTACCCGCGGTTCCGCCAGTTGCCGAATGAACTTGGTCTGGTGGTCCGCGGACAGGCGGCTTTTGGGCGCGGAGGCCGCGCATAGATGCCGTCTCGAATACAACGGTATCCTGAAGACCGCGAGGAGCAGGTACCGGGCCTTGTTGAATCCGACAGTTTCCTGTATCTGTTGAGGGTCGCGCAAAACGACTGCTTTTGCACAGCGCCCATGCTCCGCAAGCCGTCGCATACACGTCGTCCCGCCCTACGTGGCCGCCCAGCGTCTCCCAACAACCGCCAGCATCGAAGGATGCTGCTGCACTGGAGCGCGCACATGCGAAACACCATAGCTATCATCGGCGCCGGCCTTGCCGGCCTGACGCTCGCCCGTACCCTACACCAGCACGGGATCGAAGCGACGATCTACGAAGCCGAGCCGTCACCGATCGCCAGAAAGCAGGGAGGCTTGTTCGATATTCACGAGCATAACGGTCAACTCGCGCTCAAGGCGGCTGGTCTGTATGACGCATTCCTGCGGCTTGTTCGGCCAGGTGAAGATGCAAAGCGCGTCGTCAACAAGGATGGGATCATCCTGCTGGACGAGGCAGGGAACCGCACGCCCCGGCGCCCGGAGGTCGATCGTGGTGAACTTCGCGCCATGCTGATCGCCTCGCTTCCGGACACCGCGATACGGTGGGATCACAAGGTCACGGACCTGGCGCGGACCGCAGAGGGCCGGCACGCGGTCGGCTTCGCCAACGGAACCCAGGCGACGGTTGATCTGCTCGTCGGCGCTGACGGCGCCTGGTCGAAGGTCCGCCCACTGCTTTCCGATTCCAAGCCGGTCTATTCCGGCACCTGCTTCATCGAGATAGCGTTTGCTGCCGACGACACTCGCCATGCGGAAAGCGTGGCGGAAATCGGAGCCGGCACCCTCATCGCTGCAGCGCCGGGAAAAGGTATAATCGCGCACCGCAATGCCGATGGCAGCGTTGCCGGATATGTCGCGCTGAACGAGCCGGAAGAGTGGGTCAGGTCCATTGATTTCAGCGAGGCTCACGCCGGGCTGGACTTCATCGCCCGGCAATTTGCAGGCTGGGCGCCGCACCTTGTCAGCTTCATCACCGGCAGCGTTGCCGATCCCACGATCCGCCCGATCTACGCGCTGCCAGTCGGGCATGAGTGGCCGCGAAAGACCGGCCTGACGCTGGTCGGCGACGCGGCCCACCTTATGTCCCCATTCGCCGGTGAAGGCGCCAACTTGGCCATGTACGACGGCGCCGAACTCGCCCAGGCGATCATCGACACCCCCCACGACATTGAAGCGGCCTTATCCAGGTATGAGGCGGCCCTGTTTGCGCGAAGCCGCGAAGTCGCGGGTCTCTCGGCGCAGAACCTGAGGCTGTTCTTCGGTAACACTGCCCCGGGCAGTGTGGTCGATCTGTTCAGCAGCTTTGCGGCATCTGGCGCATAGATCAAACGACAGGGGTGGGCTATCAACTGCCCTTCGGGGGCATCGTTCCAGGATAGCCTGTGCGGCAATCGGCGGGTTTGGCGGGCCACGCCGACGAAGATGAGCACTACGTCTACGCTATAACCCTCTAATGCCGCTTGGCGCTGCAATCGCCCTACGCAGCCAACCGCGCCTTAGCTGCCGTCTGATCGGAATGGGCCTTAGACGCCCATTGCGGCCTTTGTCGCAAAGGCGACAATGATCAGCGCCACCAGACCAAGGCCGAACATGACCGGCTTCGGCAACGATGGCGTAGCTGAGGTCGCCACGGCGCGCCGTGACAGAACGAGCGAGACTATGACCAAGGCGACGCCCAGACCTGTGCCGATCCATTCCAGCGTCGCCAGGAGCGTCGACATCGGATTGGGCGGCACAGGAAAAATACGCCCGAGATCGAGCAGATAAACGCCGACGAAGCTGAGGCCGGCAAGGGCGGACCAGTTATGTCCTCTACCGGCCTTCGTGATCGTATAGGCGAGTACAAGACTGCCCAAACCAAGCACCGTCAAAAACACGTTGAATGCGCCGAGCACAACGGAGGGATAGGCGCTGAAATCTCGGGTTTCAACGAGTCCCCCGGGAATCATAAGCGCCAGATTCAGGGCGGATGCGACCAGAAGCGTAGTGATGACAAGGCGGGAGTTGGACATTCGACTAATCCTCGGGTGATTCGGAAACATTCGCTGACGCCGCGCCGCATTCGCCTGGCGCGAGCATTGCGGCGAACATGCTGAACACCCGGCGGTTGAGGACGCGGAGGCTCTGCGAATCGTGTTTTTGCGCATTCAGGGCAAACCAACGGTCGGCTTCACGCGCAGCAGCGAAAGCCATGTCCGTCAGCAAGGCGAGCGGCAGGTCCGAGCGGACGGCGCCGATCTGCTGTCCGGCTTCTATCAACCGCTCAAATTGGGCGTGAAACGCTTCGAGCAGATCCGCGATGGCGGCCTGAGCCGCCGCTTCCTGGTAGACGCCGCGACCCAATTCAGCCAAGCGGTCGTTCTGCTTGAGGGTCGCCGTCACATGGCCGAAAAGCGCGGCGGACTGTTCCCAGTAATCAGCAATGGACTCTGGCTGAACCGGCCTTGCGTTGATCAGGTCGGCAAGTTCGGCGATGGCGCGCTCGATGACGGCGCGGTAGAGTTCGCTCTTATCCGCGAAATAATAGTAGGCTTGCCCCTTGCTGAGCGCGGCACGCGTTAGAATTCGGTTCATCGACGCGCCCTCGAACCCGAGCGCCCTGAATTCCTCTTCCGCCACATCGAGCCAGGCGGCCCGCTGGTGATCAGGCAGTTGCCGCAGTCGCACACGGGCCTGAAGCCGCTGATCCAAGGGATGATCCATAACAATCTCAGTCACTCGGACATATTTAGACCGATGGTCTAAATATGTCCAGCCTGAATCTGCGAGCCGGTCATCAGGGCAGTGGATCGTGTCTGCCTACCGCGAATTTGGCCAAAAAAGTCCGTTCAGAAAACAGGCTGGTCGCATGGGAATGAACGGCAACCGGCGGCAATTGGGCCACTGTAGCGAAGAATATCGCGCCTTAGCGCAGAATCGGCGGGGGTGGCGGAGGAGGTGGGATTCGAACCCACGGTACGGTCTCCCGTACGCCGGTTTTCAAGACCGGTGCCTTAAACCGCTCGGCCACTCCTCCGGCAGCGGCGCATTCACGAAATATTCGCATATGCCGCGTAGATGCTGGCCTTTAGCATCGTGGTCTCGGGCCGGTCAATCCCGATGATATCGGATGAACTGACCCGGACACGCGGCGGCGGTCGAAACACGTCAGGATCAATTTTGGGTTGCGCATTTCCGCCAATTTTGGTAACGCGCCACAAAGCGGCCATCAAGCATCCGCACAGGAGAGTTTGACACAATTTCAAGGTCCAGGGGTTCCGGCAGGCAGTTCTGACGGTACATCGACATAGACGGAAGAAATGTTGGCATGAAAGAAATCCGGTTTTCCACCTCGCTGGCAATGCTGGCTTTGACTGCATTGATGGCTTCGTGCACGACCACGGGCGATACATCCGAAGATATCAAAGATGAAGCGGCGGAAGTCGCCGATGCTGCGGCCAATGGCATTTCCGAAGCGGATGCGCTTGCCTATCAGAAGATCGGCAAGCCCTATCAGGTGCGCGGCAAATGGTACACGCCGAAGTCCGACACCAAATACTCCAAGACCGGTCTAGCCTCCTGGTACGGGCCGAAATTCAACGGCGGGCGCACGGCGAGCGGCGAGATCTACGACATGTATCACCTCTCTGCCGCCCACAAGACGCTGCCGCTGCCAAGTTATGTCCGCGTGACCAATCTCGACAATGACAGTTCCGTCATCGTCCGCGTCAATGATCGCGGACCCTTTGTGTCCGGCCGGATCATCGACCTTTCCAAAAAAGCCGCGGAAATGCTGAAAATGACGGGGGCGGGCGTGGCCAATGTCCGCGTCGATTACGTCGGCCCGGCCTCGCGCAATGCCGACGACATGAACTATCTGGTGGCCTCCTACGAGAAGAAAGAGGTTCCCGAGGGCGTCGATCCCGGGCGTTTCGGCGAGGTGCAGGTCGCAAACGCGGAAACGCCGGCCGCAATCCCCGCAGTCGCGGCCAAGACAGAGGCGAGCGAAAAGCCCGTCGAGGTTGCTGAAGCTCCGGTAAAACCGGAACCGGCGCCCGCACAACTGGCGCTGGTGGAGGAAGCAAAGCCCGTCACGGCGAGCGACGCCGGTGCGGCCACAGAATCGATCCTCGCCGACAATACCGGCTACGCGGTCCCGATCCCGTTCAAAAGATAGCCCGCGCAGGCCTTTTGCCCCGGCGTGAATTCCTCTAAACCCGGACGAACCGATGGTCGGAGGAATGAGACAGCGTGAAGCGTGGAATTTTTATCAGCTTCGAAGGCGGCGAGGGCGCCGGCAAGTCGACACAGATACGCCTGCTTGCCGGCCGCCTTGCGGGTCTTGGTCGGCAGGTGGTGGTCACGCGTGAGCCGGGAGGTTCCGCCGGCGCCGAGGCCGTGCGGCACGTGCTGCTTTCGGGCGCCGCCGAACCGTTTGGCGTCGGCATGGAAGTGCTGCTGTTTGCGGCGGCCCGCAACGATCATGTCGAGGAGGTCATCCGGCCCGCCCTGGCAGAGGGCAAGATCGTGTTGTGCGACCGGTTCATGGATTCCTCGCGCGTCTATCAGGGCGCTGCGGGCGGGCTTGCCGCTGATTTCGTCTCGACCGTGGAACGGGTCGCCGTCGACGGCACGATCCCCGATCTCACCCTGATCTTCGATCTCGATGCGCTTGAAGGGTTGAAGCGCGTCAAGGCGCGTTCGCCCGAACAGGCGCTTGCGGGCGCGCCGGACCGGTTCGAAAAGGATGATATCGCGGTCCACGAGGCGCGCCGCCGGGCCTTTTTGAAGATCGCCGAGGCGGAGCCGGACAGATGCCGGGTGATCCGCGCCGACGACGCGCCCGAGACTGTCGCGCGCGCGGTCTGGCAGGCGGTTTCACCCCTTCTGGAGGTTCATGGCGATGGCTGACGACATGGTTCTCGAAGGCGCGGTCCATCCGGCCGCCAATCGCAATCTGTTCGGGCACGAAGCGGCGGAGGCCTATCTTGCGACGGCCTATAGCTCCGGCAAGGGGCATCACGCGATCCTGTTCGAGGGCGGCGAGGGGATCGGCAAGGCGACGCTCGCCTTCCGGTTCGCAAACCACGTATTGCATTATCCCGAGCCGCACTCCGCGCCCGATCATCTCATCGCGCCGGATCATGCAGCCCCCCTGACGCGCCAGATCATCGCCGGCGCGTCCCACGACCTGCTCCATCTGGAACGGCCGGTCGATGTGAAAACCGGCAAGCGGCGCACCGCCATTACCGTCGACGAGGTCCGCCGGGCCGGGCATTTCCTGTCGCAGACATCGGGAACCGGAAACTGGCGGATCGTCATCGTCGACGCCGCCGACGACCTCAACCGTTCGGCCGCCAACGCCATTCTCAAGATTCTCGAGGAGCCGCCCAGGAACGCGATGTTCCTGCTGATCTCGCACACGCCGGGACGATTGCTGCCGACCATCCGGTCGCGCTGCCTGCCGTTTCGCCTGCGGCCGCTTGCGCCGGAGGATCTGCTGAAGGCGCTCGGCGCTCTGGGTGTTGATAGCGGTGGCGAAGACGGGGCACGGCTTGCAGCGCTTGCCAATGGCAGCGTGTCCGAGGCGCTGAAGCTGGTCAATTACGGCGGCGGCGAGATCATCGACGCCTATCAGGCCACGCTTGAGGGTTCGGACGCCGAGGCCCGTGCGATGATGCACCGGCTTGCCGACACCCTTGCCAAGCGCGACAACGAAACCGTGTTCGACTTCCTGCTCGGCCATATCGAAGAGGATATCCGAAGCCGGGCGCGTGAGGCGGCGGAGGCCGGGGCGATCGCGCGGGCGGAGCGGCTGGCCGCGCTCTCCTCCGAGGTCGGCAATGATGTGGCGACGGCCGACGCCTTCAATCTCGACCGCAAGCAGCTTGTCCTCGATCTGCTCTCCCGCATCAGGCTTGCCGTCAAATGAACGCCGCGCTCCGCTCGGTTTGACTTGATGCGATGCGGCACTGGCGTTAAGACCGGCGAAACGATCGACGCCGGCGCCGCGTTTCACGCGCCCGGCAGCAGCAGCCAAGCGGACGGACTTCGGACATGAGCGACAAGGCCAACAATTTCTACATCACGACGCCGATCTTCTATCCGAACGGCACGCCTCATATCGGCCACGCCTATACGATGATTGCAACCGATGTGCTGGCGCGCTTTGCCCGCCTCGACGGCAAGAATGTGCGTTTCCTCTCCGGCACGGACGAACACGGCCAGAAGATGCAGCAGACCGCCGAAAAGGAAGGTATCCCGCCGATCGAACTCGCAAACCGCAACTCGGCGGTGTTCCGCGACCTTCTGGCGCGGCTCAACTGCTCCAATGACGACTATATCCGCACCACCGAGGAGCGCCATCGCATCTCCGTCCAGGCACTGTGGAAGCGCATGGAGGAGAATGGCGATATCTATCTCGGCAAATATGGCGGCTGGTATTCGGTCCGTCAGGAGGCCTATTTCGACGAAAGCGAGACCACTCTCGGTGAGGATGGCGTGCGCCGCGAACCGCTCGGCTCGCCGGTGGAATGGGTCGAGGAGGAGAGCTATTTCTTCAAGTTGTCCGCCTATGGCGACCGGCTGCTCGACTATTACGAGGCGCATCCCGATTTCATCGGTCCCAATGAACGCCGCAACGAAGTTGTGTCCTTCGTCAAATCCGGCCTGAAGGACCTTTCGATCTCGCGCACCACCTTCGACTGGGGCATACCCGTGCCGGGCAATCCCGATCACGTCATGTATGTCTGGGTCGATGCGCTGACCAACTATATCACGGCGCTCGGCTTTCCCGATGAAACCGGCGCGCTCTGGGATTTCTGGCCCGGCATTCACATCATCGGCAAGGATATCATCCGCTTCCACGCCGTCTACTGGCCGGCCTTCCTGATGTCAGCCGGCGTGGCGCTGCCGGAGCGGGTCTATGCCCATGGCTTCCTGCTCAACAAGGGCGAGAAGATGTCGAAATCGGTCGGCAATGTCGTGGATCCGTTCAACCTGGTTGAACATTTCGGGCTCGATCCGATCCGCTATTTCTTCCTGCGCGAGGTCTCTTTCGGTCATGACGGCAGTTACAGCGACGAGGGGATAGGGACCCGGATCAATTCCGACCTTGCGAACGGGATCGGCAATCTCGCCAGCCGCTCGCTGTCGATGATCGTCAAGAACTGCGATGGTCAGGTGCCGGCCTGCGGTCCGCTTAACGACGCGGACAAGGCCATGCTCGCCAGCGCCGATAGCGTGATCGCGACGGTGCGCGCCGACATGGACCGGCTGGCGATCCACCGCGCGCTCGCAGCGATCATCGGCGTGGTTTCGGATGCCGACCGCTATTTCGCCGGACAGGAACCCTGGGCGCTGAAGAAGACCGATCCGGAACGCATGGCGACGGTGCTTTACGTCACGGCCGAAGTGGTGCGTCAGGTTGCGATCCTGCTGCAGCCGGCCATGCCCGAATCAGCGGCGAAACTGCTCGATCTGGTCGCCGTGCCGGAAACCGAACGCACATTCGCGCATCTGGGTGAGGCGGGTCGTCTGAAACCGGGTACGCCGCTGGCAAAGCCTGAACCGGTGTTTCCGCGCTACGTCGCGCCCGAAGAATAGCCAGAACAATAGAAAGACATTCATGCTGATCGATACCCATTGCCATCTGGACTTCCCGGATTTCGACGCCGAGCGGGACGAACTGGTCGCGCGCGCGAAGGGAGCGGGCGTCGCGCAGATGGTGACGATCTCAACCCGCGTGAAGAAGTTCCCACAGATCATTGATATCGCAGAAAAATACGAGAACGTTTTCTGCTCCGTCGGTACCCATCCCGCCAATGCCGATGAGGAACTCGATATCGCCGCGGAAGACCTGATTGCGTTGACGGCGCATCCAAAGGTGGTCGCAATCGGCGAGGCGGGGCTCGATTATCACTATCAGCCGGAAAAGGCCGAGGCGCAGAAAACCGGCCTCAGGCGCCATATCGATGCGGCGCGGCGTACCGGCCTGCCGCTGGTAATCCACAGCCGCGATGCCGATGAGGATATGGCCGCGATTCTGACCGAGGAGAGCGAAGCGGGCGCCTTTCCGTTCATTCTGCATTGCTTTTCATCGGGCAGGGCGCTTGCCGAAACCGGTGTCGCGCTCGGCGGTTATGTGTCGTTTTCAGGTATCCTGACGTTCAAGAACTCGCAGGAAATACGGGCGATCGCGGCGGATGTTCCGATGGACCGGCTGCTGGTGGAGACCGACGCGCCCTATCTTGCGCCGACGCCCTATCGCGGCAAGCGCAACGAGCCGTCCTATGTGGTCAATACCGCGCGGGTTCTGGCCGAGGTGAAGGGCATCGGCGAAGCCGAGATCGCCGCGATCACGACTGACAACGCGTTTCGCTGCTTTTCCAAGATGACGCGGGTGTGAGCTTTGGGATACAGGCGGCGTTTTACCATTCTCGGCTGCTCGTCGTCACCCGGTGTGCCCCGGATTACCGGCGACTGGGGGGGCTGCGATCCGGAAAATCCGAAGAACAGGCGTACCCGCACCGCTCTTCTGGTCGAACAGTTCGCCCCCGATGGCGGGGTGACGACGGTGGTGATCGACACCGGGCCGGATTTTCGCGAGCAGATGATTCGCACCGGCGTGACCCGGCTCGACGCGGTGCTATACACCCATGCCCATGCCGACCATCTGCACGGCATCGATGATATCCGCGGCTATTTCCATGCCCAGCGCCGCCGCATCCCGGTCTACGCGGAGCCGGTGACGATGAGCCGGATACTGGATGGCTTTTCCTACTGTCTGCGGGTTCCCGAAGGCAGCACATATCCGGCGATCGCCGAGCCGAACCTCATTGAGGACCTCGACACGCCGGTGAAGATCGACGGGCCGGGCGGGACCATCGAATTCCAGTCGTTCCCCCAGCAGCATGGCGATATCATTTCGCTCGGGTTCCGGATCGGCGACGTCGCCTACTGTACCGATGTCAGCGACTTTCCCGCCGCGGCGATCGCGAAGCTTCAGGGGCTGGACCTGATCATTATTGATGCACTGCAATATGACCCCCACCCGAGCCATTTGTCGTTGTCGCAGGCGCTCGGCTGGATCGAACGCTTCGCCGCGCGGCGGGCGGTGCTGACCCATATGCATACCCCGCTCGACTACGACACGGTGATGGCGGAAACGCCGGACCACGTCGTACCGGGTTATGATGGCCTGACGATCGAATGCGATCTCCCCTGACGCCTGATTGCCGCCGCAGGCGGCATCATCCCGCGTCGCAAACAGTCGCGGGGGCGATCGGCGCTCGCGCTATACTGCCCTTCGAATTTTGAAACAACGCAACAGCGGAGTGCGATCCGGTTCGCATTCTACCCGCAACCATTAGACCAAAGTCTTATGCAGCCGGCGCTCCGGCTGAACCGCAAGGCAAAATCGACCTTTCTGCCCATGAAGTTGAAATTTGAGGTTGATTTGACGGGCGCGAATTGCAGTATTGGGTACGGACTGCCTGAAAATCGCGCAACAGAAAGCGGTGGGCAAAACCAGATGGGGACAATATGGCGAATAACCGTGGTGCATCGGTTAAGTATGAAAATGTTCAAAAAAGCTATGATGGCGAAAGCCTGGTCGTCAAAAAGCTGAATCTCGATATCCCGCCAGGCGAATTCCTGACGATGCTGGGGCCTTCCGGCTCAGGCAAGACGACGTGCCTCATGATGCTTGCGGGTTTTGAACCCGCGACGGGCGGCGAAATCTACCTCAACGAGCGACCGATCAACAACGTGCCCCCGCACAAGCGCGGCATCGGCATGGTGTTTCAGAACTATGCGCTGTTTCCGCATATGACGGTCGCGGAGAACCTCGCCTTTCCGCTGCAACTGCGAAACATGAGCAAAGCCAAGCAAGAGGAAAAGGTCAAAAACGCGCTCGACATGGTCCAGCTCGGCAAGTTCGGCAACCGCAGGCCGGGCCAGCTTTCCGGCGGCCAGCAGCAGCGCGTTGCCGTTGCGCGCGCACTGGTGTTCGATCCCGAACTGGTGCTGATGGACGAGCCGCTCGGCGCGCTCGACAAGCAGCTGCGTGAGCAGATGCAGTATGAGATCAAGCACATCCACGACAATCTCGGCGTCACCTTCGTCTACGTCACCCACGACCAGACGGAGGCGCTGACGATGTCGGACAGGGTTGCCGTGTTCAACGACGGCATCGTCCAGCAGCTATCGGCGCCCGAGGTGCTCTATGAGCGGCCGGGCAATTCCTTCGTCGCCCAGTTCATCGGTGAGAACAACACCCTGCACGGAACCGTCACATCCATCGACGGGAATGAATGCACCGTTCGCGTCGAGGACGGGACCACACTGGTCGCCGACAAGGTGAATGTCGCGAGCGAAGGCGACCGCACCACACTGTCGCTCCGGCCCGAAAGGGTGGAGCTGATCGCGGCCGATACGGTCGAGAACAAGGTGACCGGCCGGGTCGAGGAACTGATTTACCTCGGCGACCATATCCGCGTGCGCATGAGCGTGTGCGGCAATGACGAATTCATCGTCAAGGTCAGGAATCGCGGCGAACGTTGGGATCTCGAGGTTGGCCAGACACGAACGGTCGGTTTTGCCGCCCGTGACTGCAAGGCCCTCGATTACGCCGCCTGACCGCAGGTGAACCGTGGCGGCCGCGGACGCGGCCGTTCAAACAATCGTAACCAGTGAAATCTGTAAAAAGGGGAACTGATATGAAACTCCGTAGTATAATTCTCGCCTCCGCCGCGACCGTGGCGATGGGCAATGCGGCTTTGGCCGAGGACCTGACGATCGTGTCCTGGGGCGGCGCCTATTCGGCCTCGCAGGACAATGCCTATCACCAGCCCTATCTCGCCGAGCATCCGGATGTCACCATCATCAACGATGAATCGTCCAACGAGGCCGTCGCCAAGCTGCGCGCCATGGCTGAAACCGGCAATGTCACCTGGGACATCGTCGACGTGGAAGGCCCGGACAGCCAGCGTCTCTGCGACGAAGGCCTGGCCATGGAAATCGACCTCAACGAGTGGACCAAGCCCGCGCCCGACGGCACGCCCGCGGTCGAGGATTTCGGCGACGCCGTGATCAATGACTGCTTCATTCCGCAGATCGTGTTCTCGACCACCTTCGGCTATCGCACCGATGTCGCCGCCTGGAACGGCCAGGAGCCGGACGAGCTTTGCGACATCTTCGACACCGAGACCTTCCCGGGCAAGCGCGCGCTTGAAAAGCGTCCGAAAAAAAACCTGGAATGGGCGCTGATCTGCGACGGCGTAGCCAAGGCAGATCTCTATGATGTTCTGTCCACGCCCGAAGGCGTTGAACGCGCGCTCGCCAAGCTCGGCACCATCAAGGACGATATCATCTGGTGGTCGGCCGGCGCGGAAACGCCGCAGCTTCTCGCCGACGGCGAAATCGTGATGGGCTCGACCTATAACGGCCGTCTGTTCAGCGTGATCGCCGAGCAGGATCAGCCGGTGAAGATGCTGTGGGACTGGGAAGTGTTCGACTATGACGGCTGGATCATCCCCGCCGGTCTTCCCGATGACAAGCTGGCTCTGGTGAAGGACTACATCATGTTCGCCACCGACACCCAGCGCCTTGCCGACCAGGCCAAGTATATCTCCTACGGCCCGGCCCGCGCGTCGTCGCAGCCGCTCGTCGGCGACCATGCCGAGCTCGGCATTCCGATGGCTCCGCACATGCCGACCAACCCGGCCAATATGGGCAATTACCTGGTCAACAACATCCTGTGGTGGGCCGACAACCAGGACGATGTGGAGCAGAAGTTCCAGTCCTGGCTTGCCCAGTAAGGCATAGGATCTAAGTTCTTTGAACAACCCTGTCCCGGTACGCCGGGGCAGGGAGCCGATTGCGCAAGACGGCGCGGCGACCCTTTTGCGCAATCCGCTCCAAACCTAATAAAAAACAGGGGAACAGATCGGCGTGGCTGAGCAATTAATCCTGACCGGCGAGGGCAAACCGCTCAAACAGGCGTTGAGGAGGGCCTTGAGGCGCGAGAAGATGCGTTCTCTGCTGCTGATAGCGCCTCTGCTTGCCTTCGTTCTCGTCGCCTTCATCGCACCGATCGGCGATATGCTGTTCCGCTCGGTGGAAAACAACATCGTCGCCGACACCCTGCCGAAGACCACCGTGGCGCTCAGCGACTGGGACCCGGCCACGGGGCAACTGCCGGACGAAGCCGCCTATGAGGCGCTTTATGACGATCTGACCGTTGCGGTCGAGGAAAAGACCCACACCCGTCTCGGCTCGCGCCTCAACTATGAGCAGTCCGGCATGTCGAGCCTGTTCCGCAAGGCCGGCCGCACGGTGCGCCAGATCGAGCCGGGTTCGCCGGACATCAAGGCGCAACTGATCGAATCCGATGCCAAATGGGGCGACCTCGATACCTGGGCGATCCTGAAATTGTACTCGCCGGCCTATACGCCGGGCTATTTTCTGAACGCCGTCGATGCGGAAATGGGGCCGGACGGCATCGGCATGAAGCCGGAAAACGAACGGATCTACCTGTTCCTGTTCGCGCGGACGCTGATGCTCTCGATGATCATCACCTGTTCGTGCCTCGTTCTCGGCTACCCGATTGCATACCTTCTGTCACATCTTCCACTGAGCCGCGCCAACCTGCTGATGGTGCTTGTGCTGCTGCCGTTCTGGACCTCGCTTCTGGTGCGCACCTCCGCCTGGAAGGTGCTGTTGCAACAGCAGGGCGTCATCAACGACCTGCTGGTGTGGTCGGGGATCGTCGACAATGCCCACCGGCTGGTGATGATCAACAATGCCACCGGCACGATCATCGCCATGACCCACATTCTGCTGCCGTTCATGATATTACCGCTCTATTCGGTGATGAAGACGATCTCGCCGACCTATGTGCGCGCCGCCCGCAGCCTGGGCGCCACGAGCTGGACGGCGTTCTGGCGGATCTACTTCCCGCAATCCGTGCCCGGCATCGGCGCCGGCGCGGTGCTCGTCTTCATCCTGTCGATCGGCTATTACATCACGCCCGAACTCGTCGGCGGAACCTCCGGTATCTTCATCTCGAACCGGATCGCCTATCACATTTCCAGTTCGCTCAACTGGGGGCTTGCCGCAGCACTTGGCACGCTGCTTCTGGTGGTCGTCATGTTCATGTTCGTGCTCTACGACAAGATCGTCGGCATCGACAATGTGAAGCTCGGATAGGAGAGGGACCATGGCCATTCAGCCCTATGATTCGCCGCTTGAGAAGATCTGGCACTATGTCTTTCTGGTCATCTGCGGCCTGATCTTCTTCTTTCTGATCTTTCCGATCCTGGTGATCATTCCGCTCAGCTTCAACGCCGCGAACTTCTTCACCTTCACGCCGAAAATGCTGGCGCTCGATCCCGCCGGCTACTCGTTCAAGCACTATCAGGATTTCTTCCATAATCCGGACTGGCAGCAGGCGCTGCGGAACTCGGTCATGATCGCGCCGGCGGCAACGCTTTTGGCAACCGCCTTCGGCACGCTGGCCGCGATCGGTCTTGCCAGAAGCCATGTCCCGTTTCGCGGGGCAATCATGGCGATCCTGATATCGCCGATGATCGTGCCGCTGATCATTTCGGCGGCAGGCATGTATTTCTTCTATTCGCGCATCGGCCTCCAGGGCACGTATTGGGGCGTCGTGCTGGCGCATGCCGTGCTCGGCACGCCGTTCGTGATCATCACCGTGACCGCCACCATGGTCGGCTTCGACCGCTCGCTGGAGCGCGCGGCGGCAAGCCTTGGCGCCAATCCGCTGACGACCTTCTTCAAGGTGCAGATGCCGCTGATCCTGCCCGGCGTGATTTCCGGGGCGCTGTTCGCATTCATCACATCGTTCGATGAGGTGGTTGTGGTGTTGTTCCTCGGCTCCGCCTCGCAGAAAACGCTTCCCTGGCAGATGTTCACCGGGCTGCGCGAGCAGATATCGCCGACGATCCTGGCCGTCGCCTCGATCCTGGTCGCGCTCTCGGTGGTACTGCTCACCTTCCTGGAGCTGATGCGCCGCCGTTCCGAGCGGCAGCGCGGTCTTTCTCCGGGCTGACCGATCCGACCGGCGCCGTCCCCCGTAATAGTGTGCAGAGCACAACAACGACCCGGGGGCGGTAATGTCGATAACACTTCTGATACTGGTTCTGGCGGGCCTTTGCGTCGGCATGACCGGCGCCTGGGCGGTCCAGCGGATGACACGCAACAGCGGCTGGATCGATGCGATCTGGTCGGTGCTGACGGGATTGGGCGGTCTGTCGGTCATCATATTTTCCGAGGGCGGCGATCCATCGCGAAAATGGCTGGCGGGGCTGGTCGTCGGCCTGTGGGCCGCGCGGCTGGCAAGCCACATCGCCACGCGCTCGCTCGGCAAGAAGGACGATCCGCGCTATGCCGCGCTGATCGAGGAATGGGGCGCATCCGCGAGCTTCCGGCTCTGGTGGTTCCTGATGATCCAGGCATTCGCGAGCTTCATCCTGGCGTTGTCGATCTATGCCGCGATCCTCAATCCGGCGCCGTTCCCCGGCATTCTGGACTTCCTGGGGCTGGCAATCGCGATCATCGCGATCGCGGGCGAGGGCACGGCCGACCGGCAGCTTTCGCGTTTCAAGCGGGAAAAACCCGCGGGCAAGACGGTGTGCGATATTGGGCTGTGGGGTTATTCGCGCCACCCCAACTATTTCTTCGAATGGCTGTGGTGGTGTGCATGGCCGTGCCTTGCGCTTTCGGGCTTTCAGGCAATTTTGCCGGTTGCGGTCTCGCTGCTTGCCCCCATCATGATGTACTGGCTGCTCAACCACGTTTCCGGCATCCCTTATCTGGAAAAGCATATGGAGGCATCGCGCGGCGACGCTTTCCGCGACTACAGGAAGCGCGTCAGGGCATTCTTCCCGATCCCCAAAAAGGCCGACCGATGAACTCGGCGCGAGATCCGCTGGCGGATGCTGCCGGGTCCGTCGCCCTCATCCTTGCTTTGAACAAGCCGGTCTATCCACTCTATGTCTGGTTTGTCGCGGAAAGCGCCGTGTCGCTTTCGCTGATCGCGGCGCTGACGATGCCGCTCTATGTTGCTGTCTGGTGGCTCGCGCGCAACCGCAAAGCGTTCGCAGCAAGGCTCGGCATCGTCGCCGTGGGAACCGCCGATACCGCGTTCATCGCGCTGCGTTTCTTGCGATGCCGGGCCGCAATTGTCACGCCGCAGGCTTGATCAGGTGGAACTGCGCCACGTCGATCCTGCCGGTATCGAACCCTGTCGCGCAATAATTGAGATAGTAGCGCCACATCCGCTGAAACCGGTCGTCGAAGCCGAGCGGGCGGATCGCGTCCCATTCGGTCAGAAACCGGCGTTCCCATTCGAGCAGCGTACGGGCGTAGTCCTTGCCGAAGGAAAACAGTTCCTTGACCGCGAGCCCGGCGTTGCCGGCGCCGTTCTTGAAACTCTCGATCGAGGGCAGCATGCCGCCCGGGAAGATGAAGGTCTGGATGAAATCCGGATTTCGGCGATAATAGTCGAGCCGGTGATGCTCGATCGCGATCGACTGGATCACCGCCGTGCCGCCGGGCGTCAAGCGTTCGTTGACGGTGTTGAAGAACACCGGCCAGTTTTCCTCGCCGACAGCCTCGAACATCTCGATCGAGACGATCTTGTCGAATGTCCCGGTACAATCCCGGTAGTCCTCGAGCCGGATATCCGCCCGGTCTGAAAGACCCTTGGCGGCGAGCCGCTCGCGGGCATATTTCGCCTGCTCCTGCGACAGCGTCAGCCCGGTGACGTGACATCCGGTGCGGGCCGCGGCGTGTTCGGCAAACCCGCCCCATCCGCAGCCGATCTCCAGCACCCGGTCCTCGGGCCCGATCTGCAGCCGGGCGATGATCCGGTCGTATTTTGCGATCTGGGCTTCGGACAGCGAGCGCTCCCGTCCTTCGTAGAGCGCGCTGGAATAGGTCATCGTCTCGTCGAGCCAGAGCTTGTAGAAGGCGTTGCCGAGATCGTAATGGAAGGCGATATTGCGGCGGCTGCCGGACTTGCTGTTGCGCTTCAGCCTGTGCCTGAGAATGCTGATCTGGCGGAACAGGAAGGACGAGGAGAGCGTGTTCGAAAGCTCGGTCTCGTTGGCGGTTGCAAGATCGAGCACGGCGGCAAGATCCGGCGTATCCCAGTCGCCGTCGATATAGGCGCGGGCAAAGCCGAGATCGCCGTCCTTCAGGAGTTCCAGCAACGGCCGGGCATTTTTGAGGCTGATGGCGGCGGCGGGACCGGGTTGGCGAATTTCCGTCCGATAGATCCGTCCATCGGGAAATGTGATCGCAAGGGAGCCGACGGCAATCCGGTCGGCCATCCCGGCGATCAGCCGCTGCCAGAGCTTGAGCCGGCGATGACTTGCATTCTCAGGATGATGCTTGCTCATGATAATTCTCGTCCCCTGTCGCACCGTCGGCAACCGCGCTTTGAATGCGGCTCTCCGAAGGCCGGTGCCTGAACACCGGCATGCCTTTCAATATCATTTTCAATGCCTCGAAATGAATACCTGCAATAATTTTGACCGTCATCAGCGGATAGGAAAAAAATGCGCGCGCCAGCGCGCGGTCGCTGAGCGCTTCACGCCTGCCGCTGAAGGAGGCGAACAGCAGCGCGCCGTCCGCATCCGTTTCATTGATGGAGATCGTTACATTTTCCTCCGGCGGCCGGATGGTGAAATGGTACGTGCATTCCATCGGAATGAATGGCGAGACGTAGAGTTGTTTGTCCGCCGTCTGGCGGACCGGCCGGTCCTCGTCGTCCACCGGAATGATGTAGGTGAACCGTTCCCTGAAGGTGTTGCACACCTCGTAGAGGATCGCCGTCAGACGGCCGTCCTCGCGGTAACAGAAATAGACCGTGAGCGGGTTGAACACATATCCCAGAATGCGCGGGTAGCAGAGCATTTCGACGCGCGACGCCCTCCGACCGGCCTTTTCCAGCTCACTGAGCGCCCACGCCTTCAGATCGCCGTCATCGAGCGCGCCGTGGTCGCGATCGTGAACGCTGAAGAGCGAGAACCGGTTATGGGCGAACAGTTTCAGTTGCCGGGCCAGCAGAGGCAGTTCGTCGAGATCGATCAGCAGGGAAAAAACGCGATAGTCGAGCGCGTGTTTCCTTGGCCGGTGTCGCCGGTGGACAACCTTTCCTCTGAAGATTGCAGAGCGAAAACTCATTCGGCCGCCACGCGCTCCGGTTCGAGAAATATCCTGCCGGATTCGTCGTTGACGGTCCAGGGGCGGCGCACCCCGGCAACCGCCTCGGCGGCGGCGAGGCCGGATTGCAGCCCGTCTTCATGGAACCCGCTGCCGAAATGCGCGCCGCAATACCAGACATTGCCCCGGCCCTGAATGCGCCAGAGATCGCGCTGCGCCTCGATCGCCGCCTTGTCGAACAGCGGATGCGTGTAGGTGAGGCGCTCATGGACCAGTTCGGGCCGGATGGCCTCGCATGGGTTGAGCGTGACGAACAGCGGGATACGCTCGTCGATATTCTGCAACCGGTTCATCCAGTAGGTCACGCAGAGGCTGGGCGCGCCGCCGTCGCGGCGTTCAAGATAATTCCAGCTGGACCAGACCTTGCGGTGGGCCGGCATCAGGCGTTCGTCGCTGTGCAGCCAGGCCTCGTTGGTGGTGTAGCGGAACGCGGAAAGAAGCCTTTGCTCCTCCTCGCCGGCATCATCGAGCAGTTTCAATGCCTGGTCGCCATGGGTCGCGACAATCACCGCGTCGAAACGCTCCTCGGCGTCGTCGACAAACAGCCTGACGCCGTCTTTTTCGCGGATGATCCTTTGCACCGGCGTGTTGAGATGCACAGGCCCGCTGATCTGCTCCAGCATGCGCGTGACGTAGACGCGGCTGCCGCCGGTGACCGTTCGCCATTGCGGCCGGTCCACCAGCGACAACAGGCCGTGGCTTTCGAAAAAGCGGGTGAAGGCGGCAAGCGGATAGGCGCGCATCTGCTCCGGCGTCGTTGACCAGATCGCAGCCCCCATCGGCAGGATATGGTCCTGCACGAACCGCTTCGAATACCCCCGTGCATCGAGATAATCGCCAAGCGTCAGATCGCGGTCGGTACTGGTCTTCGCAATCGACGGCGCATGACGGTAGAACCGGAAGATGTCATAGACCATACGCCAGAAGCTGAAGCGCAATATGTTCGATTTCTGTGCCAGCAGGGTGGCGATATTGCTGCCGCCATATTCGAAGGCGCCATTGTCGAGCGAGGCCGCGAATGACATCTCGGAGGCCTCGGTCTCGATGCCAAGATAGGAAAACAGCGCGGTAAGATTGGGATAGTTGCGTTCGTTATAGACAATAAAGCCGGTATCGACCGGGATGTTGCGATCGCCTATGGCGACATCGACCGTATTCGAATGTCCTCCCGGACGGCCGTCGGCCTCAAACAGCGTGACTTGGCAGGACCGGCTCAGAAGCCAGGCGGCGGACAATCCGGAAATACCGGAGCCGATGACCGCGACCTTCCTGTCGGCGCGGATTTTTCTGTAAGTGTTTTCCCGGAGTTGCTGCATCTGTCTTTCCGCCTGTTTGTACAGCATGAAATACGAGACAAACCGTTTGATGGATTGAAAAGGCGGAAAATTTATTGAACCCTGTGATCCGGACGGAAATCGCGGCCGTAGTAGCCGGTATGCTTGAAAGCAATCGCCTCATACCGGTCACCGGTCCGATACCTGCAGCGCCCCGACCAGGGGTTACAGGCCGTGTCATGCGAAAACGGATGCGCACCGGGAAGGTGAGGAGTTTGGCCGATCTGTCGGTAGAGGAAATGACCCAGTGCCTGAAGCGCGTCGGACGGACGCAGGACATGGCTGCCTATGAGCAGCTGTTCCGCCATTTCGGCCCGCGCATTCGCGGCTATATGCTGAAACGGGCCTCGGACCCGGCGCTTGCCGAGGAACTGATGCAGGAAACCATGATGATGGTATGGCGCAAGGCCAGGCTCTTCGATCCCGAGCGCGGCAATGCATCGGCGTGGATCTTCACCGTTGCGCGAAATGTCAGGGTCGACAGCCTTCGAAAGGCGCGCCGGCCGGAATTCGACCCGCAGGATCCGGCACTGGTTCCCGACGCGCCCGAAGCGCCAGATGCCCGGTTCGAGCAGGACCAGGATGCAGCGCGGATGCGCGCCGCGATCGCCGGCCTGCCGGAGGAGCAGGCCGAGCTTTTGCGGATGTCGTTTTTCGAGGATGTGTCTCACAGCATGATTGCCGAACGGCTGGACCTGCCGCTGGGCACCGTCAAATCCAGAATCAGAGCAGCATTTTCCAGGCTGCGAGCCGCGCTTGGAGAAAACCGATGAAGACCGGCACCATCCATCATCATATCAGCGAAGCGCTTCTGCTCGAATATGCGGCAGGCAGCCTTGAAGAGGGCTGGTCGCTCGCGGTCGCGACCCATCTGGCGCTTTGTCCGCATTGCCGCGCAAAACTTCGGCTTATGGAAGCGGCGGGCGGCGCGTTGATAGAGGAAGCCGCGCCGGAAACGGCTGGCGTCTCCGAGGATGCGTCATGGGCGGCGCTTGTGGACCGGCTGAAGACGGCAGACGTCGATACGGGCGTCGCGGCCAAACCGGCATCAGCCGCTTCAGGCGCATTGCTCATACCCGAGCCGCTTCGCTCCTATGTCGGCGGCTCGCTCAAGGACGCACCGTGGCGTCGTCTCGGGCTCTATGCCCATCAGGCGCAGATTGCGACCGAAGACGAAGACATTCAGGTGCGTCTGCTGAGGGTCGATGCCGGCAAGCCGCTGCCCGAACACAGCCATGGCGGCCGTGAACTGACGCTGGTGCTGAGCGGAAGCTTTACCGCCGAAGGCCAGGTCTATGGGCCCGGCGATTTCGAGGAGGAGGACGACGAGACTGTACATAGCCCGGTCGTCGGTCCCGAATCCGAATGTATCTGCCTTGTCGTGACCGATGCGCCGCTCCGGTTCCAGAGCCGGTTGATGCGCATGCTCCAGCCGCTTCTGGGTATCTGAGGCAAGACGATGAAACGTTCCCTGATCGCCTTCGCGTTTACGGCAATCTGCTTTTCCGCGCTGGATTTCATCTGGCTGGGCACGGTCGCGTTCGATTTCTACCAGTCCGAAATCGGCCCGCTGCTGCTGCCATCCCCGAACTGGAACGCCGGCCTGAGTTTCTATTTCATGTATCTGATCGGCATATGCTATTTCGCCGTGCTGCCCGGCGCGAAAGCCGGCGCGGCTCTGAGGGGCCTCGTCAATGGCGCGCTTTTCGGGCTGATGGCCTATGGCACCTACGATCTCACCAACATGGCGACCCTTGCCGGCTGGTCGTGGACCGTCGTCGCGGTCGATATGGCATGGGGCGCATTCGCCACCGGGCTGACCGGTTTCGTCGCTTCTGTTGCAACATTGAAGCTCACGCGCCGCCCGGCTTGACTTTGCCCCTTTCGTGCCGTTTGAAAGGCGCGGAAGGGTGTCGGTCATGTTCAAGCTGAAAGGCCCCGCGACATCGGAGCGGGAGATCAGGAAAAGCCGCTTTGCCACCATTGCCGCGCCGGTTGACGACGAGGCCGCGGCAAGGGCGTTCATCGCAGAAAACAGCTTCGCCGACGCCACCCACAATTGCTGGGCGTGGCGCATTGGAACCGAATATCGCTTCTCTGATGACGGCGAGCCGGGCGGGACGGCAGGAAAACCGATCCTTCAGGCAATCGAGGGGCAGGAGGTCGATTGTGTTGCGGTGTTGGTTTCGCGCTGGTTCGGCGGCGTGAAGCTTGGCACGGGCGGGCTTGCGCGCGCCTATGGCGGCAGCGCGGCGGAATGCCTGCGGCTGGCCGAAAAGCTGCCGGTGGTGGCGATGACGGCGTTGGTTCTGCCCGTCGCGTTCTCCGATCTGGCGCTGGTCGTGGCCAGGCTCCAGGCGTTCAAAGGCCTGGTGGTGGGCAGGCGCGATTTTACCGAAACGGGCGCCGATTTTCATCTGCAGGTGCCGGAAGTGGATGCCCCGGCGCTGGAAGAACTTGTGCGTGAACTGACGAACGGCCGTAGCAACGCCAGATTCGACGAGGACTGAGCGGATTTATCGGCTATGTTCACGGAACTTGCCCCGCGCACCGGCGTTGATACGCTGTCGCTTACTCTCTTCCGCAAAGGTCATATCCATGCGCTCTGCCCTAACCGTCATCGCCCTTGCAGCCACGCTTGCCGCCTGCACCCAGCGCGCCGATTCGATCGGCGCGATCCCGGTTTCGCCCGAGGAATTCGCCGGCAGCAGTTGCGAAACGCTTCTGAGCCAGTACGAGGTCGAGAACGCGAAACTGAAGGACCTTGCGCAATTG
Source organism: Martelella sp. NC20 (assembly GCF_013459645.1). NCBI lineage: Bacteria > Pseudomonadati > Pseudomonadota > Alphaproteobacteria > Hyphomicrobiales > Aurantimonadaceae > Martelella > Martelella soudanensis. The sequence continues at coordinate 3,747,570 of NZ_CP054861.1, forward strand.
CAGGACGGCGCGATCGTCGGCGATATGCGGATGTTCGGCGCAAGTCTCGGCAGCATGTCGGAAGCGAGCGTGAAGGACCAGGAAACCGCGATCGCCTATGCCAAGGGCCGCGTCAACGCCCTCGACATCGCGATGCGCCGGAAGAATTGCACGATGTGACGCAATTGCGTTTTCCTGGCCAGCGCGTATAGAAGAGCGAAGCCGATACCCGGATGACGGGAAGGGTTTCGGTGTATCAGCGTCCCCGCCCGATGCCTGACGGGGACAAGGGGGATTGCCCGGCGCGCGGGCGGTCCGGCGTTTCAGGATTGACCGCACGATGACTTCCGCAGAAGGGCCGGAAAAACCGGCCCCCGCCACAGGCGGCAACAAACAGCTTCTGCGCATCTGGCTTCCGCTACTGGCGCTCTCCGTCGTTCTCGTGATCATGTTGCAGCTTGTCGCGCTGCCGGCCTCGCTTCTGCTCGGGCCGATGCTGGCGGCGATCGTGATCGTCTTCACCGGCCGGCGGATCGCCATGCCGCGACTGCCGTTCAACCTGGCGCAGGGCGTGATCGGCTGTCTGATCGCCCGGACGCTGACATGGCCGGTGCTGCAGGAAATCGGCGCCGACTGGATGATTTTTGCCGCCGGCGTGCTCTCGGTCGTGTTCGCCAGCATCGCGATCGGCTGGATGCTCGCGCGCTATCAGGTGCTGCCCGGCACAACCGCGATCTGGGGCGCGTTTCCCGGCGCGGCGAGCGTGATGACGCTGATGTCGGGCTCGTTCGGGGCCGACATGCGGCTCGTCGCCTTCATGCAATATACCCGCGTGGTGATCGTCACTGTCGTTGCCGCCACCTTCGCGCGGCTGTGGACCGGCGGCACGGCTGAAACCGCGGCACCCATGCTGTGGTTCGCGGAACCGGACTGGTGGTCGCTCGCCCAGACGCTTGCTCTGGTGCTGATCGGCGTGATGGCCGGAAGGCGCATGCCGATCCCGGCCGGACCGATGCTGGTGCCGGTGATCCTCGGCTCGATCCTCAACGTGCTTGGCCTGATCGAGATCGAACTGCCGCAGGTTCTGCTTGCCGTCGCCTATGCCACGGTTGGCTGGGGCATCGGCGCGCGCTTCGACCGCGAGGTGATCCTCCATGCCGGCCGTGCCATGCCGCGGGTCATCGCCTCGATCGTCGCGCTGGTTGCCATCTGCGGCGTGTTGGCCGCCATCCTGGTGTGGCTCACGGGGATCGACCCGCTGTCGGCCTATCTCGCGACCAGCCCCGGCGGCGCGGATTCGATCGCGATCATCTCCGCCTCCACCGATGTCGACGTCGCCTTCGTGATGTCGATGCAGATCGCGCGGTTCTTCTTCGTGATGGCGCTGGGACCGATCCTCGCCAAACTGGTGGCGAAGCACAGCCGGTTCTGACGCGATTTTGATTGTCCGCCGCGCGCTGCCGGGTTAGCCTCAGCCAACCAAAAACAGGTGCGACGGAGGACAGATCATGTGCACGCGGATTTTCTACGAGACCGGAACCTCAACCTACATCACCGGCCGCTCGATGGACTGGCGCGACGTGACGATGGAATCCGACCTCTGGGTCTTTCCGCGCGGGATGCCCCGCAATGGCGGGGTGGGCGAGGGCTCGGCCACATGGACCTCGAAATACGGCTCGGTGATCGTCGCGATCTATAATCTCGCCACCTCCGACGGCATGAACGAGGCGGGCCTTGCCGGCAACATGCTCTATCTGGTGGAATCGTCCTATGGCGATCCGGCCGCGCGGGGCAAGCCGCTGATCTCGGTCGGCGCCTGGCTGCAATACATGCTCGACAATTTCGCGACCGTCGCCGAGGCCGTCGCGGCGATGGCGGATGACCCGCTGACCATCATCAGCGGCGATGCGCCGAACGGCGCGCCCGCCAATGTCCATCTGGCGCTGTCCGATGCCGCGGGCGACAGCGCGATCCTCGAATTCGTCGGCGGCAAACTCACCATCCATCACGGCCGCGACTACCGGGTGATGACCAATTCGCCGACCTACGACCAGCAGCTCGCCATCAACTCCTACTGGGATCTCGTCGGCGGCAGGAGCTTCCTGCCGGGCACGGTCAACGCCGCCGACCGTTTCGCCCGCGCCAGCTACAACCTGAAGACCGCCGTACCGCTGAAGGACCGCCGCGCCGCGCTCGCCTCGGTATTCTCGCAGATCCGCGCCATCTCCACCCCGCTCGGCATGTCGGACCCCGACAAACCCAACATCTCCTCCACCCTCTGGCGCACCGTCGCCGAGCACGAGCACAAACGCTATTATTTCGACTCGGTGATCAACCCGTCGGTGTTCTGGGTCGATCTGGGGGATTTTGATTTGAGCGAGGGGGCAGCGGCGAAGACGCTGGCGCTGAACGATCCGGCGGTACCGGGTGGGGATGTTGCGGGGCTGATGAAAGAGGCGACGCCGTTTGAGTTTTTGGTGCCTTGAGCGATCCATCGTGGAGAAGTCTTTGAGATTATTTTCTTGATTTTACCGATTAGAGACTCAAAAATCGTTCGAAATTCGATTTTGACAAAGGACGTGGTATGGAAAATTCAGGTGTATTAAAGGAGATATCTCAATGGTCAATTGAAGCGAAAGATGAGGATAATGCCGTCTACTTTTTTCATTTTTCTGACGTTTCTGATATCGAAAATGGAAGAAAGAATTATGTGATCGGACGAAAAGGAACCGGAAAAACAGCTATAGCTGAATACCTTCACAACGAGAGTAGGTATAATAAATTTACCAGATTGCTCTCTTTTAAAAACTTTCCTTTTAACTCTTTATACAAATACGCCGATAATGATTATAATAGACCAAACCAATTTATCACGCTATGGATTTATGTTATTTACCATTATATTTGCTCTATGCTCGCTGAGAACCAGAGGGTCTACAGTAAAGTTGACTTTGACCTACGGAAATCCTTTGATTTTGACATAAAAGGTGCATTGGTTCGATCGGTAAAAAAAATTACTGCGAGAGGTTATAATGTGAATCTCGCTGGGTTTGGCGGAGGGATACAGTGCTCAACTGAGGACGGTGAATTTGACTATGTAAAAGCAAATGAAGCTATGAGAGAGTTTATTCTTTCTGTTGCTGACGATAGCGAGTACTATGTTATTTTTGACGAACTCGACGAGGACTACAGAGATGTCCTTAATCCTGATCGGAAGGACTCTTACTTCGAATTGCTCATCAGCCTATTTAAAGCTGTCCAAATAATAAGAAGCGATTTTTCGAGCCAGGGGATTAATTTGCGGCCTGTTATCTTTTTAAGGGATGATATTTTTGATCTGTGTAGAGATGTAGATAGAAATAAATGGCTAGATCGAGCTATTACCCTTAACTGGAACGAGAGGAAGCTACGCGAGCTTATAAATTTTAGGCTTTCAAGGGCGATTAAGAAGATTACCGAGAAGGAGGTAGAGATATCGGCTGCTTGGGATCACGTTTTTGGTGTGCGCAATACTCGCTTTAGGCGAAAAGGGTCAGTGGACACCTTTACATTCTTGACAAGTAGAACTTTTCTGCGGCCAAGGGATGTAATTAGTCACATCAGAGAGTGTGCCAACGTAGCTCTCTTTAATGAACATTTAAAGATTGACAACATTGACATCAAAGGCGCGGGGGCTGCGCACTCCGCTTATATGCGCCGTGAAGTCGTGGATGAGCTGTTTCCTGTTATTGAAGATGTTTCAGAAATTCTTGGCGTTCTTTCAAAGATAAGAAAGCCCATTTTTACTAGAAAAGAATTTAACGACAGATATCGGGAATACCTAAATCAAAACTCCAACAGCAAAAGAATTCTAAGTGAAAGTCAAATTTTAAAGATACTTTTTCACTTTAATGTAATTGGAAATATTACGTCAGGAAATCATAGAGTATTCGCATATGAGAGCGAAACAAAAGTGATGAATATGGATGAAAATATGTGTGTTCACAATGGATTAATACACAGCCTAGACATCGTCTAGATATATGTCGAATTTCCGAAAATGCAGCTTTGTTTATTGAGCGATCAAATCAACTATTTCACGCAAGGCTCAAACCCAAACGTTAGGTAGGTGAGAAGGTTGGGCAGTGCGGCTAGACCCGCCCGCTTGTTGCTGCCGGGGCTAGCCAACTACTTCCCGTTCTCCCTTACTCCGCCGCCTCCGCATACTCACTCATCGGCGGGCAGGCGCAGACCAGATTCCGATCCCCATAGACATTGTCCACGCGGTTCACCGGCGGCCAGTATTTGTCGACGCGGAAGGCGCCGGGGGGGAAGCAGGCTTGTTCGCGGGAATAGGGGTGGGTCCATTCGCCGACGAGGTCTTCGACCGTGTGCGGGGCGTTCTTGAGCGGGTTGTCCTCGCGGTCGGCGCGGCCTTCCTCGATCTCCGTGATCTCGGCGCGGATCGCGATCAGGGCGTCGCAGAAGCGATCCAGCTCGGCCCGGGTCTCCGATTCCGTCGGCTCGATCATCAGCGTGCCGGGGACGGGGAAGCTCATGGTCGGGGCGTGGAAGCCGCAGTCGATCAGGCGCTTGGCGATGTCGTCGACGGAGACGTCGGCCAGGTCCTTCAGGGGGCGCGTGTCGATGATGCATTCATGGGCGACGCGGCCCTTTTCCGACTTGTAGAGCACTTCGTAGGCGCCCTTCAGCCGGGCGGCGATGTAGTTGGCGTTGAGGATCGCCACGCGGGTTGCCTGCGTCAGCCCTTCGCCGCCCATCATCAGGCAGTAGCTCCACGAGATCGGCAGGATCGAGGGCGAGCCGAACGGGGCGGCCGAGACCGCGCCGCCGTCGGCATCCGTTGCCGGATTGCCGGGCAAATGCGGGGCCAGATGGGCCTTGACGCCGATCGGCCCCATGCCCGGCCCGCCGCCGCCATGCGGTATGCAGAAGGTCTTGTGCAGGTTCAGGTGGCTGACATCCGAGCCGATATCGCCCGGCCGGGAGAGACCCACCATCGCGTTCATGTTGGCCCCGTCGAGATAGACCTGGCCGCCATGCTCATGGGTGATGTCGCAGACCTCGGTGACCGTCTCCTCGAACACGCCATGGGTCGAGGGATAGGTGATCATGCAGGCGGCGAGGTTTTCGGCATGCTGTTCCGCCTTGGCGCGGAAATCGTCGATGTCGATATCGCCATTGTCGCGCGATTTCACCGGCACCACCTTCATGCCGGCCAACTGGGCGGAGGCGGGGTTGGTGCCATGCGCCGAGGTCGGGATCAGGCAGATATTGCGGTGGGCCTCGCCATTCGCCCGGTGATAGCGGCGGATCGTCAGCAGCCCGGCATATTCGCCCTGCGCGCCGGAATTCGGCTGCATCGAGAAGGCGTCATAGCCGGTGATCTGGCAGAGTTTTTCCGACAGGTCGGCGATCATCTCGCGGTAGCCCGCCGTCTGGCTTTCCGGCGCGAACGGGTGGATATCGGCGAATTCCGGCCAGGTGATCGGCAGCATCTCGGCCGTGGCGTTGAGCTTCATGGTGCACGAGCCGAGCGGGATCATCGAGCGGTCGAGCGCCAGATCGCGGTCGGCAAGCCGGCGCATATAGCGGGTCATCTCGCTTTCGGCGCGGTTCATGTGGAAGATCGGATGCGTCATGTAAGGGCTTGTCCGCAAAAGGCTTTGCGGCAGGCGGTAGTCGGCCTCGAACTCCGCGATCGAGAATTTTCCGCCGAACGCGTCCCACACGGCCTCGACATGGGCGGGCCTTGTGCGCTCGTTGACGGAAATGCCGATCTTCGTGTCGCCGACCTTCCTCAGGTTGACGCCGTTTTCGACCGCGTTCTTCATGATCAGCGCCTGGAAGGCCCCGACCTCCACCGTGACCGTGTCGAAGAAGGTTTCCGGCTCGACCGTGAAGCCGAGCGCCTCGAGGCCCTTGGCGAGCAGCACGCCCTTGCGGTGGACCTGCTGGGCGATTGCCTTCAGCCCCTCCGGGCCGTGGAACACGCCATACATCGACGCCATGACGGCGAGCAGCACCTGGGCCGTACAGATGTTCGACGTCGCCTTTTCGCGGCGGATATGCTGCTCGCGGGTCTGCAGGGCGAGGCGATAGGCGCGGTTGCCGCGGGCATCGATCGAAACGCCGACGAGGCGGCCGGGCATGGAGCGCTTGTAGGCGTCCTTGACGGCCATATAGGCCGCATGCGGGCCGCCATAGCCGAGCGGCACGCCGAAACGCTGCGACGAGCCGATGGCGATGTCTGCATCCATCTCGCCCGGCGACTTCAGGAGCGTCAGCGCCAGCGGATCGGCGGCGATGGTGGCGATGGCGTTGGCTGCATGAAGATCGGCGATGACGCCGGAAAAGTCATGCACATGGCCATAGGTGCCGGGATACTGGAAGATCGCGCCGAACACGGTTTCGGGCGCAAGGTCGGTGAAGGGGTTGCCGACGATCACGTCCCAGCCGACGGGTTCGGCGCGGGTCTTGATCAGCGCGATGGTCTGCGGGTGGCAGTTTTCATCGACGAAGAAGGCGATGGCCTTCGACTTCGCCACGCGGTTCGCCATCGCCATGGCTTCGGCGGCGGCGGTCGCCTCGTCGAGCAGCGAGGCATTGGCGATGTCGAGGCCGGTGAGGTCGGCCATCATCGTCTGGAAGTTCAAAAGCGCCTCGAGGCGGCCCTGGCTGATTTCCGGCTGATAGGGCGTATAGGCGGTGTACCAGGCCGGGTTTTCCAGAATGTTGCGCTGGATCACCGGAGGCGTGATCGTGGCGTTATAGCCCTGGCCGATCATCGAGACGAGCGGCTTGTTCTTGTTGGCGGTCTCGCGCAGCTTGTCGAGCGCCTCGCGCTCGGTCATCGCCGGCCCCCAGGCGAGCGGCGCCTTCTGGCGGATGCCGGCCGGCACGGTGGCGTCGATCAGCGCGTCGAGGCTGTCATAGCCGATCACCTTCAGCATCGCCTCCATTTCGGAAGGCGAGGGGCCGATATGGCGGCGGTTGGCGAAGTCGTAGGGCTGGTAGTCGGTGAACTTGAATTCCGCGGGGGTCGTCATCAGGCGATGAACTCCTTGTAGGCCGCTTCATCCATCAGCGCGTCGGCATCGGCGGGGTTTGCAAGCTTCAGCCTGAAGAACCAGCCATCGCCCATCGGCGCGGAGTTGACCAGTTCCGGATTGTCGACGATCGCCGGGTTGACCTCGGTGATCTCGCCATCGAGCGGGCAGAACACATCGGAAGCGGCCTTGACCGATTCGACGGTCGCTGCGTCGTCATTCTTCGCGAAGGTCGCGCCGACCTCGGGCAGTTCGACGAAAACGAGGTCGCCGAGCTGCTCGGCGGCGTGCGCCGTGATGCCGACGGTGGCGACATCGCCCTCGATTTTCAGCCATTCATGTTCTTCGGTAAATTTGATGGTCATGTTCCCGCTCTCTCAGCGCTTGTAGGTAGGTGTGACGAAAGGCATGTCGGCGATGGTGACGGGCAGGTATTTGCCCCGCACCTCGGCGAAAATCGTGGAGCCGGTGGCGGCGCGTTCGGCCGCGACATAGCCCATGGCGACCGGGCTTTCGGCGGAGGGACCGAAGCCGCCGGAGGTGACGTGGCCGATCTCGGTCTCGCCGCTGTCATCGGCAAAGAGCTTTGCGGGCGCGCGGACGGGCGCGCGGCCCTCGGGCTTCAGTCCGACGCGCAGGCGGGAAACGCCGTCCTCGAGCTGGCGGAAGATCCGTTCGTGGCCGGGAAAGCCGCCGCCGCGAATGCCGCCCGGACGGCGGGCCTTCTGGATACCCCAGACGAGGGCTGCCTCCACCGGCGTCGTGGTCTCGTCGATGTCGTTGCCGTAGAGGCAGAGCCCGGCCTCGAGCCGCAGCGAATCGCGGGCGCCGAGGCCGATCGGTTCGCAGTCCTCATGGGCGAGAAGCGCGCGGGCGAGTTCTTCCGCTTTCTCGGCCGGCACGGAAATTTCAAAGCCGTCCTCGCCGGTATAGCCGGAGCGGGAGATGACGCAGGTGACGCCGAGAATTTCGGCGGCGCGGACATCCATGAACTTCATCTCGGTGACGGCCGGGCACAGCGGCGCCAGAACGGCTTCCGCCTTCGGACCCTGCAGCGCCAGCAGCGCCTTGTCATCGAAGTGTTCCTCGACATTGCAGAGGTCCGAAAGATAGGCCTTCATGTGGGCGAGGTCGGCATCCTTGCAGGCGGCGTTGACGATGACCAGCAGGTGATCCCCGCGGTTGGCGACCATCAGGTCGTCGAGAATGCCGCCCTCGTCATTGGTGAAGAAGGCATAGCGCTGGCGGCCGGGTTTCAGCCCGGCGATATCGACCGGCACCAGCTTTTCAATCGCAAGTGCTGCATCGGCGAGATTGCCGGAAATCGGATAGAGATAAACCTGCCCCATGTGCGAAACATCGAAAAGGCCTGCCTTTTCGCGGGTATGGAGATGTTCTTTGAGAACGCCCATAGGATATTGCACCGGCATGTCGTAGCCGGCGAACGGCACCATGCGGGCGCCGCGTTCCAGATGAAGCGCGTGAAGCGGGGTCTGTTTCAGTGGCGAGACCAAGAGTTTGCCTCCGGATTGCGTTTATGGAAAAACGCCGGCTCAAGGGTTGGCGTTCCGAAGAACGCCCAGCGAATGAGCCCCCTCTGTCCCGTGTGCCTGAGATTATTATCCCTTCGGCCAGCCACAGCACGTGAAATGCCGTGACCTTGTCTCCAGAGTTTAGAACCTCGCGCTGGTCCTTTTGCCTGAGAGTTTCCGGGGCGGTTGCTCCTTCGGCACCACGAGAATGTGGTTTCTCCCAGCACGATATGCGTGGATTATCCGGTATGCGGCAGGATTTGCAAGGGGGAAGGCAATTCGCGACTGCAAAATCCACCGGCCAGACATTTTCTCCATCATCTTCGGTGAGTCATGCTCGTGCTTGACACGAGCATCCAGGCGACACGGGGAATGCTGCCTGGACCCTCGGGTCAAGCCCGAGGGTGACCCGAAAGGGCGGGGATGGCGGCGAAGAACCGCGCTGTCGCGCCTTGAACAAGCTTTGCAGTCTTCAAACTTCGCCATCCCGAAACGAAAGACTTGCCATCTGCGCCCTGCCACATTAGCTGAAACATCATGCCAGAGTTTAACACAACCCGTCACGTCAATCATTCCGCCGATCGCATGTTTGATCTGGTTGCCGACGTCGAACGCTATCCGCAATTCCTGCCGCTTTGTGAGGCGCTGACCGTCCGCTCGTCGCGCGAGAAGGACGGCAAGACGCTGCTGATCGCCGACATGACCGTCGGCTACAAGGGCATCCGCGAAAGTTTCACCACCCAGGTGCTGCTGAACCAGGCCGAGCGCAAGATCGATGTCAGCTATGTCGACGGTCCGTTCCGTTTTCTCGACAATCGCTGGCGGTTCGAGCCGGAAGGCGAGGGCGCCTGCGCGATCCGGTTCTATATCAATTACGAATTCAAGAACCGGATTCTGGGCGCGATGATGGGATCGATGTTCGAGCGGGCGTTCCGCAAGTTCTCGGAAGCGTTCGAAACGCGGGCCGATGAAATCTACGCCTGAATCAGGCCTTCCAGCATGCCGAGCGCCGTCTGGACGGTGGCGAGCCTGATGCCGTCGCGGCCGATATCGCCATAGCGGCTTTCGATGTGGTGAAGGTGGCCATGGCGATCGCGCGCGGCGAGATGGACAAGACCGACCGGTTTTTCCGGGCTGCCGCCGGAGGGGCCTGCAATGCCGGTAACCGCGACCGCCAGATCGGCGTCGGAGCGCATCAGCGCGCCCGCCGACATCTGCAGCGCGGTTTCGCGTGAAACCGCGCCATGTGCCGCAAGCGTTCGCGCGCTGACGCCGAGCATCTCGATCTTCGCTGCGTTGGAATAGGTCACGTAACCGCGATCGACGACGGCCGAGGAACCGGCGATATCGGTCAGTGCTGCCACCACCATGCCGCCGGTGCAGGATTCGGCGGTGGCGATAGTGAGGCCCGCGGCCTTGCAATGCTCGATCAGGATACGGGCGCGCTCGGTGATGTCGGCGTCGATCATGTCATGTTTCCATAGTTCACGCTGGCCGTGGCGATCGCCGCGATGCCCTCTCGGCGGCCGACGAAGCCGATGGTCTCGTTGGTCGTGGCCTTGACCGAGCAGCGGGCGAGATCGATACCGAGGCATGTGGCGATATTTTCGCGCATGGCAAGCCGATGCGGGCCGATTTTCGGCGCTTCGGCGATCAGCGTGACATCGGCATTCAGGATCACGCCGCCCCTGTCGCGCACGATCTTCGCCGCATGGGCGAGGAAGATATGCGAGGCGGCGCCCTTCCATTGCGGGTCGGACGGCGGAAAATGATCCCCGATATCGCCTTCGCCGCAGGTGGCGAGCAGCGCGTCGGTCAGCGCGTGGAAGGCGACATCGGCATCCGAATGGCCGGAAAGCGTCATGTCATGCGGTATCTTGATGCCGCAGAGCGTGACGCCGTCGCCGGCAACGAGCTGATGGACATCGTAGCCATTGCCGGTGCGGATATCGGCGATCAGGCTGCGCGACAGCTTCTCGTCGGCCATGGCGACGTCTCTCCGGTAGGTCAGTTTCACATTGTCGGCGAGCCCGTCGACCAGCCGCACCGCAAGCCCGGCCCATTCGGCTATGCCGGCATCGTCGGTGAACTCGAAATGGCCCCCGGCCGCCGCCTTGCGATGTGCGGCGAGTATTGCGGGATAGCTGAAGGCCTGCGGTGTCTGGGCAGCGTAAAGGCCGGCGCGCGGAACCGTGGCGCTGACGGTGCGGTCGTCGCCCGCCTTCTTCAGCGTATCGGCGACCGCCACGGCAGGCAGCACGGCGTCGTGGCCTGCGCGGAGGCTCTGCGATATCCGCTCGAGCAGAGCCGCATCGAAGAACGGCCGCACCGCATCATGGATCAGCACATGGCTGGGGGCATCGCGTTCAAGCGCCTCCAGGCCGCGCAACACCGATTGCTGGCGGGTCGGGCCGCCATGCACGAAACGGATGTTGTCGGCATCCGCCACATGGCCAAGCGCTTCGTTGAAAACGGCTTCATCATCCGGATGGATCACCACGATAATGCCGCAAGTGGCACCGCCCCAATCCGCAAACACGCGTAATGTGTGGGCGATCACCGGCAGGCCTCCGATCAGGCGATATTGCTTCGGCCCTTCCTCGGGCGCGCCGGCGCGTTCTCCGCGCCCGGCCGCAACCACAACGACCCCCGGATTGTAGCTTTCACCTGCTGCCATGTTCGGCTAGAACCTGCGTGTTGATTCCCGATCGCCGGAACTTACCCGGATTGACCCATTTTTCCAGCATTTGCCTAAATTTTATAAAGCGCCAGCGAAAACGCTTGGCAAGGATTGGCGTCTTGTCTAAAAATGGGGCAAAGTGATATGCTGCATGAAAGATAGCCACTTGCCTCACCGCAAACCTTCCGATTCCTTTCGGATCGGCCCGATCGAGATTCGCAACCGCCTGATTCTCGCGCCGATGTCGGGCGTCACCGATCTGCCGTTTCGCGCGCTTGCGTGGCGGCACGGCGCGGGGCTCGTGGTCACGGAGATGATTGCAAGCCGTGAGCTGACTTTCAATACCGCGGAAAGCTGGGTCCGGCTGCGCGGCGCGGGGCTGAAGCCGCATATGGTGCAACTCGCGGGGCGCGATCCGCATTATATGGCGGAGGCGGCGAGGATCGCCGAGGCGAACGGAGCCGATATCATCGACATCAACATGGGATGCCCGGCCAAGAAGGTTGTCGGAGGCTATACCGGTTCGGCGCTGATGCGCGAGCCCGAACGGGCGCTTGAAATCATCGCGGCGACGGTGGGCGCGGTCAAGGTGCCGGTCACGGTCAAGATGCGGCTCGGCTGGGATCATGACAGCATCAACGCGCCCTATCTGGCGAAGCGCGCGGAAGAGGCGGGCGTTCAGGCGATCACGGTTCACGGCCGCACCAGGATGCAGTTCTACAAGGGCAGGGCCGACTGGCAGGCGATCGAGCGGGTGGCGGAAGCCGTCACGGTGCCCTTCATCGCCAATGGCGATATCGAAAGCCGGACGGACGTTGACTATCTGTTGTCGCGCCCCGGCATCACGGCGGTAATGGTTGGCAGAGCGTGCCAGGGGCGGCCGTGGCATGCCGGTTATCTGGCGGGTCTCGCTGAACCGGGCTTTTCCGAGAAGGCGCGGATCGCGATCGAGCACTATCGGGCCATGATACGCTTTTACGGACCTGGCGTTGGCGTCCGTCACGCGCGCAAACATCTCGGCTGGTATCTGGAGCGGCTTGCGCCCGGGGTCAGCGCCGATACAAGGTCTTCCATCATGACCTCCGACGATCCCGATTTCGTCACGGCGAAGCTTGCCGCCATCTTCGAACACGCACCTCCCGAAAGGAAAGCGGCATGAATACCGTCATCGGCAATGGCAGCCAGCGCCTCGGCGCGGCAGCCGTCGCGCTTCAGGTTCTGAATGCCATTCAAAATCCTGTCGTGCTGATCGAGGAGGACGACCGCATCTCCTATACCAACTGGGAGGCGGAGGTTTTCTTCGGCGCGAGCGCCTCGCATCTGTCGCGCAAGACGCTTTCCGATTTCATTCCCTTCGACAGCCCGCTTCTGGCCCTGATCGCGCAGGTGCGCGAGCGCCGGGCGCCGGTCAACGAATATCGCGTCGACCTGTCGTCGCCGCGTCTTGGGCAGGACAAGCTGGTGGACATTTACGTGGCGCCGGTGGGGGAGGAGGGCGCCGTTGTTCTCGTCTTTCAGGTCCGCTCCATGGCCGACAAGATCGACCGGCAACTGGTGCATCGTGCGGCGGCCCGGTCGGTGACCGGCCTTGCCTCGATGCTTGCCCACGAGATCAAGAACCCGCTTTCCGGCATTCGCGGCGCGGCCCAGCTTCTGGAAACCAATGCCAGCGACGACGACCGGGCGCTGACGCGGCTGATCTGCGATGAATCGGACCGGATCGTCTCGCTTGTCGACCGGATGGAGGTGTTTTCCGACGAACGGGCGATCGACCGGGTGCCGCTCAACATTCACTCCGTGCTCGATCACGTGAAGGCGGTGGCCAAGGCCGGTTTCGCCCGCAACATCAAGATCACCGAGGAATACGACCCGTCATTGCCCCAGATCTTCGCCAATCGCGACCAGATGGTGCAGGTGTTCCTCAATCTGGTCAAGAATGCCGCCGAAGCTGTTGCCGACAGGCCGGATGGCGAGATCATCCTGACCTCCGCCTACCGACCCGGCATCCGGATGTCTGTGGCGGGCACAAGGGAGAAGATTTCGCTGCCTCTTGAATTTTGTGTACAGGACAATGGTCCCGGCGTGCCGGAGGACCTGATGCCGCATCTGTTCGACCCGTTCATCACGACGAAGCAGAACGGCACAGGCCTGGGCCTTGCTCTGGTTGCCAAGATCATCGGCGGCCATGGCGGGATCATCGAATGCGAAAACGCGAACGGCCGCACGATTTTCCGCATTCTCATGCCGGTTTCGAAAGACGTATTGCCGCTGCCGCGCGAAATGGCCAGCCCGAATATGGATACATGACATGACAGCTACGATCCTTGTTGCCGATGACGACGCGGCGATCCGCACCGTGCTGAACCAGGCGCTGAGCCGGGCCGGCTATGACGTTCGCATCACGTCCAACGCCGCCACGCTCTGGCGCTGGGTATCCGCCGGCGAGGGCGACCTGGTGCTGACCGATGTCGTGATGCCGGACGAAAACGCCTTCGACCTGTTGCCGCGCATCAAGAAATCGCGGCCGGAGCTGCCGGTTATCGTCATGAGCGCGCAGAATACCTTCATGACGGCGGTGCGCGCCTCGGAAAAGGGCGCCTATGATTATCTGCCGAAGCCGTTCGACCTGACCGAGCTGATCGCGATCGTCGGCCGCGCGCTTTCGGAGCCGAAGCGCAAGCCGGCCAAGCTTGGCGACGACATGCAGGACGGCATGCCGCTGGTCGGCCGATCGGCGGCGATGCAGGAAATCTACCGCGTGCTGGCACGGCTGATGCAGACCGACCTGACGCTGATGATCACCGGCGAGTCCGGCACCGGCAAGGAACTGGTGGCACGCGCGCTGCATGATTACGGCAAGCGTCGCAACGGTCCGTTCGTCGCCATCAACATGGCGGCCATTCCGCGTGATCTGATCGAATCGGAGCTTTTCGGCCACGAGAAAGGCGCCTTTACCGGCGCCCAGAGCCGATCTTCCGGCCGGTTCGAGCAGGCCGAGGGCGGCACGCTGTTTCTCGACGAGATCGGCGATATGCCGATGGATGCGCAGACCAGGCTGCTGCGTGTGCTTCAGCAGGGCGAATACACCACCGTCGGCGGCCGCACCCCGATCCGCACCGATGTCCGGATCGTCGCGGCGACCAACAAGGACCTGAAGCAGTCAATCAATCAGGGCCTGTTCCGCGAGGATCTCTATTACCGGCTCAACGTCGTGCCGCTGCGGCTGCCGCCGCTGCGCGAACGCGCCGAGGATATCGGCGATCTGGTGCGTCACTTCGTCAACGAGGGCGAGGTCGAGGGTCTCGGCGGCAAGCGGTTCGAACAGCCGGCGCTCGACGTGATGAAATCCTATGGCTGGCCGGGCAATGTCCGCGAACTGGAAAACCTTGTCCGCCGCCTGATGGCGCTTTATCCGCAGGAGGTGATCACCCGCGAGATCGTGGAGCAGGAACTGCAGTCCGAGCAGCCGGACGCGCCGGCGGAGGGCGCCACGGTGCGCAACGGCATGCCGACCATAGCCCAGGCGGTGGAGGAAAACATGCGCAGCTATTTCGCCGGATTCGGCGACAACCTGCCGCCTTCCGGCCTTTACGAACGGGTGCTCAACGAGGTCGAGTATCCGCTGATCCTGGCCGCGTTGACGGCCACGCGCGGCAACCAGATCCGCGCCGCCGATCTTCTCGGCCTCAACCGCAACACGCTGCGCAAGAAGATCCGGGAGCTTGGCGTATCGGTCTATCGCAGTTCCCGCAGCTCCTGATCATCTCGGTCTGAGTGTTGCCTGTTGCAGCTTTCCGTTGCATTTGTGCCACAATCTGTTGCATATCCTCACGCTAAGG
Source organism: Martelella sp. NC20 (assembly GCF_013459645.1). Lineage (NCBI taxonomy): Bacteria > Pseudomonadati > Pseudomonadota > Alphaproteobacteria > Hyphomicrobiales > Aurantimonadaceae > Martelella > Martelella soudanensis. Next base: position 3,762,649 of record NZ_CP054861.1, read on the forward strand.
GGAAAAACGCGAGTCGTTTCGAATGGCTGCGTTTGCTCGCTCGGGTGCCGGTCGGCGACGCTTCGAGCGGCCTTTCGAAAAGGGTGAGAATGACTGCAGAAGGCAGCATGGCGGACACTGATCCCGTTCACCACGAGGGGGAACATGACGGCGCGCCGTACGGGCGCGGCGGGGCGCGGGCTATTCTCAGGTCGCCCGGCATGTTCTTCGTCAGCGGCGCGCTGATCACGGCCTTCCTGTCGCTTTTCATCCTGCTTGGCCTGACGCCGATCAAGCCGACCGGCAAGGTCGTGATCGCACTCGTCGCCGCCAATTCGCTGTTCGTGCTCACTTTGACCTACCTGATCGGCGGCGAGGTCAGCCAGCTTCTGAAAGCCCGCAGGCGCGGCCGCGCAGCGGCCCAGCTTCATATCCGCATTGTGGCGCTGTTTTCGATCGTCGCCATCACCCCCGCCATTCTTGTGGCGATCTTTGCGACATTGACGCTGAATGCCGGCCTCGACCGCTGGTTTGCGCTCAGAACCCAGTCCATCGTCCAGTCCTCGCTCAATGTGGCGCAGGCCTATATGATGGAAAATGCCAGCTACCTGCAGGGCCAGACGCTGTCCATGGGCAACGACCTGGAACGAAACCGCTCGCTTTACCTGCTCGACCGCCGGGGTTTTTCGGACCTGATGTCGCGTCAGGCGCGGGGTCGCGGCCTGCTCGGCGCCTTCCTCGTGCGGGCGGACGGCAGCGTGATCGTCGAGGCCGATCTCGGCGATGATACGCCGCTGCCCGACATCCCGAAAGACGCGCTGGAAAAGGCAGCTACCGGCTCGCCAACGCTTATACCACCGGGCGACACCAATCTGGTCGGCGCGATCATCGCGCTCGAGGCGATCCCTGACAGCCTGCTCTATACCGTTCGCGCCGTCGATCCGAACGTGATGGGCGCGATGCGGATGATCGAGGACAATGTCTCCGAATATAGTTCGATGGAAGCGGGGCGGGTGTCGATCCAGGTCGCCTTCGCGGTGCTCTATCTCGGTTTCGCCCTGATCGTGCTGCTCGCCGCGATCTGGACCGGCATTGCCGTCGCCGACCGCATCGTGCTGCCGATCCGCCTGCTGATCGGGGCCGCCGACCAGGTAGCCTCCGGCGATATGAAGGTTGCCGTGCCGGTGCGCTCGATCGATGGCGATGTCGGCAGGCTTTCCAGCACATTCAACAAGATGGTCGCCGAAATTCGGGAACAGCAGCGTGAAATTCTGGTCGCCAAGGATGAGGTCGACGATCGCCGCCGGTTTATCGAGGCGGTGCTTTCCGGGGTGACGGCCGCGGTTATCGGCGTCGATGAGCACCGCACGGTCACGATCGTGAATGTCTCCGCCGGCGAACTTCTGGCGGCAAGGGACGACGAATTGCTTGGCCGCAAGCTCGAGGACATATCGCCCGAGATCGATCTTGTGATGACCGCCGCCATGCGCCGGAGCAGGCAGAATTTCCGTCAGCAGATCAATCTCGTGCGGCTTGGCAAGGAGCGGACGCTTTCGGTGCAGGTTACGCGCGAGGATTCGCGCGACGGCTCCAATGCCTATGTTATCACGCTCGACGATATCACCGACCTGATCGTCGCGCAGCGTTCCACCGCCTGGGCCGATGTCGCGCGGCGCATCGCCCACGAGATCAAGAATCCGCTGACCCCGATCCAGCTTTCCGCCGAGCGGATCAAGCGCCGCTTCGGGAAAAAGATTGAGGACGAGGAGGACCGCAGGGTCTTCGATCAATGTACTGATACAATCGTCCGTCAGGTCGGCGATATCGGCCGGATGGTGGACGAGTTCTCCTCCTTCGCCCGGATGCCCAAGCCTTCCAAGACCCAGGGCGACCTGCGCACGATCCTCTCCGACGCGATTTTCCTGCTGGAAATGGGGCGCACCGATGTGACCTTCATGCGCGATCTCGGGGATGAGCCGCTGATGGGGCTGTTCGACGATCGCATGCTGGGCCAGGCCTTCGGAAACCTGATCAAGAACGCCGTCGAAGCCATTGAAGCCGTTCCGACAAATGAACTAGATGACGAGCGCAAGATACTGGTGCGGGCCGCGCATGACGAGGCACGTGACCGCTACGTCGTCGACTTCATCGACAACGGCAAGGGACTGCCGGTCGAAAACCGCCACATGATCCTTGAGCCCTATATCACCATGCGCGAAAAGGGTACCGGGCTCGGACTTGCGATCGTTCGCAAGATCATCGAAGAACATGGCGGCAAACTTGAACTGCATGATGCGCCCCAGGACTTCGCCGGTGGGCGAGGGGCGATGATCCGCGTCGAGCTGCCGCATATCCACGACGGCGAAGCCGCGCGCCAGGAAACGGACAAGGAAAAACAAGATGGCCTCTGATATTCTTGTCGTCGATGACGAAGCCGATATCCGCGATATCGTCTCGGGTATCCTTTCCGACGAGGGACACGAAACCCGTGTTGCCCATGACAGCGACAGCGCGCTGGCGGCGATCACAGACCGGGTTCCGCGGCTGATCTTTCTCGATATCTGGATGCAGGGAAGCCGCCTCGACGGTCTGGCGCTGCTGGAGGAGATCAAATCGCGCTACGCCGACCTGCCGGTGGTGATGATCTCCGGCCACGGCAATATCGAAACGGCCGTTTCCTCGATCAAGCGCGGCGCCTTCGACTTCATCGAAAAGCCGTTCAAGGCCGATCGTCTGGTGCTGATCGCCGAGCGCGCGCTGGAAAATTCGCGGCTGAAGACGGAAGTGCAGGAACTCAAGCGCAAGAGCGGCGACCCGGAGGAACTGGTTGGCTCATCGCTGCTGGTGTCGCAATTGCGTCAGATGGTCGACAAGGTCGGGCCGACCAATTCCCGTGTGATGATCTTCGGCGCCTCCGGTTCCGGCAAGGAGGTTGTGGCGCGGCTGATGCACAAGAAGAGCCAGCGCGCGGAAGGGCCTTTCGTGGCGCTGAACGCCGCGGCGATCACCCCGGAAAACATGGAAACCGAACTTTTCGGCGTCGAGGCCGGCGGCGGACGGACGCGCAAGACCGGCGCGCTCGAACGCGCCCATCGCGGTACGCTCTATCTGGATGAGATCGGCGAAATGCCGCCGGAAACCCAGAAGAAGATCCTCCGGGTGCTCGTCGATCAGCAATTCGAGCGTGTCGGGGGCAGCCGGCGGGTTTCGGTCGATGTCCGGATCCTGTCATCCACCGCGCTCGATCTCAAGGGCCGGATCGACGAGGGACTGTTTCGCCAGGACCTGTTTCACAGGCTGGCGGTGGTGCCGGTGCGCATTCCCTCGCTGTCCGAGCGGCGCGAGGATATTCCGTTCCTGATCGATTTCGTCATGCGCCAGCTTTGCGAGCAGGCCGGCATCCGCCAGCGCTCGATCGGCGATGACGCCATGGCGATATTGCAGGCGCATGACTGGCCCGGGAATATAAGGCAGTTGCGCAACAATCTGGAGCGGCTGCTGATTCTGTCGCGCGAGGAAGATGCCTCGGTACCGATCTCCGCCGATCTGCTCCCGGCCGATCTTTCCGATGTCCTTCCGCAGATCCAGACCTCGGGCGACGCCCACATCATGACGCTGCCGCTGCGGGAAGCCCGCGAGCGCTTCGAACGCGACTATCTGATGGCCCAGATCAACCGTTTCGGCGGGAACATTTCACGCACCGCCGAATTTGTCGGAATGGAGCGATCGGCTTTGCACCGCAAGCTTAAGTCGCTTGGCATTTGAGCTGAAACCGGGCAGATTGCGGCCAACTGAACTTACCAAACCCCCGAGGGGTTCTTATGAAAATCATCATCTGCGGCGCTGGTCAGGTCGGTTTCGGCATCGCCGAACGGCTTTCCCAGGAATATAACGATGTGTCCGTCATCGACACGTCCGCCTCGCTCATCACCGCCATTACCGAGCTTCTGGACGTGCGCGGCTATGTCGGCCATGGCGCCCATCCGGATATGCTGGCCAAGGCCGGCGCCGACCAGGCGGACATGATCATCGCCGTCACGCTGCATGACGAGATCAACATGGTCGCCTGCCAGGTGGCGCATTCGCTGTTCAACGTGCCGACCAAGATCGCCCGTATCCGCTCGCAAAGCTATCTGCATTCGCACTATTCTGACCTGTTTTCGCGCGATCACATGCCGATCGACGTCACGATCTCGCCGGAAGTCGAGGTCGGCAAGATGGTGCTGCGGCGCATTTCCTTTCCCGGCGCCACCGATATCGTGCGGTTCGCCGACGAGAAGATCGCGATGCTCGCCGTCGAGTGCAATGACGACTGCCCGGTGCTGAACACGCCGCTGGTTCAGCTCAGCCAGTTGTTCCCGGATCTGAACGCGACGGTCACCGGCATCTATCGCAACGAAGAGGTGATCATCCCGCATTCGACCGACCAGATCCTGGCCGGCGACCTTGTCTATGTGGTTTGCGAACACGAGCATATCCGGCGCACGCTGGCGCTGTTCGGCCATGAGGAGCAGGAGGCCCGCCGGATCGTGATCGCCGGCGGCGGCAATATCGGCTTCTTCGTCGCCAAATCGATCGAGGACCTTCAGCCCAAGACCCGCGTCAAGATGATCGAGCAGGATCGCGACAAGGCGATCGCGGTGTCGGACGCGCTTCATCACTGCATCGTCATTCAGGGCTCAGCGCTCGACCAGAATATCATGATGCAGGCGGATGTTCCCGACGCCCATCTCATGGTCGCGCTTACCAATAACGACCAGACCAATATTCTGGCTTCGGTGATCGCCAAGCAGCTTGGCTGCAAGTCCAACCTGGCGCTGTTGAACAATCCGTCGTTTCACGATGTCACCAAGTCGCTCGGCATCGATGCCTATATCAATCCCCGCGCGGTGACGATCTCGCGTGTGCTGCAGCATGTGCGCAAGGGCCGTATCCGTTCGGTCTATGCCGTGCAGAAGGGGGCGGCCGAAGTGATCGAGGCAGAGGCGCTGGCGACCTCGCCGCTGGTTGGCACGCCGTTCCGCGACCTCGATCTGCCCGATGGCATCCGCATCGGTGCGATCTACCGCGGCGAAGAGGTTATCCAGCCGCATGGCGATCTCAAGATCAAGGCGCATGACCGCGTCATCCTGTTCGCGGCGGCATCGGCTGTGAGGCACGTAGAGCAATTGTTCCGGGTTTCGATCCAGTATTTCTGAGCGCCCCGGCCGGTACGTCTGGCCAGGCCGGGAACAGGGCCGGGAAAAGGTGTCGACGAGCCTCATCTTTTTCGCCGTTGCGGAAGCGCCGGTGATTTGCTACCAGAAGTTCATGATCTGTTGCTTTTGTATTCACGGAAGCGACGAAGAGGTGGAACCGGCCCAGGCCGGCAAGAGAAAGAAAGTAGCGGCGCGATGGCGGAACGTTCTCAGAATTTGCAGGATCTTTTTCTCAATACGGTCCGTAAGCAGAAAATTTCCCTTACGATCTTCCTGATCAACGGGGTCAAGCTGACCGGCGTGGTAACGTCGTTCGATAACTTCTGTGTTTTGTTGCGCCGCGATGGTCATTCGCAGCTTGTCTACAAGCATGCGATTTCGACGATCATGCCCGGCCAGCCGGTGCAGATGTTCGAAGGCGATGAAAACGCTTCCTGATTTGGTGAACCTCCATTTCCGATAATACGCAATTTCCCGAAAGCGAATACGAGAACAGGGATTCCTCCCGTGTCCTCGTGATCGTGCCGGTCATCAAGCAGTCGCGCGCCGAGAGCGAACGCTCCGGGCTGTCCTCACGCGCGCCCGAAAGCCGCTTGCAGGAAGCCGAGGGCCTTGCCCGCGCGATCGGTCTCGAGATCGCGGCTTCCGCAATCGTGACGGTCAACGATCCGCGTCCGGCAACCCTGCTCGGCACCGGCAAGATCGAAGAACTCGATGCTATCCTCGATGAAAAAAATATCGGCCTCGTCGTGGTCGATCACCCGCTGTCGCCGGTCCAGCAGCGCAATCTCGAAAAGGCATGGGTCGCCAAGGTCATCGACCGCACCGGGCTGATCCTCGAAATCTTCGGCGAGCGCGCCTCCACCAAGGAAGGCCGGCTGCAGGTCGAACTCGCGCATCTGAACTATCAGCGCGGCCGTCTGGTCCGCAGCTGGACCCACCTTGAACGCCAGCGCGGCGGCGGCGGGTTCATGGGCGGTCCCGGCGAAACCCAGATCGAGGCAGACCGCCGGATGCTGCGCGAGCGCATTACCAAGCTGGAACGCGAGCTGGAGCAGGTCGTTCGCACCCGACAGCTCCACCGCTCCAAGCGCAAGAAGGTGCCGCATCCGATCGTGGCGCTGGTGGGCTACACCAATGCCGGCAAGTCGACGCTGTTCAACCGGATCACCGGGGCAGGGGTGCTGGCCGAGGACATGCTGTTTGCGACCCTCGATCCGACCTTGCGCCGCATGAAGCTGCCGCACGGACGCACCGTTATCCTGTCCGACACCGTGGGTTTCATTTCCGACCTGCCGACCCATCTGGTGGCCGCGTTCCGCGCAACGCTGGAAGAGGTGCTGGAGGCCGATCTGATCCTCCATGTCCGCGACATGGCCGATCCGGCCCGCGACGCGCAATCGGCTGACGTCCTGCGCATTCTCACCGATCTCGGCATCGATGAAGCCGAGCAGAATGAGCGCATTCTGGAGGTCTGGAACAAGGTCGATCTGCTGGGGCCGGAAGAGCATGACGCGTTGATGGCGCGGGCTTCGTCCGCCGAGAATGTCATGGCCGTCTCTGCCATTTCGGGCGAAGGAGTCGACGCGCTCGTGGACCGGATCGCCGAACGGCTTTCCGGCGTACTGACCGAAGTGACGATCACGCTCGGCCCAGAGCAAATGCATTTGCTGCCCTGGCTTTACGAGCATGCGCTCGTCGACGAGCGGCGCGATCTCGAGGATGGCTCGGTAAGCCTCGATTTAAGGCTCGCCGGCTCTGAAGCGCAGCGGCTGGAGAGCATGCTGGCGGGATAGACCCGCCAGTTAATGTCTTCTTGCAACGATAGGTTAGTCGGCCTGAGAGCGGGCGCCAAAAACCTCTTTGGCCGCGAACAACCCGTTGAGCGCGGCCGGAAAGCCTGCATATACCGCCATCTGCATGATGGTTTCGACGATTTCTTCTTCGCTCAACCCGACATTCAGGCCTGCTTCGATGTGGACCTTGAGCTGGGGGGACGCGTTTCCGAGCGCGGTGAGCGCGGCGACCGTTGCAATCTCGCGGTCGCGCAAGCTCAATCCCGGGCGGGCATAGATATCGCCAAAAGGAAACTCGAAGACATAGCGGGCGAAATCGGGGGCGATATCGTCAAGCGCATCGATGACGTTCTGTCCCGCCCGCCCGTCGATTGCCGCCAGCATGCGCTTGCCACGTTCGAGGCGGCTTTCGCCGATTGTCTGGTTCTGTTGATTCATAGCGTCTTCAATCCTCATTCCGGTCACGGCCGGCATAGCCGGCGATTTTGGTGTCGAGGACATCAAGACAGGATGTGAGTTCCGATAGGTGTTCGCGCACGGCATCACGGTGCTGCTCGAGCAGGCGTTGGCGTTGCGCCTGCGTTGCCGGCCCCTGCCGTCTCAGTTCCGCATAGCGGAGCATTTGCCGGATTGGCATTCCCGTCGTTTTCAGGCGACCGAGAAATTCAATCCACACCAGCGCCGAGACGTCATAGTCGCGATGACCTGCGTGATCGCGACCGGCATCGGGCAGCAAGCCGATCTTCTCGTAATAGCGGATGGTATGCGCCGTCAGACCCGAGCGTTTTGCGAGTTCACCAATCTTCATCGAAATCCTGCTTTTGTCACGACGCCTGAAACGCTACGGCTTCGAGCGCACTCTAAGTCAACAGGTAAAACGGCAGGCGCGATCAGAAACTGCTTTGGCTATTCTGCAAGCGTTCGTTCGATCGCCTTGGCGTCCTGCCAGAGCGCTTCCATTCGCTCCAGCGTTGCGGCGTCGAGCGTTTCGCCGGATGCGTCAAGTGATTCCTCGATATGGTTGAAGCGGCGGCGGAATTTTGTGTTGGTGCCGCGCAGCGCCTGTTCGGGATCGGTATTTGTATGGCGGGCGAGGTTGACGGCGGCGAAGATCAGATCTCCGAGTTCGTCTGAAATCCGGGCCTTATTGCCGCCCTGAAGCGCTTCGCGCAATTCGCCGATCTCCTCCTCGAACTTGTCGAGGATCGGCTCCGGCTCGGACCAGTCGAAGCCCACGCGGGCAGCATGTTCCTGCAGTTTGAGCGCTTCCGTCAGCGCCGGGAAAGTCCGCTGGACGCCGCCGAGATGGCCAGCCTTGAGGTCTTCCGTGATCCCGTTTTTCGCCCGCCGTTCGGCGCGCTCGGCCTTTTCCTGCCGCTTGATTTCGTCCCACTGGATCTTGACCGCCTCCGGCGTATCGGCGGCGTTGACGGCGAAGACGTGTGGATGGCGGCGGATCATCTTGGCGGTAATCGCATGCACAACGTCGCCGAAGGAAAACAGGCCCTTTTCCTCCGCCATGCGGGCATGGAACACGACCTGCAGCAGGAGATCGCCGAGTTCGTCGCAGAGATCGTCGAAATCCTTGCGCTCGATCGCGTCGGCAACCTCATAGGCTTCCTCGATCGTATAGGGCTTGATGGTATCGAAATCCTGCTTCAGATCCCACGGACACCCGGTTTCGGGCGTACGCAGGGCGGCCATGATGTCGATGAGGCGAGCGATATCGCGGGAGGCTTCCACGGTTTCTGGCTCCGTATTGCGGGATTATCCGAGCGGTATTTTTGTGTCGCCCTTATGCGACTGGTAGGTGTCGGATGCAAGGGCGTAGGCCTGCCGGAGCCGGCCGATCCGTTCCCTGAAGCCGGCGCGCGCCGGCTCCTCGCTCGCCTCGGCCATCTCGACGATCGAGCGCGCGGTGAAGAAGGCGTTCCGGCGGCGGTAGCCGCCCGGCTCCAGGCCGTAAAGCTCCTTCATGATCTTCAGATCGTGGGGAATTGCGAAGCTGTCGCGCGAATCCTCATGGCTGAAGAAATAGAAATAATTGTCGAAGCCGGCCCAGGTGATCGCCGACATGCACATGGTGCAGGGTTCGTGGGTCGACAGGAAGATCAGTTCCTTCGTGAGCGGCGGCTCCGGCAGTTCGTAAAACTGCTTCAGCGTATGGATCTCGCCGTGCCAGAGCGGATTGGCGGTCTCGTCATTGGTGCCGGCGATCACCAGCGACAGGTCGGCCTTGCGCAGGATCGCCGCGCCGAAAACCTTGTTGCCGCCGCTGACCCCTTTGAAGGTCATGGGCAGGATATCGTCTTCGATCACGGCAAGCAGGCGGTCGGTGAGGGTCTGGTCGTCCATGTCGATTCCACTTCGGCAGATGATAATGCCTGACTAAAGGGGGATTGGCGCTCAAGCGCAAGCCTCGTGCAAGCCCAGCGGGTAAATTTGCCCTGCATCGCGCTGAATTGAGGAATGAAATGTTCCATCCCCGGACGTCGCGCATTTTCGTTTCTTCAAACTTCCTGGTCGCCGGGCGATTGTAGCCGCAATCTTGAGAAGGACTGTGCGCAATGGGCACGAAAGACGATTTGTTGACGACTTTTCCGGCGTTTTTCCGCGTCGATGGCCGCAAGGTCGCGATTTTCGGCGGCGGCGACGAGGCTTTTGCCAAGGCCCGGCTGATGGCCAAGACCAGTGCCAGGATCGTGGCCTATGGCGAGAGTATTGGCGAGGACTATCGCGCGTTTCTCGCCGAACACGGCTACGACCTCGTGGAAGCGGCATTCGATCCCGCCCAGATCGAAGGCGCGGTCCTTGCTTTCGCCGCCACCGGGCTCAGCGAGCAGGACCACCTGATCGCCGAGGCATCGCGCGCGGCCTCGATACCGGTCAACGCCGTGGATCAGAAGGATGACTGCGATTTCTATACGCCGGCGCTGGTCGCCCGCCCGCCGGTTGCCGTTGCGATCGGAACGGAAGGCGCGGGGCCGGTGCTTGCCCAGATGATCCGGGCGCAGATCGACACCATGCTGCCGCGTTCGCTCGGTCCGCTGGCAGAACTCGCCAACCGCCTGCGCGACAAGGTCGACGCCAATATCCCGCGCGGCGCCGCCCGCCGCGCCTTCTGGTCGCGTTTCTTCAACGGCTCGGTTGCAAACGCGATCGAGAAGGGAAGGGCGCTTGAGGCCGAGTGTCTCGCTGACGAGATCATTGCCGATGGAGCCAAGATTTCCGGCCACGTGGCGCTTGTCGGCGCCGGACCGGGCGCTGAGGACCTGCTGACGATCCGCGCCCACCGGCTGATGATGGAAGCCGATGTGATTGCCTATGACGCGCTCGTGCCGCAGGCGGTCGTCGATATGGGCCGGCGCGACGCCGAACGCATCGCCGTCGGCAAGCGCAAGAGCTGCCATTCGAAATCTCAGAACGAAATCAACGATCTGCTGGTGGAACTTGCCAGAGAAGGCAAGCGCGTCGTGCGGCTGAAATCCGGCGATCCGCTGATTTTCGGCCGCGCCGGCGAGGAAATGGCCGCATTGCGCGCGGCCGGTGTTTCCTATGAGGTCGTGCCCGGCATCACGTCCGCCACCGCTGCCGCCGCCGATTTCGAGCTGCCGCTGACGCTGCGCGGCGTGGCATCGACCCTGGTTTTTACGACCGGCCACGACCTCAATGGTGAAACCCTGCCGGACTGGGCCGCGCTTGCGGTCCGGGGCGCCACCATTGCCGTCTATATGGGCCGTTCCGTCGCCGCAAAACTCGGCGCACAGCTGCAGCGGGCGGGCGTTCCCGCCGATACCACGATCGCCGTGATCGAGAATGCCAGCCGGAGCAATCAGCGCCTGTTTCACGGCGTGCTGTCCGAAATGGCGCTGCTGGAGGCCCGCGAGGACCTGACCGGCCCGGTGATGGTGATCATCGGCGATGCGGTGGCCGGCGCCAATCTGAAGCATTCGAGCGCGCTCGCGCTCAACAACAACGCCGCCCTGACCAAATTCAAGGGAGTTGCCCATGTCCGCTAAGGTTCTGACCGCAAACCGCCTGACCGATGGTCTCGCCGTCTGGCTCGATGCCAATGGCCGCTGGTGCGAGGATCTGCAGACAGCGCTGGTCGCCCGCCACGAGGAGGCGATTGAAAGCCTGGATGCGATCGGCAAGCGTGATTTTTCCGCAAACAAGGTGGTCGATCTCGCCGTCATCGACGTCGAGGAGCGTCCCGACGGGCGCATCTGGCCGCTGCGTCTGCGCGAGCGCATCCGCGCCGAAGGCCCGACCATTCCTTATGCGGCTGGCTATGCCGCCGCCAAACCAGAACGCGTGGAGGCGTAAGACCTCATGTATCGTTATGATGAATTCGACCGCGATTTCGTAACCCAGCGCGTGGACCAGTTCGCCGATCAGGTTGAGCGCAGGCTTTCGGGAGAAATCACCGAGGACGCTTTCAAACCGCTCCGGCTGATGAACGGCGTCTACCTGCAGCTTCACGCCTATATGCTGCGCATCGCCGTGCCCTATGGCACCATGAATGGCCGGCAGATGCGGATGCTCGCCCATGTGGCGCGGACCTATGATCGCGGCTACGGCCATTTCACCACGCGCCAGAACATCCAGTTCAACTGGCCGAGGCTTTCCGATATTCCGGCGATCCTGCGCGATCTCGCAAGCGTCGAGATGCACGCGATCCAGACCTCGGGCAACTGCATCCGCAATGTGACCGCCGATCATTTCTCAGGAGCTGCCGCCGACGAGGTCGCCGATCCGCGGCCCTATGCCGAAATCCTGCGGCAGTGGTCGTCGCTGCATCCGGAATTCTCGTTCCTGCCGCGCAAGTTCAAGATCGCGGTGACGGGCGCGGAGCGCGACCGGGCGGCGATCCAGGTTCACGATATCGGCCTGCATCTGAAAAAGAACGAGGCCGGCGAACTCGGGTTTGCCGTCTATGTCGGCGGCGGGCAGGGGCGAACGCCGATGATCGCCAAGAAGGTGCGCGATTTCTTGGCCGAAGCCGATCTTCTGGCCTATGCGACGGCGATCCTGCGCGTCTATAACCTGAACGGCCGCCGCGACAACAAGTACAAGGCCCGCATCAAGATCCTCGTTCACGAGACCGGACTTGAGGAATTGAAGGCGCAGATCGAGCAGGAGTTCGACGCGTTGAAGGGCGGCGAGCTGACATTGCCGGCCAACGACGTCGAGGCGATCCGCAGCTATTTCGCGCCGCCGGAACTGCCCGCGCGCGAGCGGGACCGGTTCGATACCGCCGATGCCAGCTACATCAACTGGCTGACCCGCAACACCGTCGCCCACAAGCGCAGCGATTATGCGATGGTGACGATCTCGCTGAAGCCGATCGGCGGGATTCCCGGTGACGCCACCGATCATCAGATGGAGGTCGTCGCCGATATCGCCGAGCGCTACGGGTTTGACGAAATCCGCGTCAGCCACGAGCAGAACCTGGTTCTGCCGCATGTTGCCCGCGCCGATCTGCCGGCGGTCTACCGCGCGCTTGAGGACGCGGGGCTTGCAACCGGCAATGCCGGGCTGATCACCGATATCATCGCCTGTCCGGGGCTTGACTATTGCGCGCTTGCCAATGCGCGGTCGATCCCGCTGGCGCAGGAGCTTTCCACCCGCTTCGGCAATGCCGAGCGCCAGGCCGAGATCGGCGAACTGAAGATCAAGATTTCCGGCTGCATCAATGCCTGCGGCCATCACCATGTCGGCCATATCGGCCTTCTGGGCGTAGAGAAGAAGGGCGCGGAGCTCTACCAGATCACACTCGGCGGATCGGCGGATGAAAACACCTCGATCGGCGAGATCATCGGGCGCGGCTTCGAGCCGTCCAAGGTGACCGATGCGGTGGAGACGATCGTCGATACCTATCTTTCGCTTCGAACCGACAGATCCGAAACCTTCATCGACGCCTATCGCCGGCTTGGCGCGCAGCCGTTCAAGGATGCGCTCTATCCCGAAAAAGCCAGGGCCGCCTGAGGAGACCCGCATGACTGCAATCTGGAAAGAAAGCGGCTTCGTCGAAAACGACCCATGGGTGGTGGAGACCGAGGAGCGCAAGGCGGGCGAGGGCGAGCGCGCGCTTATTCCCTACGCCGCAATCATCGAGCATGGCGTCGAAGGCAATGAGCCTGTCGGCGTTGTGCTCGGCCCGTTCGATGATCCGACGCGGCTTGCGCCCTATCTCGATCGGATCACGCTGGTCGCGCTCACCTTCCCGGCCTTCAGCGATGGACGGGCGTTCTCGCAGGCGACGTTGCTGCGCGAGCGGCTTGGCTATATCGGCGAGTTGCGCGCCGTGGGCGATGTGCTGATCGATCCGCTTGTGCATATGCTGCGCTGCGGGTTCGACAGCTTTGCCGTGACCAACGAGACCGCGATCCGACGGCTCGGGGAAGGGCGGTTGCCGGCGGTGACGCGATACTACCAGCCCGCTGCCAGACCCGCTGCCACGGTTCCCGGCTATAGCTGGCGGCGCAGAGCGGGCGCGTGAGCAACGCGAATTTTCCGCTGGCTTTGCAATTATGCGCCAGCGGTAGTATTTGAGCGCTGGAGGATATGACCCGCAAGCGGATCGAAGGCGCCGACGAGACAGAATGACAGGACCAGACATGAACGTGCAGACCAAAACCGACGACCTTGCGACTGCCTTGCCCGCCGGGGTTTATGGCGAGACGGTGCTGAGCGTCGAGCATTATACCGAGCACCTGTTTCGCTTCACAATGACCCGGCCGGCCGGCTTCCGTTTTCGCTCCGGCGAATTCGCCATGATCGGTCTGATGGTCGACGGCAAGCCGATATATCGCGCCTACTCGATCGCAAGCCCGGCCTGGGCGGATACGCTGGAATTCTTCTCGATCAAGGTTCCGGGCGGGCCGCTGACCCAGCATCTGCAGAAGATCCAGCCCGGCGACACGGTGCTGATGCGCAAGAAGCCGACCGGTACGCTGGTGCTCGATGCGCTGACGCCCGCCAAACGGCTCTACATGTTTTCGACCGGAACCGGCATTGCGCCGTTCGCGAGCCTGATCCGCGAACCGGAGACCTTTGAAAAATTCGACGAGGTGATCCTGACGCATACCTGCCGCGAGGTCGCCGAACTGAAATACGGTTTCGATCTGGTGAACGAGATCGAGAACGACGAACTTCTGAGCGAGATCGTCGGCGACAAGCTTCGACACTACGCGACCGCAACCCGCGAAGACTTCGTGCGCACCGGGCGTATCACCGACCTGATCGCCAGCGGCAAGCTTTTCGAAGACCTCGGCGTTCCCGCGCTGAACCCCGCGACCGACCGCGCCATGATCTGCGGCTCGACCGAGATGCTGAAGGACACCAAGGCGCTGCTGGAGGCCGCCGGCCTGACGGAAGGCGCCAACAACAAGCCCTCGCAGTTCGTGATCGAGCGGGCTTTTGTGGGGTGAGGCGAGGGCATCCAATAGATGCCACGCAACGCATTTGAGATGCCGGTATTGTTTGAGGCCTGGCCGCCTTCAATCTCCCCCCTTGAGGGGGAGATGTCGCGAAAGCGACAGAGAGGGGTATGGGCATAGGCTGCATACCCCGTGCTCTCGGTAAGAATTCACCCCTCTCTGCCCCTGTCGGGGCATCTCTCCCTCAAGGGGAGAGATCATAGGCTGACAAGCAGGGGCGAAAGCCGATAGTCAGAACAAGCAAAGACAAAGTGTACGCGTTCACTCGAACCGCAGCGCATCGATCGGGTTCAGCCGCGCCGCCCGCCGTGCCGGGAAATAGCCGAAGATCAGGCCGATCAGGGCCGAGAATCCGAACGCGCCGGCAATCAGCCACGGATCAATGACGAAGGGCAGGGCGAGATACTGCACGGCGGCATAGGCAAGGCCGAGGCCGATCAATATGCCGGCAACCCCGCCCGATATCGACAGCACCAGCGCCTCGACGATGAATTGCAGCAGAACCTGCCGTTCGAGCGCGCCGACGGTGAGCCTGAGGCCGATTTCCCGGGTGCGCTCGGTGACCGAAACCAGCATGATGTTCATGATCCCGATGCCGCCAACCAGCAGGCTGACGCCGGCAATGGCGGCAAGCATGCCCGTCAGGTGACTTCTGGTGCCCGAGACGGCATTGGTGATCTCGGTCATGTCGTTGACCTCGAAATCATCCGGCCGGCCCGGCAGGATGTTGCGGCGTTCACGCAACAGATCGCTGACTTCGGCCGCGAGGTCATGTGTGGAGACGCCATCCCTTGCGGCGAGCAGGATGCTCTCGATATAGCTGTCGCCGCCGACGCGCCGCTGGAAGGTTGCGATCGGCATCAGCACGATGTCGTCCTGGTCGTGGCCCATGCCGGTCTCGCCCTTGGCGCCAAGCGTGCCGACGACGGCGCAGGACACATTGCCGACGCGGACATTGCGGCCGACGGGATCATCATCGGCAAACAGCGCCTGTTTCACGGTGGCGCCGAGAATGCAGGCGGTATCGCCGGTGGTCGCTTCGGCGCCGGCGAAATCGCTGCCGCTCTCGATGGTCCAGTCCTGGGCGGTGAGAAACTCGTCATTGGTGCCGATCACCACGGTCTTGCGGTTCGCGCCGCCGGCGACGACGGTGGCGTCGGAAATATTCTGAGGGGCTACGGCGCGTAAATCAGGGATCTGGTTGCGCAGCGCCGCGATATCGCGCTCCGTAAAGCCCTTCGCGGCTTCAGAAGCCGCGCCCGGCGCGCGCTGGCCGGGGCGCACGAACAGGATATCCGTACCGAGCCGGGCGATCTCGCCGCGCACCCGTTCCGCCGTGCCGTTTGCCACCGTCACCATGACGATCACCGCCGAAACGCCGATGATGACGCCGAGCACGGTGAGGAACGAGCGCAACAGGTTGCGCCGCATAGCGCGCAGCGCGAGTTTGAGCATTTCAAGAAACATTGTCGTTCTCCCGCCGTTCGATGCGGCCCGGCCGATAGCTGCCGTCGACCCTGCCGTCGAGGAAATGCATGCGCCGGCTGGCATAACGCGCCACATTTTCCTCATGGGTGACCATGACGACTGTGATGCCGATATCGACGTTGAGGCTGGTGACCAGTTCCATGATCTCGTTGCTGGATTTGGTATCGAGATTGCCCGTAGGCTCATCGGCGAGCAGCACGGCGGGTTCCGTGATCAGGGCGCGGGCGATCGCCACGCGCTGCTGCTGGCCGCCGGAAAGCTCCATGGTGCGCTGGTGCAGCCGATCGCCGAGGCCTACCTGGCTCAGCGCATTTTCGGCCCGTTCGCGGCGCTCGGTGCGGTTGATGCCGCGATAGAGCAGCGGCAGTTCGACATTCTCGATCGCCGAGGAGCGCGGCAGCAGATTGTAGCGCTGGAACACGAAGGCCAGAAGATGGCGGCGCAGCAATGTCAGCTTGGGGCCGGGCAGTTCGGTGGTATCGACGCCCTGAAAGAAAAACTGTCCGCTGGTCGGCCTGTCGAGCCAGCCGAGAATGTTCATCGCCGTCGATTTGCCGGAGCCCGACGGGCCCATGATCGAGACGAACTCGCCGGCCTCGATTGCAAAATCAACGCCGTTCAATGCCGCGATCTCTGCCTCGCCGGAACCGTAGATCCGCGAAACATTCCGGAATTCGATGAGGGGTGCGGTGCTCATGTCAGCGGCCCTCCCGTGCGTCGCGACCGTTGCCCGTGATCACCATGTCGCCGGCCCTGAGATCGCCGCCGACAACGACGGTATAACGGCCGTCACTGGCGCCGACCGTGATCGGGACCGGCAGCGGTTCTCCGTTTCTGAGCAACCATGCGGTCCGCTCGTCGCCGGCGGATGTCGGCGCGTCGTAGCCCGCGGGCACGAAGCGCAGCGCCGCCGTCGGCACCAGGATCACGTCGTCGGTCTCGCTGACGAGAATATCGGCTGTGGCGGTCATGCCCTGGCGCAGCAGGCGCTCGGAATTGTCGACCAGCAGCACCGCCTTGTAGGTTACGACAGCACTGTTGAGTTCGGAGGCATAGCGGATCGTATCGATTTCGGCCGGGAAACGCTTGTCCGGAAAAGCCTCGACGGTGAAGCTTGCCTTCTGTCCCGGTTCGACCTTGCCGACATCGGCCTCGTCGATATCGACGCGCAACTCCATCCGGCTGAGATCGCCGGCGATCACGAAGAGAGTAGGGGCCTCCAGCGAGGTTGTAAACGTCTGGCCGACATCGACATTTCGGTAGAGCACGATGCCATCTATCGGCGAACGGATCGTGGCCTTGCTCAGCCGCAGTTCGGCCAGCGCGAGTTCCGCCTTTGCGACATCGAGCCGCGCCTCCGCGCTCTGCTTGTCGGCAAGCGCTGCCGCATAGGCAAACTGCGCGTCCTCGAAATCCTGACGCGGCGCCACATTGCGCTTTGCCAGGGTTTCGGTGCGGTCCATCGTCGCCTTGGCGGATTCGAGATTCGAGGCGCTCGACGCGACGTCGGCATTGGCGGCGGCAAGCTTGGCCTTGGCGCTCAGGATATCGGCGGCGAGTTCGTCGGTTTCGAGTTCGAGCAGCACATCGCCGGCCTTGACCTCGCTGTTGAAATCGACCAGCACGTCCTTCACCGTGCCGGAAAGCTCGCTTGAAATCTCGACCCGGTCGGTCGGCTCGATCGCGCCCGTGGCCCGCACAGCAATGTTCATCGGCCCGCGGATAACCTCGGCCGTGGTGTAGCCGGGTATAGCGGCGGTGAATTGCACAGCGCCGGTTTCATAGAAACGATAGCCGCCATACCCCGCGACAACCAGGATGACCACGACTGCGAGCCAACCCCAGGGAAAGCGCCGGCGCGGCTTGTTCTCACCGAGAATGGCCATGATATCGGGAACGGGCGGCCGGGCGTGGCCTTCCTGTTCGTCGCGCCTTTCGTGCGAGGACATCGGGAATTCTCCTGTGTATGCGCCTTATGATTTGCCGGCGACTATGGCGAGGAACCGGCGGCCTTGCAAGCATTGCGGCGGATTAAACCGGACACGGCGACATCGCCGATATCCTGGCGCCGCAAATCTTTGCCGGACACCTGAAAACATGCATGTCGCGCGGCCGCCTTGCTGGTGTTGGCGCTTCGCGAATCGTGGTAGCTTCGCTCGAAAACCAGACGGATTTGGGAGATTTTTGGTGAAACCTCGTCACATCGCAGCCGGCATCGTTTCGGCGTTTCTTCTTGCCGCACAGGCAAGTCCGGCATTCTCGGCCTTGCCGGAAGGCGCAAGCTCGATCAACGAAACCTATCAGGACTGGCGGGTCACCTGCATTTCCAACGAAGGCGTCGACCGTTGCGCCATGATCCACAACCAGGTGGCCAAGGACAGCGGTCAGCGGGTGATGACGGTCGAGCTGTCACTGACGGCGGACGACAAAATCCAGGGCGTGGTGATCATGCCGTTCGGCCTGGCTCTGGCCCAGGGCGTGACGCTGACGATCGACGCCGCCACCGAGGGAAAGACCTTCGGCTTTTCGACATGTCTGCCGCAGGGTTGCCTTGCGCCTGTGGTATTCGACGCTGCGATGGCCGAGCAGCTGAAGAATGGCACTGCGTTGAATATTATCGCCCAGCCGATCGACGGCAACGAGAAGTTCAGCATCACAGCTTCACTGAGAGGTTTCACAGCGGCCTACAAACGCCTGACAGAGCTGCGCTAATCATAGTTCTTGTGAAGTGTTTACCTGATATCCGGCGACAATTGCATTTTGCCGCCGGATACCTCTAAAAGTTCCATAATCTACATTATGTGACCTTGATGTGAATGGGAAATTCGCTTCCTGAATGTGCTCCCTCCGCGAATAACGCGTTTGCCGGCGACGACTATGGCGAGGAGCCGGCGGCGATCAGCCAAGCTACGAAAACGTCGGCGGTGTTTCTCATGCAGAGTCTGGAATCTCTGGGTAAGCGTATTGTCGTCCTGGGCCCGTCCAATGCGGGCAAGTCTACTTTGGCCGTCGCATTGTCCACAAAGCTGAATATCCCGGCCATCCATCTGGACCAGTTCCAGCATTTGCCGAACACCGATTGGCAGGTTCGCCCCGAAGCGGAATTCGCCAGGATGCACGATGCCGCCATTCTGGGCGAGCGCTGGGTGATGGAAGGCAATTACAGCCGGCTGATGCCACAACGCCTCGCCCGCGCGACGGGCGCGGTACTCATCACGTCCAGTCGCTGGCTGCGGCTTTGGCGCTATCTCGCGCGGACATCGCTCAATCGCTCGGGTCGCGCCGGGCATCTGGAAGGAGCGCAAGACAGTATCAAATGGGAAATGATTGAATGGATTCTGTTCAGGACCCGCAACAGCGCGACCAAATACTCTGAGATCCTTCACCATTCCGATTTGCCGATTGTCGAATGCCATACGGCAAAGGCGCTGAACGAGCTTTACCGGCGATGGGACCTGCCGCCGTTCAAATAGCCGGCAGATCGCCCCGCGCCCAGTCTTCCTGTGTCTCGGCCATGAAATCGGCAAAGCGTCCTTCCGTAATGGCCGCGCGGATACCCTTCATAAGCTGTTGATAATAATGCAGATTGTTCCAGGTCAAGAGCATGCCGGCGAGCGATTCATTGGCGCGCACCAGATGATGCAGATAGGCCCGGGAATAATCCCGTGCGGCCGGGCAGTCGCTTTCCTCGTCCAGCGGGCGCAGGTCTTCGGCATGGCGGGCATTGCGCAGATTGACCTTGCCGCGCCTTGTGAAGGCGAGGCCGTGGCGCCCTGCCCTTGTCGGCATCACGCAATCGAACATGTCGATGCCGCGCGCGACCGATTTCAGGATATCGTCCGGCGTGCCAACGCCCATCAGATAGCGCGGCTTTTCGCTCGGCAGTTCCGGCAGCGTGATCTCCAGAATTTCCAGCATCACGGCCTGCGGCTCGCCGACGGCGAGGCCGCCGACGGCGTAGCCCTTGAGGCCGAGGTCGGCAAGGCCGCGGGCGGAGCGGATGCGCAGATCCGCAATATCGCCGCCCTGCACGATGCCGAACATCGCCTTACCGGGCTGATCGCCGAAGGCGACGCGGCAGCGCTCGGCCCAGCGCAGCGACATCTCGGTCGAGCTCTCGATTGCCGCGCGGTCGGCCGGAAGCCGCACGCATTCATCGAGCTGCATCTGGATATCGGAGCCCAGAAGCCCCTGGATCTCGATCGAGCGTTCCGGGCTCATGTGATGGACGCTGCCGTCGATATGCGACTTGAAGGTCACGCCCTTGTTTTCGTCGATTTCCCGGAGGGCGGCTAGCGACATCACCTGAAACCCGCCGGAATCGGTCAGGATCGGGTGCGGCCAGCGGATCAGCGAATGCAGCCCGCCAAGCCTTGCCACGCGTTCCGCGCCCGGCCGCAGCATCAGGTGATAGGTGTTGCCGAGGATGATGTCGGCGCCGAGATCGCGCACCTGGTCAAGATACATCGCCTTCACCGTGCCGGCGGTTCCGACCGGCATGAAGGCAGGCGTGCGGATTTCGCCGCGCGGCATGGTGATCGCGCCAAGCCGGGCATTGCCGTCGGTGGCCTTCAGGGTGAACCGGAAGTCTTCGCTCATATGTCTTTCCTGAACAGCAGGCTGGAATCGCCGTAGGAATAAAACCGGTAGCCGGTTTCGATCGCATGGGCATAGGCCGCGCGCATCGTCTCAAGCCCGGAAAAGGCCGAGACCAGCATGAACAGCGTCGATTTCGGCAGGTGGAAATTGGTCATCAGCATATCGACGACGCGAAAACGATAGCCGGGCGTTATGAAGATGCCGGTCTCGCCCTCCCACGGCGCGATCTGCCCGTTTTCACCGGCAGCGCTTTCCAGAAGCCGCAGCGACGTGGTGCCGACGGAAACGATCCGCCCGCCCCGCGCCTTGACCGCGTTCAGCGCCGCGGCGGTTTCGGGCGAGACGATGCCGCGCTCGAAATGCATCACATGGTCGTCGGTATCGTCGGCCTTCACAGGCAGAAAAGTGCCGGCGCCGACATGGAGCGTGACGAAATGCCGTTCGATGCCAGCGGCTTCCAGCGCCTTCATCAGGCGCGGGGTGAAATGCAGCCCCGCCGTCGGGGCCGCGACCGCGCCGCTCTCCCGGGCATAGATGGTCTGGTAATCGTCGCGATCCTTGCCGTCCTCGGCCCGCTTGGAAGCGATATAGGGCGGCAGCGGGACATGGCCGACGCGCATCATCGCCTCGTCAAGCGCTGCCCCGCGTGCATCGAAGGTAAGCGCGACCTCGCCCGCATCCCGCTTTTCCGTGACGGTCGCCGAAAGCGTCGTTGCACCTTCGGCGGAGACGAACCGCAGCACATCGCCGGGCTTGATGCGTTTTCCCGGCCGGGCAAAGGCGTGCCAGACATTATCGGCCTTCCTGAGATGCAGCGTCGCCGAAACCGGCACCTCCTCACCGCCTTCACGGAGACGAACGCCTTCGAATTGCGCCGGGATGACTTTCGTGTCGTTGAACACCAGCGCATCGCCGGGACGCAGGAAGGACGGCAGATCGGAGACGACATGATCCGCAAGCCCCTCGCCCGGCCGCACCACCAGCAGCCGCGCGCTGTCGCGCGGGTTTGCGGGCCGCAAGGCGATGTTTTCATCCGGCAGGTCAAAGTCGAAGAGGTCTACGCGCATTGTATCATGACATTTTTCAAATTTGAAAACCCGCCGGCCTTGGCCGGGCGGGTCTGTTGCTTTGCAGTTTTTCCCCAACCAATCCCCCTTGAGGGCAGGGCAATTGCATATGGCCTTGCGGCTTGCTCCCAATACTCTCTCCCGCTTGCGGGAGAGATGCCCCCGAAGGGGGAGTGAGGGTGAAGCAGCATGTCAGTCCCGTGAGGGCGTTCGCGGGGATGGTCTCGCCCCTCACTGTCGCTGTCGCGACATCTCTCCCCTCCGGGGCGAGAAGGTTTGCGGGCGGTGCGGCGAAGCCATATGCGATTGCCCTGCCCGTTGAGGGGAGATTGGTTGAGGAGAAGCCTTCCTCGCCTCAAACGTCCGCAGCGACCTTCATCGAGATGATATGGTCGGGATTGCGGACGGGCTCGCCCTTTTCGAACTTGTCGACGGCGTCCATGCCTTCGATCACCTGGCCCCAGACCGAATACTGCTTGTCGAGCCAGGGGGCGTCGGTGAAGCAGATGAAGAACTGCGAGTTGGCGGAGTTCGGGTTCTGCGAACGCGCCATCGAGCAGGTGCCGCGCACATGGCGGGTGGCGGAGAACTCGGCCGGAAGGTCGGGCTTGTCGGAGGCGCCGGTGCCCGCACGGCCCGGGTTGAACTTGTCCGAGGTCTTCCTGCCATGCTCGACATCGCCGCCCTGGGCCATGAAATCGGCGATCACGCGGTGAAAGACGACGCCGTCATAGGCGCCCTCGCGCACCAATTCGCGGACGCGCTCGACATGCTTGGGGGCGACATTCGGAAACGCTTCGATCACGACCTTGCCCTTGGTCGTTTCCATGATGAAGGTGTTTTCCGGGTCCTTGATTTCGGCCATCATTCTCTCCTGTGGCGGTTTGCCCGCCCTGCCAATCCGGCAGGGCGGGTTCAAAAATTACTTTCCGACGGTAACGTCGAGGATCCGGTCCGGATCGCTGACCTTGCCGTTGTCGGCCTGATCGCCCTTCTTGATCTTGTCGACATTGTCCATGCCTTCGATCACCTCGCCGATCACGGTATATTGGCCGTTCAGAAACGGACCATCCTCGAACATGATGAAGAACTGCGAATTGGCCGAATTCGGGTCCTGCGACCGCGCCATGCCGACGACGCCGCGCTTGAACGGGGTGTCGGAAAATTCGGCTGGCAGGTCAGGCATTGCGGAACCGCCCATGCCGGCGCGGTTCAGGTCCAAACCGTCCTGGGTGTCGCCAAACTGCACGTCGCCGGTCTGCGCCATGAAGCCGTCGATCACGCGGTGGAACACCACGTTGTTATAGGCGCCTTCCGCAGCCAGCTCCTTCACGCGCGCCACGTTCTGCGGCGCAAGTTCATCGAAAAGCTCGATGGTGAACGGGCCTTCGGTGGTGTTGAAGGTCAGTGTGTCGCCGCTGCCCTGAGCATTGGCAATGCCGGCAAATGTCGAAATCAGCGTTGCCGCTGCCAGTCCCGCAATCTTCTTGCGCATGTCGTTCTCCTTGAAAGTGGTTTCCTCACCGGGCTAACGCGAAAATTTTGCCCTCAGCGCCGCCGCCACATAATCCGGCACGAAGCGCGCCACATCGCCGCCCATGGCCGCGACCTGCCGCACCAATGTGGCCGATATCGGACGAGACGCCGGTTTTGCCGGCAGAAACACGGTCTGGATATCCGGGGCCATCTCACCATTCATGCCGGCCATCTGCATCTCGTAGTCGAAGTCGGTGCCATCCCTGAGCCCGCGGATGATCAGGCTTGCGCCCGCGTTCCGCGCCGCATCGACGGCAAGGCCGCTGAAATCGATCACCTCGACATCCCCTGCCCGTTCCGGCATGTTTTCCGCCACCCCACGCTTCAGAAAGCCTGCGCGTTCCTCGAAGGTGAACAGCGGCGTCTTGCCGGCATTCACGCCGATGCCGATGACGAGTTTCTCCGCGACGTTCAGCGCCTGCAGCACCACGTCGACATGCCCGTTGGTCATCGGGTCGAATGAGCCTGTGTAAAATGCCTTCGCCATATCCTGCGCCCCGTTTCCGGTCACGGCCTTTTGTCATGGAACGTGCCGCCCCGCAAGCCGGTTCAAGCGCCAAACCGATCCGTCAAACGGAAGGAGCCGGACCAAAGGCCCGGCTCCAATCATCGTTGCCGTCGGCTGCGGATCAAGCCTCGTCGGATCCCTCGTCCGGGCTTTCCGTCGCCTCAGCCGCGCCTTCGACGCCAGCCTCCACGTCGACGCCTGCCTCGACCGCCTCTTCGATAACCTCATCGTCATCCGGCTCGCTGATAACCTCGACCGAGACCACCTTTTCCTCGGCGCCGGTCTTGAACACCGTGACGCCCTTGGCGGTGCGGCTGGCGATGCGGATGTCGTAGACCGGCACCCGGATCAACTGGCCGGCATTGGTGACCAGCATGATCTGGTCGCCATCGAGAACCGGGAAGGCTGCGATCAGGCGGCCGATCTCGTCCGTCTTCGAGGTGTCTGTGGCGCGGATGCCCTTGCCGCCACGGCCGGAGATGCGGAAGTCATAGGATGACGAGCGTTTGCCGAAACCCTTTTCCGTGACCGTCAGGATGAACTGTTCGCGGAATTTCAGCTCCTCGAAGCGATCGTCACTGAGCACGCCTTCTTCCGTCACCTCCTCGCCGACGAGCGCGATATCCTCGCCCTCCCCGGTCTCGGTGCGGCGTTCAAGGGCGGCGCGCTTCAGATAGGCGGCGCGTTCCCACGGCTCGGCGTCGACATGGCTGACGATGGTCATCGAGATCACCTCGTCGCCTTCCGCAAGCCCGATGCCGCGCACCCCGATCGAGTTGCGGCCGGCAAACACGCGGATCGCGGGAACCGGGAACCGAATCGCCTGGCCCATCGCGGTCGTCAGCAGCACGTCGTCATCCGGCGTACAGGTCCAGACCGACAGGATGCGATCGTTCTCGTCGTCGAGCTTCATCGCGATCTTGCCGTTGCGGTTGACCTGCACGAAGTCCGACAGCTTGTTGCGGCGCACGGTTCCGCGCGTGGTGGCGAACATCACGTCGAGCTCGGCCCAGCTGTCCTCGTCCTCCGGCAACGCCAGAATGGAGGTGATCGCCTCGCCCTGCTGCAGCGGCAGCATGTTGATCAGCGCCTTGCCGCGCGATTGCGGCGTGCCGATCGGCAGACGCCAGACCTTTTCCTTGTAGACGATACCGCGCGAGGAGAAGAACAGCACCGGCGTATGGGTGTTGGCCACGAACAGCCGGGTGACGAAGTCCTCATCGCGGATCGCCATGCCCGAACGGCCCTTGCCGCCGCGACGCTGGGCGCGGTAGGTCGTCAGCGGCACCCGCTTGATGTAGCCGTTGCGCGACACGGTCACGACCATGTCCTCGCGGGCGATCAGGTCCTCGTCGTCCATGTCCGGACCGCCCTCTAGGATTTCGGAGCGGCGCGGCGTGCCGAACTCATCGCGCACGGCGATCAGTTCTTCCTTGATGATTTCCTGGATCCTCAGACGGGATGACAGGATTTCGAGGTAAGACTTTATTTCATCGCCGATCTTGTTCAGCTCGTCGCCGATTTCATCACGGCCGAGCGCGGTCAGGCGCGACAGCCGCAATTCGAGGATGGCGCGGGCCTGCTCTTCTGAAAGCTGGTAGGTGCCGTCCTCATGTATCTTGTGACGCGGATCTTCGATGAGAAGAATAAGCGCCTCGACATCCTGAGCGGGCCAGTGACGCTCCATCAACTGCTCGCGGGCCGTCTGCGGATCGGGCGCGCGGCGGATCAGCGCGATGATCTCATCGATATTGGCGACGGCAATCGCCAGACCAACCAGCACATGGGCGCGATCGCGAACTTTCCGCAGCAGATATTTCGTCCGCCGGCTGACGACGCTCTCGCGGAACGCGACGAAGGCCTTCAGGATATCGAGGAGCGTCATCAGCTCCGGCTTGCCGCCGTTGAGCGCCACCATGTTGCAGCCGAACGAGGTCTGCAGCGGGGTGTAACGATAGAGCTGGTTGAGGATGACATCGGCATTGGCGTCGCGCTTCAATTCGACAACAACGCGATAGCCTTCGCGGTCGCTTTCGTCGCGCAGGTCCGAAATGCCCTCGATGCGCTTGTCGCGCACCAGTTCGGCCATCTTCTCGATCATCGTCGCCTTGTTCACCTGATAGGGAATTTCGGTGATGATGATCTGCTCGCGATCGCCGCGCATCGGTTCGATCGTGGCCCTGCCGCGCATGATGACCGAGCCGCGCCCGGTCTCATAGGCGGACTTGATGCCGGCGCGACCGAGTATCTGGGCGCCGGTCGGAAAGTCCGGACCGGGGATGATCTGCATCAACTCCGGCAGTTCGATCGCCGGATTGTCCATGATCGCGATACAGCCGTCGATCACCTCGCCAAGATTGTGGGTCGGAATATTTGTCGCCATGCCGACAGCGATGCCGCCGGCGCCATTGACAAGCAGGTTCGGGAATTTGGCCGGCAGCACCACCGGTTCCGACATCGTGCCGTCATAGTTCTCGCGGAAATCGACGGTGTCCTTGTCGAGATCGTCGAGCAGCGTATGCGCCACCTTCTGCAGGCGGCATTCGGTATAACGCTCGGCCGCCGGCGGGTCGCCGTCGACGGAGCCGAAATTGCCCTGCCCGTCGATCAGCGGCAGGCGCAGCGACCAGTGCTGCACCATACGCGCCAGCGCATCATAGATCGCGGAATTGCCGTGGGGATGGTACTTACCCATGACATCGCCGGTGACGCGCGCGCATTTGACGTATTTCTTGTTCCAGTCGACGCCCATCTCGGACATGCCGTAAAGAATACGCCTGTGCACCGGCTTCAGGCCGTCACGCACATCCGGCAGCGCCCGGCTGACGATCACGCTCATGGCGTAATCGAGATAGGACCGCTGCATTTCCTCCATGATGGAGATGGGCTCGATGCCTGGCGGAAGACCTCCGCCCGATGGTGTCGTTTGATCAGTCAATGTGAATCACGATCTCAAGCTAGAATCATCTGGTTTTTTATAGCCGAATCCAATGGCTGACGCCAATTGCGCAACCATCCTGACAGTGGACAGAGGCCGAATTCAGAATTTTTATTCGTGTCAGGTGGTGATCCTGTGGCAAGCTGGCAAGAGCGCTGCGGATGCCGCTTCCGGTTTAATGCGGCGCCATGCCCTTTTGAGCGTCGGGCGAAAAAGTGGTTACCGGTTTTTCGTTAACCCGACGCGTCAAAATCAAGGACCTAGAGCATCGGGCGATGCCAACTCATCGCCCGATGCTCTGGAGACGGAAAACAGGCGGGAACGGGTAATGAATGAACTGGCGACGCTGATAAACGGCTTCACCACCTTGATGGTGACCATGGACCCGCCCGGCATGGTGCCGATCTTCCTGGCGCTGACGGTGGGCATGACCCAGGCTCAGCGGCGCAGCGTCGCCGTGCGCGGAACGCTGATTACGTTCGGCCTGCTGCTCGCCTTCGCGCTTTTCGGCGACGACATATTGAACGCACTCGGCATTTCGATGAGCGCGTTTCGCATTGCCGGCGGCATCCTGCTGTTCTGGATCGGCGTCGAAATGATCTTTGAAAAACGTCAGGAACGCAAGGAAAAGACCACCGAAACCGCGATCACCAAGGACAAGATCGCCAATCTCGCCGCCTTTCCGCTGGCGATGCCGCTGATCGCCGGTCCCGGAACGATCTCGGCCACGATCCTGCTTGGCTCCAGCATGGAAACCGCGCTCGACAAGCTGGCGCTGGTGCTGATGATTGCCATCGCCTGCCTGGTCGTGTTCGTCGCGATGCTGATGGCGGGGTTGATCGACAAGGTTCTCGGCGAGACCGGCCGGAACATCCTCACCCGCATTCTCGGCATGATGCTGACCGCGCTGGCGGTGCAGTTCGTGATCGACGGCGTGAAAACGGCATTGCCTGCTTGAGCCCCGCCATTTACTGACGCCGACCACCCGCGCCGCCTTCATCATTCGTCAAGCGAACCTGAAGCACGCCCGAGGTCGGCCGCTATTCCCCAAGCCGCCAGTCTTCATAATTCCACAGAGGATGGAAGGGACGGCGCCCCGGTCAATCAGAACGGAATGTCGTCGTCGAGGTCCTGCGAGAAGCCGCCGCCGCTGCGGGCGCCACCGCCGCCACCGGATGCCGGCCGCGAATCATAGTCGTCATAGCCGCCGCCCTGGTCTCCACCGCCCTGGCTGCCGGCGCCCTGGCCGCCGCCGCCTTCACCGCGGCCGTCGAGCATCGTCAGCGTGGCGTTGAAACCCTGCAGCACGATCTCGGTCGAATACCGTTCCTGGCCACCCTGATCGGTCCATTTGCGGGTCTGGATCTGGCCTTCGATATAGACCTTGGAGCCCTTGCGCAGATATTGCTCCGCAATCTTGCACAATCCCTCGCTGAAGATCACCACGCGATGCCATTCCGTGCGCTCCTTGCGCTCGCCGGAATTGCGGTCGCGCCAGCTTTCCGATGTGGCCACCCGCAGGTTTGCGATCGGTCTGCCATCCTGTGTACGCCGGATTTCCGGGTCCGCTCCGAGATTGCCGACGAGGATGACCTTGTTTACACTACCTGCCATGACTACCACCTGTATAACCGCGTTGCGGCGCTTTTGAGAATTTTCGGCAGCATAGACGATCTCTCGCAAAGCGATCAACCGATACGGGACAATCCACAATTAAAAATGTTCTTTATTTGTTCTACCGCTCTGCTATGATCGAGTCAAGCGATTCAACCAAGGACATTTTCAGCCGTCTGTTTTGCCCGCACCTCGACAGAGCCGCTGTGCGAACTACATAGGAAGCAATTCCCCCCTTCTCGAGAAGCCTGATCCCATGAGCGAACTGAAGAACATCTCCATCCGCGGCGCGCGCCAGCATAACCTGAAAGGCATTGACGTGGATCTGCCGCGCAACAGCCTGATCGTGATGACCGGGCTTTCGGGCTCCGGAAAATCCTCGCTGGCGTTCGACACGATCTATGCGGAGGGGCAGCGCCGCTATGTCGAAAGCCTGTCGGCCTATGCGCGCCAGTTCCTCGAGATGATGGAAAAGCCGGATGTCGACCGGATCGAGGGCCTTTCCCCGGCGATCTCGATCGAGCAGAAGACCACGTCGAAGAACCCGCGTTCCACCGTCGGCACGGTGACCGAGATCTACGACTATATGCGTCTTCTGTTCGCCCGCACCGGCGTTCCCTATTCGCCCGCGACCGGTCTTCCGATCGAAAGCCAGACCGTGACCCAGATGGTCGACCGGATTCTGGCGCTGCCGGAACGCACGCGGCTTTATATTCTCGCGCCGCTGGTCACCGGCCGCAAGGGCGAGTTTCGCAAGGAACTGGCGGAGCTGATGAAGAAGGGGTTTCAGCGCGTCAAGATCGACGGCGAATTCTATGAAATCGCCGAGGCGCCCAAGCTCGACAAGAAATACAAGCACGATATCGATGTGGTGGTCGATCGTGTCGCCGTACGCGACGATCTGGCGACCCGGCTTGCCGACAGCCTGGAGACCTGCCTGGAGATCGCCGACGGACTGGCGGTCGCCGAATTTGCCGACAAGCCCCTGCCCGAGCAGGAAACGGCTGCCAGCGGCGCCAAGAATAAATCTCTCAATGAAACCCACGAACGCGTTGTTTTTTCGGAGAAATTTGCGTGTCCTGTTTCGGGCTTCACCATTCCGGAAATCGAGCCGCGCCTGTTTTCCTTCAACAACCCGGTCGGCGCCTGCCCGACCTGCGACGGGCTCGGCTTTCAGCAGAAGATCGATGAGGGGCTGGTCGTTCCCGACCGCACCAAGAAGCTCTCCGATGGCGCGGTCGCGCCCTGGGCGAAATCCTCCTCGCCCTATTACAAGCAGACGCTGGAGGCGCTGGGCCGGCATTTCGGCTTCAAGCTGACGGATCGCTGGGACAGGCTGCCGGAACAGGCCACGAGCGCGATCCTCAACGGAACCGACGAGAAGATCGAGTTCCAGTATGCCGACGGCGCGCGCAGCTACAAGACCACCAAGAGCTTCGAAGGCATCATTCCGAACCTCGAACGGCGCTGGAAGGAGACCGATTCCGCCTGGGCGCGCGAGGAGATGGAGCGCTACATGTCGGCGGCCCCCTGCCCGGCCTGCAACGGTTTCCGGCTGAAGCCCGAAGCGCTGGCCGTCAAGATCGATGGCCGCCATATCGGCGAGGTCACCCAGCTTTCGATCCGGGCGGCGCGCGACTGGTTCGAGGACCTGCCGAAGCATTTTTCGCAAAAGCAGAACGATATCGCGGCGCGCATCCTCAAGGAAATCCGCGAGCGGCTGCGGTTCCTGAACGATGTCGGGCTGGAATATCTGACGCTGTCGCGCAATTCCGGCACGCTTTCCGGCGGCGAGAGCCAGCGCATCCGGCTGGCCTCGCAGATCGGCTCGGGCCTGACCGGGGTGCTTTACGTGCTCGATGAACCCTCGATCGGGCTGCATCAGCGCGACAATACAAGGCTGCTCGACACGCTGAAGCACCTGCGTGATATCGGCAATACCGTGATCGTTGTCGAGCATGACGAGGACGCGATCCTGACGGCCGATTACGTGCTCGATATCGGCCCTGCCGCCGGCATTCACGGCGGCGAGGTGGTGGCCGAAGGCACGCCGGCGGCGATCATGGCCAACCCGAAATCGCTGACCGGCCAGTATCTGAGCGGCGCCCGCGCCGTCGCCGTCCCCGCCGAACGCCGGCAGCAGAAGAAGGGCAAGGCGCTCAAGGTCGTCGGCGCGCGCGGCAATAATCTCAAGGATATCACCGCCTCGATCCCGCTCGGCCTGTTCACGGCCGTCTCCGGCGTTTCCGGCGGCGGCAAGTCCACTTTCCTGATCGAGACGCTTTACAAGGCGGCCGCGCGGCGGATCATGGGCGCGCGCGAAAATCCGGCCCCCCATGATCGGATCGAGGGACTGGAATTCGTCGACAAGGTCATCGATATCGATCAGTCGCCGATCGGGCGCACGCCGCGCTCCAATCCGGCGACCTATATCGGCGCTTTCACCCCGATCCGGGAATGGTTCTCGGCCCTTCCCGAGGCCAAGGCCCGCGGTTATCAGCCGGGCCGGTTCTCGTTCAACGTCAAGGGCGGGCGCTGCGAGGCCTGCCACGGCGACGGGCTGATCAAGATCGAGATGCACTTCCTGCCCGATGTCTACGTCACCTGCGACGTCTGCCATGGTCAGCGCTACAATCGCGAAACGCTGGAGGTGAAGTTCAAGGGCAAGTCGATCGCCGACATTCTGGAGCTGACGGTGGAGGAAGGCGTCGAATTCTTCTCCGCCGTGCCTTCGGTGCGCGACAAATTGCAGACGCTGGCCGATGTCGGTCTCGGCTATATCAAGGTCGGCCAGCAGGCCAACACGCTCTCGGGCGGCGAGGCCCAGCGGGTGAAGCTCGCCAAGGAACTGTCGCGCCGCTCCACCGGCAAGACGCTCTACATCCTCGACGAGCCGACCACCGGTCTGCACTTTCACGACGTCGCCAAATTGCTCGAAGTGCTGCATCAACTTGTCGAGCAGGGCAATTCGGTGGTGGTGATCGAGCACAACCTGGAAGTCATCAAGACCGCCGACTGGGTGATCGACATCGGTCCGGAGGGCGGCGATGGCGGCGGCCGGATCGTTGCCGTGGGGACCCCGGAAGATATCGTCAGGGAGACGGCGTCCTACACCGGGCATTATCTTCGGGAGCTTCTGGAACGGCGACCGCCGAAGAAGACGGAAGCGGCGGAATAGGAGAGAAACATGGCGGCAGGCGCAATTCGCATCGGCATCGGCGGCTGGACCTTCGATCCGTGGAACGACAGCTTCTACCCTGAAAAACTGCCGAAAACCCGGCAGCTTGAATATGCCGGCGAGAAGCTGAAGGTGATCGAGGTCAACGGCACCTATTATTCGTCACAGAAGCCCGCGACCTTCGCCAAATGGGCGGCGAGCGTGCCGGAGGGTTTCATCTTTTCGCTGAAGGCCAGCCGGTTCTGCACCAACCGCAAGAAGCTCGCCGAGGCCGAGGGCTCGATCGACAAGTTTCTCGGCCAGGGCATCACCGAACTCGGCGACAGGCTCGGGCCGATCCTGTGGCAGTTCATGCCGACCAAGAAATTCGAAGCGGATGACTTCGAGGATTTTCTGAAGCTTCTGCCCGAAAAGCGGGACGGCCTTGGCCTGAAACACGCGATCGAGGTCCGCCATCCGTCCTTTCTCGATCCGGATTTCGTCGCGCTCGCCCGCAAATACGGCGCGACGATCGTCTGCGCCGATCATCCCGAATATCCGATGATCGCCGATGTCACCGGCGATTTCGTGTATGCCCGCCTGCAAAGGGGCGAAGACGACAATCCGCATTGCTATCCCGATGCGGCGCTGAAGGAGTGGGCCGAAAAGCTGAAGTTCTGGTCCGAGGGCGGCGCGCCCGGCGACCTGCCGCATATTGCTGGCGACACGCCGAAGTCGATGCCGCGCGACGTCTATGCCTTCTTCATCACCGGCGGCAAGGTCCGCGCGCCGGCCGGAGCGCAGAAGCTGCAAACCATGGTCGACCGTTAGAGCGTCGGGCGCAAAAGTGGGCGCCGGTTTTTCGTTAACCCGACGCGTCAAAATAAAGAATCTGGAGCATCGGGCGATGCCGACCAATCGCCCGATGCTCTAGCACTGGCCGTCGCGTCCTGCCACGGGCTCGTCGGCAGCGCCTGAACGTCAGACTTCGCCGCCAGCCATGTCGGCAATGGATGGCAGATGCGCGGGCAAATCCTCGGCCGTCAGCCCCTCGCCTGCCCGGTTCCCGGCTTCGCCGTGAAGCCAGGCTCCGGCCGCGGCGGCCTCGAAGGCGGGCACGCCCTGCGCCAGCAGTCCGCCGATGATACCGGCCAGCACATCGCCCGAACCGGCGGTGGCAAGCCATGGCGGGGCGTTGGCGTTGACCGCGATCCTGCCGTCCGGAGACGCGATCACGGTATCGGCGCCCTTGTAGAGCACCACCGCACTGGCGCGCCGTGCCGCGCGCAACGCCTTTTCGGGCTTGCCCAGGGCACGATCCTCCGCAAGGTCGGGAAAAAGCCGCGCGAACTCGCCGGCATGCGGGGTCAGGACGCAGTGTCCCGGCGCGGCGGCCAGTCGCGCGAACAATGCCTGGGGCTCCTCGGCGAATGCAGTCAGGCCGTCGGCGTCGAGCACCAGCGGGCGTCCGATGAGCGCCTCCGCGAATTCCCGCGCTTTCGTCCCGACGCCAAAACCCGGTCCGAGCACGAAGGCCGACAGCCGTCTGTCCGCGATCCAGTCCGTCAGCGCCGCAACATCATCGATGCGCTTCAGCATGATCGCCGTCAGATGCGTCGCGTTGACCAGCACGGCCTCCGGCGGCGCCGCGATCGTGACCAGACCGGCGCCCGCCTTCAAACCCGCAATCGCGGCAAGCCGGGCCGCGCCGGAAGCCGAGGCGCCGCCGGAAAACACGCCGAGATGGCCGCGCTTGAATTTATGCGAGCCCGTATCCGTTCGCGGCAGTTTGTCGCTCCATAGTACCGGCGTGTTGAGCTGATGGGCGCCACACGCCTCATCCAGAATGCGGCGCGGGATGCCGATATCGAAGATCTCCAGCCGGCCGCAATTGTCCCGGCCCGGCAGCAGGTAATGGCCGGGCTTGGCCGCCATGAACGTCACGGTGTGGGCGGCCCGGAAGGCTGCGCCCAGCACCTGGCCGGTCAGGCCGCTGATGCCCGACGGCAGGTCGACGGCGACGACCGGGATGTCATCCGTCCGCGCGATCAATGCCTGAATGTCGGGCGACAGCGGCCGCGCGAGGCCCGCGCCGAAAAGCGCGTCAACGATGATATCGCCCCGTTCGGGTCGATAGAAATCGAGGGCATGGCTTTCCATGCCGCAATCCTGTCGCGCCCGCCGGGCATCGCCGGAAAGCCGCGCGGGGTCGCCGAGGTGAAACAGCGCCACCGGCATGCCTGTCTCCGTGAGCGCCCTGGCCGCGACATAGCCATCGCCGCCATTATTGCCCGGCCCGCACAGCACCACCGCCCGCCGCGCCGCCGGGTAATGCCGCAGCAGGCAAGCGGCAACCGCCCGCCCCGCGCTGACCATCAATGCGTAGCTGTCGATACCGCTCGCCGCGGCAAGCGCATCGGCGCGCCCCATTTCCTCAGGTGTCAGCAGCAAGATCGGCACTCCTTCATCTCGCTGGGAATAGAGCGGGAAACCAGGCGATGATGCAAGAGGCGACTTTGTGCTGGCTAGTTGATACGCATTTGCCTATTAATTGAACACAGGTTGCTGCTCAAATTTCATGCGGCAGGCTCGGCACGGCCCTTGAAATGCCGCGCTATTGACCTGAAGGCGCCTTTTGGCGAACCTGATTTCGGTGCCACAAGCGGAATGCTGCGGCAGTCGCCACGCCGCAATTTCATTTCGGTGGATTTGCAGAAAGAATAATCGAACTTGGCATGCAATGTGCATTAGAAGTTCAGAGCGGGCTGACGCCTGCTTCAACGGGAGAAGCGGAGAGCAATTTTCTCATGAAAAAGATCGAAGCGATCATCAAGCCTTTCAAGCTCGACGAAGTGAAGGAAGCCCTTCAGGACGTTGGCTTGCAGGGTATCACTGTCACGGAAGCCAAGGGCTTCGGGCGCCAGAAGGGTCACACGGAACTATACCGGGGCGCTGAATATGTCGTCGACTTTCTTCCCAAGGTCAAAGTCGAGGTCGTTCTGGCAGACGAAAATGTGGACGCGGTCATCGAAGCCATCCGCAACGCCGCTCAAACGGGGCGTATCGGCGACGGAAAGATCTTCGTTTCCAATGTCGAGGGCGTCGTGCGCATCCGCACCGGCGAAACCGGCGTTGACGCCATCTGATCCATCCCTCCTCTTTCAAGGCAAAGACGGGGCATTCCTATCGTCATCTTCTTATGCAAGGAAAACGTTAAATGACGACAGCTTCTGAAATTATGAAACAAATCAAAGACAACGACGTCAAGTTCGTGGATCTGCGCTTTACCGACCCCAAGGGCAAGCTGCAGCACGTGACGATGGACATTTCTGCTGTCGATGAAGACATGTTCGCCGACGGCATCATGTTCGACGGTTCGTCGATCGCCGGCTGGAAGGCCATCAACGAGTCCGACATGGTGCTGATGCCCGATACGGCGACCGCCCATATGGACCCCTTCTTTGCCCAGTCGACCCTGGTCGTTTTCTGCGACATTCTCGAGCCGCTGACGGGCGAAGCCTATAACCGCGACCCGCGCACCACGGCCAAGAAGGCGGAAGCCTACCTGAAGTCGACCGGTATCGGTGACACCACCTATTTCGGTCCCGAACCGGAATTCTTCGTGTTCGACGATGTCCGTTTCTCCGCCGATCCCTACAACACCGGCTTCAAGCTCGACAGCTCGGAACTGCCGACGAACCAGGACACCGAATACGAAGTCGGCAATATGGGCCACCGTCCGCGCATGAAGGGCGGCTATTTCCCGGTTCCGCCGGTCGACAGCATCCAGGATATGCGTTCGGAAATGCTTACGGTTCTGGCCGAGATGGGCATCACCGTTGAAAAGCACCACCACGAGGTGGCGTCCGCCCAGCACGAACTCTGCATGGTGTTCGATACGCTGACCCGGATGGCCGACAAGACCCAGATCTACAAGTATGGCGTTCACCAGGTTGCCCATGCCTATGGCAAGACGGCTACCTTCATGCCGAAGCCGGTCTTCGGCGACAATGGTTCCGGCATGCATGTTCACCAGTCGATCTGGAAGGACGGCAAGCCGACCTTTGCCGGCGACGGCTATGCCGGCCTGTCCGAATCCTGCCTGTTCTATATCGGCGGCATCATCAAGCATGCCAAGGCCATCAACGCCTTCACCAACCCGCTGACCAATTCCTACAAGCGTCTGGTGCCCGGCTACGAAGCGCCGGTTCTGCTCGCCTATTCGGCGCGCAACCGTTCGGCCTCCTGCCGTATCCCGTTCGGCTCGTCGCCGAAGTCGAAGCGCGTTGAAGTCCGCTTCCCCGATCCGGGCGCGAACCCCTACCTCGCCTTCGCCGCGCTGATGATGGCCGGCCTCGACGGCATCAAGAACAAGATCCATCCTGGCGAAGCCATGGACAAGGACCTGTACGACCTGCCGCCGGAAGAACTGAAGGAAATCCCGACCGTCTGCGGCTCGCTGCGCGAAGCGCTGGAAAGCCTCGACAAGGATCGCGAGTTCCTGACCGCCGGCGGCGTCTTCGACGACGATCAGATCGATGCCTATATCGAACTGAAGATGGAAGAAGTCATGCGTTTCGAAATGACCCCCCATCCGGTCGAATTCGACATGTACTACTCGGTCTGATTTCAGACGGATGTAACAATGAGCCGGCTGCCTTCGGGCGGCCGGCTTTTTTTTGTATCCGTGATGTCGGCGCAAGCGGGACGATCCACCCCTTGCAGCTGCCAAAACGCATTTCCATATAGAACACGAAAGGAAATGCTCATGAAAATACGCGAAGCGAAATACAATATCGGCGATATCGTCCGCCACAGCGCGCTTCCCTTTCGGGGCGTGGTATTCGATGTCGACGCGGAGTTCTCCCGCTCCGAGGAATGGTATAATTCCATCCCGCCCGAAATCCGGCCGGAGAAGGATCAGCCGTTTTATCATCTCGTGGCGGAAAACGACGACAAGGGCTATGTCGCCTATGTCTCCGAAGCCAATCTCGAGCGGGATATGAGCGGCGAACCGCTGCGCAACCCGCAGGTCGGTCAGATTTTCGCCGAAACCGACAGCGGCAAGCTGGCCCCGCGCTTTGCCAGTACGCACTGAACGGACATAAATGCAAAAAAGCCCGGCTGAGACTGTCAGCCGGGCTTTTTTATGTCGAATTTCGGAAGACGATCAGTTGCCTGTCGTTGCGTTCTGCTGGGCTTCCTCGATCTTCTTGCGGCGGTCGACAGCCATTTTCTTGATCGATTCATCCAGGTTCCGCTGGCTCTCGACCAGTTCGGGCTGGCTGATCGGGTCGCCGTCATAGGCGGCGGTGAAACCGGAGAGCGTCAGGTCGACCGGGTTCGGCTGCTGGCGCATGTTCACCGAGGTGAAAGTCACCTTGCCGCCGCGCTTCATGGCGGCAACGAGCGTATCGCTGAGCGGCGCCTGGGCAATGCACTGTTCATTGGTGCAGATGGCGTAATCGAGCTTCTGCGGGGCGGACGTATCGATCTGCATCTGCACGCCGGCCGGGATCAGCCGGAAGGTCGGCACGGTCACCTGAACCATCGCCTGGCCGTTGCTGCCCTGCGGACGGATCAGGCCCACGGCGGTCAGCACCTGGCCGTTTTCGGCGCGGGCATAGTTCTGGACGATGCAGACGCCGCCATTGCCGTTGTCGTTGCAGGTCTTGAACCAGCCCTGCGTGGGGGCAGCGTCAGCCGGGGGCTGCTGCTGCTGTTCCTGAGCCGAAGCGCCGGCGGCCGAAAGGCCCGCAATCGTGAAGGCGCAAACCGCGACACGCTTGATAATACTGGCGCGTGAAAGCATCAAAATCTCTCCTGGTTCATCTGCGAAAGGTCCGGGGACCCTGCATCGCTATTGTTACCGAAATGCGGCAAAGCGTCCCTGTTTCGGGCCTCAACCGCCAGTGTTTCCTCTGATATCGCCACATTGGACGCCAATCTACCCCCTTCGCGCCCAAAATTTGCGCCCCGGCGTGATTTTGCGGCCTATTTCAGGTTTGTCAGCCGCCATGATACCATTCTGCAACGAATGGACACGACAGGGCGAATCGATGCGCTTCCTTGCTACCCTCTTCATTTCCGCTGCCCTTTCAGGGGCGGCCGTGGCCGAACCGCTGCACGGCATCGCCATGCATGGCGAGCCTGCGCTGCCTGCCGGTTACCAGCATTTCAGCTACGTCAATCCCGATGTCAAGAAGGGCGGCGAGATCACCTATGGCGTGGTCGGCTCGTTCGACGCGCTGAACCCCTTCGTGTTGAAGGGCATGCGCTCTTCCGCCCGCGGGCTCTGGGACGAGGTGCTGGGCAATCTCGTGTTCGAGCCGCTGATGCAGCGCTCGCGCGACGAGCCGTTCACGCTTTACGGCCTGCTTGCCGAGAGCGTGGAATGGGACGATGACCGCAGCTATGTCCAGTTCAACATCAGCCCCGACGCGAAATGGTCCGACGGCGAGCCGGTCACGGCCGACGATGTGATCTTCACCTTCAACCTGATGAAGGACAAGGGCCGCCCGCCCTATAACCGTCGCCTTGCCCTGGTCGAGACCATGGAAAAGGTCGGCGACAACAGCGTGCGGTTCACCTTCAATGCCGACGCCAACCGCGAAACCCCGCTGATCTTCGCGCTGATGCCGGTGCTTCCGGAACATGCGATCGATCCGGAGACCTTCGACACCGATACCATGACGACGCCGGTCGGCTCCGGGCCGTACAGCATCGCCAGGGTCGAGCCCGGCCAGCGGATCGTCTACGAACGCCGGGACGATTACTGGGGCAAGGACACGCCGTCGATGGCGGGCTTTGCCAATTACGACAAGGTCACGGTCGATTATTACCTCCAGGATTCGACCCTGTTCGAGGCCTTCAAGAAGGGCGCGGTCGATATCTATCTCGATGATGACCCGAGCCATTGGGCCCGCGCCTATGATTTTCCCGCGGCGACCGATGGCCGGGTGGTGAAGGACGTGTTCCACCCCGAAACGCCGACCGGCATGCAGGGCTTCGTGTTCAACACCCGCCGTCCGAAATTCGAGGATGCGCGGGTTCGCAAGGCGCTGTCCGACGTGTTCGATTTCGAATGGGTCAACAAGACGCTCTACAACAATGCCTATCAGCGCACACAGAGCTACTGGCAGAATTCGGCGCTCGGCGCCTATGGCAATCCGGCAAGCGCAGAGGAGCGGGAACTGCTCGGCGATGCGATCGACGTGATCGATCCGGCAATCCTCGCCGGCGACTACGCCATGCCGGTCACCGACGGGTCCGGTAGCGACCGAAAGGTGTTGGGGGCCGCCGTCAAGCTGCTTGGCGAGGCCGGTTACAAGATCACCAACGGCAAGATGACGGGGCCGGACGGCAAGCCGCTCGCCTTCGAGATCATGACCACCAATGAGGGCCAGGAAAAACTGGCGCTTGCCTATCAGCATAGCCTCACCCTGATCGGCGTTGACCTGTCGATCCGCACCGTCGACGACGCCCAGTACCAGAAGCGGCTCAACACGTTCGATTACGACGTGATTGTCCTTGTAATGCCCGGCTTCTACTTCTCCTCGTCGCTTTCTCCGGGTGCCGAGCAGATCTGGCGCTGGGACAGCCGCTCGCGCGATGTCGAGGGCACGTTCAATTTCGCCGGCGTCGCCAGCGCCGATGTCGACCGCATGATCAACGACATGCTGGAAGCCCGCACCACCGGTCATTTCACCGATTCGGTCCGCGGCCTCGACAGGCTTCTGGTCAATGGCCACTACATGCTGCCTCTCTATCACCGGGAGGGCCAGTGGGTGGCGCGCTGGGAGACGATTGAACATCCCGCCGAGACACCTATCTACGGCTATCAGCTCCCCACATGGTGGGATAAGAACGCGCAGTAAGGCTTCGGTTGCCGGTGCCTTCCCCTCGCAGGCGTCACCCTCGGGCTTGACCCGAGGGTCCAGGCAGCGTTTTCCGTGTGGCCTGGATGCTCGGGTCAAGCCCGAGCATGACCCGTGGAATGGATGCATATATTGCCAACAGTCCGAGTGCACAGTAATGCGGCTCGTATTTTAGGAAAGGAACGGCATGTCTACCGTCACAGTCGATGCCATCATCGATGTCGTCTGCCCGTGGTGCTATCTCGGCAAGGCGCGTCTCGACAAGGCGATCAAGTCGCTGCCCGCGGATGTGGATGTCGTCGTCCAGTGGCGTCCGTTCGAGCTTGACCCGACCGTGCCGCCGGAAGGCGTGGACAATCAGGCGATGCTGGCGGAAAAGCTCGGCAGCGCCGAACGGCGGGACGAGATGCATGCGCAGATCGCAGCCCTCGGCCGCGAACTCGGCATCATCTTCCATTTCGACCGCATTCTGGTGCGCCCCAACACGCTCGACTCGCACCGGCTGCTGATGTGGGCGCATACCGAGAGCACCGCGATGCAGAACGAGGTGATCAACCGGCTTTACCGCGCCAATTTCGAGGAAGGCCGCAATATCGGCGATCACAAGGTGCTGGCCGATATCGCAGCCGAAGCCGGCATGGACCGCGAAATGGTGGCCAAGCTGCTGGCAAGCGATGCCGACAGGGATATGGTGCGCGGTGAAATCGCCAATGCCCAGCAGATGGGCGTCACCGGCGTGCCGTTTTTCGTGTTCAACGGCAAATATGCCGTCAGCGGCGCGCAGCCCGTCGAAGTGATGCAGCAGGCGCTGACGCAGCTTGCCGCGGCCTGACCGCGCTTGAGCGTGTTTCGGGACATCGTCGAGACCCGGCTGCCGGCAACGCCGGTTCCGGGTCTTTCTTCGCTGAGGCTCCACCTTGCAAACGAGAAAAGCGGGCTGGGGCGGCTGCTTTCCGCACTCGGGAGCGGGTCGTCCCCGTATTGGGCGCATGTCTGGGCCGGCGGGCTGGCGCTGGCGCATCATATAGAAGCGGAGCCGGATTTCGTCCGTGGCAGGACCGTGATCGATTACGGAACCGGTTCCGGCCTGGTCGCGATCGCGGCGGCGAAAGCCGGTGCGAAAGAAGTGTTCGCCTGCGATATCGATCCGCTGGCGCTTGAGGCCTCTTCGATCAATGCCGACCTCAATGGGGTCGCGATTGTACCGCGCCTTATCGAGCTGGGCCGGAACGGCTCTGTGCTCTCAGAGAACCTGAAGGCGACCGCATATGGCCTTTCCGCACAGCCGCCCAATCTTCTCGCCCCGGAGGGGAGAGATGTCGCGAAAGCGACAGTGAGGGGGGAGTCTATCTCCGCGAATGCTCTCACGAATGAATACGCTGCATCACCCTCACTGCCCCTTTCGGGGCATCTCTCCCGCAGGCGGGAGAGAGTATTGGGAGCAAGCCCCGATGCCCAATGCAATTCCGCGGCCGCGAACCCGGAACCGACGGTCGTGCTGGCCGGCGATGTGTTCTACGATCCCACAACGGCCGGGCGAACGCTCGCGAACCTCAGGGCGCTCGCCGAAGCAGGCGCGAATATCCTGATCGGCGATCCCTTCCGGGCCCATCTGCCGGAACGGCAATTGAGCTTGATCGCACGCTACGAGGTCGCTGATTTCGCCTCGGCGGGCAAAACCGTGGCGGCAGGGGTTTTCAGGCCGCGGCAAGCTTGGACAGCTTGTTCATGATGATCGCCGCCTGGCCGAGACGCATGTCTGGCGTCGGCAGGTCGCGGTTGAAATAGATGCTGTGATCGGGCCGGATCTTCGCCGAGACGCTGTTTTCGGCGATGAACTGCACCAGCCCCGCCGGGTTCGGGAATTCGCGGTTGCGCAACTGAATGACGATCCCCTTCGGCCCGGCATCGAGTTTTTCGACATTGGCGATGCGGCACAGCGACTTGATGAACACCACTTTCAGCAGCGACTGCACCTCCTCCGGCATCGGCCCGAACCGGTCGATCAGCTCCGCGCCGAAACCGTCGATATCGGTAGCGTCGGTCAGTTCGCCAAGCCTGCGGTAAAGCCCCATGCGCAAATTGAGATCCGGCACATAGCTTTCCGGGATCATCACCGAAGCGCCGAGCCCGATCTGCGGCGACCAGTCGGAGCCGCCGGCATCCTCGTCGCCCTTGGCCTCGGCGACCGCCTCTTCCAGCATCTGCTGGTAGAGTTCGAAGCCGACCTCCTTGATGTGCCCCGATTGCTCCTCGCCAAGCAGGTTGCCGGCGCCGCGAATATCGAGATCGTGGCTTGCAAGCTGGAAGCCGGCGCCAAGCGTGTCGAGCGATTGCAGCACCTTCAACCGGCGATCGGCGGTATCGGTCAGCCGCTTGTTGACCGGCAGCGTGAACACCGCGAAGGCGCGCGTCTTGGAGCGCCCGACGCGCCCGCGCAGCTGGTAGAGCTGGGCCAGGCCGAACATGTCGGCGCGGTGGACGACCAGCGTGTTGGCGGTCGGCACGTCGAGGCCGGATTCCACGATCGTGGTCGACAGCAGCACGTCGTACTTGCCGTCGTAGAAGGCGTTCATGATGTCTTCGAGCTGGCCCGCCGCCATCTGCCCGTGGGCAACCGCCACCTTCAGTTCAGGCACTTCCGCCTGCAGGAAGGCCAGGACCTCCTCCAGGTCTGAAAGGCGCGGGCAGACATAGAAACTCTGGCCGCCGCGGAAATGCTCGCGCATCAGCGTCTCGCGGATCACCAGCGGATCGAAGGGCGAGATGAAGGTGCGCACCGCCATCCGGTCGACGGGCGGGGTGGTGATCAGCGACAATTCGCGCACGCCGGTCATGGCGAGCTGCAATGTGCGCGGGATCGGGGTCGCCGACAGCGTCAGCACGTGGA
The DNA here is from genome assembly GCF_013459645.1 of Martelella sp. NC20. NCBI lineage: Bacteria > Pseudomonadati > Pseudomonadota > Alphaproteobacteria > Hyphomicrobiales > Aurantimonadaceae > Martelella > Martelella soudanensis. The sequence goes on from NZ_CP054861.1 coordinate 3,804,738, forward strand.
CGTCGCTTTTCAGCTCCTTCAGCCGTTCCTTGTGCTTGACCCCGAAATGCTGTTCCTCGTCGATGATCAGCAGGCCGAGATTGGCGAATTTGATCGCGGTCCCGAGCAGCGCGTGGGTGCCGATCACGACATCCAGCTTGCCGTCCGATAGGTCCTTCTTGGTCTGCGCCAGCTCCTTGGCCGGAACCAGCCGCGAGGCCTGCGCGACCGTGATCGGCAGGCCGCGAAAACGCTCGGCGAAGGTCTTGTAATGCTGGCGCGCCAGAAGCGTGGTCGGCACCACGACGGCGACCTGAACCCCGTTCATCGCCGCAAGGAAGGCGGCCCGGAGCGCAACCTCGGTCTTGCCGAAGCCGACATCGCCGCAGATCAGCCGGTCCATCGGCCGGCCGAGGCCGAGATCGCCGCGCACCGATTCGATGGCATTGAACTGGTCTTCCGTCTCCTCATAGGGGAAACGGGCTGCAAACTCGTCATAAAGCCCCTCGGCCGCCGCAAGCACCGGGGCCGAGCGGGTGGCACGCTTGGCGGCAATCGCGATCAGCTCGTCGGCCATGTCGAGCAGGCGTTTCTTCAGCCGCGCCTTCTTGGCCTGCCAGGCCCCGCCGCCCAGCCGATCAAGCGGCGCTTCGGCGGCATCCGAGCCGTAACGCGAGAGCAGTTCGATATTCTCGACCGGCAGGAACAGCTTGGCGTCGTCGGCATATTGCAGTTCCAGGCAATCGCGCGGCGCGCCGGCCGCCTCGATGGTCCTGAGGCCGATGAAACGGCCAATGCCGTGCTCGGCATGGACTACCAGCGAGCCGGCATCGAGGCCGGAGACCTCGGAGATGAAATCACTGGCCTTGCGGCGGCGGCGGGACTTGCGGATCAGGCGGTCGCCGAGAATATCCTGTTCGCCGATGATGAACAGATCGCCGCTCTCGAACCCGCCCTCCAGGCTCATCACCGCGCTTGCCGCTTCGCCCTTGCCGAGTTTTTCGACATCGGCAAGTGCCGTAACCGGCTTGATCTTCTCAAGCCCGTGTTCCTTCAGCACCTGCAGCAGCCGGTCGAGCGATCCCTCCGACCAGCCGGTGATCAGCACCTTGCCGCCCTTCGAACGCTTGTCGGCGATGTGGCGCACCGCCTGTTCGAACACATTGGTGCGGGTCTCGTCGTTGAGCGCCTTGGCCTCGCTCGCCCAGCGCGGGCCGGCATGGGCCTGAAGCGAGATCACCGGCTTGCCGACGCTCGAAGCCTCGTTGAAGGGCGACAGCCTGACGGCGCCAACGGCATCGAGCCCCGCCGAAAACGCCTTGTCGCCAAGGTAGAGCGTATCCGGCGGCACGGGCTTGTATGGCGCGCCGCCGCGCCCCTCGCCCATATTGGCGCGTCGCGCCTGGTAATAATCCTCGATCAGCGTGGCGCGCTCGGCGGCCGCCTCCCGGGCGGTGTGATCAACGACCACGCTGAAACCGCCGAGATAGTCGAACATGGTCTCAAGCCGCTCGTAGAACAGCGGCAGCCAGTGTTCCATGCCGGCATAGCGCCGGCCTTCCGAAACGGCCTGATAGAGCGCGTCGTCGCGGGTGGCCGCGCCGAACATCGAAAGGTAGTTCTTGCGGAACCGCGCGATATTGTCATCGCCGAGCGTCACCTCGCTCATGGCGTTGAGTTCGAGCGACCGGACCGTGCCGATGGTGCGCTGGCTCGCCGCATCGAAGGCGCGGATCGTTTCCAGCGTATCGCCGAAGAAATCGAGGCGGACGCCGTTTTCCGCGCCCGGCACGAACACGTCGAGAATGCCGCCTCTGACCGCATATTCGCCGACGGCCCTGACGGTCGGAACGCGCTCGAAGCCGGCATCGGCAAGACGGTGCACGATCTGGTCCATGTCGATGACCTGACCGGCGCGGGCGGAAAAGCCCAGCGAGGCGACGATTTCGCGCGGCGGCAGCTTCTGCAGCATTGCGTTGACGGTGACGAGGATGATCGCCGGATGCGGCTTCCTGGCATGGGCGACGAGGCCGGCGAGCGCCGAAAGCCGGCGCGCCTCGGTATCGGCGCCGGGCGAAACCCGGTCATAGGGCAGACAATCCCATGCGGGCAGCGCGAGGACCGGAATATCAGGGGCCACGAAGGCGAGCAATTGTTCGAAATCGGCGATCCGCTGGCCGTCGGACAGGACATAGGCGACCGATTGCCCGGCCCGCGCCATTTCCGCCAGCACGAACGGCTCCGTGCCCGGCACGGCATTGGCGATGGTCACGGCGCCGGTGAGGCTTGCGAGTTTCTTCGGGTTGAATCCGGAAATCATGGCTCGGCTGCGTTTCAGGCGGTTTTGCCGACCGGATCGAAATCCGGCCGGTAGGCGGCGATGCGTTCAAACAGCGGCATGCGCATATGCTCAGGCACGGGCGCCGCGCCATTGATCCACGTGATCAGGTCGTTGTCTTCCTCGGCCATGATCGCCTCGAACTGGTCGAGCGTCATGTCGTCCATGGCGGCGATATTTTCCTCGGCATATTGGCCGAGGATCAGGTCCATCTCGCGAATGCCGCGGTGCCACGCGCGAAACAGCATGCGCCGCCGCCGCGGGTCAAGGTCGGCGCTGGTGCGCTTCAAACCGGTCATTTCGATACCTTCTCTGTTGATTGGCCTCTATAGCGGCTCGTTTCGCGCTTGTCAGCCTTGCCAAAGCCGCTCAGTGGGTACATTTCAAAAATATGCGACCCGCATTGCTCGATCCCCTGTTCGCTCCCGTCTCCTCGCTTCCGGGGATCGGGCCGAAACTTGCCAAGCTGCTGCTGCGGCTGACCGGCAGCGAGGACGAGGCGCGCGTCATCGATCTCGTGTTCCATGCGCCGACTTCCGTGATCGACCGGCGGCTGAAGCCGGGCATCGCACACCTGCCCGAAGGCGCGATCGTGACGGTGGAGGGCCGGGTCGACCGCCACCAGCCCGCGCCCTCCCGCTCCAACGCGCCCTATCGGGTCTATCTCCATGACGAGACCGGCGAACTGACGCTGACCTTCTTTCATGCCAAGGCCGACTGGCTGGAAAAATCGCTGCCGGCGGGCGAAACCGTGGTGGTGAGCGGCCGTGCCGAATGGTTCAACGGCCGCCCCACCATGGTGCATCCCGATTATATCGTGCCGGCAGACAAGGCCGATACGCTGCCGACGGTGGAGCCGGTCTATCCGATGACGGCCGGCCTTTCGGCAAAAATCCTGCGCCGGTCGATCGAGGCGGCACTTGCGCGCGTTCCGGCCTTTCCCGAATGGATCGACCCCGAAATCGTTGCGCGGCAGGGCTTTCCCGCAACCGGAGAAGCGCTTTCCGCGCTGCACAATCCCCGCGACGAAACCGATATCGAGCCGCAATCGCCGGCGCGCCGCAGGCTTGCCTATGACGAATTTCTGGCCGGCCAGCTTTCGCTGTCGCTGGTCAGAAGCCGCATGCGCAAGGCCAGGGGCCGGCCGGTGCGGCCAAGTGGCGCGCTCTCGGAAAAAGTGGTCGCCGCCCTGCCCTTCGAGCTCACGTCCGGCCAGCAACAGGCGGTGGCTGCGATCCTGGGCGACATGGCGCAGGAAACCCGGATGCTGCGCATGCTGCAGGGCGATGTCGGCTCCGGCAAGACTATTGTCGGCCTGCTCGCCATGCTGGCCGTGGTCGAGGATGGCGGCCAGGCGGTGCTGATGGCACCGACCGAAATCCTGGCGCGCCAGCATTACGAGGGCATCGCGGCGCTTGCCGCAAAGGCCGGCGTAACCGTCAGCCTGCTGACCGGCAAGACCAAAGCGCGCGACCGCAAGCAGATCGAGGCCCAGATCGCCAGCGGCGAGGCCGGGATCGTCATCGGCACCCACGCATTGTTTCAGGACAATGTCGCCTATCATGATCTCAGGCTCGCCATCGTCGACGAGCAGCACCGTTTCGGCGTGCATCAGCGGTTGCGGCTGACAGCCAAGGGCATGGCCCCGCATCTTCTGGTGATGTCGGCAACGCCGATCCCGCGCACGCTGGTGCTCGCCGCCTTCGGCGACATGGATGTCTCCAACCTCACCGAAAAACCGGCCGGGCGAAAGCCGATCCAGACCGTGACGATCCCGCTGGAGCGGATCGGCGATATTGTCGGCCGGCTGCGCGATGCACTGGTCCAAGGAAAAAAATCCTACTGGATCTGCCCGCTGGTCGAGGAATCGGAGGCCGTAGACCTGATGTCGGCCGAGGAGCGATACGAAACGCTGGCAAAGGCGCTCGGTCCCGATAAGGTCGGCCTCATTCATGGCCGCATGTCGTCCGCCGACAAGGATGCGGCGATGGAGGCATTCCGGTCGGGCGAAACCCGCCTTCTGGTTGCCACCACCGTGGTGGAAGTGGGCGTCGACGTGCCGGATGCCTCGATCATCGTGATCGAACATGCCGAGCGCTTCGGCCTTGCCCAGCTTCACCAGTTGCGCGGCCGGGTCGGGCGCGGCGACGAGGCTTCCTCCTGCATCCTGCTCTACAAGGGGCCGCTTTCGGAAATGGGCCACGCCCGGCTTTCGGTGCTGCGCGAAAGCAATGACGGCTTTCGCATCGCCGAGGAGGATCTGAAACTGCGCGGCGAAGGCGAGCTTCTCGGCACCCGCCAGTCCGGCATACCCGGCTTTCGCTTTGGAAGTCTGGAAGCGCACGGCGATATCCTCGCCATCGCCCGCAAGGACGCCGGCTATATCGTCAACAAGGATCCGGAGCTGCAGAGCGAGCGCGGCGCGGCGCTTAGAACCCTGCTCTACCTGTTCCGCCGCGACGAGGCGATCCGCTATCTGAGCGCGGGTTAGCGCGGTCCATAGCCTCACCCCTCTCCGGCCTGACCAACCGCGAGGCAATCGCATATGGCTTCGCGACTTGCTCCCGATACTCTCTCCCGCTTGCGGGAGAGATGCCCCGAAAGGGGCAGTGAGGGTGAAGCAGCGTTTCCGCTTGCGAGGGCGTTTGCGGGGATAGACTCGACCCTCACTGTCGCTGTCGCGACATCTCTCCCCTCCGGGGCGAGAAGGTTTGCGGGCTGTGCGGCGAAGCCATATGCAATCGCCCTGCCTCCTAATTATTCCGCAGCATCCGCCGCTCGCCGGCATCGGCCGGCGCGTCTGGATCGCCGCCTTCGGTCCTGGCGTCGAGATCGGGGAAGGCGACGACGCGTTTGCCGCCGGGCTCGGTGTGGAGCACGATCAGGCCCTGTTCCTCGAACCAGTCGAGGAAGCGGCGGGCGCGGCGGGCGGAATGGGTGCCGTAAGCGCGCGCGATCGTCGCGTCCGAGGGGCACGGATCGCCGGTAAGTGCGGCCTTGGCCAGCATCAGGAACACGCCCTGCAGGTCATCGGTGACATGCGGCGTCAGCGACAGCGCCATCTGCCAGGCCTCGCTTTCAGCCATCGCGTCATCGACGCCGGAACGGGCGACCGCGAGCCGGCGACGGAAATCGGACATGGACAGCGGCGCACCGGATATCCGCTTCATGCGACCGCGCATCAGGAAATCCTGGTAAAGCTCTGAATCCGAACGGAAAGCGGATTCCTTTCCCTCCGCGATCTCGGCCAGCGTCATCGCGATCCAGTCTTCGCGCTCCTCATCGCTCATCGACGCCATGCGCGGACCGCGCGGTTCCGGCGCGCTATCGGCGGACTGGGCAAGCTGGTCGATGATGTCGATGGTCGGGCGCGGGCGGGGCGTTACCCGGCGCGGCGCGCTCGCCTGCCGGGCGAGGTCTTCGGGATCGGGCGTGAAGATCAGATCGTCGACATCCTCCGGCTTGTCGGGAAGCGGCATCAGCTTGGGGCTGGAGGAACGCGCCGAGGTTTCCACCGGACCGATGATCACCTTGAGCGGGCGGCGCGACAGCGCGGGCCCGAGCGCCACGAAATTGCCGCGCTTCAGGTCGCGGAACTGTTCGGCCTGGCGGCGGTCCATGCCGAGAAGATCGGCCGCGCGCGCCATGTCGATATCGAGAAAGGTCCGCCCCATCAGGAAATTGGAGGCCTCGGCGGCGACGTTCTTGGCAAGCTTGGCGAGCCGCTGGGTGGCGATCACGCCGGCGAGCCCGCGCTTTCTGCCCCGGCACATCAGATTGGTCATGGCGCCCAGCGATTGCCGGCGCACCTCCTCGGCTACCTCTCCGCCGCCGGACGGCGCGAACATCTGGGCCTCGTCGACCACGGTCAGCACCGGATACCAGTGATCCCGATCGGCATCGAACAGCGCGTTGAGGAAGGTGGCGGCGGTGCGCATCTGGTCCTCGATCTCGAGGCCTTCCAGCGTCAGAACGCAGGAGACGCGGTGCTGGCGGATGCGGTTGGCAATGCCGATCAGTTCGCCTTCGGAGCGCTCGCCATCGACCACGACATGGCCGAAAGAATCCGAAAGCGTGACGAAATCGCCCTCGGGATCGATCACCACCTGCTGCACCCATTTGGCCGATTGTTCGAGCAGGCGGCGCAGAAGATGCGACTTGCCGGAGCCGGAATTGCCCTGCACCAGAAGCCGGGTCGCCAGCAATTCCTCGATATCGAGACTGGCCACGTCACCGGTCGATGTCGTTCCCATATCGATGTCGACTTGCACTTTCGCCTTCGCCTTCGTTTCGGATGGAGTTGCCGGGGACATGCCGCAGGTTTGCGAGGACGGGTATCCGCCGGCCCTGCTATAGCAGGTCGGCGCGGGCGCGGTCGTGCGGCGGCGGGCGTTACCCACAGCTTTCCGCCTCACGCAACAATGCGCAGCACCGCCGGGTCGATCGCGAATGTGGCCGCAAAACCCGCCTGTCCTTCCCGCGTCAGCGTCAGCGCCCGGCCTTCCCTTGCCGGGCGAAGCCAGTGGCGCTCTGAGCAGCGCGCGAGCATGGCCGCTCCCAGCCAGCCTCCGATATGGTGGCGGCGCTCGCTCCAGTCGAGGCAGGTGCGGCATAGCGCGCGCCGGCTTTTCCCGGCCTCTGCGAGCGGCACACCGAACTCGCAGAAGAAAGTCCGGCCCGTTTCGGTCACCAGCCCCGCGGCCCCTTCGAATTCCAGATATCCCGATTGCACCAGCGAATCGGTGATGCCGACGGCGATGGCGCCAGCCATGTGGTCGTAGCAGGTGCGCGCAACCCGCATCGCCTCGTCCTTCGGCCCGGTCGGGCGGTGGCGGGCAGGTCCCGTCGTCGACAGCAGGCTCAGATGTTCCAGCGTCTCGGCCACCTCGGCAGAAGCGAGACGGAAATAGCGGTGCCTGCCCTGCTTTTCGACCGTCACCAGCGCGCCGTCGACAAGGCGGGCCAGATGGCCACTCGCCGTCTGCGGCGATACGCCGGCGACGGCGGCAAGTTCACCCGCCGTCAGCGCCTTTCCGCCCAGAAGCGCGGAGAGCATGTTCGCCCGCGCGACATCGCCGATGAGGGCCGCGATCGAGGCAAGCGTGTTTGCGGAAACCATGTTTGTCATGCGCCCAATCTAGCACCGCGGGCACGCGCCGTCTGCGGCGATCGTTTCGGCCGCGACCGAAACAATCGCTACGGCAGCAGCATAGAACCTCCCGGAAACCGTGAGGATAAACCCTATGACCGATTCCATCTCAGCACGGAGCGCGACGCCTTTCCGCGTTATCCGCCGCGCCGCGGATCTTCTGATTCGCACCGTTTTCGTCCGCTGGCCGCAGAGGCGTCGCCAGCGCATGGCGCTGCTGGAACTTTCAGACGATCATCTGAAGGATGTCGGCGTCACGCCAGCCGAGGCGCGCAACGAAGCCGGCCGATCATTCTGGGACTAGAAACCCTACCGGCGTCAGCGTTGGTGGGCCGCGCCTTTCGCGCCCAGGAAGGCCGCGAAGGCCTTCAGAGTCTCCTCAGAAACATGGTGCTCGATGCCCTCGGCGTCGAGTTCGGCGGCATCGGCCGGCACGCCGACAGCCAGCAGCAGTTCGCGCACGATCCGGTGGCGCTGCCGCGCCTTCTCTGCCATGGCCTCGCCCGCTGGCGTCAGGAACACGCCGCGATAGGGGCGCGATGTCGCCAGTCCCTCGCGCTTCAGCCGCGCGACGGCCTTGGTTGCCGTCGGGTGCGCAACCCCCATCGAGCGGGCGATATCGGCAATCCGCGCCTCGCCATGCTCGGCCATCAGATCGGCGATCAGCTCGGTATAGTCTTCCAGAAGCGCGCTCGCGCGCTCGGACCGCATTTTTGAAAACCGGTCGGCCGCATCACAATCGGATGGTCTGCTGTCATCGCTCATCGGCCACTCTCCAAAAGTCCCAACCAATCTGTAGCCGAGGGTAAATTATCGTCTATCCCTTGTACCCGGTGGCGACCAGCAAGGCAAACCGCCATTGGTCACGACCTCGAATAACGCCAATTGACAAAAATGTAGCCCAGGCTATATTTCGAACAATTCCAGAAACTGCGGTGCGCCCTCCCCATGGCAGACCTGACCACCAAACGTCGTTCCCTGACGGACAGAACCAATACGGCCATCGAGGAAGCGCTCGCCTCCGGACGGGTGCGGCCGAAATCGGCTTTGCTGTTTGTCGGGCCCGCGGTGATTGCCGCGATTGCCTATGTCGATCCCGGCAATTACGCCACCAATATCCAGGCTGGCGCGGGCTACGGCTACACGCTGCTGTGGGTGGTTCTGTTCGCCAATCTGGTCGCCATGCTGTTTCAGGCGCTGTCGGCCAAGCTCGGCATCGTGACCGGACGCAACCTGGCGGAAGTCTGCCGCGATGAGTTTTCCAAACCGGTCGTGATCCTGCTCTGGATCGTCAGCGAGATCGCGGCGATGGCGACCGATCTTGCCGAATTCCTCGGCGGCGCGATCGGGCTCGCACTGCTGTTCAGGATGCCGCTGATGGCGGGCATGGGCGTCACCGCGGTCGTCACCTATGCCATTCTGCTGTTCGAGCGGCGCGGGTTCCGGCCGATGGAACTGATCATCGGCGCCATGATCGGCGTGATCGGGCTTTGCTACATCATCGAGCTTTTCATTGCGCCCGTGGCCTGGGGCGAAGCCGCGGCGGGCATGGTTCGTCCGGACATTCCCGATGCCGCCGCCCTTGCGATCGCCGTCGGCATTATCGGCGCGACGGTGATGCCGCATGCGGTCTATCTCCATTCCGGTCTCACCCAGCATCGCGTGGCCGTCAAAAGCGAGGCCGAACGCCGACGCGTTCTGCGGTTTTCCAATATCGAGGTGGTGGCGGCCCTTGCGATCGCCGGCGTGGTCAATATGGCGATGGTGATGATGGCCGCAGGCGCGTTTCACAACGGCCACAGCGAGGTCGCCGAAATCGAGACCGCATACCACACGCTGACGCCCCTGCTTGGCGGCGCGGCGGCGGCCGCTTTTCTCATCTCGCTGATTGCGTCCGGCATTTCCAGCTCCGTCGTCGGCACCATGGCCGGGCAGATGATCATGCAGGGCTTTGTCGGTTTCCGGATTCCGATCTGGCTGCGGCGGCTGATCACCATGGTGCCGGCGTTTGTCGTCGTGGCGCTTGGCGTCAACGCCACCCAGGCGCTGGTCGTCAGCCAGATCATCCTCTCGATCGCGCTGCCGGTGCCGATGATCTCGCTGGTGATCTTCACCCGCAACCGCCGGATCATGGGCGAGTATGCCAACGGCCGCATCATCGGCGCGCTCGCCATCCTTGGCGCAATCGCCGTGCTCGGACTGAACTGCGTGCTGCTCGCCCAGACCTTCGGCGTGCCGATTCCCGGGCTGGCTGCGGGTTGAGCGTTAGAGCATTTCCGGTGAAAACGGGATCACCGGAAATGCTCTATTTATTTGTTTTGACGCATTTTCGCGGACGTCAGGGGTTTCCACCTGACTGCGAAATGCTCTAAAGCCCGTTGATCCACATCTTCAGCCTTGCCCCCTCGCGCGCCAGAAGCTCGGGGTTGCGGGCATTTTGCGCCAGCAGCGATGCGCCCTGAAGCGATGACTGGAGTTGCAGCGCCAGCGCCTCGGCATCCTCGCCATGCCCCATTTCGGCAAATTGTTCGGCCATCCATGCCATCGGCGCGGCAAGCAGCGGGAAGGCTTCCACCGCAGCCTTGTCGCCGGCCTTCAGAAGTTCCGCGCTCAGCGAGCCCGTCGGGCAGCCCTTCAGCGCGATCTCCCCGGCATTGCCGACAGTCGCGTTCACAAACGCAACCAGCCGGGCCTTGGGTGACGGCAGGCCGGCCAGCTCGGTCTTGAGGCTTTCGAACTGGCCCTTGCGATGGTCGAGGATCGCGGTCGCGATATCGTCCCTGGTCTTGAAATAATAATAGACATTGCCGAGCGGCACGCCGGATTCCCGGGCGATGTCGGCGATCGTGGTGCGGGTATAGCCCTGCCGGTAGGCAAGGTTGACAGCGGCTTCCACCAGCTTTTCGCGTTTTCCAATATCTCGCTTGCTCAATTGCGACCTCAACCTGCGGGGTTTCATCTGTTCTGAATGATATTGGTCGCCCTGCCAAGCCGGCCTGATGAGCGCAATCGATACCGCGCCCGATTCATACATTAAGTTATGTAACTAACTATTATAAGTCAGGCAACTTACTTTATGCCCAGAATTACTTGCGCGCCGGGCCAAGGCGCGAATTGGCGGCATTCATTTCGGAACGATCGAGGATCCCCGCGGCGCGAAGAAACATCGCGGCAGCTCAGGTCGGGGAATGACGGATAAAGATCGGCGGGGCCGAAAACGCGCTATCGCCGCGCTGCGATCTTCAGGCCGAAACCCTGCATCAGCCGCACGGTTTCCGGGCGCAGGTTTTCGCCGGTGAAGATCACGAAATCATGATTGGGGCCGCCATCCGCGCTGGCGGCCGGCTTTCCCAGCACGCGCTTTGCCTGCATGGCGATGGCCTCGGCCGGGTTGAGCCAGTCCACCGGCCAGGGCGCGAGCTTGCGGAAGCGGTTGGCAAGGAACGGATAGTGGGTGCAGGCCAGCACCACGATATCGGTGCGCCTGCCCTCCTCCTCGACGAAACAGGGGGCGATTTCGGCCCAGAGCGCCGAATCGGCCACCGCGATGCCGCAGATATAATCCTCCGCAAGGGTTGCCAGATATCGCGATCCGACGAGGCGCGCATGGCAATGACTGGCAAAACTCTCGATCAGCGCCCTAGTGTAATCGCGCTTCACCGTCACCGGCGTGGCCAGCACGGAGATGAGGCCGGAAACGGTGCGCTCGGCGGCCGGCTTGATGGCGGGTACGGTGCCCACGAAAACGGTCGCGGGAAACTTCTCGCGCAGCGCCGCGCCCGCAAGCGTGAAGGCGGTGTTGCAGGCGATGATCACGCAGGCCGGGCGGATGTCCTCAAGCAGTCTTTCGAACAGGCGCAGAAGGTGGTCGAGCAACGCCCCCTCCTCCCAGTCGCCATAAGGAAAGGCGGCGTTATCGGCGATATAGACGAAGCGGCGCTCCGGCATCAGCATCCGCGCCTCGCGCAGCACCGTCAGTCCGCCAATGCCGGAATCGAAGATCAGAACCGGGCCGTCGCTGTCATAGGTCATCGCCGCCATCCTGGCCGCGCGGGTTCTTGCGGGTATAGCGATCGAGCGAGGAGATCACCCCGCGCACCACATGGATCTCCTGCGTGCTCATCGCCCTGCGAGTGAATACGGCCCGCAGATTGTCTATCATTTTAGGCTTTTTGTCGGCAGGGCGGAAATAGCCGCGCGCCTCCAGCGCCTCTTCGAGATGATCGAACAGGCCGAACAGGTTTTCCTTGGTTGCCGGCGTCTGTTCCATCGCCTGAAACGGCGTCTCGGTCTCATCCGCCATGCCGGATTTCATCCATTCATACGACATCAGCAGCACGGCCTGGGCGATATTGAGCGAGGCGAAGGCGGGATTGACCGGGAAAGTCACGATCTCGTCGGCGAGCGCCACCTCCTCGTTCTTGAGCCCCCAGCGCTCGCGCCCGAACAGGATGCCGCAACGCTCCCCTGCCCTGTGGCGCGCGCGCAGCGTATCGGCGGCAACCGTCGGACCGCGCACCGGCTTGAAGCCGTCGCGGCTGCGGGCGGTGGTGGCATAGGCAAAGTTGAGATCGGCGATCGCGTCCTCGAGCCGGTCGAACACCTGAACGCCATCGATCACATGATCGGCCTTGGAGGCGGCGGAGCGGGCGCTGTCACTCGGCCAGCCGTCGCGCGGCTCGACGAGGCGCAGTTCGGCAAGGCCGAAATTGGCCATGGCGCGCGCCACCATGCCGATATTCTCGCCCAGTTGCGGATTGACCAGAATGATCACGGGGCCTTCCGCGATAAGCGGACGCTCGCTGTTCGTGCCTGCCATGGTTGCCTGCCTTTGTCTGTTGTTTGGGCTTATCGCCCCGGCGGGAGCCGAATGCAAGAAAAAGGCAGTGGGCAGACGCTTTCCCGTGCAACGCGTGCTTGGCCTTCGGGACGCGCCGCGTTATGGCTTGCTGATGTCAAATGCCGCCACCGCCGATCCGCTCGCCATCCTGAAATCCGTCTACGGCTATTCCGCCTTTCGGGGCAAGCAGCAGGCTGTGGTCGAGCAGGTGGTTGCGGGCGGCGATGCGGTCGTGCTGTTTCCCACGGGCGCGGGCAAATCGCTCTGCTATCAGGTGCCGGCGCTCTGCCGCCCGGGCGTGGCGCTGGTGGTCTCGCCGCTGATCGCGCTGATGCGCGACCAGGTGGAGGCGCTGAAGCAGCTCGGCGTTCGCGCCGCAGCACTCAACTCAACGCTTTCGCGCGAGGAATATGGCGCGATCCGCAGCGGGCTCGACAACGCAACGCTCGATCTTCTCTACGTGACCCCGGAACGGATGGCGACCGCCGGTTTCCGCGAGATAATGGCAGGCGTCGAGATCGCGCTGATCGCGATTGATGAGGCGCATTGCGTCTCCCAATGGGGTCACGATTTCCGCCCGGAATACCGTTCGCTTGATGCGCTGAAGCAGATCTTTCCCGGCGTGCCGCGCATGGCGCTGACGGCAACCGCCGATCCACATACCCGCGAGGACATTATCGAGCGGCTGGCGCTGGAGGAGGCGGAGGTGTTCACCACCTCCTTCGACCGGCCGAACATCGCCTATGAAATCATCGAACGCGACCAGCCGCGCCGGCAATTGCTGGATTTCCTTGCCCGTCACAAGGGCGACAGCGGAATCGTCTACTGCCTGTCGCGCGCCAAGGTGGAAGACACCGCCGAATGGCTGAACGGCCAGGGCATTCGCGCCCTTGCCTATCACGCCGGCATGGATCGCGAACGCCGCGATGCCAATCAGGACGCATTTCTGAAGGAGGAAGAGCTTTGCCTGGTCGCGACCGTCGCCTTCGGCATGGGCATCGACAAGCCGAATGTCCGCTATGTCGCCCATCTCGACCTGCCGGGCTCGGTTGAGGCCTATTATCAGGAGACCGGGCGCGCGGGCCGCGACGGCCTGCCGTCGGATGCCTGGATGGTGTACGGCATGGCCGATGTGGTGCAGCGCGGGCGCATGATCGATGGCGGCAATGCAGTGGAAGAGATCAAGCGGGTCGAGCGCGCCAAGCTCAACGCCCTGCTCGGCATCTGCGAAACGTCGGGCTGCCGCAGACAGGCGATCCTCGCCCATTTCGGCGAGGCCCATCCCGGCGGCTGCGGCAATTGCGATACCTGCCTGAAGCCGGTCGAAACCTGGGACGGCACGGAAGCCGCGATCAAGGCGATGGCTGCGATATACCGCACCGGCGAGCGTTTCGGCGCCGGCCACCTGATCGACGTGCTGACCGGCAAGGAGACCGAACGGACCGAACGCTTCGGCCATGCGCAAATGCCGGTCTTCGGCGCGGGCAGCGACCTGCCGGTCAAGATCTGGCAGTCGGTCTACCGGCAATTGCTGGCCGCCGACCTGATCACCGTCGACCATGAGGCCTATGGCGCGCTGAAGCTGATGCCCGAAGCCCGCGCGGTATTTCGCAAGGAAAAGACCGTGCGCTTTCGCACCGACCGTCCGACGCGCGGCAAGACGACCGGATCGGCAAGGCGCGGCAGCGAGAAACGGGCGGCCGTTCCGGAGGAAAACCGCGCCCTGTTCGAGGCCTTGCGCGCAACCCGCACGGCGCTTGCCAAGGAACATGGCGTGCCGCCCTATGTCATCTTCCCCGACACCACCCTGATCGCGCTCGCCGCCGAGCGGCCGACAACGCCGGATGCAATGCTTGCGGTCTCCGGCGTCGGCCAGACCAAGCTGGAGCGCTACGGCGAGGAATTCCTCGCCGTGATCCGTACGCATGGCTGACCGAATGCTACTATTCGGGCAGGACCATATGCCCATTTTCATCCAGCGGCGAGAACGGGTTGAACGCCACTTCCCACAAATGGCCGTCCGGGTCCGCGAAATAGCCGCTATAGCCGCCCCAGAACACCTTTTCGGCCGGCTTTACGATGCGCGCCCCGCAGCTTTCGGCGAAAGCCAGCGCCGCGTCGACTTCGGCTTCAGATTCGAGATTGTAGGCGAGCGCCACACCTGAAAAGGACGAGGCGTTTTCTTCCACTCCCTCGATCCCGGCATCTTCCGCCAGCGCCTTTCTGCCGAACAGGCCGAGCACGATCCCGTCGAGCGCGAAGAAGGTCACGCTCTCCTGCGAGGCCGATGATCTGCTCCAGCCCAGCCGCTCGTAGAACGCTGTCGCCTCTGCGATGTCCTCCACGCCAAGCGTGATCATGCTGATCCTGCGATCGAACTTCATCTGTACCGCTCCCAAGTTATGTTCTCTTTATGTTCCACAAATTGACGCGCAAAGTCAATCGCCAAAGCGCCTCTTGTACTGTGAAATTTCCCCATCATCGCGGCGCGATCCGCCGAACGATATGTGGTAACTAAATACCGTATTTTTAAGCGATTGATATAAAACAATTATTTTGGCTTTCGCGCCAATTTAGCCGCTTGACCATTGCCACGGACGCCTCTATACAACCGCCAGCATATCCGGCAAGGCCGAATATGTGATCAGGCTTGGGCATTTTCCCAAGCAAAGCAACAAGAAACGTCCACCCTTCGGGGCTGGAATTAAAATCGAGAGCAACACAATGGTTACCTTCTCCCAGAAGCCCGCAGAGGTGGAAAAGAAGTGGATCGTGATCGATGCCGAAGGTCTCGTCCTCGGCCGTCTCGCTTCACTCGTCGCCATGCGCCTGCGCGGCAAGCACAAAGCCACCTACACCCCGCATGTTGACGACGGCGACAATGTCATCGTCATCAATGCCGACAAGGTCGCCATGACCGGCAAGAAGTACACCGACAAGGTCTACTACTGGCACACCGGCTATCCCGGCGGCATCAAGGAACGCACTGCGCGCCAGATCATCGAGGGCCGTTTCCCGGAACGCGTCATCGAAAAGGCTGTCGAGCGCATGGTTCCGCGCGGCCCGCTCGGCCGCCGCCAGATGAAGAACCTGCGCGTCTATGCAGGCACCAACCACCCCCATGAAGCCCAGCAGCCCGAAGCCCTCGACGTTGCCAAGCTCAACAAGAAGAATGTGAGGAGCGCATAATGGCCGATCTGTCCGATCTGAAGACGCTTGGCGACGTTGCGACCGCTGAAACCACCCCGGCAGCACCGGTTTATGTGCGCAAGGTTGACGACCTTGGCCGCGCCTATGCCACCGGCAAGCGTAAAGACGCCGTCGCCCGCGTATGGGTGAAGGCCGGCAGCGGCAAGATCATCGTCAACGGCAAGGATTTTTCCGAATATTTCGGTCGTCCGGTCCTGCAGATGGTGCTTCAGCAGCCGATCGTCGCTGCCGCCCGTGACGGCCAGTTCGACATCGTCGCAACGGTTGCCGGCGGCGGCCTTTCCGGCCAGGCCGGCGCGGTTCGCCACGGCATTTCCAAGGCGCTGACCTATTTCGAGCCGGGCCTGCGTCCGGTGCTGAAGAAGGGCGGCTTCCTGACCCGCGACAGCCGCGTGGTGGAACGCAAGAAATACGGCCGCGCGAAAGCCCGCCGTTCGTTCCAGTTCTCCAAGCGCTAAGCGCAGGCGGGCGCTGCCCGCTTCATTTGGAACTCATGAAAGGCGGAGCCCGGCGGCCCCGCCTTTTTTGCTGCTCTCCGCTCGACCTCTGCCGCAACTCGGATTATCTATAATTCCATGGCCAAACCGGAATCCATCGCCGCCCGCATCAGCCGCGCCCTTGCCGAACGGATCGTCTCCGGCGAGATCGCGGCAGGCGCGCCGCTCAGGCAGGACCATATCGCCGAGGAGTTCGGCGCCAGCCACGTTCCGGTGCGCGAGGCATTCCGGCGGCTTGAGGCGCAGGGTCTGGTGGAAAGCCAGCCGCGCCGGGGCGTCAGGGTCGCGGGCTTCAGCATGGAGGAGGTGCGCGAGATCGCCGAGATGCGTTCGGCACTGGAAGTGCTGGCGCTGCGCAATGCCGCCCCGCATCTCACCCGCGCCATTCTGGACGAGGCCGAGGATGCGACCCGCGCCGGCGATCAGGCGCGCGATGTCCAGGCATGGGAAGAGGCCAACCGCCGTTTTCACCGGCTGATTCTCGCCCCCTGCGCCATGCCGCGCCTGATGCGCAGCATCGACGATCTTCACACCGCAAGCGCCCGCTTCCTGTTTTCGGGCTGGCGCGCGGAATGGGAAACGCCGACCGATCGCGATCATCGCGCCATTCTTTCGGCGTTGAGCCGCGGCGATGTCGATGCCGCGGTCCTGCTTCTCGGCCGCCATGTGCAATGGATCGGCCAGAAGCCCGCCAAGTCGCAAACCGGCCGCGCAACCCGCTGAAATTCCGGGTTGCCGCCCGCCGGTATCTGGCGTGCGGGCAACGGCGCGTGACCTCAACCCGCGCCCGATCTTTCCCCGTTCTCCACAATAGTCTTCGGTCAAAAGAGGCCGGGGCTTGCTTTGCCTGCCGTTGTGTGGATTCCTTTAGAGATAGATTCTACAAATTATCTATAATTTTGAAAGGCACGTCTCATGCGTTCACTCACACCCGCCCTCCTGCTGGCGTTCAGCCCGCTTGCGCCGCAGAACCGCAGCCTCGCCTGGAAAGCCGCGGCCGTGGTCCTTGGCACCCTGGCCCTCGCGCTATCCTCCTATATCGCCGTGCCGATGGTGCCGGTTCCGGTGACGATGCAGACATTCGCGGTAACGCTGATTGGCGCGCTTTATGGCTGGCGGCTCGGCGGTCTGACCATCATTGCCTGGCTGATGGAGGGCGCTCTGGGTCTGCCCGTTCTGTCAGGCGGCGCCGCCGGCCTTGCCCATTTCATCGGCCCCACGGGCGGCTATCTCTTCGCTTTCCCGATCGCGGGCATGGTCACCGGCTTTCTGGCCGAACGCGGGTGGAACGGCCATCGCGTCGTCCTTGCCTTTCTGGCCATGCTTGCCGGCAATGCGCTTTGCCTTCTGCTCGGCGCGGCCTGGCTCTCGGCCATGATCGGCATTGGCGCGGCGATCACGGCAGGCGTCCTGCCCTTCCTCGTCGGCGCGGTATTGAAATCGGCACTCGCCACCGCCGCACTGAAGGGGCTTGCTCGCCGATGACCATAAGGCTGCGCCCGCACCATCTCCTCTGCATGCTGACCTATGCGGGCAAGGGCTACAGCCCCGCCTTCACGGCCAACATGACGGCAATCGTGGGGCGGATCGCGGGCGGCGAGCCGATCGAAATCGTCTCAGGCGCGGATGATATCTGCAAGCCGCTGCTGGGAGAGGCAGACCCGCATTGCCACCGGGAAAGCGTCGGCGAGCGCGACCAGCGGGCTGCCCGAGATGTCGGCCGTCTGATCGGCGCCTCGGTCGGGCCTGGCACCCGGCTGAGGCTCGATGGAGCGGAAATCGCGCAGCTACGCACTGCATTCGTAAAAGATGACATTCGCAGCGCCTGCGGCGGCTGCGAATGGAGGAAACTGTGCAGTCACGTCGCCTCGGCCGGGTTCGATATCTCCATGCTTGTTTCTTGACAAGGCCTGTCCTCCCTTCGCAGACTTGCGATCATCGGCCGGAATCACCGTCCATGCTCATTTTGCATCTGGCGCTCATCCTCTCCGGCCCGGCGCTTCGCCGTCACTATCTTCGTATCGGATATTGGCTGAATCGGGTGGCGGGCGACATCATGATCCTGCTATCGCTGGACATCAGCGCCGAGGCAAGGCGCGGGCAAGGCAAGAGGCGGCGCCCGCGCTTCTCCATAGGCTTCTTGAAAAAAGAAAATTTGCAGGGTGCCCGTTGAAGGCGCCTCGCCCGACCGGAGATCCTGCCATGGCAATTCTTGACAGTTTTTCGCTTGATGGCCGCGTGGCGTTGATTACCGGGGGGCGGCGCGGATTGGGCTTCGAAATCGCGCGGGCCTATTGCGAAGCTGGGGCCGATGTCGTCATTACCGGCAGGAATGCCGAAGGGCTGGAAGAGGCCTGCGCGCACCTGCGGTCAGCCGGAGGCAGCGCGGAATATGCTGCCTTCGACATCGCCGATCGCGCCGCCCGCGGCAAAGCACTGAACGACATTCTCCAAAGGCGCGGAAAGCTCGATATCCTTGTCAACAATGTCGGCGCGCGAGACCGGCGCAGCCTTGATGCCTTCACGGACGACGAAATCGCGGCTTTCATCGACACGGACCTGCTTGCGGCCGTTTCATTGTCTCGCGATGCCGCGAAAGCGATGAAGCAAAACGGCTACGGCCGACTGATTTTCCTGACATCCGTTCTGGGTGAGCTGGCCTTGCCCGGCGACAGTCTCTACCCCGTCGCCAAACAGGGCCTGGCCGGGCTCACGCGCGCGCTCGCCGTTGAATACGGCCCGTTCGGCATTACCAGCAACGCCATCGCGCCCGGCATGTTCGCCACCGAAACTAACGCGCATCTCGCTACAGACGCAAAGATGCTGGAATTCACCAGAATGCGTGTGCCCCTGCAGCGCTGGGGCCGCCCGCCGGAGATCGCCGGCGCAGCGCTTTTGCTCGCCAGCGAAGCCGGCTCGTTCCTCAACGGCCAGACACTGACCGTCGACGGTGGCCATTCGGTGCGAATGTGATGACAACCGAGACCGGAACGGCCATCACTCCGCTTCGGTCACCCGCGAAAGCGCGATCGTCAACTGCTCGCGCTGCTGCTGCAGTTCCTCGAAGCGTTCACGCTCGGTCGCGACCACTTCCGGATCGGCATTGGCGATGAATTTCTCGTTGCCGAGCTTTTTCTGGCTCCGCTCGATATCGGCGTCGACCTTGCCGATCGCCTTTGTCAGACGCGCGGTCTCGGCGGCGACATCAATCAGCGCGCCGAGCGGAATGCAGGCGGTGGCCTCGCCGACGATCACCTGGGCCGAGCCCTTGGGGGCGACCTTTTCGAAATCGAGCGAGTCAATGCGGGCAAGCCGCTCCAGCGCCGGATAATGGCGGGCGGTGCGCTCGCGGGTCTTTGCATTGGCGCCGACGAAAATCAGCGGCGCCTTGGCTGCGGGCGGCACATTCATTTCCGCGCGGGCCGAGCGGATGCCGGAGACCAGATCGACCAGCCAGTTGATCTCGTCGGCCGCCTCATCGTCACGGAAGCCCGGCTCGTGCCAGTCGGCGTGGCAGCAAAGCCCCTCGCCGCCGATATGGGTCCACAGCTCCTCGGTCATGAACGGCATGAACGGGTGCAGCAGCTTGTAGGTTTCGGCCAGAACGTAGGCTACGCAATGCTGGGCTTCGGATTTCGCGGCCTCGTCCTCACCCATGAACACCGGCTTCAATAGCTCCAGATACCAGTCGCAGAGCTCGTGCCAGACGAAACGATAAAGCGCGTCCGCGGCCTCATTGAAGCGGAAGTTCTCGATCGCGGCGGTGACCTCTTCGGTGGTCTTCGAAAGCTCGGTCAGGATCCAGCGATTGATGGTCTGGGTTGCGCCAGACGGACGGAAACTGCCGTCGAGCTTCATGCCGTTCATCTCGGCGAAGCGCGTGGCATTCCAGAGCTTGGTGCCGAAATTGCGGTAGCCGGCAATTCGGCTCTCATCGAGCTTCACGTCCCTGCCCTGCGCCGCCATGATCGCCAGCGTGAACCGCAGCGCGTCGGCGCCGTATTCCTCGATCAGGTTGAGCGGATCGATGACGTTGCCCTTCGACTTCGACATCTTCTGCCCGTTCTTGTCGCGCACCAGCGCATGGACATAGACGGTGTGGAACGGCTCGATCGGATTGCCGTCCTCGTCCTTCATGAAGTGAAGCCCGGCCATCATCATCCGCGCGACCCAGAAGAAGATGATGTCGAAGCCGGTGACGAGCACGCTGGTTGGATAATAGCGGGCAAGTTCTTCCGTCTCGTCCGGCCAGCCGAGCGTGGAGAACGGCCAGAGCGCGGAGGAGAACCAGGTGTCGAGCACGTCCTCGTCACGGGTCAGGATATTGCCGGGCTCGTAGTTTTCGAGCTGTTCCTCGACCCAGGCCTTCCACGGCCCCTCATGGGCGATATAATGCTGGATCGCGGCGTCGAGCGCCTCTTCCTCGGTCTTTTCGACGAAGACCTGGCCATCCGGCCCGTACCAGGCCGGGATCTGGTGGCCCCACCAGAGCTGGCGCGAGATGCACCACGGCTCGATGTTTTCCATCCAGTCGAAATAGGTCTTTTCCCAGTTCTTCGGCACGAAATTGGTGCGGCCCTCGCGGACCGATTCAATCGCCGGCTCGGCAAGCGTCTTGGCGTCGGCGAACCACTGGTCGGTCAGCATCGGTTCGATGACCACGCCGGAGCGGTCGCCGAACGGCTGCATGATCTTCCTGTTCTCGACGAAGGGAATGGCATTGCCCTCGGCGTCGGTCACGGTAACGGCAAGGCCCTCGGCATTGATCGCGTCGACGATGCGCTTGCGGGCGGCATAGCGGTCGAGACCGCGATATTCGTCGGGCACCAGGTTGATGTCGTCGACCTCGGCCTCGCCCGGCAGTTCGCCGGACTTCGCGATTTCCATCGCCTGCTTCGCGCAGACGGCATAGGGCTCGCCGTCGTCACGCAGCGATGCCTTGGTGTCCATCAGCCGGTAGAGCGGAATGTGGTTGCGGCGGGCGACCTGGTAGTCGTTGAAATCATGCGCGCCGGTGATCTTGACCGCGCCGGAGCCGAAATCCTTGTCCGGATATTCGTCGGTGATGATCGGGATCAGGCGGCGATGTTCTTTAGGGCCAACCGGAATTTCGCAGAATTTTCCGACGATTGACGCATAGCGCTCATCCGACGGATGAACCGCGACGGCGCCGTCGCCGAGCATGGTTTCCGGACGCGTGGTCGCAATCGAGATATAGTCGCGCGTTTCCTGAAGCACGACATTGCCGTCTTCGTCCTTCTCGACATAGGTATAGGTCTCGCCGCCGGCCAGCGGATATTTGAAATGCCACATGTGGCCGTCGGTCTCGCGGTTCTCGACCTCGAGGTCGGAAATCGCGGTTTCGAATTCGGGGTCCCAGTTGACGAGGCGCTTGCCGCGATAGATCAGGCCGTGCTTGTAGAGCGAGACGAACACCTCGCGGACGGCCTCCGACAGCCCATCATCCATGGTAAAGCGCTCGCGCGACCAATCGCAGGAGGCGCCGAGGCGCTTGAGCTGGTTGAGGATCTGGCCGCCGGATTCTTCCTTCCACTGCCAGACCTTGTCGATGAAGGCCTCGCGGCCCATCTCGCGACGGCCGGGAAGCTGGCGCTCCATCAGTTGCCGCTCGACCACCATCTGGGTGGCGATGCCGGCATGGTCCATGCCCGGCTGCCACAGCGTGTCCTTGCCGCGCATCCGCTCGAAGCGGATCATGATGTCCTGCAGCGTGTTGTTGAGCGCGTGGCCCATATGCAGCGAGCCGGTCACGTTCGGCGGCGGGATCACGATCGAGAAGCTCTCCTTGCCCGGCTTTGCATTGGCCCCGGCGCGGAAGGCATCGGCCTGCTCCCAACGGCTGGCAATCCTGGGTTCAACGCTCTTGGCGTCGTAAGTCTTCTCAAGCATGTCTTCGCCAATTCCTGACTGATAACAAAACCGGTGGAACGCATGTCGCGCGCATCCGGATTAAACGGCGGCGGGCCGCCGCGGCTCCCGACACGGAACCGCGGCCCTTCGCAGCCTGTCGTTGTTAAGCGCTTGGCTTCAGGCCTGTCAACAACAAAGCCGCCCCGGCAGGAGCGGCTTTCACACGATGAACAAACGGATTTTCAGCGCTTCGCGTTGCGCATGCGTTCGATTTCCTTGCCGACCATCTCCTCGACGATCGACGGCATATGTTCCTCGATCCAGTCCCTGAGCAGCGGACGCAGTTCCTCGACCACGATTTCCTCGATCCTGCGCGCGCCCTCGCGATCAAGCGCGTCGGAGAGCGCGTGAAGCGCATTGCCGATCCGCTGCTCGGACCCCGCCGACAGCAGCCCGTCCTGATGCGATGTCGGCTCGGAGGCCTCGCCACCCGCATCACTTTCCTGATGCGCTCCGCCGGTCGCCTCACGGACCTGACGCGCGACCTCGCCGATCGTACCCGGATAGACCGCCTGACGGTCGAATTCGAGCGGATGCGGACCGGGTGATACCGACTGTCTTGCCTGCGGTTCAGGCGCCAGAGGCGTCTGGCCCGTTTCCGGGGTCTCCTGCTCGGCAAGGCCCGAATCC
This sequence comes from Martelella sp. NC20, assembly GCF_013459645.1. Taxonomy (NCBI): domain Bacteria; kingdom Pseudomonadati; phylum Pseudomonadota; class Alphaproteobacteria; order Hyphomicrobiales; family Aurantimonadaceae; genus Martelella; species Martelella soudanensis. The sequence continues at coordinate 3,827,312 of NZ_CP054861.1, forward strand.
TGTCGGGCGTCCGCCTGCCTCGGCTGCTCGCGATCATCATCGAAGGTAAAGGCGGGGCGGCGTGATATGAAATCATTGTCGCCGATAGGCTCTGGATCCTGATCGGCTACCGGTGGCTCGCGCGTGTCGTGATCGCGCTCCTGCTGGCGCTGCGGCTCATGGTCGCCATAGCGGTTCTCTCTGGGCGCGGCAGCGTTGTCACGCGGGCCCGCCGCTCTCGGCGAACGCCCGACGTCGTCGCCGCTGTCGATAATCCGGCGAATCGAAGCGAGAATTTCTTCCATCGAGGGTTCTTGCTGCAATTTCGGCTGCGCCATTACAAACCTTCCCACGCGTTAACGTCGTCCCAAGCGTCGAATCGCCGACAACGATACGTCAGCTCCAGCCTTATGAAGACCGAAACCGTCATATTTTCAGCGCTGTACACAGGATTTTCGGGACACGTAACGCAGAACTTCCGGATTACTAGAATTCGAAGACCTTCACGCGCGCGAAACCGGGAAGCGGCTTGACGGCTGCATTGAAGGACGAGAGAGACGAAAACACATCGCCGTCGCGATGATAGATGACTGCCCGTGCGGCGTGGCCCATGCCCTCGACACAGACGAGCCGGCCGCCATCGCGCAACTGGTTCAGCAGCGCGTCCGGCACCATTTCGACCGCGCCGTTGAGAAAGATCGCGTCATAGGGCGCCTCGGAGGGATAACCCTCGGGCAAACCGCCGCCGACCACCACCGCATTGTCATAGCCGAGTTCCAGGAATTTCGCGCTCGCGCTTTCGACGAGTTCGTCGTCGCTGTCGATGCCGACCACCGACTGAGCCAGCAGCGAAAGGATGGCGGCGGCATAGCCATCGCCCGCGCCGACCACGAGAACCACATCTTCCTTGGAAACGTCGAGAAGCTGGACCAGCTTGGCAAGCGGCGACGGCTCCATCATGTAGCGGGCGGGGCCTGCCTCGTTGGCGGGCTTCACGAGGATGTCCTCGTCAATATAGGCGAGCGGCCTGGATTGCGGCGGCAGGAATGCTTCCCTCGGAACGGCGAGAAAGGCCTCAAGCACCGGATGGGCTGTCACATCGGTCGGCCGGATCTGGTTCTCCACCATCTTCCTGCGCGCCGTTTCGAAATTCATCATGGCCATCAACCTCGCAAACATTCGCCCTTCTGCGCCGTCCTGACGCACAAGATGTTTTCATAGATGCGCTGCCGCCCGCATGCAAGACGGGAGATAGTTTCATGCAAAAAAGCGGCAAGAAAGAAGGCGCACCGGAATGCGCCTTCCCGCAAGTTGGGCAATCTGTATGGCGCTCCCGCCGATAGGCTCAAAATTCCTGCCAGCAACCGGGGTGGAAAGCGAACAAACTGCCACACCACCCGCCGCCGATACGTTCCCGACTGCCACACCCGCGCAGAAACTCAGGTAACTTCAGATATTTGGATAAGTGAAAAAGGTAAGATGGAGGCCTCGGCCGGAATCGAACCGGCGTGCAAGGATTTGCAGTCCTCTGCGTAACCACTCCGCCACGAGGCCAAACATTTATCGATCGAAGGGTTGGCGGGGATTTAGAATGATTTAATTTGATTTGCAATAGCGCTGCCCGGCACGATTTCATTTTATTTCGCGAAGTTGCGCCGTTCGCCTGCGGGCGCGTTAAAACGGAGCGCTTCTGGTCAGGCCTCGCCTCCTGATATCGTCAACCCCATCGAAAGGCAGCGCTTCAGGCTTAAAACGCCGTGCGAATCGGATAGTGTTGAATGAAAGCGATGAATGTGTCGCAACCGTGGGGGGACGAATGCTGACCTTTTCAAAATCTGCCGGATATTTCGCGGCCCGGGTTGTTTTCGTCATCATGCTGACCGCAATCCTTCAGCTCCATTCCGCCTTCGCGCAGGAGCTCGATGAGGAGAAAACCTCGTCCGAGCTGGTCCAGGAGATATTCCAGGATGCCCAGGGAAACGCCGGACTGAAAGCGCGCTATGAGCGGCTGGTGACAAACCCGATTTCACCGCCCGACACCCGCAGCCCGCGGGCGACGCTCGAAAGCTTCCTGGTGATCATGCAGACGGCCAGCGAACTCTGGCTTGAGGTGCGCGACAGCTATTTCGATGGCGACACGTTCTTCATGACCCGCGCCCAGCGCGATCAGCTTGTTCTGGTGCAGTCGCTTCTCGAAAAGGCGGCGCGGACGTTCGATCTTTCGGCGATACCGGCCGCGTCGCGGCAGCGCGCAAGTATCGAAACGGTGCTGCAGCTTCAGGAGGTTTTCGACCGGATCTACCTTCCGCCGGTAGACGAAATACCCGGCCTTGCCGCAGGCGCCTTCGTCCTGTCGGACTCCGAGGAAGGCACGCTCCCCGCGAAATGGATCATTCCCGGCACCAGCCTGACGATCGCGCGCCAGAAGGAAGGCCCGCGCGAGGGTGAATATCTTTTCGCCCAGGGCACGATCAACCAGATCGCCGATGATTATGAAGAGGTCAAAGCCCTGCCGATGATCGCCGATAGCGGCGAGGACCTCTACCAGTATTACATATACACCCCCGGCAACCTGGTCGCGCCCCACTGGTATGAATTTATTCTGGAAGGCCCCTACTGGCTGCGATACCAGTTTGGCAACCAGGCCTATTGGCAATGGTTGGGACTGGGGCTGATCGTCGTCATATCCATGGCCGGCCTGATCAGCTACAGCCGCTGGAATGCACGGCGGGCGGTCCCGCTGGATCCCGCCAGACGGCAGACGCGCCGCATTGTCGCGCCCTTGCTGATCATCGTGATGGCAAACATCATCCGGTTCCTCATCGAGGAGCAGATCAATATCACCGGCGACCTGCTGCAGATTACCACTGCCGCTTTGAGCGCCGTCATATGGACAGTCTCGGCGTGGTTCACATACCAGCTTCTGCAGATCCTCTATATGTGGACCATCCGCAACCCCGCGCTCAGCAATGCCACGCTCGATGCCAGCCTGCTGCGCACCGGCTTTCAGGTGATGTCCTTCATCGTGGCGATTGTCGTGCTCGGCTATGGCGCCACGCAGATCGGCATTCCGATCTACGGCGTCGTCGCCGGTCTCGGCGTCGGCGGTCTGGCGATCGCCCTCGCCGCCCAGCCGACGCTTGAGAATTTCATCAGCGGCGTGCTGCTCTACGCCGACCGGATCGTGAGGGTCGGCGATTTCTTCCAGTTCGACGATACCGCCGGCACGGTGGAGGAAATCGGAATCCGCTCGACCCGCATCCGCGCCCTTGACCGCACCCTCATCATCGTCGCCAACGCCGATCTGGTGAAACGCAAGATCACCAATTACAGCCGGCGCGACGTGTTCCTGTTCCGTCACAAGATCGGCCTCAGATACCAGACCGACGCCGACACGCTGAACCGGGTGATGGAGGATATGCGCGCGCTGCTGTCATCCCATGACAGCGTGCTGGAAGCGCCCCAACGTGTCCGCTTGGTGGAATATGGCGAATCGGCCGTGCTGATCGACATCTACGCCAATATCTCGTCGTCTGACATCAATGTTTTCCTGGAGGTGCAGGAGGAATTGCTGCTCGCGATCCGGGACATCGTCGAACGCAATGGCTCCAGCTTCGCCTACCCCTCCTCCACCCTCTATCTGGCGCGCGACAACTACGGGGAACACAAGCCGGATACAGCCGTTCTCCCCAATGAGAAGCAGGACACGAAGGACGCACCGCCGGCGGGCAACGAGAGCTAGACCGTTTCCATGATCGGCCCGCTCGCGCTGTGCCAGGGAGATCGCGATGTGGGGTTGGATCAACGATAACGCGGCCGCGATCAGCGCCGTTGCAAGCATCGCCACGCTGATGATCTGGGTGATCTACCTTCAGATGCTGTTCAGCGGGTTCCGCGAGGGGCGACGGGCCAAGATCCTGATCAACCGCGGCGGCAGCCCCACGCTCAATGGTCATTGCCTTGTTGCCAACATGAGCGCCAAGGCGATCTTCATCGACGCCGTGTTGCTCGATTTCAGCGTGAACGACGAAGCCGGCCGGCGACATTTCAGCTATTCTCTGAGCAACCTCACCTTCGAGGACGACAACGCATCGGATCCGCGCGCCAAACTGTTCCAGGGGCCGCTGGCCGCTGCCGAGCATCTCGACCTCGGCACCTTCCGGACATTGATCGAAAGAATGTCGCCGCCGGATTTCGACCGGTTCGAGACCATCGAGAGCATCCGCATCACCATCGTGGCAACCTACACCTCGGAGGACCGGCCCGTCGCCGCCGAACGGGTTTTCGACATTATCGGCGAGCGTGATGAATTGGTGGTCTCCCCGCGCAGCTACGCCGCAACGCAGTTGCGTAGCCACCGCCAGCGCCGCCGGATCGAAAGGTCGCGGCGAGACCTGCACCAGTCGGAACGCGACGGACGTGATAGGTCGGCCAGCGTGGACGCACGGCATAGCATATCCTGACCGCCCGATCCGGTTCACCGGCCGGTTACGCGAGCGACGCAAACTTCTTTGCTTTTTTTATCGAAAAGGGCTTGGCAAATCACCTCACCATTTGTATTAACCCGCTCACACCGCAGCGCCCCACACGGCGTGAATGTTCCCTGGTAGCTCAGCGGTAGAGCATTCGACTGTTAATCGACAGGTCGTCGGTTCGAATCCGACCCGGGGAGCCACTTTACCATCTGCATGATTTTGGTACACGGGCCCTGAGAATGTTCTTGCGGACGCGGTATTGCGCCAGCCATCTCCGCCGAAAGGCAGTCGAGCCCGAGGTCGCTCCGGGCTTAAAATCTCAATCCGATTATTCGCATGGTCAGCTCAACGGCGGCATCCGCAAGCACCGCGCCCCGATGGCGCTTGCCCGGAAGCGCGCCGGGGCAAACGAAGCTCAGTCGGGCTCGACACTGAGCTTCATTGAAATATTCCGCTGTCGGATTGGACGCCGCGCCGCACAAGGGCAGCATTGTGGCCAGATCACGGTCTTCAGCGCTTGCTGGTTTTCTCGTTCCATTCCGCGCGCGCGCGTTCAATCAGGTCCGGGTCGGAGATCGCCTTGATGCCGGTGGCGGCTATGGCCTTGGCGGCGTGCACCAACGCCTTGTGGGCGGCCGGGCTCTTGCCCTGGGCAACGACCTGCCAGGTATGGGGATTGGTGCCGATCGCCCAGGCCGGCGTCCAGCACTGCGCTGTGGGGATAGCCCAGCTCACGTCGCCGACATCCGTGGAGCCGGCCCGGAAATGGGAGCGCCCCTCGAAGGCTCGAAGGCCCCGGTGCAGCGGCTCTGATCCGTCGACCGGCGTATTCGATAGCGCATCGCCCTTGATCTGATAGAGCCGGATACTGCTGTCGATCGCCTCCTGGGAAAACGTCGCCTGAATATCCCTCGCGAACGCCTCATCAGCCTCGTCAAACGACACGGGGCCGAGCGCGGTCATCTGCTCATGCATCGCCGTTTCGAGCGTGATGTTGGGCAGAAGGCTGTTGGTCGCCTTGCCCAGTTCCAGCTCGACACTGGTTTCGGTCATCAGGGCTGCCCCTTCCGCAACCTTTTTCACCCGTTCTGCGAGCGCCCGGGCGCCGACGATCTCCGGGGCCCGGATCATGTAGCGGCCGGCCGCGCGCGCCTGGACGACATTGGCCGCGACGCCGCCGGTTTCGGTGATGGCGTAATGGATCCGGCAATCAGCCGGCATGTGCTCGCGTAGGAAATTGATGCCGATATTGGTCAGTTCCAGGGCGTCGAGCGCGGAGCGTCCGAGATGGGCGGCGTTGGAGGCGTGCGCCGCGATCCCCTTGAAGCGGATGTCGTATTCGATCACGGCGAGATTGTTGGTGGAGCGCACGCCGTTGAACGGCGCGGGGTGCCAGGTCAGCGCGAGGTCGACATCGTCGAAGACCCCGGCTTCGGCCATGATCGTCTTGGCGCCGCCGCCCTCCTCTGCCGGGCAGCCATAGTAGCGCACGGTCGCCTGCAAACCGCATTTTTCGAGATGCCGGGCGAGACCGACGGCAGCCAGAAGCGAGCCGGCGCCAAGCAGGTTGTGCCCGCAGCCATGGCCGCTCGCGCCCGGATTTTCGGCTTTCTCCTCGGCAATGCCCGCGATCTGGTTCATCCCGGCGAGAGCGTCGAATTCGCCGAGGATCGCGATCACCGGCTTGCCGCTGCCATATTCGCCGACAAAGGCGGTCTCGATGCCGACAACGCCGCGGGTCACCCGAAATCCGAATTTCTCTAGTAGCGCCGCCTGGAGCCGGGCCGACTCGAATTCCTCGAATTTCAGCTCTGCCAGGTCCCATATCCGGTCGGAGAGTTCGATGAATTCGGGCTTCAATGCCTCGATTTCATCCGCGAGTTGTTCAAGCGCCTGCTGCGTCATGGGGAAGGTCCTGTTTGCTGCCAAAGCAGCGGGTTTCGAGGTCATGAAAGGTCGCGCGGCCCATTTCGACGGGCCGCGTGATCATTTGTCCGAAGGGGAAGCCGCGCCGGAAAAACGGCGCGGCGTAATCGGGTCAGTCGACCGAGACTTCCCAGACGCGGGCATTGCCCTGCCAGACGGGCGCACCCTGGAGGCTCTCGGTCGCCGCCCAGATGTCGACCATGTCGTACATGAACAGGCCGGGCATATCCTCAAGCATCAGCGTGTGGAATTCGTCGAAGATCTGCTGACGCTTGTCCTGATCGGTCTCGCGATAGGCGGCGTCGAGCAATTCGACGGCCTTCGGGTTTTCCCACATCAGCGACGTGTTTTCATCCTTGTCGCCAACGTAGAAGCTCATCATCAGCGCCGGGTCGAGGCGCGGCGAGACCGACTGCGAGATCACCTGGTAATTGCCCGAACGGCGGCGCTCCACCTGGGTGGCGTAGTCGATCACCTCGATCTCAACGTTGAGGCCGGCCTGCTGCATCATCGCCTGGGCGATGATCGCCGCCGGATAGCTCGGGACGTTGCCGCGACGGTTGGCGATGATGCTGATCGGCTCGCCGTTATAGCCGGCATCCTTCAGTTCCTTCTTCGCCGCCTCGATGTCGTAGGGCAGGCATTTCTGCTGGGTCTCGCTGTAATAGATCGAGTTGGTGGCGATCATCGAGCAATTGGCCGTGCCGGTTCCGTTGGAAGCGGCGGCGACGAGCTGCGGCAGATCGAGCGCCATGGCCATGGCGCGGCGAACGCCGGGGTTCGACAGAACCGGGTCGCGGGTCTGCATGTAGAACAGGTTCTTGCCATTGTTGACGGCGACGATCAGCTTGCTGTCGTCCCGATCCTCGAACTCGGGCATCAGGTCCGGCGAGATTTCGGCGAGATCGAGTGCGCCGGACTGGATGCCGGCCTTCACCGTGGAGGCATCCGGAACGACCATGAACTTGACGCCGTCGACGAGCGGCGCCTTGGCGCCGACCGTGCCGTCCGGCTTGCCGTCGTTTTCCGGCGAGACATAGGCGTCGTTCTTCGTGAGATGGACGTATTCGCCCTTCTTCCACGCGTCCCACTTGAACGGACCTGTGCCGATCGGCTCGACAAAGCTGCCGTCATCGCCCACCGATTTCGGCGAAATGATGCCGGTGAAACCGCATTCCGGCCGCGCCATCAGACCGAGAAAGACCGCCGAGGGTTCGGCAATCGTCATCGTGACCGTGGCGTCGTCAACCTTCTCGACGCCCGTCAGCTTGACCACCCGGCTGCCGTCGAAATCCGGCAGGCAGCGCCACTTGTTGGCCGCGTCCATGTAGCGGTTCATGGTCCAGACCACATCGTCGGCGGTCATCTTGTCGCCGTTGTGGAAGGTGACGTCATCGCGCAGCGCGAAAGTGTAGGTCAGCCCGTCTTCCGACATCGAGACCGATTTGGCGAGAAGCGGTTCGACGGCGCCGTTTTCGGTGTAGCCGACGAGCCCTTCCAGGATGTGCATCATGATCGCATCGGTATTGCCGTCACGGTTGACGCCCGGATCGTTGGAGCGCAGGTCCGAGGAAAGCGCGACGACGATGTCGCGCGCCGCCGCCGTCTGGGTGAGCGCCGCCAGCATGACGCCGGCGAGGAGAAATTTCTTCATGTTCGTCCCTCTTTGCAGTTGGTTTTCTCTGCGGGTCTTCAAAGTCCGGTGAAACAGGCGCGGGCAAGCCGGCCGATCGTCTCAAGCGACACCGTATAGCCGGGAAGCCCGTCCGGCATGGTGAGCGGTACCCCGTCCGTGTAGGCGGCGAGGATGAAAAGCGGCGCGCCGTCGCGATAGACGATGCCCGCATCCATTCGCCCGCGCTTGCCCCGACCGCCCTTGCTGGCGATCACCGTATCGAAGGGAAGGCGCGAGTGAATTCCGTAGCGCAGGACCTGCGATTTCAGCATCTTCAGCGCGAACGCCGAGAGCTCCTGCGAAATGCCGAGCCGGGCCGCAGCCGCGGCATCCGTCTGGGCGGCCAGAATGGTATCGAGCAGCATCACCTGGTCGGCCGCCGTCGTCACCGTCACCGCGTCGAGCGGGTGGTCATGCGGCAGCGCGATCGGCGGGATCAGGAAGCGGTGATGCGTGCCCGTCATGCCGATCGCCGCGCAATAGGCCGAGACCTCCTCAAGGGTGAGCCGCTCGAACACCATATGGGTGCAGACATTGTCGGAAAGCGTGATCATGCCGGCGATCGCATCGCGGAACGACAGGACCATGCCCGGCGTCATATGGCGCAGCACGCCGCTTGCCACCTGCTCGGCGTGATGCGGCTCATAGACGATCTTCTCGTCGAAGCTCAGCCGCCCCTCCCCGACCGCCTTCAGCGCCGCCATCATGATCGAGATCTTGCGGGTCGAGGCGGACGGGGTTTCCTCCTGCGCACCGCGTTCGATGGTTTCGCCGGTGAGCAGGTTCTGGACCTTGAAGCGCACGGTGAAATCCTGCGCGTCACAGATCTTCGCAAGCTCGGCGGCGGTCGTTTCGGTCTTTTCGGTTGTTTGCGTCATGTCAGTCTTCCAGCCGCCATTTGAGTTTCACGCCGCCGGTCTCGTTGAAATCGAGCGCGGGAATGGCCGAGAGCAGCCGCCGCGTATAGGCATGCTGCGGGTGATCGAAGATGTCGTCGCGCGGGCCTTCCTCGACGATCTCGCCATGCTGCATCACGATCACCCGGTCGGCGATCTGCTCGACGACGGAGAGGTCGTGGCTGATGAACAGGCAGGAAAAGCCGTGCTTCTTCTGAAGGTCGGCGAAGAGGGCGAGCACCTGCGCCCTGACTGTCACGTCAAGCGCGGAGACCGGCTCGTCGGCGATCAGCAGTTTCGGCTCGCGCACCACGGCGCGGGCGATGGCGACGCGCTGGCGCTGGCCGCCCGAAAGCTCATGCGGCAGCCGGTTGGCGAATTCCCCCGGCAGGCCGACCTCGGCAAGTGTCGCCAGCGCGCGACGCCGGCGCTCGGCGGAGGTGAGGCCGGGTATGGTGCGCAGCGCCTCCTCCACGAGTTGCACGACGGTTATGCGCGGATCGAGCGAGGAATACGGGTCCTGGAACACCATCTGGCAGTTTCGCCGATAGTTCGCCCAGTCCTGTTCGCGCGGGCTGCCGTTGAACCGGATGTCGCCCGAGGTCTGGTGGATCAGCCCGGCAATGGTGCGGCCGAGCGTGGTCTTGCCGGAGCCCGAGCCGCCGACCAGCGCCACCACCTCGCCCGGGCGGATTTTCACCGAGACGCCGTGAAGGGCGCGCTTGGCCTGGCTTTTGCGGAACAGCCCGCCCGCCTTGTGATAATCGACGATCACATTTTCGACGGCGAGCACCGGCGTATCCTCGGGCGAAAACGCCCGCGTCCCGCCGCGGCCGGGCAGCGAGGACAACAGCTTGCGGGTGTAGGCATGCTGCGGTCTGGTCAGAATGTCTTCGGTGGTGCCGGTTTCGACGACGACGCCCTTTTCCATCACCGCGATGCGGCTGGTATAGCGCGCCACCATCGGCAGGTCGTGACTGATGAGCAGAACGGCCGTGCCTTCGGCGCGCGTTAGCTCGACCATCAGCTCCATCACGTCGCGCTGGATAACCGCGTCGAGCGCCGTCGTCGGCTCGTCTGCGACGAGAAGCGCCGGCTTCAGGAGCATCACCGAGGCCAGCATGATGCGCTGGCGCATTCCGCCGGAGAATTCATGCGGATAGGCCGAGAGCGCCGCTTGTGGATCGGCAATGCCCACACGCTCCAGCATGGCGACGATCGCCGTGCGCCGTTCGACCGGCGAAAGTGCGGTATGGAGCTTCAGCCCTTCTTCCAGCTGCCGCCCGATGAGCATGGACGGGTTGAGCGAGGTCATCGGCTCCTGGAACACCATGCCGATCCGCGCGCCGCGCAGCGCCCTGAGATCCCGCAGGCTCATGGTCAGCGTGTCGCGTCCCTCGAACACGGTCTCGCCGCCTGTGGGCGTGATTCCGGCGGGCAGAAGCGCCATCAGCGCGCGCGTCGCCAGCGTCTTGCCGGATCCGGATTCGCCGACGATGCCGAAGATTTCGCCGGGACGGACGTCGAAGGAAACGCCGTCAACCAGCTTCGCGCCGTCGCCGCGGCAAAGCGTCAGCTTGCGTACCGAGAGGAGGATATCCCTGGTCATTTCAGCCCCCTCATGCGCGGGTCGAGCCTGTCGCGCAGCGCGTCGCCCAGAAGATTGATGCCCAGCAACGTGAGCGCGATGCAGAGGCCGGGGAAGACGCCGAGCCACACGGCCTGCTCGATGAACGGCCGGCCGGCGGCCAGCATGTTGCCCCAGGTCGGCGCCGGCGGCGGCACGCCGAGGCCGAGGAAGGAGAGCGCGCTTTCCGAAAGGATTGCCCAGCCGAACATGGTGGTCGCCAGCACCGACATCGGCGCCAGGCAATTGGGCAGGATATGGCGCAGAACGGTGTAGAACTCGCTGTTGCCCATCAGCTTCGAGGCTTCGATGAATTCGGATTCGCGCAGCGTCATCACCACGCCGCGCACCAGCCGCGCCATCGACGGCGTATAGGCAATGCCGAGCGCGAAGATGATGCCGTACTGATTGGCGCCGAAGACGGCGAGCAGGCCAAGCGCCAGAAGAATGCCGGGAAAGGCGAGCAGCGCATTGTTGACGGCCATGATCAGCCCGTCGGTCCACCCGCGGGCATAACCGCTCACCAGCCCGATCAGCGTGCCGGCGACGACCGTGAAGGTAACCGTCAGCGTGCCGATCCAGACGCTGGCGCCGGCGCCGACCATGATCCGGCTCAAGACGTCACGGCCGAACTCGTCCGTTCCCATCCAGTGGGCGGCGCTCGGCGGCTTCAGACGGGCGACGAAATCGAGCTGCAGCGGGTTGTAAGGTGTCCAGAACACCCCGAGCAGCGCCACGATCAGCAGCAGAGCGATCAGGAATCCGCCGATCGCGGCATTATAGGAAAGTTTTCTCATTGTGCCGTCACCCGGGGATCAAACAGCGGATAGAACAGGTCGATGATCAGGTTGACGACGACATAGGAGAGCGCCACGAACAGCAGGCACCCCTGAATGACCGGGTAATCCCGCTGGAATATGCTGTCGACCATCAGCCGGCCGAGGCCGGGGATCGAGAACACCGTCTCAATGACGGCGATGCCGCCGAGCAGGTTGCCGAGGATCAGGCCGATCATCGTCCAGGTCGGGCCGAAAGCGTTCTTGAAGGCATGACGCCAGAGAACGGCCATTTCGGACAATCCCTTGGCGCGGGCATGGGTGATGTAATCCAGGCGCAGCACTTCGAGCGTCGAGGCGCGGGCCATGCGCAGCAATACGCCCATCTCGTGCATCACCAGGGTCGCGACCGGCATGATGATGTAGATCAGCCCCTCGGTGAAATTGTCGCGCAGCGAGACATAGCCGAGCACCGGCAGCCAGCCGAGCTTCAGCCCGAACAGCAGGAGAAGCAGCAGGCCGAGCCAGAAGGTCGGGATCGACAGCAGGAGCGTGGCGCTTCCCACAAGCGCGAGGTCGGTGACCGAATTCTGTTTCCATGCGGCGATGATGCCGGCGGGCACGGCCAGAATGGCGGCCAGCACCACCGCAATCAGCACGATCTCGCCGCTGATCACGAAGCGCGCGGCAACCAGCGGCAGCACCGGCTCGTCATTGACGATCGATCGGCCGAGATTGCCGGAGAGCGCGTTCTCGCTCCAGATCAGGAATTGCTGCGGCAGCGGCTTGTCGAGACCGAGCTCCGTCTGCAGTTCGGCGATCTGCCTGTCGTCGGCCATGTCGCCGAGCATCAATGCGGCCGGATCGCCGGGAATGAGCCGGATCAGGCCGAACACCGCGATCGACACGATGATGACTGTCGGTATGGCCATCGCAACGCGATGGAGGAAAAATCTCAGCATCAGAACCCCTCTGAGACCTGTCTTTGAAGGCGGCAGGTTTGCTTCTTGACGAAAGTATGACAAAGCGAAAAAGAACCCGCAATACTATGAGAAATTTCATAGAAATATGCAGTAACGCCTAACTCGGCTGTATTGTCGTCAGGAACAGGATGCAGGAAAGGAGGTGACCTAGCCGGACACCTGCGAGCGCTCGATCTGCCGTTTCAGCGCCGCCATCAGGCCCTTGGCGGCAAGCGACAGCGGCACGCCCTCGGCGGTCGCGATCCCGAAGCGCTGCGTCAGGCGCGGTTCGAAATTTCTCTGCACCACGGGCAGGTGCTTGTAGAGATTGGCGTAGAAGCTGCTGGCCAGCGCAATCCCCAATCCCTGGGCGGCATAGGCGCAGGCGGACGAGTTCGAATGGGTTTCGATGCGCACGTCCGCCCGCACGGCCTCTGCCTGCAGCAGCCGGTCGAGCATGACGCGGTGGGCGCGCAGCCTGCCGAGCATGATCAGCGGTTCGCCGCGCAGGTCCTCCGGCCGGATGACATCGCGTGCCGCCAGCCGGTGATCGTGATGCATGACGGCAACGCTCCGGCCCTCGGCGACGATCTCGAGCCGGATGCCCGGACTGATTTCGCCTTCATGGCGCAGAAAGCCGAAATCGATCACCCGCTGGTCGATCATCCGCTGAATGGTCATGGTCGTCTCGAAGAAGGTCTCGACCCTGACGCCCGGAAAGCCGTCGCGGTAGTCCTTCAGCATGGCAGGCGCGAAATTCTCCCACATGCTGCTCGGAAGCCCGATGCGGACCACCTCCGTTTCGGACGCGCCGGTGCGGATTTCGTCGGCGAGCTGGCTGAAACGCGCCAGATTGAGCAGGACGGTCTTCGCTTCCGTCTCCAGGGTTCGCGCCTCGGGCGTCGGCACCAGCCGCCCCTTCACGCGCTGAAACAATGTCAGGTCGAGATCGGACTCGAGTTGCTGGATGAGACGGCTCACGCCCGACTGGCTGAGGCCGGTGCTCTTGGCCGCGCTCATCGTCGATCCGGTCGAGAGGACCGCGCGGAAGACTTCGAGCTGCTTGATGTTCATGCGATTTCGTCTCTTCGCGCATTGGTCTCTCTTTGACAGCTACGATATTCTCACCGCCCTGTCATGTGGCCGGCAAGATGCGGAACTGTTCCCGGGAGCGAATGGTCGCGTTTGGCGAGGTTCCGTGCAGACTTGACGCGCGCTCACGCTGCCGCGAGAGACGGAAGCCTCCATCTCCGAGATCGCCTTTTCTCTCGGATACGAGGAACACGCCAACTTCAGCGGTGCCTTCCAGCGCTGGATGGGGTGTTCGCTCACAACGTATCGGGAAAGACAGAGGCTCGCCTTCAGAACACAGGCGGCCTCTTTTCCGGCGGCGCTGTCGATTCATCGACTTTGGCGGCCGAGAGGCATTCTTACCCCTCGTCTCCCTCATCGTCTGCGAACGAAACCAGCTTGGCACTGTAGGACTTCTCGCCGAGACGCTCGATCAGATCGAGCTGAAGTTCGAGCCAGGCCTTGTGGCCCTCCTCGTCAAGCACGATCTTTTCAAACAAGGTGCGCGTACCGATATCGCCAAGCTCGGCGGCATGCTGCGCGGCCTTGGTATAAACGGCGATAGCCTCTTCCTCGTCGGCAATGTCGGATCTGAACATATCCGGCAGGTTGTCCGCCTTTTTCGGCTCCTTGTCGAAGGCAAGCTTGGGCGATGCCTTGAGGAAGAACAGTCGCTCGATGAACAGGTCGGAGTGGCCGAGTTCTTCCGTCATCTCCTCGCGCATCTTCGCGGCCATTTTCGTCAGGCCCCAATCCTCAAGCGTGTGCGCATGCAACTGATACTGATGCGCAGCCGTCATTTCCATGTTTACCGCACGCTGAAGATATTCAATCAATTTGGTGTTTTTCATCGCTGTCATCCTTTTCAGGCGGTGGTTCAGGACGGTCCCTGCCCTCCGGATCGCGACCGCGGCCCGGCGATCAGTGAACCGATCGTATAGACACATATGGCCATGCCGATCGCCCCGGCAAGGGCCACGCCCAGCAGCACCAGCACATCGACAGGCCCGCCCATATCCGATAGCTGCGAATGCGTCGTCGCCATCAGCAGCCACACGGCTGCCACCGCGCCAACCGGCATGGAGAGTTGCGCCAGCAGGAATTTTTTCCAGCTCACGGCGCGATCCCGGATCAGGACATAGAAATAGGCCAGGGTGACAAGCACGATCAGCGCCACCATGATCCAGAACACGTAGCGACCGAAAATCTCCTCGAAAACGGCAATCATCGTGCCGATGGTCAGGTCTTTCATTGCAATTCCTCCTCAGGCCCGGCCGCGCAGCATCGCGTTGTAAGTCGCCTTGAGCGCGATCTCCTTCATCAGCCAGCTGGTCCAGAGTTCTTCGAGCGGAGCGATGATCCCGGGAAATGACGGCGTCAGATTGTTGTGGTAGTCGAACTCGACAAGCATGGCGCGCCCGACGCGGGTAATCAGCGGGCACGAGGTATAACCGTCGTAGAACTGTGTGGCTTCAAGGCCCGCGATCGCTGAAACCAGATGGTCCTCCACCACCGGCGCCTGCCACTTGACGGAGGCGGCGGTCTTGCCCTTCGGAACGCCGGCCACGTCTCCCAGCGCGAAGATCTCCGGGTAGCGCAGATGGCGCAGGGTTGCAGGGTCGACCTCCACCCAGCCCTGGTCCTGCCAGCGCTCGGCCCAGGAAAGACCGGATCGGCGGATGAAGTCCGGTGCCCGTTGCGGCGGTATGACATGGATATAGTCATAATCCAGCTCTTCAAACCCGCCATCCACGGCGAAGACCGCCCGCTTCGCGCCAGGCTCGATAGCGACGAGCCTGCGCTGCATCATCGTCTCGACGCCGCGATCCTCAAACAGCATTCTGACCTTCTCGGCCACGATCGGCACGCCGAACAGGCTCGCCTGCGGCGCCGCATAGATCATGTTCATCCTGCCTGCATTGCCCGCCCGCCGGCCGATATCATCGATCAGGAATGTGTGCTTGAGCGGCGCCCCGGCACATTTCATTTCCGTCTCCGGACGGGTGAATATCCCGGTGCCGCCCTCCTCGGTGAATTTTCGCGCCGCCTGCCAGGTTCTGGCAGCGTCATCCGGTCCGCCGTAAAGGGCGCCTACTCCATTGCTGCCGATCAGATCCCTCGAAAATCCGTCGATCGCGTCGTAATCGAGAACAAGTCCCGGCGCGAGCACCAGCCAGTCATAGGAAATCGCGGCGCCGCTTTCGGTCGCGACAATCCTGCTTTCCGCATCAATGGCGGCAACCGGCTCCCTTATCCAGTTCACGCCTTCTGGAAGCCAGCGCTCCTCATCTGAAGTGATGTAGTCGGCGGGCTTGAGCCCGGTCGCGACCAGGCTGAGTCCCGGCTGGTAAAGATGCGTCGTGCGCGGATCGATGATCGTGATGCGCGCGCCCTCCAGCCTCTGGTTCAGCCGATTGGCCATGGTGGTGCCCGCCGCGCCGGCGCCGACGATGACAATATTGGCTTTGGTGGCGACCGGTTTTGTCTCAGCATGCCCCATGCCCATGGGAAAGGTGGTGGCAGCGGCGCCAAGCGCGCCCAGAGATAAAAACTCGCGTCGTTTCATCAACTTTGCCTCTCATTGCGGCAGCGGGACAACCCGCGCCGACGGTTTTGACGGGGGCCGCGCGAAGAATGGCCCGCGCAGCCGGCGAAATCGCGTCTTTCTCGGCCGCGACAGGTGTGAGTCTTGCAACCAAACGTGGGCAGAAACTATCAACTCCGCCGGCACGCGCGAAATGATCCCGATCAAATTGTCCGAAATAACCCGCAAGCCGTTGGTCGGCGAGGCGCGCAACCCTGCGCTCGGGCATCGTCATTCGACATCCCGAGGTTACCGGGCGATATCGAACAATAGCCGTGGTTTGCGACAAGGTCGACCGGCAATGCGTATCCGCGACAGCCGATTGCTTCCCGGCGTGTATTCAAGAACTTCCTCGGCCAAGTCCGCGCTGGAGATGGATCTGTGAGCCGAACCGGCACAAACGACCGTTTCAACAACGAGCTCCCGCGATGCCGGCCGGCACTGAAATAGCCGTTCGTTCCCGACAGACGGAAAGCGCTTCCGGTTTTGAGAAAACCAGTCCGAAAATCGACCTACAGGCGGCTGTCCTCGCTGTTGAGAAACCAGGCGATCAGCTCGGAGCTGTTGCGCACGCCAATCGCGCGTGCAAGCCGCAAACGGTGCGCCTCTATGGTTCTGCGCGACAGGTTGAGTTCCTCCGCGATCGCGGCATTGGTCTTGCCCTGGGCGACCAGAGCCAGGATCTGGCGCTGACGGCCGGTCAGGGTTTTTGTGCCCGCGCTTGCCGGACGGGTCATCGGTTCAAAGCAATAAACCGCGGCGGCGAAGGGGTCCGCGGCATCGAAGGAGCGCCCCCTGACGCGGCACCAGAAGCGGTGGCCCTCGGTGTCGGCCATGATCCGCTCGTCATAATAGACCGCGCCGCCGGGAAGATGGTCGCGCCACATTTTCCCGGTGCGAACGAAATCCTCGAGCGCCGGATAGAGCCGGGCGAAGCTCTTGTTGATCAGCGCCTCGCGTTCATAACCGAAGACCGCCGCGAACTCGCTGTTGCAATCCCGGATGACCCGATGCGTGGCAAAGACGAGAGGAACCGGCAGTTGCGGCAATGTGAAGGTCAACGGGGGCGCTGAAGTTCGATCCATGCAGTATAAATACGACTAACGCCGGGCATATGACAAGATTTATCGTCTCCTTCTGCGGACAGAAATGGAGGAGACAATGAGGAAAGTATTCGCGTCGGCGACAGAGGCTATGGCCGGGCAGTTGCGCGACGATATGGTGATCATGTCGGGAGGCTTCGGCCTTTGTGGCATTCCGGAAGCGCTGATCGAAGCCGTGGAGCTTTCGGGGGCGCGCAATCTGACCGTGATTTCGAACAATGCCGGGGTTGACGGCATCGGTCTTGGACGGCTTCTCGAAACCCGGCAGATCAGCAAAATGATCTCGTCCTATGTCGGCGAAAACAAGCTGTTTGCCGAGCAGTATCTCGCGGGCGACCTTGAACTCGAATTCAACCCGCAAGGCACGCTCGCCGAACGCATCCGCGCCGGCGGCGCGGGCATTGCGGCATTCTACACCAAAACCGGCGTCGGAACCGCGATTGCCGAGGGCAAGGAAGTCCGCAGCTTCAACGGCGAGGAGTATGTCATGGAAACCGGGCTTGTCGCCGATATCAGCCTGGTTCATGCCTTCAAGGGCGATACCGAGGGCAATCTTGTGTATCGCAAGACCGCCCGCAACTTCAATCCCGACATGGCCACGGCCGCGCGGATGACCTTTGCCGAGGTGGAGCATCTGGTGTCCCCCGGCGAAATCGATCCCGATAACATTCACACGCCCGGCATCTTCGTGTCACGCATCGTCCATGTAGCGAACCCGGTCAAGCACATTGAAAAGCGCACGACGCGCGAAGCCCGGCGGGAGGATGCATAATGGCCTGGACACGTGAACAGATGGCGGCCCGCGCCGCGCGCGAATTGCAGGACGGCTTTTATGTCAATCTCGGGATCGGCATTCCAACCCTTGTGGCCAATTACATTCCCGAGAACATGGATATCAGGCTGCAAAGCGAAAACGGCATGCTGGGCATGGGCCCCTTCCCGTTTGAGGGCGAGGAGGACGCCGACCTGATCAATGCCGGCAAGCAGACGATCACGGCATTGCCGGAAACCAGCTTTTTCTCCAGCTCCGAAAGTTTCGCGATGATCCGGGGCGGCCATATCGACCTGTCGATTCTCGGCGCCATGCAGGTTGCCGAAAATGGCGATCTCGCCAACTGGATGATCCCCGGCAAGATGGTCAAGGGCATGGGCGGCGCGATGGACCTTGTCGCCGGCGTCAAGCGTGTCGTCGTGGTCATGGAGCATGAAGCGAAGGGAACGCCCAAGCTCCTGAAGGAGTGCACCCTGCCCCTGACCGGCAAGCGCGTTACCGATATGGTGATCACCGATCTCGGCGTCTTTACCCTCACCCGGCAAGGCGAGTCGAAAATGGTACTGACGGAACTGGCCGATGGCGTCAGCGTCGACGAAATCACCGCCAAGACGGAAGCAAGCTTTACGGTCGCGCTTGAAAAAGAGGGCGCAAACCATGCATGATATCGTCATCGTGGCCGCAGCCCGCACGGCCGTCGGCGGCTTCATGAAAGCGTTTGCCGCAATGCCCGCCCATGAGCTTGGCAGCATCGCGATCGGCGAAGCCCTGTCGCGCTGCGGCGTCAGCCCCGCCGAGGTTGACGAGGTCATTCTCGGTCAGGTGCTCACAGCGGGCGCCGGGCAGAACCCGGCCCGGCAGGCGGCCATGAAAGCCGGCATTCCCGACACCGCGACGGCTTTCGGCATCAATCAGGTCTGCGGTTCCGGCCTTCGCGCCGTCGCCCTCGGCATGCAGCAGATCGCGCTCGGCGACGCCCGTGTGATTGTCGCCGGAGGCCAGGAATCCATGTCGCTTTCCGCCCATTGCGCGCATCTGCGCGGCGGCGTGAAAATGGGGAATGGGACACTGGTCGACACCATGATTTCCGACGGGCTGACCGATGCGTTCGGCGGCATGCATATGGGCATCACCGCGGAAAACGTCGCCAGAAAATACGGGATCGACCGCGCTTCGCAGGATGCGTTTGCCGTGGCAAGCCACCGCAAGGCCGCGGCCGCCCAACAGGCCGGCCGTTTTGCCGAGGAAGTCGTTCCCGTCACCATCCGCACCCGCAAGAATGAAACGGTGATCGACAGCGACGAACAGATCCGCCCCGATGCCAGCGAGGAAGGTCTGGCCGCCCTTCGCCCGGTGTTCGAGAAGGATGGAACCGTAACCGCTGGCAACGCCTCGGGTCTCAATGACGGCGCTGCGGCGCTGGTCCTCATGCATGCCGACGAGGCCGCCAGACGCGGCCTTGCGCCGCTGGCGCGGATCGCGTCCTGGGCAACGGCCGGGGTCGATCCGGCGATCATGGGCATCGCGCCCGTCTCCGCCTCGCGCAAGGCGCTTGAAAAGGCAGGGTGGTCGGCGGCCGATCTCGATCTGGTGGAGGCCAATGAAGCGTTTGCGGCCCAGGCCTGCGCCGTCAATGCGGAACTGGGCTGGGACCCCGACAAGGTCAACGTCAATGGCGGCGCGATCGCCCTCGGTCATCCGATTGGCGCATCAGGCGCGCGCGTTCTGGTGACGTTGCTTCACGAGATGAAGCGCAGCAACGCCGGCAAGGGACTGGCCACGCTGTGCATCGGCGGCGGCATGGGCGTTGCACTCTGCGTGGAACGTCCCTGAGGCCCGCATTTGCCGGCACGTCGCGATGAAATGAACCGGCCCGTCGCTTCCCGAAAATATGGGAGGCGATGGGCCGGTTGCTGCCAGCGATGTCCGGGCACGCCCGCGACGGTCAGGCGTTGAGGATGACCTTCATCGCCTTTTCGCGCGCGGCATTGCCGAATACCTCATAGGCATCGATGATGTTGTCGAGGGCGAAGCGGTGGGTCACCAGCTTGCCCGGGTCCACCTTGCCGGCCCCCAGAGTCTTGAGCAGCATCGGGGTGGTGTTGGTGCTCACGAGACCCATCGAGATATTGATGTTCTTGATCCACAGCTCTTCGATATGCAGCTCCACCGGTTTGCCATGGACCCCGACATTGGCGATATTGCCGCCCGCAGAGACGATTTTCTGGCAGATATCGAAGGTTGCGGGCACGCCGACCGCCTCGATCGCGACGTCGACCCCGAGACCATCGGTCATCGCCAGGATCTTCTCGGCCGCATCCTCGGCCCCGACCTGAACGGTATCGGTCGCGCCGAACTGCTTTGCAAGTTCGAGACGGGCGGGGTCCATGTCGACCATGATGATCCGTCCCGGGGAATAGAATTGCGCCGTCAGCAGAACCGACATGCCCACGGGACCCGCACCGACAATCGCGATCGTATCGCCCGGCTTCACGCCGCCATACTGGACGCCGATCTCAAGCCCGGTCGGCATGATGTCGGAGAGCATGACGAGCGCTTCCTCGTCGGCGCCTTCAGGGATCGGGTAGAGCGAATTGTCGCCATGGGGAATGCGCACATATTCGGCCTGGGTGCCATCGATCAGATGCCCCAGAATCCAGCCGCCGTCCGAGCAATGGGCGTAGAGCTGGCGCTTGCAGTTGGCGCATTTGCCACAGGAGGTCACGCAGGAAATCAGCACCGGATCGCCGGGCTTGAAGTTGACCACGGCATCGCCAACTTCCTCGACAATGCCAACGCCTTCGTGTCCGAGCGTCCGGCCCGGCGTCACGGCCGGCACATCGCCCTTGAGGATGTGAAGATCGGTGCCGCAAATGGTCGTCCTGGTAATCCTGACGATAACGTCGGTGGACTTCTGAATGCCGGGTTTTTCCTTTTCGGCCCAGTCTTTCTGGCCCGGTCCGTTATAGACAAGCGCTTTCATCGGAATGCCTCCCTTTTCTTCTCAAATGGTTGCAAAGCAACCTTCCGAAGGAAGTGTACTCCTCAAAAACAGGCTGAATGTGTCCGAATCTCGGACAATTTCTCGAAATGGAAGCGACAAAACGCCACGCAGCAATGGGTGCGCGGCGTCTGTTTTAAGGGTACGCCCTTTGGTCAGGCGGCGCGTTCCGGCACCTCAAGCCCCAGCCATTGCGTATAAAAGGCATCGATATCCGGTTCGAAATCATGGATCACCGGGTACCACGGCGTCGGGGCTTCAACGTCGAGCAGGTCGCCGGATTTCGGGCAGTAATATTCCCGTATGACCTGCCAGTCGGATGACGGCGCCATCAGCCGGGGATAGATCTCCTCCATCTCCGCCGCCGTTTCGCGCACCCGCATCACGGCGAAGAGTTTCCAGTTGTCACGCCAGTCGCAGAACTCGTGACCGGCATGGGATTTGACGACCCATTTCTTGTCCGAGGGGCGCTGCACGATATAGAGCTTCGGTCCGAGCGGCAGGATGATCCTGTCATCCCATGGCACCTGCTCCTGCAGGATTTCGATATATTTGACGAAACGGTCAGCGTCCTTGGGCGTCGAGAGCATCGTCTGGAGCGTGTCTCGGTCGATCTTGCCATCGACCAGGTCTTTGATCTTTGCCTTGGTGTAAGCCATTGTCTTTCTCCTGAATAAAAAGGGGTGCCGCGAATACAGGCGGGGGCGGCACCCAGTGGGATCACTCCTCGACGAACTTCACGGTTTTCACATCCGGCAGTTCGGAAAGGTCCATCGAATACTCGCGGCCATAGGACGGGATCGGGAGATCCGCCTCCTTCAACTGCCAGTCGTCGGGCAGATTCCAGAACTTGCGGAACCCCTCCTCCCATTTCGGGCCGAGCTTGAAGCTTGCCGCGAACATCTGCTGGACATGGGTGCCGGCATCCTTTGCGAGAATGCGCTTGCGCTCCTTCGCCATCCATTCGCGGGTCGGCCGGGCGTTGGCGAGACGTTCCTTGCGGATCTTCGCGCGAAGAGCATCGGAGCCCGCCTCATCGGCCGTAAACAGCCCGTTCTCTCCCTTCTTCAGGACGACCCCATAGACCGTTTCGGCGAAACGCTCGAGCAGATAGCCGCCGTTCACATCGGTGGCCACGGCCTGAGCCTCGCGGTCCAGCGGATCGCCAAATCCCGGCCCTCCGCGCATGTAATTGAGGTAGAGGTCGTAATCCTTGAACATCTCCTCGGTGGTGATCGCCTGCTTGTCGCGCTTGATGCCGGCGGGATTGACGAGCGCGTCATAGGTCGGGTTTTCCGGGTCGGTATCGCCGCCGAAGGGGATCGGCTCGCCATTGGCGATCTTTTCCTTCAACCCGGTATCATGGGCTGCGAAGCGATAGCCGGACGCCGCCGGATAACCGCCCATCAGGCCCCAGTCGGAGCTGATATGGCCGTTGCCCATGAAGAACATTGTCCAGTCCTTGGCGTTCCAGACCATGCGCAGCGATTCAAATCCGCAGCCGCCGCGATATTTGCCCGCGCCGCCCGACGACGCCTTGATCTGGCGACCGAGATAGACCAGCGGTTCCGCCAGTTCCCAGATCTCCATGTCGCCCATGTCGCCTTCCGGGTTCCAGATGGCGGCGGCATGGCTGATCCCGTCGGCGATCGCCGAGGCGCCGACCCCGTTGGCCGCGCATTCGAACGAGTTGACGGCGTGGATCTCGTCATACTGGTTGAAACCGCCGCCCTGCAGCCAGTTCGAGGTATTGGCGTTACCGGCATTGACCTCTTCCAGATAGCCGCGCCCGAAATAGGACCGCGACAGGCCGCGCCACAGCGCCGTCCACGAACTGACGAGGAAGTGCCAGCTATAGGCAAACGCCACGCGCCGGTCGTTCGGGTTCATCCAGGTGCCCTTCGGCAGGCGGAATTCCGTGCCGTAGGCCGCCCCGTCATTGATCATCTCGGTCGGGATTAGCGTCTGGGTCATCATCACCCAGATGCCGGAGGTGAAGCTGACGGAATGCGCATTGTAAGTGTGCCAGCCCCAGCGGCTCGATCCCTCGAAATCGAGACGCCATGTGCCATTCGGCCGGATCGTCATTTCCGACGGCGTGTGCATGATGGTGTCGACTTTGGCGAAGTCTGACGGTACGCGCACATCTTCGTGATTGTAGGGAACGTCGACGAAACCGACCTGACGATAGGTGCCCGGAATGGTCATCGCCTTGATGCGGTTCTGGAGGCCGACCCGGCCATGTTCGACCGCCTCATAGGCGAATTTCCAGTAGGATTCGATGCCCTCCTCGGCGATGACCTCCTCGACCAGCTTGCGGATCATGTGGCAACCGGCAACCCGGGTGCGTTCATCGAGCATCCAGTAGCGCGTGGTGCGTACCGCGCGCTGGCTCTCGTGAAGCCAGTCGCGCTTCAGTTCGTCGTTCTCGCCGATCTTGCGGCAGGTGATGGAATACCCGTCGCCGAAACGCTGAACCTGCCCCGTGGTCATCGAGCCCGGCCCCACGGCGCCGGTGTCGATGACGTGGGTCACGCCGCCGACCCAGCCGATCAACTCGCCCTTGTGGAAGATCGGAACGATCGTATGGATATCGCAGGGATGCACGTTCCCGATCAGGGAGTCATTGTTGCAGAAGATATCCTTGTCCTTGACGCCGGGATTGCCCTCCCAGTCGTTCTCGATCATGTATTTGATCGCCGCACCCATGGTGCCGACATGGATGATGATCCCCGTCGAGGTCAGGATAGCGTCGCCCGCCGCATTGTAGAGGGTGAAGCAGAGCTCGCCTTCCTGCTCCACGATCGGGCTTGCGGCGATCTTCTTTGCGGTTTCGCGGGCATCCACGACGCCTGCCCGCAGGCGCGAGAACAGCTTGTTGTAGAGGATCGGACTTTCCTTGTGCAGGGTCCGTTCCGTCAGGCCGGCATAGTGGCCCGTCCTTTTGGTCTTCTCCATGATCTCGTCGCGGTGCTGCTTCAGCGTCTGGCCGCCACGCACGATGCCGCGGATATCGGTTTGTACATTCATGATGTTTCTCCTCCCTTGACCGTTACACTTCTTTCAGATGGAACAGCCGGTGACCGTCGAGCCAGGTTTCAAAACCGCCCGGCACGACAAAAGTGGTGGCGTCGGATTCGATGATCGCAGGTCCGGTGACCCGGTTTCCGGGTGTCAGGCTTTCCATCCGGTAGAGCTGCGCATCGACCCATTTGCCCTTGCGGTAGAATTTGCGGGTCCCGATCTTCGCTTCTTCGGACGGCGTCGGGCTACCCTCTTCTTCTTTCGGGATGCGGGGTTTCGGAATGGGCACGGTGCCGCGCATGATCGCGCCGGTCACGGAAAAGCCGAGCTCCGGCGACCGCGCGGAGGCGGCATATACCCGCCCGTAAGTATCATTGAAGGCATCGACCAGCTTGTCCCAGTCCATGGCGGTCCTGGCCGTTTCGATGGGGCTGTCGATCTCCAGGTCGTTGAGCTGGCCGCGATACTGCATCCGGTAGCCGGGTTGCAGGCGCACCTGATCGCGCGAATAGCCGTTCAACTCGAATTCCTCGAGCACCCGCTCGGCCAGTTCGTGCCAGGCCTCGTTGAGGGTTTTGGCCTCGATTTCCTTGGCATCGTCCGACGCTGTCTCCTCGATGTTGATGTCGAGCGACTTGTCGTAGCGATATTCGAAATCCGCCGCCGCGCAGCCGAACGCCGAGAAGCCCGCCGCCCAGGCCGGAACGATCACATCCTCGAAGCCCAGCCCCTCGGTATAGCCATAGGTATGGACCGGCCCCGCGCCGCCATAGCTGAAGCAGGTGAAGGAGGACGGCGAATAGCCCTTGCCCGAAATCATCGAGCGCAGGTAATCGCGCAGCTCGCTGTCCAGCAGTTCGATGACGCCGGCCGCCGCTTCTTCGACGCTGAGACCGAGCGGATCGGCGATCTGCTCCTTCATCGCGTCATAGGCGCGCTGCCGGTCGAGCTTGACCTGGCCGCCGAGGAAGTTGTCGGGGTTGAGATAACCGAGAATGACATGGCAATCGGAAATCGTTACCGTGTCGATCCCGCTTTCGGCCCAGCATACGCCGACACGATAGCCCGCCGAATCCGGCCCCAGCTTGATCGCCTTCGTATAGGGATCGAGGCGGATGAAGGAACCGGCGCCCGCACCGACGGAATCCAGACCGACCAGCGGCAGCGACAGCACAAGGCGGGCCATGTCGGGGTCGTTCTGAATGGTCAGCTCACCCTGGGTGATCAGCGCGACGTCGAAGGATGTTCCGCCGATATCGGAGCAGGCGATGTTCTTGTAGCCCAGAACCTCACCCAGATATTTAGCGCCGATCACCCCGCCGATGGGGCCGGAGACGATGGTGCGCGCCAGTTCCTTGGCCTTCCACGAGATCGTGCCGCCATGCGTGGCCATCACCCGGAAATCGAATTTCGAACCATTTTCCTTGAATTCCGTCGAGATCTTCCTGAGCGTCTGGCGCGACGGCTCGGCGGCGAAGGCCTCGAGGATCGTGGTATTGGTGCGGTGGGTTTCCTTGCGCACCGGATAATAATCGGTCGAGGCGAAGACCGGGATGTTCTTGCCAGCCTTTTCAATCTCCTCAGCCACGATGTCGCGCACCCGGCGTTCATGCCCGGGATTCTTGTAGCTGTGCAGAAGCGAGATCACGATGCCTTCGACATCCTGCGCGATGAGATCCTTCGCCGCCTGGCGCGCGGTTTCCTCACGCAGCGGAATGACCACCGTGCCGAACATGTCGACCCGTTCCATCACCCCGCGCGTCAGGTGACGCGGCACCAGCGGCTCGTCATAATAGTGGGTGTTGAGATGGATGCGGTCTTCGTAAGCCATGCCCAGATAGGCCTGGCAGGCGCGTCCCATGCGGTGAAAATCCTCCATTCCCGCATTGACGATCAGACCGGTCCTGAGGCCCTTGCGCTGCACCACGCGATTGAGCATCGCCGTGCCGGAATAAACCCCGGTCTGGATCGAGCCAAGCGCCTCCTCAAGCGACAGGCCCCAGTGCTCCAACCCCTCACGGCTGGATTCGAGCAGGCCGCGCGCCTCATTGTCGGGCGTCGACTGCGCCTTGCCGACAACGAAATCCCCGTCGGCATCGACGAAGAACGTATCGGTCATCGTTCCGCCCGCATCGATGCCAAGCACCTGCACGGAACGCCTGTTTTTCTCGATTATTGTCACGAAGAACTCCTCCCTTTCTCATGGCCGCGCCCGAATGGACACGACCGCAAGAGAGAGGATACACAGCCGGAAAGTGCGCAAATGTCCGGTTTTCAGCCACCCGGACAGACAGGTTTCGGACGTTCGGTCAGGTTTTTCGCCGGGTCGCTATCCCGTAGCTGTCAAGCTTGAGATAGAGCGTGGAGCGGGCAATGCCGAGCCGTTTGGCCACACGCGAAAGATTGCCGTCCTCCGCTTCAAGCGCGTCCAGAATGCCGGCCCGCTCGACATCGCGCAGGGTTTCCCTGCCGTTTCGGCGCGTCGGTTCGCGGAACTCGCGCGGCAATGTACGCTCCTCGATCAGTCCGGTGGGCGACAGGGCGTCGAGCGCCGTGACGAGGTTGCGCATTTCCAGCAGATTGCCCGGCCACGCATAACTTTTCAAAACGGCCATGGCGCCGGGCAAAAAACGCAGCTCCCGCCTGCCGTTTTCGGCGGCATGGCTGCGGACGATCTGACGCAGAAGCTGGGCGATTTCCGCGGGACGTTCGCGCAGCGGCGTGATATGAAGCCGCGCGCCCGCGATGCGGTAATAAAGGTCGCTGCGGAAATTGTTTTCGCGCATCTCGTCATAGAGACTTCGCGCCGAAAGCGCGATGATCCGCCCGCCCTGCGCCACGACCTTTTCCACCAGGGTGAGGAGCAGTTTCTGCAGCGTTGCAGGTGTCGCTCCGGGACTGTTGAGGCACAGTGTTCCCACTCTGGCGCGGTGGTGATCCGGGGTGACATAATCGCGTAACGTCTCTTCCGTCAGCCGGGCACAGTCGATCATTTCGAATGGCTCATTCGATAGCGCGCTCGCGGCATGAATGGCTTCGGCCAGAAAGCTCTTTCCGGTCCCTGTTTCGCCTTCAATCAGGATTGAGATACCCGTTTCGGCAAGCCGCCGGGCCTGCGCGCAAAGTTCCGCCGAAGTATCGCCGGCGCTCGCAATCTGGCTCAGTTCCATGCCGGCCGGCCTGGCTGCAGCCGCGCGCAGTCGCGAAGACCGCAGCGCGATCAGAACGCCGATCGGGTCATCCCGGTTGGTGATGACTTCGACATCGGCGCCCGGCAGGCACTCGGCCAGAGCCTCGCCGATCTGCCCGGCAGGCTGGTTTATCAGTGACGGCAGACGGCTTCGTAAATCGCCGAGATCGATATCATCGGACATATGCGCCAAATCGTCGGTCGCAAACACGTTTGCGCCGTTGCGATCCAGGATCAGCATCGGGCCGCGGCCGTGATGCATACGCCGGACATGGGAATGTTCCAGCAGAACGCCCCTCTCGTGATCGAGCATGAGGGTCAGCTCAGTTTCCATCTGCAGAGCCAGCGCGGATGAAAGCGCGAGCGCATTCGATTGCCGAATCTCGCCGGGCCAGGAAATATCGATCACGCCAAGGATACGGCCTGTTGCCGGATCGGTGATCGGCGTCGCCGCGCAATTCCAGCGCTGGATCGCCTCGCAGAAATGCTCGGCCTCCTGTATCAGCGTCGGCAGGCCGAGATGCAGCGCCGTACCAATGGCATTGGTGCCGATCGCCTCCTCGATCCAGCGCCCGCCGGTGTGCAGATGGTTCTCCCGGGCGCGGGCAAGCGTGTGAGGGTCGCCGACGGCGTCGATCACCACGCCCGCGTCATCGCTGAGCAAGAGAATGTCGCGGGTTCCGATCAGCAGGCTGCCGGCCCGGTTCAGCGCGTTGCGCGCGGCCGAGCCCAGCCGCCGCGCCCGCATACGCCGGCCTTCCAGCTCATCCTCATTGACAATCGGCGCCCGCGTGCGGTCCGCGACCGCGTGACGGACCGAACGTTTCCAGCTTGCGAGAATGTCATGACGCATGCCCGAGGGCACCCGCCCCACGGCCATGAAGTCCTCCCATTCCTTCTTTTTGACCATGCGCTCCATCTTCTCCTCCCGAAAAGACAGGCCGCCAGAGATCTTCAACGGCGAAGTCCGCGTGCTCCGATCTTGGCTCCTCCACAAGACAACTAGAACGGATTGACGATCCTACCAACTGGAAACCCGATTGAGTGTCCTATTTTCGGACAAATCAGGATCGCCGCCGCCAGCGTTCTCCAATCGCGGCGGCCGCCGCAAGCATCTTTGGCCATTCCGAAACGCTGGAGGTGGACATCACCGCTGCCATCGAGAGCCGGGGCATCGAACCGGACGGCTGGACAGGCGTACGAAAGCCTCTCATGCAGGAACCCGCGGCCGGCAATTTCTGAGCTATGGGGTTTTGTGTGTTGGAGCTTCGGGCGGGTCGGCGGTCGCAACGGTGTTTATCAGTTTCAGCGCGCCGGAATTGATGTTTTGAGGTCCGATCGCGGGGCGTTTTCTGGTGATTGCGCGCGTATTTGCCCGGTTGACAGCTCTCGCCATTCGAATTGGCGCAGGCCCTCCCATTGACCTGCTCTGCCTTGAGGGGGCCCATGAATGGATCTGCCATGCCGGGTCATGACGCACTTTTCCGGTTTGTTGCCGCCGTGTTCGGCGGCCCGCGTGGCTAACGCCAGCGTTCGAACACCGCAATGACGATCATGCACCCGCCACAGCATGGGCATGGCGGGCGGATATCGATCGGCTTGCTATGTCCGAGCAGAACCTGGATGACGCGGATATCGGTGCCATCTTCCAGAAGATGGGTGGCAAAGCTGTGCCGCAGGGTATGCGGGCTGACACGCTTATGGATGCCTGCGCTCTCGGCGGCTTCCTGAACCGCACGATGCAGTTGCCGCGACGAGATCGGATCGGTGCGGCTGCGACCCGGAAACAGCCAGCCATGAGGCAGCATCACGCCGCGCCGCTTGCCTTGCGGGTTATCACCAGCGCCCGCGCCAGATCCCGCCGCTTCAGCGTCACCGTGAACAGAAAGCGCAACGCCGAAACGGTACTGTTGATCGTCGCCGGGCCCACGCCGTTCTCATGCTGATACAGCTGGTAGCGCCGAATATCCTCGACCGTTGCTGTGTCAGGCGTGCGCCCGAGAAACACGGCGAAGCGCCGAACGTGACGGATGTAGTCCTGCTGAGTGTGGGATCCCAGGCCCCGCATCACCATGTCTTCCTGCATGCGCTGGCGAAGCGGTGTGATCGGGGCATCGTGTGAAAAGTTGACCAATGAACGTTCCTCTTGTTGAAGAAAATTCAATGGTCAACCAACATCAGCAGCCTGCCTAGAACCTCAGGTAGTCACATAAACCTCACCGCGAGCACCCTCCCGCGAAGCGTGTACGGGGTCGAATCCAGCAGGTCGGCGAAGCGCCCCAACTGCCAACTCTCGGGATCACATCATTTCCGCCGGAAAGCTGTCATTGATTTTGGCAGCTTTCACCAACTCGGTGACAGGCCACGATAGCCTGCAAGCCAGAATTTCCTCGTGTATTTGATTACTATCACTGCAATTCCAGGCATATCTTGAGGGCAGGCTGAAGGCACGAGGATTGCTATATCCTTTTGAAACGCGCTGGCCCGTTCTCGACAAACAGTTCAACCTCCAGTGTTTCGGCTTTTTCCGTGCCACCCGAAAATGTCGCTGAGGAGCGTGAACCGGCAGGTGCATTTTCGGCGTTCATGTCGAATACCATCATTGCGCCGTCCCATGGCATCAGTTGAAATGCCTCTTGCTCGGGGCCGGCCAGCAAGACCAGACCGCCATTGGCGTCTTCGCGCACCTCGACGGTTCCGAAGTACGGATGGCTGTAGCGACCGATAAAATAGCCGGCGGCAGGAGCAGCCGCGGCAGCCTGGGGGAAAGGTTCTCCGGCCGTCACCCCAAGCGGGGTATAGAACCCGGCAAACAGGCTCGCATAGCCTGAAAACCAGTCGCGGGTGACTTCGCCCGTCTGCACCATATCGGTAAAGCTTGCGCCGATTGCCTCGACCGCGCCGACCGGGGCCGCGTTCGAAAGCACGACAATGCCGACATCAAGGGACGGGATCAACGCGAAATAGGTTGCCGCGCCAAGGAGGAAAGCGCCGGAATGACTGAGGATAACCCGTCCGCTGGGATCTGTGCCGACGCCAAAACCAAAGCCATAAAAGCTCGCGCGCTCATCCGGGCTATGCGGCCTGCTTGAAAAGCTCTGCGGGCTGATCGCCGGCTGCAGGGCTTCCGGCCGGATGAGATCGCCGCCGCCGGCCAGCACCATCGTCATCCATCTCGCCATGTCATTGACCGACGAACTTATGCCGCCTGCCGGTGACTGGGCATCGGGCTGACGCTGATAGAGCGCGGCGAAACCATCTGCGGTTCTGGCATGTGGGATCGCGCGGTTTTCCCGCGCCATGAAATCGGTAAAACGGGCGCTGGTGTCGTTCATCCCGAGCGGCTGAAACACAGCCTCTTCGGCAAGATCGCTCCACGTCATGCCTGAAGCGTCGGCGACGGCTTCTGCTGCCGCCGTCAGGCCAAAATTCGTATAGGCATAGCTGGTACGGAATGGTGAGAGCGGCTGCAGTCTGAGCCGCTCGAGAACCGTCTGGCGGTCGAAGCCGAGGTCTTCGAGATCGTCTCCCGCATGATCCGGCAGGCCGGAACGATGGCTGTAAAGGTCACCGATCGTCAGCTTTTCGGTGACAGCCGGATCCGAGAGCGAAAACCAGGGGAGTAAATCCTGCATCCGGCTGTCCCAGGAAACCACGTTTCTGCTGACCTGTCTCGCAACGGCAGTCGCGCCAATGGATTTGGAGAGCGAGGCCAGTTGGAACACTGTATCGGGTGTGACGGGCTGATCGCCGTCGCCGCCGCGCGTGCCAAAGCCTTTGGCATAGACGTTTTCGTCACCATGGACCACGGCAACGGCAATACCCGGCACGCCGCTACGGGCTTTTATGTCTTCGACAATGCCGTCAAGGGCAGCTACGGCGTTTTCAATCTGCCCAGGCGGCACCGGAACGCCCGCCGTGCGGGAGGGTGGCAGCATTTCGGCAAATGCGGGGCCCGGCAGGAACGCGAGCGAGGCCGAAGCCAGTGAAGCGGAAGCCAGAAAACGGCGACGCGAAAGCCTGAAAGGCGACATGGAAAACCCCTATCCTCGATTTCGGTAACCGGTTGAGCCGGAACCTGTTGCAATAAAGCATTGTCGCGGTCGAAGCCGCATCACAGAGGCAGCCCCAGCCTGAAGAAAATTCTGAGCCCCTGGTCCTCTCCATTTTCAGGGCTGTACCATGGCACGGCTGCAATCAGCTGAAAGTTCACTTTTTCCACGAACATGCCACTAACGCCTACGCCAACGGACCCAAGAGCATCACGGGCATAGTCGGCACTCGCCTCTTCATTCCAGACCACGCCATAATCGGCAAACGTCGTCAATGTCAGCCCCGGAAGCGCCGACCAGTCGGTTTCCACGTCATGGCTGATTTCAAGGGCGGCTGCCGCCCCGCTGGCACCGGAGAGACTGCTACCATCGAACGCCCAGCCATAGGGGTCACCGCCCAGCGAAAACTGTGCTGCTGCCGGCAGCGGCGTTGCGGAATACTGCCCCGCACTGCGCAGACGAATTGCCGTGTCGGCGCCAAGATCATGGGAAATATCAAAATTCAAGCGCGCAAACCTATAATCCTCCGGCACGTCCGGCAGCGCGGTTTCATGCCCCAGCCCCTGTCCGAATTCCGCTGAGGTCAAAAACGCCGTCGGCCCGCTTTGACGATCGTAGGTCAGTGACATCGCCGCCCAGCGTATCTGCTCGCGCACGGCCCGCGCACCCATGACATCGACGCGATCGTTGCGCAGATTGACCTCGACCCTTCCATAAAGGCTCTGATCGATCGTTCGGATGAAGGGATAGTCGAGCCGTGCCGTGCCGATCACAGATTCGATATGAACATCGTCGTCTTTGAGATCTCCACCCGGTTTCTGGGTCACATATGACAGGTCGTATCCGGCAGAAAGCCCGTTAAAGCCGATCGGGATGTCCTGAGAGGCCTGCAGGAAGATCATCTCCTGAGGCGCGTTGGGAACAGTCACAGCCACCAGGCTGGCCGTATCGAACAGCCCAAGCATATCGTTGGCGGTCACAGTGCCGGACAGTTCCAGCGGCCCGACCTCATCGGTACCAAGGTTATCGAGACCGGCTCCAGCAGAATACCGGTCGAAGCCGATACTGAGCCGCAAAGTCCCACCGCCCTTCGGTGTTTCCGGTCGTATGAGAACCCCTTCGACATCAAGGCCGCCCAGGTCACTCATCAGCAGCAGAATGCGCTCTGCATCCTTGATGCGGATCGGTCGCATGGCGGCGATCCGGTTGATGTAAGGGGAAAGTCGCTCATGGATACCAGGAATGGAGCTGGTGATCTCTACTGTTTCGACATAACTTTCATAGACGCGCAGCGTGATCCTTCCGGATGAAAAATCCTGCACAGGCACGATTGCTATCGCCAAATAGCCCGCTCTCAGATAGGCGGCTTCAATCTCTGCGGCAATCTGATAGAGATCGGCAAGGCTGATGGTTTCTCCGATCCTGCTCTGCCAGATGCCGGAAAGCGTGGCGCCCTGAAGCGTAACCACCCCCTCAACCGTCAATGATTTCAGGGTGAACCGCGTTTTGGCGGCTTCGTCTTCGGGCGTGCGCTGACGCTGATCCTGAACGGTAATATCGATCGTGCCCTGACGTTGAGGCGGCGTGAACCGCTCGAGAATAGTCGTCTGACCTGCAACGGTCTGCTCGATCCGCTCGACTGTTTGAGCCAACGCGGTATTACTGAATGTGCTTGCCAGGAGGGATCCGACGGCAAGTATACCGCTTGCGAGAAATTCCCGCCAGGAGGTATCCGGTCGAGCGGGAAGACCGCTTTTGCGCGCGGCCTCGGCAGCTTTCTCCGCCACCGTCTCAGAGGCCTCCAGGAGAGGTGACAGCAGGGCAAATATCCTGCTGAAACAGGATTTCTCAGGCAAAATCTCGTAACGCATGGTTCCCCCGGATCGATCAGTCGTTCAGGCACCTTCTTTGAGTGCACCTTGCTTTGTCGGCCAGGTGCTTCAGCTTTGTGAAATCCGGTTCCGTGAATGCTTATCGTTCAGCTCCGTCGAATTTGGTATCCCCTGTTCAGGGGGGATCTCGCCCAGCCACAATGCCATCAGTGCCGAACGGCTGGAAACACTGTATTTTCGGTAAATCCGCTTGACGTGATCATGGACAGTATGCGGACTTTGACCGTTCGTTTCAGCTATTTTCCGTTCAGAAAGTCCTTGCAGTAAACCCTGCAGTACATTGCCTTCCATCGGGGTCAGCGGCTCCGATGCGACCCCAATTCCCTCCGACAGCATCTGCAAACGATAAAACCAGCGTATACCGCGCAATGCATGGCTGACAACCTGTCGGTCGCGCTCGGAAAACGGCGATTGGGAAAGCGCGCGGTGAAAGCCAACCTGAATTTCGGCATCAGCATTGATGGGAATGCCAACCCAGATCGAATCGAGTCGGTCGATACCGCGATAAAAGGTTTTGTAGGCATAGCTTTCAAACCATTCGGGCGTAGCCAGTTGATGCAGCATGAAGACCCGGAATTTTCCGGCAAGCTCGGCATTGCGAATTGTGGTGATATCGGGCGTTCCCTGCTCCATCAGGGCGAATGCTTCCTGAATGATTCTCGCCGTTTGGTTGTCTGGATAAAGCGCCGACAGGCAGCGCGGTCGCCAGCCGAAAAGCGGATCGCGATGCATGTTGTCGACAAGTCGCACGGCGCCTATCCAGTCGGCCTGTCGCGCATCAATCATGTTGCAAACCGCCGAGAGCAGATGCACGCGCGCCGCTGGCATGCGAGATACCTCAAAATCAGCCAACTCGTCCCAGAGCGCATAAATTCGCTCGAAATCGATTGTTTCGTTCAACATCGGCTAAGGTGACCGCGGAGCATGATGGTTGTGACCTTGTTGTGTGTACACAATTACTAATGTTCCGCGCGCGCAAAGTAAAATTCTCACGTTTGTTTTTAGACAATGTTTCAGAGGCCATCGGCATTGAACTGACTGAAGAGCTCAGCACGGCAGCGAATGTCTGCTTGCCAAACCTATTCCCCCAAAACCTCCCATTCCGCTGTCGGCCCCTTTTCAGTCGGTCTGCAACGATCGGCGGCGAGTGGCTCCCGCAGGCAGTCATTCAGGCGGCGCAGGGCCGAAACGCCAAGATCAGGCGGGGCGCTTCGGTTTGCGGCTCTTGTGTTTCGACGTTTTGCCGCGATCGGCCGGAGGGGCCTGGTGTTTGCGGGTCGGCTTGCCGTCCTGCTTGAATTTCGGTTTCGCTTGTCTCGGCTTTTCGCGCGTCTCACCGACCGGCTTGATGATGATGCCTCTCTCGAGGCTGCCGGGCTGCTTGAGCTGTTGCGCATAACCGGCGGCCTTGTCGGCGGAGATTTCGAAACGGGTTTCGGTGTCATCGATCCTGATCGCGCCGACATCGCGTTTCGTCACGCCGCCGGCGTTGCAGATCATCGGCAGCAGGAATTTCGGATCGGCGCGCTGCTTGCGCCCGAGCGAGATGGTGAACCATACGCCGTCCTGCATGTCCGGGCCACGCGGCTCGCGAACCGACGCGTGTTTGTCTGCGGACCGGCGATCGCGAGCGGACGTCTTGTTCTCGAGCGCCTCAGTGGGAAGCGGCAAGAGTTCCTCGGGAACGGGGTGGGCGGCCAATTGCTGGCGAAGGAATGCCGCTGCGATGCGCTCAGGCCCCACCCGGTCCAGCAATTCGGCCACGAATTCCGCCTCCGCTCCGTCGGGCTTAGCGGCAGAAGCTGCGGCATCGATGATCCACCGGCGGTAGCGCGCCTCGATATCGGCAATGCCGGGCGCCGCGCGGACGGTCGCCGTCAGCTTCGCCAATGTAAGCACGCGCTGAGCAGCACCTCGTCTGTTTTCCGGAACGATGAGCACGCAGACGCCCTTTCGACCGGCGCGGCCGGTCCGGCCGGACCGATGCAGCAGGGTCTCCGGGTTGCTCGGCACGTCGGCATGGACCACGAGGTCGAGGTTCGGAAGGTCGATGCCGCGCGCCGCGACATCGGTCGCCACGCAGACACGCGAGCGTCCGTCGCGCATGGATTGCAGCGCATTCGACCGCTCCGATTGCGCCATCTCACCCGAAAGCGACACCACCGCGAAGCCACGATTTGCCAGCCGCGCCGTGAGATGGCGAACCGCCTCACGTGTGTGGCAGAACACCAGGGCGCTTGAGCTGTCGGAATCGAGCAGCGTATTGATGATGGCGTGTTCGCGCTCGTCGCGCCGCACCAGCATCAACTGGTATTCGATGTCGGCATGCTGCTCGGTGGACCCGGTCGTCTCGATGCGCACCGCGTTGTTCTGCACGGTCCTGGCGAGCTCCGCGATGCCGCGCCGCACGGTCGCCGAAAACAGCAGCGTGCGGCGTTCCCGCGGCGCGGCGCCGAGGATGAATTCCAGGTCTTCGCGAAAACCGAGGTCCAGCATCTCGTCGGCTTCGTCGAGAACCACCGCGCGAACGGCGCCGAGGTCCAGCGCTCCCCGCGTGATGTGATCGCGCAGGCGTCCGGGCGTGCCGACGACGAGATGGGCGCCACGGTCGAGCGCACGGCGTTCGTTGCGCATGTCCATGCCGCCCACGCAGGTCGCGATCCTGACCTCGGCTGCCGCGTAGAGCCAATCGAGTTCCCTTTGGACCTGAATGGCAAGTTCGCGCGTCGGTGCGATGACCAGACCGAGCGGCGCGGCGGCCGCGTCGAAACGCTCGCCGCTTCCAAGCAGCGTCGGCGCGATTGCGATGCCGAAGGCGACCGTCTTTCCCGAGCCCGTCTGCGCCGAGACCAGCAGATCGGCGTCGCCGTGATCTTCATTGGTCATCGCCATTTGAACCGGAGTGAGCGCGCTATAGCCTTTCGCCGCGAGGGCGGAGGCAAGGGCCGGATGTATCGCGGCAATCGGGGATGTGGCGTTGGAATCGGTATTCGGCGTCATGGTCACCACCTTTGCTGGTCGCCGAATATCATCATGTGCGCGCTGTGGGTAGCGATAGTTTGCCGGGATCTCCGCCCCTTGGAAAGCTTGGCTGATGACGACACCCAGCGAAATTGACCGGAGGGCGGAACCGGCATCCCGCCCGGGCCCCGGTAGGACAACCAGCTGACTAGAGTCTGTCAGCCCTAAACGGAATCGTTTGGGGATTCCCTTGCGATCGATTTCTCAAGATCATTGCTGGTGAGGAGGCCAGCAATGATGGTGCGACCTCTTTCACTTGATTTGCGAACACGCATTGCGGCAGCGCTGACTGATGGCATGACGGTTCGCGCCGCAGCGGAGCGCTTTGGCGTATCGGCGGCAACAGCGGTACGGATCGGACAGCTCGACCGTTCAGGCAAAGGCCTGAAGCCGGCGAAGATTGGCGGCTATGTCAAGCCGACACTGAGGGGCGCGGCGGCCGACGCCGTGCGTCAGCGGCTGCAGGTCAAGTCCGACTGGACGGTGCGCGCATTGTCGGCTGACCTGAAGGCAGTAGGGATCAACGTGTCTCATGACACCGTCTGGCGGTTCCTGCGCGGCGAGGGCAAGACCTTCAAAAAAACACTGCTGGCAAGCGAACAGGACCGCCCGAAAGTGGCCCGGTTCCGGATGCGCTGGAAGACCCATCAGCATCGGCTTGATCCGGATCGGCTTGTCTTCATCGACGAGACCTGGGTCAAGACCAACATGACACGCACCCGCGGCTGGTGTCAGCGGGGCGAGCCTCTCATTGCAAAAGTCCCTCATGGTCATTGGAAGACGCTGACCTTCCTGGCCGGCTTACGGCGCGACAGCATCGTGGCGCCCCTCGTGCTCGATGGTCCCATCAATGGCATCGCCTTTACCGCATGGGTCCAGCAATGTCTGGTCCCGACACTCAAGGCCGGTGACATCGTCATCCTCGACAATCTGGGAAGCCACAAAGGAAAGCCGGCACGCGATGCAGTCCGCGATGTCGGTGCGCATCTCTTCTTCCTGCCGCCCTAAAGCCCGGACCTCAATCCCATCGAGATGATGTTCGCAAAGCTCAAGACGCTCGTCAGAAAGGCGGACGAACGAACCGTCGAGACAACATGGAGACGTATCGGTGAACTCCTCAAGCTCTTCAGCCCCCAGGAGTGCTCCAACTATCTCAGACATGCAGGATATGGTTCAGAATAAACCTGACAGACTCTAAGTGGGGAGCGGGTCGATCTGGATGTTATTCACCCGTCCGCTACCGCAGAGCTGTTGCTCGGAATTCCGCTAGCCCCCATTTAGGTCGTTCGAAGGAATGCGGACCGACCTGTAAAAGCTGCCATTCGTTGCGCAACGTGTGAAGGTCTATAGAGGTGTCTTCTCGAAGCGCGTTGCGACCCTGCGGAAATGCTTGAGCTTGGAGAAGCAGCATTCGATGAGGTGGCGCTGGGCATAAAGGTCCTTGTCGAGTGGGTATTTCCGGGCACGGGAGGGATTGTTAGGAATCACCGCCACAGCGCCTTTGTCCGCGATGGCATCGCGTAGGCGATCGCTGTCATAGGCGGTGTCGGCCATGACGATATCGGCAG
Organism: Martelella sp. NC20; assembly: GCF_013459645.1. Classification (NCBI taxonomy): domain Bacteria; kingdom Pseudomonadati; phylum Pseudomonadota; class Alphaproteobacteria; order Hyphomicrobiales; family Aurantimonadaceae; genus Martelella; species Martelella soudanensis. The sequence goes on from NZ_CP054861.1 coordinate 3,864,906, forward strand.
GCAGGCCCTCGATCAGGGCATCGGCTTGTGGCGCATCGCCCTTTTGGCCTGCGGTCAGTGTGAAGCGGACCGGGCAACCGAGACCGCGCACCGCCATGTGGATTTTGGTGCTCAGGCCCCCGCGAGAGCGGCCAAGGGCTTGATCTTCAGCCCCTTTTTTTGCACCAGCGGTATGCTGATGAGCGCGGACGATGGTGGAATCGACAATCAGATATTCGAAGTCCGGATCATCGGACATCGCCGCGAACATACGCCACCAGATGCCCTTTTTGCTCCAGCGGCTGAAGCGGCGGAAGACACTGTTCCATTCGCCGAACACTTCCGGCAGGTCACGCCAGGGCGAGCCGGTGCGCACGATCCACAGCACGGCTTCCACAAACATCCTGTTGTCGCGACCCGACGACCCACGCGTCCGATCATCACCAATGCTGTGCCGCGATATCCGCTCCCACTGCTCGTCCCGAAGGATCAACCGGTAATACACACATCACTGCCTGCAAAAGACAGTCTTGATTCTGATTTGCTCAGACTTGGGAAGCCCAAGAGTCCACACGACCTAGCTCGTCATTTCGACCTTGAAGACAAGGTCATATTCGGGCCGCGTGCCGTGCGACCAGTCGTCTTTCTTGAGCGAGATCGTATGGGGGCCGCTCGCAAACTCGAAGTCTTCCAGGGCCTCAATCTTTCGCTCTATCCGCTTGGTTGGCTCTGATTGGCTTGCCTTGAGCAGGAGATAGAGCGCTGCCTGTGAAAACAGCGCTCGCGCCTCATCATCACTGTCAGGCGCATTGACGTTGAGTTTGAGCTTGAGCTGTTTTGCGCAACTCGCTTCGCCTCCGATGGAATAGGTGATGTTGTTAAGCGAAAACCCCTTGCCAACCGGCTTGAGGTGGGATTCTGCAAACCACTCCCCTTCATAGCCCTGATGGTAGTCTCCCGTTTCAAGCTCGAAAGCCTGCATGAAATCCTTTGCTGACCATGGCGACCAGCCATCCTTCGGGTCGACTGGTGGCGGTGACTTCTCGCGCTTGAGAACGGTCCGCACGCCCTCGAATACTTCGCGGATCGCTTTTTTCGTTTCGGGGCGCTCTCGCTGCACAGCCCTTTGCCAGCGTTCGAGATAATCGAGATTAGTGCGGCAGTTGATGGCCGCTTGCCGCTTCGCGTACCTCAGGAGCTTTTTGTCCATCCGGTGAGCCGCAGGCCAGGGGCTGTTCAGCGGTGACGTCGATCATGGTATTGGTCTTCAGGCGGGTGACGAAACGTGCGCCGGCCTGATCGATCCTGGCCCACCATGCGAAGTCATAGTAAGCCAGATCAAAGACATAGGTCATGCCCGGCTCTATCGGAGCCGCTTTTGCCGGCGTGATGTCATTGGTCTTCTGACCGCTGAGGGATGCGGCGACAGGCAGACTTTCATGCGGGTCATAGTTCACATGCAGCTTGATGGCCCGATGGTCGTTGACCATATCCGCCCACCCGCTTTTCGTGGCTGAAAGCTGAATGCGCGTGGCATCGAGAATCCGCACGGCATCGGCTATGTGGCGGCGGGTCCGCCGGCTGGCCGTCGTCGCCATATGGGCGAACAGATCGGCATAAAGGGCCGCCGGTCTTGTGGCATTGGCATCGGCAAGGGTTGTTCGCGCCACCGGTCGGGCGCCGACATGATAAAGCCGGGCTTCATGGCTGGAAAGGCCGGCTTCGATCTCGCGCAGGCTTGAAGCGCCTGAAAGCTGGCCGAATAGCAGCGCCAGAAACTGGCCTTTGGTGGAAAGCCGGCGCACGCGATGATCCGCGTTATGCTCATCCACAAGACGTTCGAACACGCCCCACGGAATATGCTTTTGTATCTGATGGAAAACGCTATTTTGATGTTGCATGGCATTGACCTCCTGCTCGTGTCCAGAACGCCGCGAAACGTCTGAAAACAAGTAGAATCAATGTCATGCGCCTTGTCTACAAATTTAAACCGGACACTAGTGGGGTGTGCACGAGAAATGGCCATTTCGTGCATTCTTATGCTTCATTGGCATTCATATAAAGGTAATGGCGACCCCTGCAGGATTCGAACCTGCGACCGTCGGCTTAGAAGGCCATGGCGCAATCCAGATAATTCAGAGTATATGCGGCGTTTTCCTGTAAACCGGAACCTATGAAAACATTGACGAATTCATAGCTTGTGTAAACCTATTTCGCCAGAATGGCATGGCCGGCGAGCCCGCATAGTCGCCGGCCTGAAACGCCGCCATGAGTACTGCGGCGACCTCGATATCGGTTCGATAAATCGGGGTTGCATTGAAATGCGCGGAGGCGTTGTGCCGCCGCTGTTTCCGGCCACCGCTCCTGAGTATCCCCTCAAGCGCTATTCGCGTATCCGCCTGGCCGGCGGCAAATATGCCGAGTGGCCACGGAATCCGAAGGTGCCTCCCCGTCACCAACATTGAAGTAGGTGACGAAGAGTTCAGGCCGGATCTCGCCACTCAGACCAAGGTCATCACGTGCGGGGGTCTGAACTTTGCTATTTTCAATCATCCTTCGAAAGGTCGATGATACTGCCGCAGCTATGGAGCAAACGCGGGCTGGAAAAGTACCCGTTTTCATCGTCCACAGTGACCTCAAAAGCCGCGACACCGGCGAAGCGGGATGCCATTGCATCCACGGTTCGTTCGGCGGAGGCAGCGGAGCTGGCCTCCCTCATTTCACCGGGCGTCAGACTTCCCCTCCTCCCTTTCTTGAAGGGCATGATGATGATTTTCTGTTTTTCTGACATTTCGACTCTCCGTTAATTTCGTTCTTGTTTCGTTCTCATTTTTTAATATGTCAACAGAGTTTCTTCTGACCTTGAGAAACGGTTGAGAACGAGTGGCTCTTCAGACCGACGCCCTGCGTTCGGCCTGTCCAGCAGTATCTTGAGCCTTGAGCGCCTCTTATCCTCGGCGCAGCCATAACCGCAACGACTGCGCCGTTGGTCAAAGCCAATTGGCCGGCGCCATGCGGTCACTTTCGGTCAGCCAAGCCGCAGCAACTGGTCCAGCAGGTGATCGGTCTTGATTTCCTCGCCGCTCAGCGCCATCGCGACCAGCTCTGCCCCGATGACGGGCAGTGCAAGTACCGCGTCAGGCTTTACCCGACGCATCCGGTCCATGTTGTGCGCATCATTGACGGCCAGCAAGGTTCGCACGTCCGGATTGACGTCCTTGGCTGCAAGCGAGACAAAAGCATTGTCGGAATCGCTGTCTTGCAGCGCCAACACGGCTCGCGCCTGCCTCACCCCGGCACTTTCGAGCACCTCGCTGTTGGTCGCATCGCCGACGATTAGATCATCGGGCGGCTCGATGCCGGCCTGTGGGGCCGCACCCCATATTGCGGTTACCTGAGTTCCGCGCTTTTCCAACGATTTGACCACGTTGCGGGCCAGTGCATTCTGGCCAGCGACGATAATATGACCGGTTCGTTTCATATGCTTCTTCCTGGGTTGCAGCAGGCTCATCATGCGCCTGTTGATCACCGGGCCGGCGATTGTCGTCAGTGAAGTGGCAAACACAACCAGTCCAAGAACGATCAGCGACATGGTGAAAAGTCGCGCGTCGTCCGTGTGCGGGGTAATGTCGCCGTAGCCGACCGTGGACATACTGACGACGGTGAAATACAGCGCCGAGCCGAAATTGCCGATTGCTGGTGAAAATCCCTTGCCGAGAACGTAGCTGCCGAGAACGCCGTAACTCACGGTGAGCAGGATGCCCACGAGAGCGAACAGTGTTCCGATGGTAAGGCTGGCCCGGTGAAAACTCTGCCGCGTCAGCAAAAGCGAGATCAGCAGGAACACGCTATAGGCAACCAATGCAGAGTTGGGATCCGAGTGCAAGAGGAGCTGCAGGGCGAGCGATGCTGCCGTCATTAAAAGCGTCAGTACCCAGGCCAGCCTCGATCGCCAGAGCAGCCCAATCGACAAAAGCGTCAATAGCCCACCGACCAATTCCTGCGAGACGCCGCGTATCGCGAGCACCTTGAAACCTACAGACAGGCCGCTGAGGTCACTCACCGGAACGGGCAGAACGGAAATCAGGCTCTGAAGCGATCCGAACACCGGCAATAATTGCAGCAAACCACCGATACCGATAGCAAGTGCCAGCGGGACATGGGGAAACCACCATCCCATGTGCATTGAGCGCCAGTGTCTTCCCCTGACTATTCTCGCCCACAACGGACGATCGCTCTCCCCCATGCAGAAAACTCCATTCTCACATGTTCAACTCATGAATCTTGGGTTCCCCCAGCCGCTGGTACGCTGATGCACCTCGTGGGCCGCTCATCCAGCTTCATAGCAAAGCGTTCAAAAACAGTCACGCAGACAGTGTGAGGCACACTTGTGCCTCGACCGCATGTGCGAGAGACTTCGCGCGTGAACGGCCGTAAGAGTTGTTGGGAGAACGACAGCGCTAGCTCAGCATGTCGTTACTAAAAGAGGAAATACCAAGGAGTTAGGTTAATATGACTATCCGGCTGTCAAAGTCCTTTATGGTGCTTGCCATTGCTTTTTTTGCTTCGCTCGTGGCATTCGGCAACATCACGGATTACGGATCCAATTTCGCTTTTGTTCACCACGTTTTCCTGATGGACACGGTTTTTCCGGACTCGTCGATCAGGTATCGCGCAATTGAATCCGAAGCGCTCCATCATGCGGGGTACATCTTCATTATTGCGCTGGAGACGCTCACCGCGCTCCTTTGCTGGGTGGGCGGGTTTAAGCTGCTCGCTGCCAGTGGCGGCTCCGCGAAAGAGTTTAACGCCCGCAAGAAATGGGCGATAGTTGGCCTGACCATAGGTTTTCTGACCTGGCAGGTAGGCTTCATGTCGATTGGCGGCGAATGGTTCGGCATGTGGATGTCCGAACAATGGAACGGTGTGCCAAGTGCCTTTCGCTTTTTCATCACGATCATTGCCGTTTTGATTTATCTTGTTCTTCCCGACACAGATGATGCCGTTTAGGCTTGATCGTTCTGGCTCTGAGAAAACTTGCTTCGGACCGTTTCGCCCTCATCTCGAATGAGGGCGACATTTTCCTGGAAGCGAGCTATTGCCTCTTGCCATTATATAATCCCGGTGCCTGTTGTCGGAAGGATACCCGGCTGAATTGCGGACAACCACTTACCTGAAATCTTCGGTTCTCCAGAGCCATTTCAGTTCTCAATTTCCTGCCATATGGCGTCCCGGGCCCGCCCCCGGCTTCCCGAGGCGGTTACCGTCACCGGCCGATCGCCTTGATCGCTGCGGTGACCCAATCCGAGACGGCCAGCGTCACGCCGCCGCCGAACATGGCCGCGCCCAGCATCCAGCCGCGACCCATCTGCTTGATCCTCTTGTATTCGTCGACCATGACTTCCGCCTTTTGCAGCCGACTCCGTATCACTTCCTGCTGATCAAGCAGTTTTTCGTTTTGGCGCTCGACAACCTCAATCCTCTCATAGAGTCGCCGGCGTTTCTCCTCGTTTCGGACCTCGGCCTTGAGGAGAATTTCCAACCCGCTCTTGATCTCGCCGACCGACTGATACAGCTCGTTCGTCACGCGATCACCTCCTGATGACAGCCCTGAGCGCTCCGGCGCCGGACCCGACGTAGAAAATCCACTGGATCATATTGCCTGCCCAGGCCCGCATTTCAGGCGTCGGCAGATTTGCGACATCCCATGGAAAATTGAAGACGCTGTCGAGAATGACCGCAGACCACCAGAGCGCCAGCGGGCCGAGGAACGCGGCAGCGAAAATCCAGAACCACGGGAATGAAAGCTTGTCGGTATTGTAGTCCGCCATGATCCGCGTTTCGTTGACGACCTGCCGTAGGTACTCGGCCGACAGATCGGCCGCGATCTTTTCCCGGTCGTTAGCGAGCTCGCCGCGCTTTTCGATCAGCGTGATCGCCCGATCAACAATGCCGCTCCCGCCAAGCCGCGCAAGTAAGGCCACAAGTGAAGCAATCATACCTCCACCACCCTGCCCGTGAGGCTATTGAAGCGCCGCGCAATGACATCGCTATAGCGCCAGGCGAACCACGCCATGGCAACAATGGCAACACCGCCAACAATCCAGCCGACCGGCAGGCCTGATGCCCAGGCGACAGCACCGGAGGCCACGGCCGAAGCTCCGGATTTCTCCGCGGCATCCTTCAACGCCGCCATATCGCGCCTGAGCTGCGCGATCGTCGCCGGGCCGATGATGCCGTCGTTTTTCAGATGCGGGTGCGCCATCTGGTAGGCCTTCACGGCCGCTTTCGTCTTCTGCCCGAACCAGCCATCGATTTCGCCCGGATCGAAGCCGCGTTTCTTCAGCATGGCCTGAACCTCGGATACGACTGGATCGCCGTTCGCCGGCGCGGTATCGCTCGAAGTGCGCGGCACACCTTCAGGGGCAGAGGCAGCCGTGTCGACACCGGTATAGATGCCTTTTTCGAACAGCAGAGCCTCTTCCTTGCGCCGCCGCACCAGCCCCGGCAGCTTTTTGCCCTTCGAGGTGTTGTAGTGGCTGGCGAGGTAGTCGGCTGCCGCCTTCGGTCGCCCTGCCCGCCACAGCGTGCCGAACCGCCATTTGCTGACCACGCGGCCACCGAGATTAAAGGCCGCGCTGGTGGCAGCATCCATCTGGCACTGGGTACGGTCGGCAGGTGAATTGTCGACGACTTCCCTGCCATAGCCACTGTCGATCACCGCCACGAAGATCACGTCCGACTGTTCGGTCGTGATCTTTGTCTTGCCGGGAACGAGCTTCGTGATCCCGAGCTTCGCGAACTCACGCCTGCAGTAGGCGGACTTCATCGTGAAACCGGTTCCGATCGTCGGCGTGCCGGTCGGATCGAGATAAGCGGTCTGGGGATTGCCTTCATGAAGGCGCACGAAAGCGCGCCCCCGGCGCGAGACCGTGGTGATTTCCATGTCGATTTTCCTTCTGATGGTGACCGCCAGACGGTCTGAGATGCGATAGGTCAACGCCAAGTGGACCAACAGCAGCCCTCGACCGCAGGCCCGATCAAGACGAACCTTCGAGGATTTGCTGTTTCAATGAGCTGCAGAAACATGCACACTCGCACGGTCCCTAATTGGGGGCGCTGGGTGCGGTGGTTGTTTTGTGCTGCCCGGCGGGTATCTCTGCCAAGTGTGACCCCGCCGCGCCATGGCCGTGAGGCCATGGCCACCTGCCTGCTAGGCGAACTGCTCCGCCGGCGTTTCCGGTTGCGGCGCAACCACGTAAGCCAACAGCGCCTCGGGAAGACCCGCACCATCCGCAAGCCGGATATTGACGTGGAAGCCGGGGACGGTCGCCATCACCGGATAATCTGCGCCCTCGGCATCGGTCTCCGCCTCGCCGGTCGCCGCATAGACCATGCCGTCACAGGCGGCACCCACCGCCTTGACGATCAGCATGCCCGTCGGCAGGCCGGTGTCGTGATAGGTGATCTGATCGAGAGCAAGACCGGCCACTTCGAAAGCAGCGAGCGCTTCGGCGTGATCGGCGAATTTCAGGAACGCATCATGCATAGGACACCGCCCTTGCCTGAAGATCGGCGTCCGTAATTCGGTACGGCCAGATCACGAGTTGGTCATACCATCCGTTGGCGAAGTTGCCAGTGGCGTTGCGGCCAAGGTAGACCTGCGACAGGCCAGCCTCTTGTGTTTCGGGGTTAGATTGCACGACCCCACCCTGATAGCTCCCCGACATTTCGTCTTCGGACCACCCAAACGCGGCGCCAAAGCTGGGTACTGGCTGCTCAACCGGCGTGTGCAAGATAACGTTGGGCCTCCCTGCCACGATACCGGAAGTTATGGCTAAGAGGAAATCCGTTGATGCCGGGCCTGACAGTAACCTACCTCCGACACCATATGCGCCTTCGCCCTGCACCAGCACACTCGCCTCCTCGCGCCGCAGCAGTGCGGCAACGGGCTCCGTCAATTGCGCCCTGTCGGCGGGTCGGGTGACGGTGGTTCCTGCGGTCGGAATATAGGAGGTGGAATGGGAACCCGTCTCCAGCTGGGTTCCGTGGACGATGACTTTTTCCGCCCCGGTCGGCGTCCAGCCGTCAATGCCGGCTGCGTCCGTCGCGTTCAGGCCTAAGAGCACATTGCCGGTCCCGGCCGCCATCGTCGCGGTCACGGTGATCTTGTAGAAACCGTTCCCGTCTGCCGTCATCGTCCGGGCGACCGCCCCGGACGTGTTCCCGGCCACGCCGTTGAGAAGATCGAAGGAAGCCAGAGGAAGGTTCGATCCGTCGTAAAGGCGGATATAGAACCATCGATGGCCTGCGTATTTCACGCGCAGCGTCAGGGTATAGGGCTGGGCGGAAAATGTGACCGGCCGATAGATGTAATGGCTTCCCGCCTCCGGGGCTGCGACAATGGCGCAAGCATCATCGGGTGCGCCGGATGGGCCGGCCTCTGTCTTCACAGCCGAGACCCGGGTCTTCAGCCATGCGGCATTGGTAAAATCATTCGAGTGGGTCAGCAAATTCGTCGCCGGCCCCTCCAGCAGCAATTGACGCCGCCCAAGGGTGTAATCGAAGCGCGGCTGATCGGCCGCAGCCAACTGGATCAGTCCGTCAGCATCGATATAGGTGGCAGCGCCGGCGCGAGTGAAATCCACCACGCTGTCAAAAGGCGCGGCGGCATCTGACAGCATGTAGCGTTGACCCGAGAAATCGAGGATCGCCGCAGGCCCCAGCGTCTGTCCGGTGTCCGCGTCCCCAGCTTGGTACGCAGCGGAATTCCACCATCTTCCCCCACCTCTCCCAGGCGTCAGGCTCAACCCAACGCTAAAGCCGATCATGGCAGAACTCCCACAAGATCAATAAACGCAGCGTCGATAGCGTCGACGCTCGCAACCGACCCGTCCGCGATCGCAGCCAGTACCGCCGCCCGGCGATCGAAGGTCGACTGAACGAATTCACCGCCGGCCGTCGCCAGCGCGATCGCGTCTTCGGCCGTCAGGCTCACGATCCCCTCGCTGGCGTCGAAATTGAAGGTCCGCCCCGCATCCTGCTGGGCAAGCATCGCCATGCCATTGATCAGCGCGATCGCGCCGTCATCGCAGCGGACCCGAACGCCGTTGATCTCGGTCCCAGCAATCCGGGCGCGCCACGACAGGTCGCGGGCATAGGCGGCGAGCTCTTCCTTTGTCGGCTCGGCCGGCACGGTCGGAACGGCCGTCCCGCTCTCCTCGTATTTCATGGGCGGTTCGACGCCATAGGCCTGATAGTGGCGCGGAAAGCCCTTCGTGCCGAGGCGCGCGCCATCGACCACCATTTTTGCCGGATCGCTCATGCCAGATCCTCCTTGTCTGCTTCTGGGATCAACAGGCCGGTTTCCGGGTCGGCATTGCCGAGCGTCTTGACGACCGGGTCGTTGCGATCGGCAACCACTCGCCAGGCAACGAGATCGCCGCACTCATCGTCTTCAGCGATGATCTCGAACTGCCCTCCGGCAACGGGTCCTGGCCGCAGCCGCGCGAACCCATCCTGGTTCTGCAGCGACGTAACGATGGTGTTCTGCGTCAGCGCCGCCCAGGTGCCGGTCGTCAGATTGCTGGCGGCGTCGATGTCCACCGTGGCCCGACCGCCCTCGAGCCGTGCGACGCCCCAGGCCTCGACGCCGTAATGCGGGCTTTCGGTCGAGGAGAAGATCAGGTCGCGATTGAAGGGGTCGAGCGGATGGTCGATCAGGAAGTTCTTCGAAGCCCCGTTGATCGATCCCGGGACGGTAAGGGATCCGTCTGAACGAAACTCCATATCCACCCAGGCACCGCCAGCGCTAAGGCGGAAAAGCCAAGTATAGTAAAATCCTACTCTTTCCAGCGCCTGCATTTCAGCACGAACAGCGCCGGCAGCCGCGCTTTGTTGAAGTATCAGAGACCGGGTATTATTAAACGCGCCACCTGATATGAACCAGCCCGTGCTAATGAGAGAGCCCGAAACATCCGGGGCAGCGGCGTTAACCGGTGTATAACCCAACGCGGCCTGTGCCCCTAATGTACTGCGCGCCGAAGACGCATCGGCATCATCCAGCAATGTTTTCGCGAATGCCGAAACGCCAAGTGTTGTGAGCGCAGCCGATGCGTCGGCGTCATCCAGCAATGTTTTCGCGAACGCCGAAACGCCAAGTGTTGTCAACGCCGTGCTCGCATTCGCGTCATCGATCAGCGATCGTGCGAAGCTCGTCAGTGTGGTCAATTCGGCAGTGCCCGCACCGCTGAAATAGGCCAGTCTGTCAGCCGCAGGCGTCAGCCCGGCGAGGGCTGAGAGCGTCTCATTGTCGAGCCGCTGGATATAGTCCGCAAGCGCCACCGCATTGGCGATCACTTGGTTGGCGTCATCCTGCCGCTGCAGAGCATAGGCATAGGTGCCAGTCGCGCCCGTCCATTCGGTCGCGGCGGTAATCTCTGTATTGCTGTCGACGCTCGCGATCGGCAGCGGGTTGCCGGCGGCCTGCGGATAGATGACGCCGCCGGCAATCAGCGCCGTCGCCCAGCCCGTGCCATCGCCGGTCACGGCCGTCGACCCGTTGGTGAGCGTGATCGTGCCGGTGGTGTAGGCGGTCATCAAATTACCTCGTCGAAAATGAATGCGGTGATTGTCAGGGACCGGCCAACCATGTTGTAGAATTTGATCCGGTCGTAATAAGGCTCGAAGCGCGCATAGAAGGTCTTCTCGCCGGGAATGGTGTTGTCAGACGCCTTGAGCACGATGAACGGCGGAAGCGCGTAGTCTTTTGCCGTGTTGACGGTCACCGTGGAAGGCGGACTGCCCGAAGATCGGGCGGGCACCGTCGCGGTCACCATCTCTTTCGGGGTCAGCGGCAGCATGCCTTCCTTGATCGTCAGGTTCTGATCGGCCGCCGTCAGGGCATCGTGGCCCGGCATCGAAACGCGAAAGCGAAACGCGCCGCCGTCATTGCCAATGAACACCCGCCTCGTCATGTCGCCCTCTTCAGGATGATGTAATAGAAATCGAAATCCGCGTTGCGCGGACCGGTGTCAGCGTAGGCCTTGGCCCTGATCGTCGCGTTGTTCTCCAGCCAGACGCCGAAGGAGAAATCCACCTCGCCCAGGGTCGTGTCCCCATTGGCGCAACTGCTCGTCGGGTAATAGTTGGAGTCCACGGGGACCTTGTTTGCGTTGTGCGGATTGGCGTAGGTCATCGACCCGTAGAACAGCGGGGCATATCCGAGGTCGGGAAAATTGACCGTCGCCCACCATGTCGAGTAGCCGTCGCCGGTGGTCCGCCCCATGCGAAAGCGCCCCTCGGCATGCACGGCGACATTCTGATAGCGGGAATCCAGAAGCAGCGCTCCGGTCGGATTGACGACGTCGTCGCCGGGCCGGCTCAGGAATGCGCCGGAAACGCCGAAGGTCGGATGTCGGCCAATGATGATGCGTCTTACCATGGTCAGACCCCGAAAACGCGATAGTGGATCAGGCCGGGATATCTGCGATACCCGCCGCCGGAGATGGACGGCCTGGCAAGCTCGATCCGGTCCGGATAGACCCTGGAACCATCTTCCACGGCGCTGGTTTCTATCCGCAGTTCTCCAAAACCAGCGCCGTCATACGGCGTGCTCGCGCCCTGGTTCTCGAATGTGACATAGGCGGCCGGCACATAGCCGGGCGACGGAAAGGCGATGACCAGCGGCGCTGACGTCGACGTCAGACCATCGTTTCCGCCGACCGGCGCCGGGTCCGTCATGGTCCCGGCCGCGATCAGCACGCCGGAGAAATTCCAGTTGGAATCAAACAGCTTGTTCCTGTCGGAAAGCCCGCCGTCATGGGCATCATATCCCGGCTTCGTCAGCAGGATGCGGCCCGCCGTCATCAGAAATCGCGTTGCCATCAGTCGCTCACCGAGAGGTAATCATTATTGAGATCGAGCCTGGTCTTGCCGCTTGATCCCATCAGCAGGCCGGCAATGATCGTGCCGATATGGCTGGCGTTGAGCTTCAGAACGCCGCCCTCGAACAGGAATGGACGCTGACCGTTATTGAGCACCACAAACTGGTCGGCATTGACTGCAAAGCGCGATCGCTGCACGCCGCCCTCCGTGTAGATTTCGAGGTAGAACCCGCTTTCGCGATAGATCCCGCCCGTGCCCGCCCGCAGCAACACGGAAAACCGCGCATTGACGCCGCTCTGATCAGCCGCCGCTGCAAACTTCACCTGTCCGGACGCGAAATTCTCGTTCAACTGAGCGGAAAGCTCTGTCGTCTGTTCTGCAAGCGCTTCATCGGCGGTGGCGCGGGCAATCGTTTCCTCGACAATCGCCGCCGTTGCATCATCCAGCTCCGCGCCGAAAATTGTGATCTGTTGCGCAAGCGCCTCGTCTTCCGTCGCGCGCACCAGCCGTTCTTCCGTGATCTGGGCAAGCGCATTACCGGTCTGCTGCCTCAGTTCCAGACGGTCAAGCAGGCCGACGGAGCCTTGCAGCGACATCGATGTGACGATGTCTGCGAGCCGCAAATTCTGATAATCAAAATCAGCCTGCATCTCCTCGAAACGTCTACGCACATCCTCGCCCACAGTCTCAAGCGTAACATCGAGGTCGGCGAGCACATTCGGCGTTGTCACCGACAACCAGGCGGACCATTCCGTCGGCCGGGTCGAGGCCGGCACATAGCGCCCGCGCACCTCATATTCGGTGTTGGGCTGGAACACCGGCTGCAGCAGCGCATAATAGGGGCTGGCATAGCGCGTGCTGTCGCTGTCGAAGACAACGTCGCCGGACGCCGCATGCCGCACCTGCACCCAAACCCGCTCGACATCCTCCAGCCCGCCAGCCCATGAAACCCGGATGGTCGGCCGCCAGGCCGCGCCGGAGGCGTCGTAAAGCGTCGCAGGCTGAACCGTCCAACCGGTCATCACCTGGGTTGGAACGCCGATCTTGCCGACCCATCCAACCGCCGTCGGCAGAGCATCTGCCGCAGACCAGTCATAATCGGCCGGGTCGATTTCCTTCAGTGACACGACGACATTCGCGCTCATGGGCGCTGCGACGGCGACAATCAGGAATTTCTTGTTGTCATAGCCGTTGCGCACGCTTGTCCACGACACGACGTCATTCGGCTCCAGCGGCCATGCATCCGGCGGCAGGCATATCTGATGCGCGCGGAACCGGCGCGCATCGTTGAGCATCGCCAGCATCAGCCGCTGCACCTGCCCGCCATGGGGGCAGGCTTCGAAGCTCACGCCCTGCGGCAGGCGGCGGTTGCCGTCCAGCACTTCCAGCGCGCTGTCATAACGCGCCGGCGCATCCTTCATCGTCCACTTCTCAGCCGGCTCCGGATAGGTCGCCTCGACCGCGTTGACGGTATCGTCAAGCGATCCATGCGGGGAAAACGACTGCCCCTTCGTGATGACGACATCATCGTCCGAAAAGGCATAGACCGCGCTGCCCGGCGCGCCGACCGAAATCTTGAACACGCCGCCGACCTCGGCAAGCCGGGCATTGCAGGCAAGCCGCAGTTCCTCGATCGCGTCGAGCGGACGTTGGTCACCGCGAAACTCATAACCACCCCGAAATGCAGGAACCGGGCCGGCGCCGTCATCGACCAGAGCGTCCGCCTCATTCATCGCCGCCATCCAGTTGGCGGCGGGCAGCCGATAGGCGCTCAGGTTCTGACCGCCATAGATCCACTGATTGCCGCAATAGATGCCGCGAATGACATTGTAGGTAATCACCGGCAGATTGTTCGACGGTTCCCATGTCGCCGGATTGTCCCATCGGTGTGCGCCACTGCCGCCGACGGAACTGTCCTTGCGCGGATCGTAGAGCGGGATTGAGCCCAGCTCGAACAGCATGTTCGGCGCGCTCGAAAACAGGTCGCGGTCGTAGCGGCAGGTCACGATTGCGTAAGTGACGCCTCGACCGATCATAGCACTGGCAAACGGCCGGTCGGCATCGCTGCCGAAACGCGAGACAAGATAGCTGTCGGCCGATGTCTGCGAGCCGTCGTAGAATTTCACCCACATGTAATCAGCGCCGCCGCGCCGATATTCGGCCACCGGATAACCGAGCTCGCCATGCGCCTCACCGGTCAGAAGCGTCAGTTTCTGGTCATCCGCCCAAACGCCGTTGAGCCCGGACTGCGGCAGGCTGCTCAGTTCGATCACGTCGACGAAGTAGGCGTTCGGCGTTCCGTCGATATCACCCCAGGTGCCCGCATATTTGCGCCGCCCAGCGGTTGCGTAATCGCCGGCGATGAAGGTGAGCGGCTGATTGTCGCCCATCCGGATCGACAGGTTGACGCCGCGATCGCGGGTGTCGGCCTTCTGCTGTTTGCCGGTAATTGCCTTTTGCAGCAGGCTGGCGCCGACGCTGAGACCGATGCCAATAATAGCCTGCCCCACGGCGCCGAGCGAACCGATCCAGCCGGCGACGGCCCCGATCGCGCCAAGCAGTGGCGCGGCATGCGCCGCCGTCGCCGCGCAGAGAAACGCGGCCAGCGTATAAAGCGGAAATCGTGTCATTGTTACCCGATGCGGAAGCCGCGCGTTGCGCTCAGAAGATCGACCGTGCCGAAACCGGACGGCCGCAGGACAAGGATGCGCTCGCCGTTGACGACGCCGAGCGCGAACCCGAAACCGTCATCTGACGGAATGGCCGCAACATCGCCGAGGCGGGCGCGGGAGATATGGATTTCCGGCAGGATCGTTGCGACGAGGCCGCCGAGATCGGCAAAGCCGTCATTGCGCAGTACGCGCAGCGCGCCGACGCCGGAGGCGTAACGCTGCCGCCAGGGCGAAACGATATCCTCGCCCGTCAGCGCTTCAGCCAGATTGCCGACCAGCCCGACAAGGCAATCATGATCGCCCCACGAAAACGGCGTCCGGCGCATGTCATCGCAGGCGGCATCAAACCGCGCCCGCCATCCATCGATACGCTGAAGCTCTCTCATGCGTCGCGCCCCCATGGAATATCCCAGTTCTCGACAACGCCGGAATATCGGCCCCACTGATCATCCTGCCGCCGCTTCTGACCCTCATAGGAAGATTTCAGCGGATTGGTGCGCGCAAGCATCGCGATCGCGGCCGAGATCACATTGAGCGTGATCCCGCCCTCCTCGCCCGCCGCCGGCGTTGCGACCGGTTCGCCGTCGACAATGCCGAGGAATGTGATTTCCGCCGGCCCGGCCGCCTGCCCCGTCGCAGGATCAAGCAGGAGCTGATGCACCTCGACAGCCGCAAGCCGCGCATCCCAGCCGCGCACGAGCTGCTGCACCCCGGGCGCGATCTGCGACAACGTGATATCGACAGTCTGGATCGTCATATCGGAAACCCGAGGGATTTCCGGAACCTCAAGATTGACATCGCCCAGATAGATCCGCGTCACAATCGCGCCGCTCTCGCCGTCGATCACGTCGATATCCAGATCCTCGCCGCCAGTCCAGAAGCCGAGCGACACCGGCACCCCGCTCGCCCGATCCCGCGCCGTCACATAAACCAGAGACCGGACAACAAGCCCGTTCTCGCGCGCGCCGGTAAGCGCCGCCATGAAACTTGTCGAAACGCTTTTCATTGGACGCCCCGTTTCTGAACGATGCGGAAGGCAATGCCGGTGACAATATTGCCGGATGGCGTTCCCGATTGGAACGAACCAGGAAGAATGATGCAAGGACATGCCGGCCGTGCGAACGAACACGACGCCCCGGCAGACACAGATACGGGAAGGCGTGGGAACACCTGAAACGATCCCGTCGTTCCGCCCGCCGTCGCGACGACGTTCTCGGAGACTTCGACAAACGCATGTGTTCCGCCAGAGGCTATGATCTGGATCTTGTCCCCGATCGAAAGGCGGTATCCTGCAGGCATCCCCTCAAGAGACAGCGAACGACCATTCGCGGCCGACACGGTCACCGCCACCCCGCCTAACCCCGCTCCCTGCGGATCGAGCTTCGGACCGCAGATGTACGGGTCGCGAAAAAGAAACGGCTCCTGCGCGCCGGCAAGCCCGTTCACAAGCGCCGAAATCTCGTTCGCTTCCGGCAGGCGAACAGGTTGCAGTGCGATCGCCGCCGACCATAGCGGCGTGGCAAGCTCGGCCTGAAACACCACGCCAGAGCCGATCCCGGACAATTCGTCGTTTCGCTGAATTTCCCAGCGCATCGGCAACAGCGGCAAATGGTCAAAAAACTGAGCAAGCGTCTTCATCAACCGACCCTGTTCGGATTGCGCTGGATCTGCCGCATCCGCCCCGGCAGCTCATGGCGCGAGAAACTATCGATCTGCGAACGCACTTCCCGCGCGATGGCCGCAGCGTCGTTCGGGCTCGTCCCCTCGGGCACCGCGATGTTGATGCCACCGAGATTGATATTGTTGACCGTACCGCTGGCGTTGGCGGCGCCTGCGGAAAGTGCGGTCCCGATGCGATGTCGTGGTATCACCTCACCACCGCGCGGCAGGTTCACCAGTTCCGGGCCGCGCTCGCCGACCAGTGCCATGCCGCCCTGGGTGAAATTCGTTCCGGTCGCATGGGCGGGGAAAAGCCCACTGAGCAAGCCACCACCGAACAATCCGCCGAGTGGCCCATCGCCGAACAGCGCGGCTTGCGCTGCGGCCTCCATCAACCGGCTGATCAACCTGTCGAGTGCATCATTGCCGGTTTCGATCACCGGTATCAGCGACAGAAAACTGTCCCGGGCGCTGTCACGGAAGAAATCGGCAGTTTCGGCTGCCTGCTCCTGCTTGTCCTTTTGATCCTCGATCGCATAGGTCAGATCGCGGATCGCTTCCCGTTCGTTTTCAGTTGCGGCAGCGCCAGCGCGGCGAAGGTTCTCGAACACCTTCTTTTCTTCAGCCACCATTGCGAGCATCTGCAGCTCGTCCTGCAAAGCCTGAATAAGGTCATCGACCGCTTCGCGTTCCTTGGCCGAATCCTGCGCCGCCGCCCGGCTTGCCTTCTGGCTGGCGTCGCGCGAGGCTCTGGCTGCAAGGCGGGCCTCTGCCTCAGCCCGGATCATCTCTTCCGTCGGCGCGCCGCCCGCATCTTCATAGAGTTTGCGAACTGCCGCCATTTCCTTTTCAAGGGCAAGCTGCTCGGACGTCATCCCATTCTGGCGCTGAAGCTCCGCAGTCACCGCGCGGTTTGCCGCAAGCTTTTCTTCCAGGATTTCCCGGCCGGCATTGTAGTCTGCATAATCATCGGAAGCGCTTCGGCGCGTCTCGACACCGATGGGGTCAAGCTCGGTCGTACCGCCGCTATCGTCGGGCACCCACCCTTCCCCGTCGCGCCAGACCATCTTCTGACCCATATCGACGCCGAGCATGTTTCCAAGGCCCGTCCAGATGCCTGCATTGCCGGCCTTCTCAAGAACCTCATCGAGCGATTTTCTAAACGAACCGAGGTTCGATACGAGCGCCGAGACCAGCCCACTGATTTCTACCAGGCTGGATTTGACCCGGGTTCCGATGACAAGCGACATCGCTTCCCATTCTGCATTCACATCCTCCGCCTTACGCAGCAACTCCTCATCCATGACTGCGCCCATATCGCGGGCTTCCTGACGGGCGTCGGCGATGCTCTGCCCTGCGTCATCCATCAGAGACGAAAACTGCTCGGCAGCGGTACCGCCGAACAGTTCGTCAAGCACTCGAATTTGCGCCGCACGGTCGAGTTCCCTGATCTTGCCAATCAGGGTTTCGAACATCGTTGCAGGATCTTCCAGCATCCGGGTCAGTTGCCGGGCAGAGAGGCCGAGACGCTCGAACGATTCTGCGGCAGAACCTCCGCCCGTCTTCACGAATTCATCCGCGCGGAGCTGCATCTCTTTCAGGCCATCGGTCAGCGCGTCGACCCCAACCTTATTCTTCACGGCCGCATAGCGCAGCTCCTGAAAGGCCTCGAAATCAACGCCGGCGGTCTTTGCTGCCTTGCCGAGATCGGTCACCGCGTCGACCGCCTGCTGCGTTGCCGCCACGAATGAACCGATGCCAAGTGAAGCGGCAAGGCCACCCGGCCCGCCGGAGAGCATGCCGAACAGCGAGTCCGCTCCGCCAATCTTCGATTTGATCGACAGGAACGAACTCGCCGTGTCATTGGCTGCCGTGCGGGCCTGCATCCGGATCCGGGTCATCGCGCCCTTGAACTCGCGATCGTCAGCCCCGATCGTGACGGGAATGTCCGGTCTGCTCATCTCGGTTCTGCTTTCCTGCGGATGGACTGTTGCGAACCATGGCCGGCGACGATCTCGCGAATGCGGGTATGGCTTACAGGCGAGGTCTGTGCGGACTTCCCCGTAACACCGGCAATGGCCATGGAGAGTTCGGAGGGAGTCGCGGCCCAGAAGGTGGCCGGCGACCAGTTGAGCCGCTCGGAAGCGACGGCGAGTTCGAACAGCGTCCGGACGTGGTCGGCGATCAGAACGCCGGTTGAGGCTTTTTTCCGGTAACGGCGGCCTCCACATCTTCCAGCGGCGACGAGATTTCCCGCAATTTGTTGCCGGCCTCGATATGGGCCGTTAGTGCCTTCTCGATGCCGGTGCGCCAGCTTGACTGATCGGCGGCCGAGATATTTTTTCCAGACAGCACCCGGGCGGCAATCTCTGCCCTGCCCTCGTCGTCATCGGCAACGGCAAGGCAGCGGATCGCGCAGGACACCGCGAAGGGCTCGAAGCCGAGCAGGCGCTGATAGACCTCGTCCATGGTCCGGGCGCTGATGGCCTGTGACAAGCGCATCAGACCGGCGAAGGTGACCGCGACGACGAAGTTTTCTTTGCCGATCGTCACTGCCGCTTCGCCGCGCAGTTCGTTGGCAAACGCCGTCATCAGGCGGCCGCCTCGAAGGCGACGTCCCCATCGAAGACGCCGGAGAGATCGCAGGTCAGCTCGCCGGTTTTATCACCCTGGAAATTCGCAGAAAGTATCCTCATGAAACCCTCGAAAATTCCAACAGAAGGCACCGAAACCTGGTACTCCGCGAGCGTCTGGGAAAGGATATCCTCAAGCACAAGCGCCTGGGTGGCCGAGCTGACATAGGCGCCGGAGCCAGACCAGCGGACGGACTGAACGCCGCCGATCGACGAATACCGGAGAACACCGCCCGGGTTGTCACAATCCGGCTTCGTGGTGTCGACCTCTTCGTTGTTGATGTTGAGCGATCGCTGTTCGACGACACAGACGATGTCGAATGCTTCCGTAGCGTCGTTCTTGCGTTTGATGATCAGTTCGCGGCCCAGTGCCATGGCAGGTTCCTTTCAGGGAGAGGCGCGCTCACCAGAGCGCAACAATGTCTTCGGAGGTCGTGCCTGTGGCTTTGACGCGGCGGTAAACCCCCAGCACATAGCCAACAGGATGGTTGCGCAGCGTCACTTCCGTGCCGCCCATAGTGATGCCACAGACGTCGCCCTCTGTACCGAGATAGAGCGTCGAATATTGCGGCAGATCGGTATCGTCGTTCGGCACGACAGGCGCGCCGAACTGGAAGGGCTGGTCGAGACCTCCCGCTTTTTTGGTGAAAGTTGTCATGACAATAGCTCCGTGTTTGCCATTCCGCTCAGTCGACATTTCATGACCGGCGGGATCTACGTTGTCTGCTCGCGCCGACGGTCGTGACCTATAGAAGACGCCCACCCGGACCGCTGAGACCTGCTCTGGGCAACGACCTGCCTGACATCTGTTTCAATCTCTTTGTTGGATGAACGAGGCATGCAGGACAGCATTCGGACCGGCGCGGCCTTGGCAGGCACTGTCTCAGCTGGCTATGCTTCTTCTGCCGACAGATACCGAAGTGTGATGGAAGGATCGGACATGGATGCATACGGACATCTGCGGATACTGGTCAGCCTCATTTTGGGGCTAGCGATCACACGGGTGCTTTCGGGTCTGTCCCGACGCTTGCAGGAGCCGGACAAAACCGACCGCATGCATGCCCAGGTTGTCTGGTCACTGGTTCTTCTTTTCGGCGCCGTTCACTTCTGGTGGTGGGAATTCGCTCTTCGCCTCATCAGCCACTGGAATTTCTGGATTTACATATTTGTCCTGTCGTACGCCTCGTTATTTTTCCTGATGTCGACCTTGCTCTATCCCGATCACATTCAGACGAATGCTGATCGAGAGGATTTCTTTATTCGACGTAGGTATGCTTTTTTTGCCCTGTTTGCGGCCTCCTTCGCATTCGATCTGATCGACACGCTTATCAAAGGTCGGGACTATTTCACGGCACTGGGCATTTGGTACGGTGTCCGCCTCGCAGTCGGAACAGTGATCGCCTTGATCGCAATGAAAACTGAAAACAGCAGAAAACTGATGTGGCTAGGTTTGATCTGGCTTGCAGTGAATATTATCTGGATTACCGTGCGATACGGAGCGCTGGACTGAGCAAGGTAATTTGTCCGCTAATATCCTTCAAATTTCTTTGTCTGCAAGCGTCAAGCCCGATACACAACCAGTCATTTCGACGCACGATTCCGCAGGTCAGGTCGCTTGACTCATAGGCGCTTCCGAGACACATCACTTCTTATGACAGTCATGAGCCTCAATCTCCTCACTCGACGGGTTTGCCTTATCGCAGGCAAATAACCCCCGGCCTGGTTGCGTCGCGCCCCGGCCGCGGGGCAATGGCACTTGCCATCTGGCGCGCAGAATGCCGCCAATCCAGCGACATCAGATCCCCAAAAACCGAGATATCGCCCAGTCTTGCGGCCCTGTGTGCTGACGACTGTGGCAAGGAGATAAAACTGTGCTTACCAAGAAAAAGAAACTGCGAAAGCCCGCGATTGTTCTGACCGAAACAGATCACAAGCGGCTGTCGCTGCTGGCGGAGCAATCCGCTGATCGCAATTCCGAAGTCGCGGAAACAATCTTTATCGAGCTTGAACGCGCCCGTATCGTTAAGGATGAGCATATTTCGAAAAATGCTGTCCGCATGGGTTCTTCTGTGCGCTTCACGACGGACCTTGGAGAGGACCGGCGGGTCACTCTGGTATACCCGGGCAATGCTGATATTGCCGACGGCAAGATTTCGATCCTCACGCCTATCGGAGCTGCGTTGATTGGCCTTTCAAAGGGACAATCGATCGATTGGGAAACGCGGGACGGCCGCGCGTGCCGCCTGACCGTAGAGACCGTGGAGCAACCCTCTTGAATCTGTCAGACGTGCATCACGAGGCTTCGCACTCTGGATCCGTCGCCACCGTCTTATAGTCAGCCACAAACGTCAGTGACCCAACCCCAAGCGCTACACCGGTCGACCTGTCGACAAAGCTGCGGGTTTCCGACAGCGTCAACTCTACGACCAGCCCGTCGAGTTTGATCGCGCCGCCGAGCGCTGATTCCACCAGCACGGCAATGCGATCGAACTCGATATCCGGCTCTTCCGCCTGGAAGTGGGCAATCACATCGATCGGCAAGCGCCGGTCATAACCGACTTCACCATTCGGCCCGGCGCATGGACGAACCTCGGCAGTTTCCTGATGCTCCGCCCATGTCGCAGTCAGCGCCGGCAGCAGGCTTTCCCGGATTGCACTGGTGCGCGCCCGCTTGACCTTGCCCTCACCGGAAAATTCCGGGATGGCGGACAGGCGTGCGAGGATCGCATCGAATATCCGGGTGCGAAGATGGGCCATCAGATATCGCCTTTTAGCCAGAGCTTCAGCATCGCCCGCCCGTCATCGGTTAGGTTCCGGATCCCGTAGGTCGTGCGGTCAATGATGACTGTGTCCCGTTCGCTTTCGAGATCATCCAGCCCCGTCGCCGGGACCGAGAGCACATGGGTGACGGCTTCGACATCCTGCCGGCCGAATGCGTCGCCAAGCTCCAGCTCACGCTTCTGCCGCAGAATGCCGCGAACCGGGTCGGAGCGTTCGACGCCGCCAATGGTGAAGCGGCAGTCGACATTCCCGAACGTGCCGGCGAAGGCATCGCCCATTCCGGCAAAGATCGCCGGCCGTTCGATCCTCATGTCTTTCCCTCTTCGTCGTCGCCGTCCTCGGCAACCGCCTGGAGTTTCTTCAGCTCGTCGGCCAAGGTGGCATTGTCCTCGGCGAGCTGATCACGATCCTCGGTGACCTCCTTCAGCTCGACCTTGAGCGCGGCAATACCCGCCTTCAGGTCCGCCACCGGCTTTCCACCATCGGTTTTGGCGACCAGCACATCGCGTTCCTTCGTCAGGGCCTCGACCCGGTCGGCGAGCGCGTCACGCTCTTCCGTGAGCGCCGCCACCCGCTTATCAGCCGTGGCATCGGCGGGTTTGCGCCATTTGCCGAACACCTGTTCGAGGTTGTCGGCATCGGCCTCGCTGAGGCCGTTTTTTGACAGCGGCACATCCTCGCCGGGCGCATAGGTTTTGGTGCCGATCCTCACCGTCGTGTTGAACTTCTTCGTCGTTGCCATTGTTATCGCTCCTGTTTTGACTTTTAAATCGGGCGGGCCTGTTGCCCGCCCGCCGGTATCAACGAACGAGCGCAAACAGGCTGGCGTTCGGTTCCGGCGCGATCGGCAGCGGCGCGGCCTGCGTCTGGATGATCGTGCGCGATGGGTTCTTTTCGCGCCACATGTCCGGGAAACGCTCCATCGGCACCAGCGCCTGGTCGTCCAGGATGGCGCCATAACCGAAGTGGCCCATGAAGCCCTGCGGATCGAGGACGCCGACACCGAAGGTCGGCCAGAAATTGCTCTTGACGCCGCCGACCGTGTAGCCCTGCGAATACTGGATGAAGGTGATCTCGCCGATCTGACCGAGCACGGCGGAATATTTACCCTCGGCCCCCGTCGACACCGGACCGAACTCCATCGAGCCGGAAGCCTGACGGCGATTATCCAGCATCTTCTGGAAGCGCTCGGACCGCTTCAGCATGGTGGCCGCCCCCGGCCCCAGCGTCACCTCGCGGGCGGTAAAGCCGTCGGTGTTGGCGAGAAGCGCGATCCAGTCCTCCACATCGTCGTAAGGATCGACGCCGCTCTCGCCCCAGCGGGCAGCCCCGGACAGGGCGATGGTCAGTTCGGCCGCACGGTGATAGTTGACCGTCTGGGTCGGATAGTTCTCACCCTCGACCACGACCTGCCCGGTGCGCAGGATCTCAGAGCACATCTGCTCCTCGCGGCGCGTGATGCGCATGTCCTGATCGTCGATGATCTGGGCGATGTTGTAGGCATAGCGCTGTTCGGGCGAGACCGCACCGCCGATATTCTCACCCGGCATGCGGATCAGGTTGCCGGAGGGGCGCAGCGTGTTCTGCGGCTTCAGATAGGCGGGCTTCAGGCTGGTCGCCTGGAAGCCGCGATTGGCGGCATCCTTGCCCGGCACATCCGGATGGACGAAGGGGGCAAGCTCGCGATCCGGCAGGATCCGGTCGAAGACGATTTCTTCCTGCTCGGAGAGAACCGTGGTGGCGAAGTAGCGGTTGCGCAGAAAGGCCTCCGGCCGGTCGCGCGGCGGCAGAACCGTGACCAGTTCCGCCGTATTGAGAAGAAGATCGCTCATAGCGTTGATTTCCTGTGATGTTCCGGTATTGCGGAAAAGGTTCAGTCGAGGGTTCGCACGAACAACGCCGCACCTTTGCGGCGGAAGGCTTGCTCGACGTTTGTCGCGTCATGGCCGGCGCCGATGGTAAGCTTCGAACCATCGACGGCAGCAGCGAAGTAGGCCTGCGCTTCGACATCGCCGCCCGATGCATCGACATCGAAGGCGAGAACGCAGTCGGGATCTTCCGAACCGTTGTCTGCCGCCGCGAGCGACAGCGTGTGCTTGCTGCTCGCGGTGATTTCGCCCAGCACCGCGCCGCGCTTCAGCTCCTGACCGCTGGCAATGGTGACGGTACGGGTGACGACCTGAACGTCGCCGACGATCAGGTCATTGGGGGCAAAGCTTGCCGTTTCCATGAGATCAGTCTCCGGTGTTGTGGCGGCCATGCCGCGCATTGATTGCACCGCCGACGGCAGCCAGCAGCGATTTGCGTTCCGAGGTGGCAGACGGTGCCCCGCCGGCGCCGAGCTTCGGGGTCTTCCCCGCCATGCGGTCGGCAAGGCGATTGCCGCCAGAAGCTGCCGAGGCCGAAGGCGTCGAGGCATTCAGGATGGCGCTCGCTTCCTTCGCCGAATAGGCAGTGTTGAACGCCAGATGGCTGGCGAGATCGGCATTGGCCGAGGCCTTCGGGTGGGTCAGGATCCCCTGGATCCGGGAGCGTTCGTCGGCACGGGCGGAAGCCTTCGCCGAAACCGGCTTTTCGTCATCGCCCTCGGGATCGTCGCCGGGTGCGCCCTCGCCTTCCGCTTCGGGCTCGGGATCGTCACCCTCGGCATCCGGATCCCGGTTTTCTTCTTCGAGCTCTTCCGGCGGGGTTTCCTTCTCCGGATCGTCTTCCATCCGGTTTCCGGCCCTGCCGCCGCGCATGGCGGCGAGCACGCTCGCGGACAGGCCGCGCGTGACATTCGACATATCGATTTCCTCTGTCGTTGATGGTTCAGGCCGCACGGCCCAGTTCGGCCCCGAAGGCGGCAAGCACCTGCGAGGGGCGGGCGACGGCATCGGCAAGCCCTGCCGAGACCGCCTTTGCGCCGCGATAGACACCCGCCTCGGTGGCAAGCGCATGGTCTTTCGAAAGCCGCCCGGCGCGGTACCGGGCGACCGTTTCGGCGAATTCGACACGCAGCTCTTCCAGCTCGGCAAGCTCGCGTGCCAGCACATCCTCGGGGATGGCCTCGTATGGGTTCAGATCGGCCTTGTGTTCGCCGGCCTTGAGGATAGTGACATTCAGCCCCTCCTTCTTCAGCCAGCCGCTGACATCGACATGAACCGAGACCACGCCGATCGAGCCGCAAAGCCCGGTGGACGGCAGCACGATCTGCCGGGCGGCTGCGGCCAGAAGATAGCCGGCCGAACAGGCGTGATCCGTCAGAACCGCAATGGTGGGTTTCACCTGCGACAGCTCGAAGATCTTCTCCGCGCAGTCGAAAGCGCCGGTGACCTCGCCGCCAAAGCTGTCGACCTCGATGACGGCAGCCTTGATGCTGTCATCCTCCCGGCAGTCATCGGCCTGAATGCCGATCCCCTCATAGGAGGTCATGCCGCAGGATTTGCCGATCCATCGGCCCTTGTTGACCAGCGAGCCCTCGATCTCGATCAGGCCGATGCCTTCCATCGGACGATGGACACCGCGATAGGTCTTCTCGCCCCATATGTCGGTGTCATCGCGAAGCTTGTCGCCGATCAGGCCCATTTGGCCGGCATCCGCCTCCGGCAGGCCGAGGACGCGCGGGGCAAATGCCCGGGCGATCGTGTCGGCCTTGGCCGGCTGCAGCATCAGCGGTGTGTTGAACATGCGGCTGGCGATTTCGGGATAGTTCATGGGTTCAGCCTTTCCTGCCGACCGAGGGAATGCCCAGCGGATGGCGCCGCGCGGAGCGGGCACTGTTCCGGCCGTTGACGCTGTCTTCGATCTCCGTGTCCTGATCGGCCTCATCGAGCGGCGGGCCGCCATTGTGGCCGGTCATGTCGCTTTCCATTTCCGCCGGATGTTTCAGGCCGAGACTGCGATAGTAGCGGGCCTCGCGGGCGAGCTGATCGGCATCCATCTTCCAGTCCCTGCCCTGCTCTGCCGATTCCTGCTGGAGCGTCGTCAGCTTGCGGTCGAGCCGTTCGCCGGCCGCCTGCGCTTCCCTGAGCGGATCAATCCAGCCGCGACCCGGCCCGATCCAGTCGGCATGACACCATGCTGCCGGGTTCTCCTCGAAGGAGACGGCACCCGCCGGCAGTTCGATCAGGCCACTGTCAAAGATCTCTTCGAGCCATGCCCGATAGATCGGCGCCATGAACTGGGCGGCAAAGCTGCTCTTCTTGGCGGTGAAGCCGCGCCAGATCTCCAGAAGCGCCGCACGCGCCGACGAATAGTTCACCTGGCTCCAGTCCATGGTGAGCTGCTCATAGGTGAGCCCGACGGCAGACGCGATCTTTCTCAATGCCGCATTGACGAACACCTCGAAGTTGGCGTTTGGATGCTCTGGCTTGGTCAGCTCCGCCTTCTCGCCAGGGAGCAACGTATTGATCCGGACACCGGGAAGGTTGATCGGGGCGGCGCCATAATAGGCCTTCTGGGCTTCCGACATCTCGCCATAGATCCTGCCCAGCGCTCCCTCGCCGCCATCGGCGTCGAGCGCTGCCATCATCTCTTCCGGATCGAACGGGGTTTCGATGAAGGCAGCCATGATCGCATTCAGCATCGCGGCCTGACTTTCAAAATCCTCGTAATCCGTGGATTGCTTGATGGAGCGCATGATCGGCGCCCAGTCGGAAGCCCCCCGCGTCATGCCCGGTCGCTTCGGATCGAAGGCATGAACCACGACCGGCCGGCCCCATTCGGTCGACCGGCTGACATATTCCCATGACCAGAGTTTGGTGTTGCCGGCATAGACATCGCCGGGATGGCTCTTGCGGAAGTGATAGCCGACCGGCGCGCCGTAATCGTCAATGGCGACACCATCGCGCAGATATTCGCTGTCGAGCCTGCCCTTCGGATTGGAACACCGGGCTGGGTCGATCAGATGCACCGCCGTCGAAAACAGCGGCGCGTCCTCCTGCCAGACGATCACGCCGAAGGCCTCGCCCTCCGGTCCAAAGCGATTACGAGCGGCAAGGCCGAGGATCCCGGCCATGTTCTTGGTGCGCTCGGCATCGCACCACATATCGACATCCTGCGTATAGTCGCGCCACAACCCCTCAATTCTGGTGGCGATCTCTTCGGCCTGGTCGAAGGTGAGGTTGAGCGTTGTGTGGTTCGGCCGGGCAGCCAGCTTCCAGCCGGCGCCGATGATGTTGTCGACAAGCCGCGATGTGCCGGCCGCACCCCAGCCGTCATTGCGCGCCACATCATTGAGGCGATCGACCAGCGTCGAACGTGAGGCTGAAAGCGCCGATTGGCCGGAGTAATTGCCGGCATGCCAGCCGGCAAAGCTCGGGTGATTGTAGGATGCGCCCTGATAGGCTGCCCGCGTCACGGCCTCGCCCGACACTGTCGCGGCCATTTGCCGGTTGCGGGCAGCCTGCAGGCGGGCGGCGTTGCGCACATTGGCGGAAAGCGGCCTGCTGTCTGGTCCGAGGATTTCCACTGTCATCCGAAGCTCACTCCCCGGCCGCGCGGACGGGATGACCGGCGAAGCCCGAGCTTCGTTTCGAGATCGCGGATATAGGCCCGAAGTGATCCCCGGTCGGCGCCGCTGTAGGTGACGCTCTCGCCGTCATAGGAAAGCGTCACCGCGCTCTGCCCGATCTCCAGCCTGTGAAGCGCAAGCTTCGCCTCGCCGAGCCGGGTTTCCAGCGTCAGTCGTTCGTCAGTCGAAACCATGATGTCTGTCCTGTCTTAGCCCAGCCGGGTTCGCTGTGCGGCCCGTTCCGCCCGGCGCATGGCTGCTGCGACCCTGTCGGAGACCGGTGAAGTCGTTGCGGCCGACGGCTGTTCGGCGGTCGTTCTGCCGGCATCGCTGACGGCCTTCACCGCAACAGCAAGATTGCCGATCAGGTCTTCAAGATCGCCCTGCGCTTCCGGTTCCTGCCGGGCGAGTTCTTCGGCCCGCGCGTCCCATTCGTCATCCGACCAGTAGGGAACGTTGAGCCGGATAGCGGCCGCCCGCGACTGGTTGAGCATGTCGAGCACTTCGTTGCGCTGGCCCTCGGGCAGCTTCCACACCCAACGGGGATACCCGTTTCGGTCCTTTTCCTTGACCCGCACCTCGGATGTCGCCTGCTGGTAGAAAACATCGCCAAGGCCAATGGCAAAGCGGATGAAGCCCGGCTGTTCGGGATCATCCTTCCGGAAATCCCGATAGATGCCCATCTTCATCACCGAGGCGTTGAAGTTGTAAAACCGCGTCGACCATTTCTGTTTCTTCGGCTTGCCGCGCTTGTCGTATTCGCGGACCTGACTGAGCAGCGGTGCGGCATCGCGGTTGTCACCGCGCACCATGATCACCTTCGAACGCGGATGGCGCCGCGCCCAGAACCAGACATCCTCGGTATAGGCATTGCCGTCGATCGCAACACGGTCGACATCGCGTAGGCGTCCGTTTTCGTCCGGCCAGCGCTTGGCGATCAGCCGGTCAAGCGCCGCCATCACTTCCGGTTCCGAGATATGCCCGGAATGCTCGCGATAGTCCGGCAGATGACTGCCGGCCCGGCCGTCGATCACACCGTAATCGATGACCGCGCTTGTCTTGTTCCGGCCCCAGCCCCTCAGCAACCATTCAACTCGGTCGCCCTGGACGTCGATGCCGATGGTCAGCGCCAGCATGGCGGCGGGCACGATCCCGCGCCGGAAGCCGGTTTCCTCGGCACGGTCGCGCAGATCTTCCCAGGCGATCGCCTTGTTGTCGGCCTCAAACGCAAGGCCGAGCGTATCGTTGAAAAACACCTGTTCGGCGCCGGCGCCCTTTTCCTTGTCGTCAGCGCCGCCGGACTGAACCTTCAGCCAGGCCCGCGCGATCGCCTCCCAGCTTTCCAGCGGCGAATACGGCACCCAGATATGGAACGACCGGTGATAGCGCGCCCGCTCCGGATATCTGGCAACCCACTTCGCGCCATTGGCCGGATCAACCATCCACTGGCGATGATGCTCCCGGATCTCGCAACCGCAATGAACACAGACGAAGTGCGCGAGCTCCGGGTGCTGCGCATCGATGTGATCGCGCATGTTCTCCCATTCGAGCGGCTGCAGCTCATGGCAGTGCGGGCACGGCACATGATAGCGTTCCTGCGTACCGGCCAGATAATTGGCCGTGATCCGGCAGCCGGGTGCAATCAGCGGCGTCGATATCTTGAAGACCTTGCGGTTGAAGAACGCCTTCGACCGGCTGTCGGCCTGACTTTCCGGATCGCCGGCCTCGTTATAGATCCACTTCGCAAGGTCATCCTGCACCTGGGCGCGCGGCGAGATCATCGACAGGCCGGCGGCCGAATTGGCGCCGGCGGCCTGTACCGCGCCGCGCCCGTCAGTTCGCTCCTTGTAGAGGATCGAATTGCCGCCATCGCGGCCGGCTTCCGGAAACAGCGCCCGGACGGAGACCGTTTCCCTGAGGAGCGGCATCAGCTTGGTCTTCGACCAGCGCGAGGCGTTTTCCTCGGTCGGATGGACATAGAGGAAATCGCAAGGGTCGAGGTCAAGCGTGCCGAGCAGAAAGATGTTCGCCAGCACCGTTCCGCCAACCTGGGCGGATTTGGCAAGCGAGACGATCGAGCACGGATCGTCCGGCGAAAGCGCCCGCAGGATCTCGGAGAAGAACGGGAACATGTCTTCGCGGTAGGGTCCCGGAAACGCCGAGATCCGCTCGGAGAACACGATGTTCTTCTTTGCCCAGCCGAGATAGTCGACCGGCGGCGGCGGCTCGCAGGCATTCGCCAGCGCATCGAACATCAGCCGCGCCGGATTGAACAGCATCGTCATGGGGTATCGGCCTCTTCGTCACCCGGCGGATCGTCGTCGCCGTGGCTTGCGATCAGCTCGGGTTCCTCATCGCGGCGTTCCCGGAAGGCCGCTGCGGCCTGCTCGCGGATGTCCCGCCATTTGCGGGTCAACGTCTTCTGGATATCGCGCTGCGGCAGGTTGAAGGCTTCGGCAAGCGCACCGGCAAGATCAGGAAGCCCCTGCTCCATCACCTTGAACGCCTCGGATGAGGTTCGGCCGATCTCGCGGCGGACATCCTCGGTGCGGGTGTAGATCCCGGCCTCGGCCTTTTCCTGCCGCTCCATCTGGGCGGTTTTGTATTTCTGCTGTTGCAGCCGCTCGCGGGCGAGCTGCTCGGCGAGGTCTTCCTCCTCGTCTTCTTCGACGGGAAGCGGGCGCAACGGCAATTCCGCCGCTGCGCCCGTCCGCCGTCCGGCGCGCGGGAAATCAGCCTGTCTGTTCCATGATGCTGCGGAGGCTTTTCCGTTGGCGCCGAACCCTTGGGAGGGATCGATGGTGAGGCCGAGCTGAGCGATCGCGACATCCGGGCGGATGCGGGCAAACCGCCCCTCGCCCTCGATCGCCCGACCATGGATCTGGCCCGCGCTCAGATATTGCGAGACACGGCCCGCCGAGACCGAGATCAGCGTTGCGAACTCGGCTTTGCTCATGCTGTCTGGCATGGTTTCCATGGTGGCTAAACTCACACTGTCTTTAGTTTAGGCTTGGACTTTAGGCTTCTGTTTCGGGCTCAGACTGGCCAACCCGCGCGGTGCCAAATACCCGCGTGGGCAAGGGCCCCAGGAAGGACCCACGGTTTTCTGAAGCCCCGGTCAGACAGGGCAACGCGTTGATAAACCCTGCGTTTTGAATATGACGACCTGCTCGCCTTTACGATCAACGCAAAGCAAAGCCATGGCCGTCTACGTCGATGATATGAAATGGCCCTTCCGGGGCATGGTCATGTGCCACATGCTCGCCGATACGACCGACGAACTCCACGCCATGGCCGATCATCTCGGCATGGAGCGCCGCTGGGTCCAATACCCAGACACGGCGAAAGAGCATTACGACATTCCGCTGTCCCGCCGGTTGATCGCCATCGAAGCTGGCGCCGTTGAAGTCAGCTGGCGTTTCATGGTCGTATTGATCCGCAGCCGGCGCTGACGCCTCCGTCAGCTTTTTGCAAACGTCTTGCGGAACGCCCGTGCAAATGTCCGGTCCTTCTTCTGGCGCACCAGCTCGGAAACGATCTCGTTGAGCTTCAGACGCTCCGAATAGGATGTCGCCTTCACAAACAGGATCACCGGATAGAACTCCCGGTCACCACGTCCGGAATACCAGACACCGGGAAACAGATCGTCCCTGCCCTGCGGAACGAAGAACTGGTTGGGCTTGGCTTTGCGCTTGCGCCGCTTGGAACCAGTCGAAACCCGCGAGGCGCCAGCCCCACGATAATCGATCGTGAGATCCCGCATCACGCGATTGAGAAAACCTTGCGTCATGTTGCCGTATCGGTCGAGCGGCGTCCGGTTCGCCGGCACGGCCACCTGATTGCGGGCCATCATCCCCCGGCCGATAAGCTGCTCCTCGAACGACTTGTGCCGGCGCATCCCGCCATGAATTTCCGGGCCGAGATAGGCCACAGCCGGCAGTCCGCCCTTGCGCCCCGATCCACCAACCACGACAGCCGAAACCCGGCCGGCCTCGCTCGCCTTGTCATAGACGATCCCGCGAATGGCCCGCGCCGTCGGCCGGTCGAACACGACCTTCATCCTCGCCCGCACCGCCCGCATGCCGTCATAGGCCAGCCAGTTCAGCGCCAGAACCTCCGCCTTTGGGAGATCACGCCGCTGGACCAAGGTCAGTTTCGCCTCGAAACGGGCCAGGTCGATATCGATATGAGCGGAGATCATGGGCGGAAAAGCCTCTCTGCCCTGAAACGCAAAAGGCGAACCGTTTCCACGACCCGCCTTTCAACCAAAAAATGACCGGCGTTTCCGCCCGGTAGTTGTAATTTCTAATTTTCCTCGAAAGCCCGCAAAACGCATAGCTTGCCGAACAGCACCTATCTGCTAATCCGAGTTCTATGTCTTCCCCGGCCTCATCCGTCGAGCGGGGCTCAACAACCAGCATTTCACGATTGCGGGAATCAGGAGCAGCCTACTTGCATTTCATCCGTTCTTTTGGTCCCGTCGTCGCGCCCTCCTCCTCACAGGAAGCTTGCCGCGCCGGGATCGGGGCGTTCATCGGTCTCGCACTGGTGGGCTTGTTCCTGCTGTCACCTGCGATTGATTTGACAACGGGACTGTACCTGGTCGCTCCATTCGGCGCGACTTCCGTTCTGCTGTTCGCCGTTCCGAACAGTCCACTGGCCCAGCCATGGTCTGCAGTCATGGGCAATACGCTCGCAGCCGTGATCGGCGTGATCGTCGGCATGCTGGTCCCTGATTTGGCCCTGGGCGTGGCTCTGGCCGTTGGCCTATCCGTCATCGTTATGATGTTGTGCCGCGCAGTGCATCCGCCCGCAGGGGCAGTGGCAATGACTGCCGTCATGAATTCAGATGTCGTCGAGCAACTCGGTTTCTGGTTTGCGTTGGCGCCGGTTGCTCTCGGCACCATTGCGTTGGTGTGCGCAGCAGCCATATATGCCCGTCTTACCGGACGACACTATCCCTTTCGGCAGTTCAATGAGCAAAGCAAACACCTCACCGGGGATCGCAATCCATCTGAACGGTTGGGACTGTCCGAAGCAGAACTGACACAGATTCTTGAGCGATACCGACAGTCATTTAACCTCGGCGTCGAAGATTTGGCGCGTTTGATAGGAGCCGCCGAACTTCAGGCTTCCACCCACGCCATGGTGCCACTGAAATCGGCGGATGTCATGTCGAGAGACCTGATAACAGTCAGGCCCGAGACGGGGTTGAGGCAAATCGCAGACCTGTTCAGACGTCACAAGTTCACGTCCCTTCCCGTGGTCGGCAAGAATGACGAATATCTCGGAGTGATTTTTCAGATCCACCTGATCAACCGCGCCCGGCAAGCCGACCTGCAGTCGCAAAGCAGTTTCCTGATGGCCTTCCGCCGGATATTCAGCCGGGATAGCGAGGATACCATTCCGGCCCGCGATATCATGTCCACCACCGGACCACGGGCCTCGCCCGATACCCCAATTGCAGCCCTGCTTCCGATGATGGCGGACGGGGAAGTCGATGCTGTGCCCGTGCTTGATGGTGACCGCATCACCGGGATAGTCACCCGAACAGACCTGATTGCGACGATGGCGAGAAGCGCGGTACGGCCTCTGTAGCTGCCTGTGCAGCAATTACTTCAGATCGGGGAGAAGGCATAGCTCACGCACTGGCCCTCAATCGCATCTGCCGATCGGCTATCGTGAGGGCGGGGTCCGGGCGCGAGAGCGAAGGTCACTGAGAACCGAATCAACCAATGGCTCTATAAAATTCATAACTTTTCGAGAATTGCAAGAGGAAAATTCACAGGCGTTTTCTGCCCGAACATATCAACCTCGACCACAACATCGCCCTTCCCCTTGCTGTTGGGCGTCACGACGTCAGCCTCAAGCCCCGCAAACATCCCCTCACCGATGCGCACCCGCTCGCCAGCGACAACCGTGATCTTCGAGACTCGCTCCCAGTCGAACCGGCCATCACCGGACTTCTGCATGATCCGCACAACCCTCTCGTTTTCCAGTGCAAACGGGCTGAGCCAACCGCCCAGCACTCCGCGCACATGCTCGAACCCCAGCAATGCACTGACCGCCGTCTCCGACCAGGCAAATCGCACCAGCACATAGCCGGCCATCAACGGGATATCCTGCGGCGGCAAAACCTTGTGCCGACGGCGGCGCTTCGGCCCCTTCCGCGTCGGCGAAAGCGCCTCGGCCCCGCACTCCGTCAGCGCTTCACAAACAACCTGCTCCCGCCCGGTCATCACCTGCAGCACATACCACGGCGCATCTTCCGCAGCCTTTTCCGCCAGCGCCGATCGCCCGGAAAGACGGATCAGTCGCAACCGGTCCTCGAATTTCAGGCCATAGGCCAGATCAACCGAAGCTCCGATCTTCCGATACTCTGTCATTGAGCCGCCTCCAGCTGTTTCGTCCTGTCCAGTTTGTCGAAGAATGCCGTCAGCGCTTCGCCCGGCGCTCCAGCCCCAACAGGCGGAAAGTAGACCCATTCCACCCGCCCCATCTCCGGCAGCCAAGGCCAACCGCGCGCGCTGTGCTCCGCCTCCCAGGCAACCCACAGATCGCCGCCAACCCGTACCGCCTCGAAGTCAGCCCCAAGCAGCGCGATCTCACCAGAAACCCGCGTGCCCTTGCCTGGATAGCGAACTGCCTGGTCGTTCATGGCGTTCACGGCTGGCCAGCCCATCTTGCTCATCCGCTCGCGCCACAGCGCCTTGTGGTCTGCCCGCCCTTCCGCAACTTCCAGTTCCTGAAACCGCGTCAACGCAGGCAACCGCGCGCACGGCTCGCCCAACCGGAAAAAGCGTTCCGCCATCCACGCCTTGCCGAAGGTCGCGGCAATCACCGGGCCGGATGAACCTTCCACGCCTTCCGGAACCGCCGTCCAGCGTCTCTCGCGCAGATAGGTGCTTGCCGCAAATTTCACCGTCCGTCCGTTCATGGCTTCGAACGCCAGAAAAGCCGGCAGCTTGGCGTCGGCCGCTTGTCGCTCCTCCGGCTTCAGCGCCTGCCATTCGGCAAGCGCCCGTTCGTCACTGTCATCGCCAAAGGTAGGCCATTGTCGGTAGAATTTCAGGAAGGCACGGCGCACAGCCTTGCGGCTCTCGGTCTCAGTCATCGAAGCCTCCACTCAGGGTTCGTGCCTTCGCGGCCGTGCCCAGCATCGCCCGCACGGCGGCGGCCTTCCGGCGACGGCGCTCGCGCTCCTCCGGGCCGATCTCGCGCCGGGTCCGTTCCTCTTCCCGCTCTTTCGCCGCTTCCGCATGTTCGTGTTCGATCCGCAGCAGCTCCCGGTCATGCTTCGCAGCCGCATCGACAAGCGCCGAAAGCTCCGCAGGTTTGGGCAGGAACGACTGGAATTTCGGGTATCGCCCGAGCCGCAGGTTCTCAAACACCCGGCGAAGTGCACCGATGGGCTTGCCCCTCATCGCCTCGGCATAAAACTGCCCGGCCTTCTCGGCGTTGACGCTGTCGGGAATAGCAAATCCACGGTCCATCAGCG
Source organism: Martelella sp. NC20 (assembly GCF_013459645.1). Lineage (NCBI taxonomy): Bacteria > Pseudomonadati > Pseudomonadota > Alphaproteobacteria > Hyphomicrobiales > Aurantimonadaceae > Martelella > Martelella soudanensis. Next base: position 3,899,508 of record NZ_CP054861.1, read on the forward strand.
CATCGAGCATGATATCGGATTGCCGTTCGTTTGCAGGCTCAAGAGCCTTGCGCAACCTTCCAATCTCCCCGGCTGATGTCGACAATTTTACCATCTTCGCTGCCATCGTCCTGTCCCATCCGTTTGCGCAAACTGTCCCGAACGCGCTGATTGTGATCCCTGATTTCGTCGCCACGTGAGGGCTTGGCGGGCGATGCCCGGGCGCCCTGCTGCCGCTCCTGCATCCAGCCCGGCTCGAATCCCTGCCAACCGCGACCGATCATGGTTTCCGCCGCAGCATCCGGATCCGGCATCAGCGCAAACCGCCGTGCCAGCAGTTCGGCTGCCCGGACAGTCAGGTTCTTGCGCAGCGCTTTGCGGTGTTCGATGACGGCATCGGCAACCTCCGGCGACAGCACATCGCAGAGAACCGATCTGGCCGATTTCTTTGGTGTTCCTTTAGGAACACTTTCTTTCTTAACTCTGGCTTCTGGCTTACGCATTGCGTCCGCATTGCGGTCGCTATGCGGTCGCATCGAACCGCCATTGTTTTTATTGGATTTTTCCCAGCGATTTTTCGCAGCCCCTTTTGCTTGCTCCGAACTTTTTTCGCGAAATTGAAATTCTTTTTCCACGCGGCGGTTCCAGAGACCGCCCTCAGACCGGATGATTTTTCCGTCATCGAAGAACACATCGAGGTATTGGGAAAACACCTTTTTCGTGCAGCCGCACTGCCGCGCCAGCCGCTCATGGTTCTCGCTCAGCGGCTCGCCGCGTTCATACATCAGCGCCAGCAGCGTGAAATAAACGCCCATTTCCGCCGCCTTCATGCCGCGCGTGGCAGAAAGCCAGTCAGACATATAAAACCGCACATACGGCATCTCGCTCATGGCAAAACCTCCATGGCACCAAGCCTAAAAATATAGCTAAATACGTTCTCGATCTTGCGCAAAATATCGCATATAGCTATATTGAGCGCATGAAGACGATCCGTTACACCAAGGTCGCGATGAAGAGCATTCAGCGCATGCAACCAAAGCGCCGCAATGCAATCATTGCCAAGATCGAGGCTTTCGCGTCTGGTGAAACTGTCGATTTGAAGAAGCTGCAGGGCAGCCCCTATTTTCGCATCCGCGTCGGTTCCGACCGCATCATTCTTGATGATCAGGGTTTGGTTGTCATGATCATCGATGCAGGTCCGCGCGGCGGCATTTACAAGGAGTGACACGCCATGGGCGAAGTCCAGAAAATCACCATTGAAGGCAATAATTACGTGCTTCTGCGCGAAGCCGATTACGATGATATGCTCGACAGCCTGCACGCCCGCGCGGTCATGGCCGGCGTGGACGCCGGAGAAGAAACCTACCCACACGAACTGATTGTCGCGCTTTCCGATGAAACCCAAAGCCGCCTGCGCGTGTGGCGCAAATACCGGGGCCTGACCATGAAGGCGCTGGCAGAAAAGGCTGGCATTTCCCAGCCCTATCTGTCGGATATCGAAAACGGCAAGGCAGATGGCTCCATATCGGCCATAAAGGCTCTCGCCGCTGCCCTCGATGTCGATATTGATGACCTTGTGTAAACGCTGACCGTCCGACATGTCATGATCCTTGCTCATGAGGCCACCTCCAGCACATCTCCAAGGGCCGCAGAAGCTGCCAAAGCCGCCCCGCCCCATTGGTCCGCCATTGCGTTGGCAATGCCCGGATATGTTCGTGATCTAAGCCGCCAGCGGTCAGGCCCCGGCGAGGCCCGATGCACGATCGACCATTTCTTATGTTCATCCGTGCCAGGTTTCGGCGGAGTCAGCCGGTCAGTTTCAGTCAAGGGCGGCAGGCCACGCAGGTAAAACGAGGTCGCCTTGAACGCGCGATTGCCAAACCACCACGGCTGCACAGTCTGGGCCGGCTTCTGGTAGTTGACGATCCGCTCTTTGGCATGCCGGTGCATCACCGGGTTTTCGATTGCCACCCGGTCGATCGGCGCATTCCAGCAGGCGGAAAACAAGGCAGCGCCTTCATCCAGCAGCCGCCACATGATGGCCCTGCGCTCGGATACGGAAAGAACCGGCCACGCCTGTTTTTCCTCAAGGGAAGCCTCGTTCGGTGCATTCTTCGGCGGACCTGAAAGCCAGCGCACACCGCTGTTGCAAAGCCGCGTACATGGCGGGTGCATCACGGCCATCAAATCCCAGCCGTCATCGAGAATATCTCGAACATCGCAGACAATATGCCGGTTACTGCCATCTTCGGCCGGCAGAAGATCGCACGACCAGACATCATGCCCGCGCGCGGCAAAGGCACGACGCACCACGCCGGAAGTTTCGCAGCCGACAAGGACACGTAATTCGGTCATCCCGTGGCCCTCCGGTGCGCCCGCCAGGGCGGAAGCTCCTGCAGAAGCTCGAAGATCCCCTCGGCAATCGCCGCGCATTTCCGCTTCTGCGGCCAGGACAGTTCGCCGGCACCATTGGCATCGGACATCCGCCGTTGCGTGATGGCATAGGCTCGGGCGTCCGCTGCCGAGATCCGCTCATTGCCGCAGCACACCGGGCACCGGCGGCGGCCGCTGGCGAAATACCCCTGCCCTGCACAATGCGGGCAACGAATTCTGGTAACCCTCGCCCCGCTCACAGCTTGCCCTCCCGGATAATCCGGTTTTGCTGCGCGCGAATTTCGTCGGCGCGGACTTGCAGATCGAGCGACGTGTTCCGCAGGCGCTTGCCCTGAGTGGTATGAGCGACAAGCTCGGCGCGAAATTTCTCATAATCGGCAGACCATTCCGAAAACCTGCGGCGATTTTCAGCGAGATTCGGGTTTTCATTGGCCGGACCAAACATGAAATCGCGTACTTCCGCGACCCATGCGCAAGGCACGCCCAGATCCCGCGCCACAAGATCATCCGTCCATGGCGCGATATAGCCGCTGTCATCGTAAACATCGGCAATCTTGTCGGCGACGATGCGCCGGTCCTCGCGCTGCATCTGGGGCGGCGGCTCCGCTTTTGATGCCGACACAGTCGTCTTTTTCGCAATGGTTTTCGTCGCCATCTCCTGGCTCTCCTTTCCTTGATTTTGGTGATCGGGATCGCAGGCAAACGGGCGATCATCGAAGTCGTTGCCGAAGCACGTCAGGCAAAAGGTAAAGCCGCAGCTGTCAGTAATCCTGCAGCGGCTGGTGTCTCGCGGGCTTTGCGTTTCGATGGTCATCTCAGACCTCGCCTTCGCATCCGTGGGCCTTGCTCTCCACGGTGTGGGCAACCCGCATGAAACTCGCGTATTTTTCGAGGATTTCGGCCGCTTCACGCGGATCAACCTTGCCATCGGCAACGGCCTGGATCATGGATTGTGACAGCGCGTGAAAAGCGTCCTGAAACACGCCGATATCGGCAATGCCGAGCCTGCCGGCGCTGTCTGGCTGGTCGTCGCGAACAAGCCGGTAGCCCTGCAGCCGTGCCATCTCGCCGACGATGACAGGCGCGCCCGCTTCCATGTCGGCCTCGACGGCTACGTCGATCGCCATCACGTGCTGGGTTTTCCGGCTGGGGTCATGGGTCCAGCACTTGGAAAGCTGCCCCTGCGTCGCCCGCGTGACATACTGAAACCGCTCCGGCCCGCCGCCCTGCACAACCGAACGGCGGGAAGCCTCGCGCAGGCCATCGACAGCCTTCTGCGCCAGCAAACGCTGCATCACAGCACCTCATTGTGAGAATTAATTCGGGGGAAGCATTCACGGCGGACTACCGACCGTGATGCTATACCGGTGAAGTCGAGGAAAGAAACCAGATCGGAATTGATGTCTGGACGGACGATCGTATTCAAATCTGGATGCGCCGCGTGAAACGAACACTGAGTTCGGAGGTCTAACATTCGCCCTCCAGGTCCAACGGCGGAGCGCCATATATGTCTGGTCGCAGGTGGTAGCGCGATACGCCGACGATGCGCTCAATATCGAGTACACGACCTGCAGGCACGCGCTTCCACTGAGAAACGGCCTGAGGTGAAACGCCCCCAAGTGCCTTTGCTAGGGCGACCGGGCCCCCTGCTTTCTGTTTTGCCAGCTTACAAATGTTCTCCATACCAAATTGTAAGCATAACTTGCATATGTAAGCAAGCATATCTTTCAGTGAAAGATCAGCTTTCATCGGTCATAATTCAGGAATGATGACCAAGCGAAAAATCGATAAAGCTCGCGGCGAACGCATCCGACACGTCCGATCTGAAATCCTAAAGATCGGTTCGCAGGAGCAGTTTGCAAAGCTGTTGAGCCAACACGGGCCAGCAGTCACCCGTGGTGCGGTCGGCAACTGGGAAACCGGAAAAGAGGTCGGTATCGAGAACCTCAGCCGGATATGTAAGGTCGCCAAGGTTAACCTCGACTGGCTCGCCTACAATCGAGGAAAACCGAAGGGGCTGGCAATTGCCTCGTTCGATCCCGACAGCCCAGAAAATGAATATTCCGAAGCAGGCTATACCCGCGAACACTGGCAAGGCTCGCAAGAGGGCGCTATTCCGGAGATCGATGGCAAACTCGGCGCCGGTCAGGGCCAAGTGGGCGAGATAATAAACTTGCCGGTCGGAAAGAATGTGATTTCCGGCCACGCGGTCAAGGCAGAGTGGATACTACCGATTGAATACCTGAGAAATGAAGCCAAGGCCTCGCCCGCAAAAACGATCGTCATGGAAGTGGTGGGCGACTCAATGTCGCCGACCTATCAGCCTGGGGACCGCGTTCTCGTAGACCTTTCCCAAAACACCATGACGTCAGACACTGTTTACGCGATATCTGATGGTGAATCGGAGCCTCAGATAAAAAGGCTGCAACGCGTCCCCTTTAGCGCTCCCACAGAGGTCATAATTATCTCCGACAATGAGAACCTACAGGATTTCACTGTCGAGCTGGACCGCCTGAAGATCCTCGGCCGAATTTGCGGCGTGATCGCCCGACGCTAGATTAAGTCGCCTCCACTACCGAAACAGCCTTGCGCAGAAAGCCTTCAGCGCTCGGCAGCCGGTACGTCAATTTGACAGCATTGCTTTCATTTTCTGATAATGATATGAAAGCATATCTTTCAATGCGGATGTATCGGGGGAAATGCATGACTATCGACCATATGATCGGCTTCTTTTGCGGAGCCTGCGCAGCGATCACAGCCTTTTCCTTGATCGGCGGAATCGCGATGCACCGAGGCCTCAAGCGAACACAGGCCACGCTTTCACGTCATCGGTCTCGAAACCAATGATGCCCGAGCGAACTCCCGCCGGGGACCGCCTCGCTCGTATTCGCGAACTCGTCGCGGGCTCCGCCCCAGTTCTCCAGATTTCGTCTGACATCGAAGGCCTTCACCTCGAGGCCGTCAGCATGGACCCGGGCGAGCCCGAAGTTTTGGCGCTCGTGCCCGCCACATGCCCTGCCTCAAATCGCGAACTGCTGCTCAAGCATGTCGAGATACCGGCCGACCTGATCCGCATGATTGACGCAGCGGCCAAACTCGACCGAAGGCGCCGGACCGAAATCGAACGCTTGCAGCTGGAGCTGGAGGCACGAGGCGGCAGACCGACAAAGAACTACGCCGCCCAATGCGCGATGAAATGCAGCGAACCCGCCTTCAAGGCATTCATTGAAGTCCGACACGCCCTCGCACGCCCGCTGACAGATGAACGCGTCGCCGCGCGCGTGCGCTCGGTCCTGGCCATTTCAAGCCGAACCGACCTGAACACAAGCAGCGAAGCCGCCGCGCGCTGGCGCGCCATGGTGGTAGATTTTGACGCATGGAGGAAAAGGTAACCATGGCACGCCGAACCATTCCATTCACTCAGGATGCCGTTAAGCGCGCGATCATGGCCGTCAGAGCCGCCGGCGTGGACGTTCGAACCATCAGCGTGCGCCCCGACGGCACAGTTGTAATCAACGCAGATAGCGGGAATAATTCAGAAAACGACCTTGTCGACCGGTCTCAGCCGGAAAACCTGAATAGTCTTGATGACTATTTCGCCTGGAGGGAGAAGGATGCGCGTCGTGACAGAGCTTAAGGGCGTGCACAAGGTCAGGAAGAAACTGGCCAGCGGAAAGATCGTTTACTACCACTACGCATGGCGCGGCGGACCACGCATCAGCGCAGACCCCAAAACAGACAAAGACGCCTTCATCGCCGAATACCGCCAGCACGAGCTGGCAGCTTCAACGGAAGGCGTCCTGACACTCGAAAGCCTGATCGACCTGTTCACCGGCTCGGAAACGAAGCCGAACCCCGACTTTCTGACGCTGTCTGCTTCAACCCAACGCGACCACCTCTATGCGTTCCGTCTCATCAGGGAGCGTTGGCCCCGCCTGCCCGCGCGCCTCACCCAGCAGCGCGGCATGAAACGCGATATCAGGGACTGGCATAGATCTTTTGCGAAAAACCCTCGGAAGGCGGACAAGCTCCTGTTCTCCCTCTCCAAGGTTTTTTCGTATGCGATCAAGCACGAATACATCGAAAAGAACCCCTGCGCCGGCATAGACCGGCTCTATCGCGGATCGAGGCGTGAATTCGTCTGGACCGACGAGATGGTCGACAAGGTTCGCAAACAGGGAAAACCACACATCGTCGCCGCAATGGAGGTCGCCGTCTACACCGGTCAGCGCCAGGGCGACATCCTCGCGCTCAAATGGCCACAATACGACGGCACCCACCTGTCACTGAGACAGGGAAAAACCGGCAAACGCGTAAAGGTCCGCCTGCACAAGGACCTGAAAACCCTGATCGACCAGCTCAAGCAAGCCGCCGAAGACCGAAAGGTACGGTCCGCAAACATCCTGACAAACAGCCGTGGCCGCCCCTGGACACAAGACGGCTTCCAAACCTCATGGCGAAAAGAAATGATCCGCCTCGGCATCAAAGACGTCACCTTCCACGACCTGCGAGGCACCTTCATCACTGCCCGCCGCCGCGAAGGCTCCACCATAGAACAAATCGCCAGCATCTCCGGCCACACGATCTCAGAGGTCCGCTCAGTCCTCGAAAAGCACTATCTGGCGGACGACCAACAGGCTAGCGACGCGGTGATTTTGCGCATGGAAAGAAAGGGCATTAGCCCGTGAGACGGACTTCCTAACGCCCAAAACCAACAGATTACAAAGGACTCCACAAAAATCACACGCTGTGCTCCTATGCCTCTGAAGTTGGGCCGGGGGAAGTAGATGGAAGCGAGACTTAATCATGGTATCGAATATGACGTCACCGACGCCGTTGCAATAGATGACCTCGTAAAGTCCTTAGAAGCCCATGCCAGATTGACCAAATCCGCGGCGAAGTTGATGGCGGACCTGATACCTGGGCTGAGTGTCGATACACGGAAAGTGTCAGTCGTTTACCTAAGCCAACAAAGCCCCTTAAAGGAGCTTTTCGCTGTATCTTTAGTGCTGACCTACCAAGACGAATTGGAGGGTGAGGTGCCTTCCCTACTAGAAGCTTTGACAGGGGCAGAAATCCCAGAACAATATGATACACTGGTTACAGTGCTTATCATGCTTATCGCGATTTATGGGATTTCCAAGGTTTTCGATGCACTTTTTCCCGAGCGATCAAAAGAGAATATCAAATCGGCACAGGACGATCTCGCGAGGCGCGCCGCCGGCGTACTTGGCCTTAGTCTCAATCGGGTCATTGCAGCAGTAGAGGTTTTGTTTACCGGCAAAAGCCACAGAGTATTGGTGTCGGCCTCTCAGAAAATATTCGCCCCGACGCGGGGCCAGACAGAAGCATCAATAAAAAACAGAAGTGGAGAGATACTGATTAGTCCAAGTGCTGTGCGGGATGCTCAGACAGCTGCCGGGCTACCATACGAAGAACCAGCGCAAGACACCCCTGAAACCGAAAATCAGTTTTTCCATGACGTAAGGATTATCCTTCATGCAATGGACAAAGACCGAAAAAGAAAGGGTTGGGCGGGCCACTGCCCAGATCTATTCGATGACAGGATCCCAATGCACCTAGAGAAGCAACTTAACCCGGAAACGATTTTCGGACGTGATGAAATTAAGGGAGATATACTTCTGATGTCCGAAGAAGATGAAGAAGGTCGAATGAAGCCGCGTGAATTTTGGTTGGTTAGGGCCTATCTCTAATCGAACAAAGGAGACGGCCTAGTGGTTTGACTCCAACGTTTGGAACCCTCGGTTTCGTACGGCGATGATGTCGTCTGGGTCCGCTTTCCAGATAAATGGCTTTGGATCGTAGGCATTGTATTCGCGCACGAAACGGTTGTCAGCAGACCGCGCATCGCATCTATGAGGTAAAAACTATGAGCAAAACCGCACGAAGATGCTTTGTCCTTGTAGACTGGTGGGGGCAGGTCAGATCAGAATTTTATCGGGGTTCCCCTGGTTCCAGCAGTGAGGTTGCTCTCCGAAAGGTCGAGTTTCTGGTTGAAAAACGGCTTATCATGGAAGTCGCTCAACCCGAGCGTTGGGAGATCATCTTCAGACTGTATGCCGGATGGATGCGCGGAGGAACTCCTACGCCGGTTCTAAAAGATTACAATAAACTGTTCGATGGATATGCTAAACGTCGTAGAATGGGCACCACTCTGAAAACAGCGTTATTCCTGCCCAGTTCAATTGGTCTTTATCGTGGCGATAGCCTTTTGGCAGACGAAGTCGGGCGCCGCAAAGAAAGAACTTCCAGAGTTCATTTCCCGTTCACTTCACGATCAGAGTGCGGATGCCAACTTTGCAAGCATGTAAAACGAGTCGCACACGACGGCTTTCGGTGTGAACGAACAATTGAGAAGCAAGTGGATACATCAATCGTCGCTGATGCGATTACCTTGGCGACCTTAAAGGAAAATCTCAAAATCATCATTGTCAGTAACGACGATGACATTTTTCCTGGACTTATTGCCGGCGAATCGCTCGGTGGAGACATAACCCTAATGAACACGATTCAGAAAAACCATTCGCACGCATCCCAACTCTCTGACCTAATCCTTGGACCAGAGGAGCTCCGCGCATGACTTCGGTTGAGCAGGAGTTGTCCGATCTCAAACTTTTCGCCGATCCTTTCTCACCCTCAAGTTTTAGGCACGATGAAAATGGAAACTGGACTGCTGAGTTTGAGCGGCGCGGACGCAGAATTGCGCTGCGCCGCGAGAACGATGGAAAGATCTACAGCCTTGAACGGGGATCCGTAGTAGCCGGTAGCTTCAGGTCTCTATTGGCCAACAGAGACTTTTCAGACCTTGGATATCTGGCCAAGGCAATCAAGCACGCTTACTCGTCGTCTGCAACCAATTGGATGGAGGTGCCGTTCAGCATAGATCGCGGAACAAGCCGAGCGCGAACATTTGAAGAGGTCAACCAGTTCCTTTCAGAGCTGGTTTCAGGTGGCGTGGTTGGATTAGAGGCCCCTGCTGGCGCTGGCAAGACTCACTTCATCGAACGCCTTGCGCTTAGTCGGGCGACCAAGGTGTCGCAGCGATTTGGAATGGAACCCCTCGTAATTCCGGTAACAAGCGCTGGGAAAATCCTTTCAGCTATCGATGATCGTATCGACGGTTCTCTTGCTGCCTTGCGAGCTAATTTCAATCGAGTTGAGCTGCCTGCTCTCATGAGGCAAAATCTCATTGCGTTGGCGATTGATGGCTTTGATGAGCTATCTGATAGCCGCGGATACGATAATTCTTGGTCCGCACTTCGCGAGCTCATTAGCGATGTTGGTGGCGACAGTCTGATAATTTTGTCAGGCCGAGATTCGTTCATTGGTTTGGAGACACTGCGAAACCTTATCGGCCCTTCGGTCAAACTTGCAGGATCCGGTTTGCACTCTCTAAAGCTGGATTTTCCAGAGGCGGCTGATGCAGCCAACTGGATTTCCACGGTAAACCCTGAATGGCAGGCTTACGTAAGCGAGCTACAAGAGAGACTCCGGGCCTTCTACTGGCTTCGCCGCCCCTTCTTTGTCTCTCAAATTTCAAAAACCAAGCCAGAGGACTTCCTAAATAGCGGCGATGAGCCGATTATCTCCCTTTGTGACAATATCGTGAACCGAGAAATCGACAAGCTTGGAATTCCGTCGGATGTGACGATCGAGACAGGAAGAAAAATTGTCTATTCGATCCTCACAGAGGCCGCGAGAACAATGGTCGATTACGAAATTGACCACGTGGATGCCGCTTTGCTGGAAGTGGCCGTCGAACTTGCTTGCGAGGAACACGCTCCAGGAAAAGACGATTTTCGTCGGGCTCTCACGGCGAGGGCAAAGACACTAACACTCTTAGAGCCGGCGCTTGGTACCGGCGACCGTGACAACCGGACGTTCCCTCACGAAAAAGTCAAGGCTTTCTTCTATTCACGACACCTGATGTATGAAATTGGCGAGAGCGTTTTAACGCCTCTGGGAATTAGAAGAACTCAGCTGTCCGCATCTGACCTATCAGTATTTAGAGCTCTTTTATCACTTGAAACAAAAGATTTTTCTTGTGATCTGGTTCAAAAAGTCTCAACACTCTTAGAAGATCATGCGTCAGCGTCAACATCTTTTTCGAACTTGGCGGCGATTGGTCTTATTTGCGCTTCTGACTTGCACGTCGACAAGCCATTTGTACTTTCTGGTGGATCGATTTTAGACGCCTTAATGGTAGAAACTCCGGCTTTACGCCTGCGTCGAGTGTACATAAATCGATTGGACATATCTCATGCAGACCTTCATTCATGCGATTTTGAGGAGTGTGAGGTTGGAGAGATGATCGTGTCCACGATCACAAGGTTTGGGACATCTCTCCCCAAAGTGCACACATTGATTCTTCAGGCCACCGACGGGGATGAAACATTTTATCGCGATCTTGCTAAGATTGAAGAGATACTTGGGCAAGATGACTACAGATCACAGCCATCGAGAGAAATTGACACTCCCGATACCCTTGGAATTCTTGCGCGAATGATGTTGAGGAGTCACTGGGTAAGACTTTCGAAAGATGACAAAAGAGGGAGGAGGTTGGTAGAAAGGGCCGACTGGGAGATAACACGCGATATACTGCAACATTCGGGTTACCTTGAAGTGAAAAATATTGGCGCCGGCGGACGGCCAGATGAATTCGCACATCTTCGGAATGCGGAGAGATTCCTGAAGTCCACTGATGACCAAGGAAAAATTAGTTCCGTAATAAATTCGCTCGTTAGGGCGTTGCGTGATATCTGAGCGAAGTTGACCTGCCATTGATTTTCATCCAACCGCGACCCGAGTCCGGTTGGTATTTACGCTGATCGACGGAGGTTGAGCAATCGCCCGCGTCGCCCCGTTCCCGGCCCCAGCGACGTGCCAACAGGTTAAGAAAAGAACACAAGAGAAACGGAAACTGTAAACCAGCCTGTAAACCGGCTGAATTGCCTAGGAAATAATAGAACTAAACCATTGAAAAGATTGGCGACCCCTGCAGGATTCGAACCTGCGACCGTCGGCTTAGAAGGCCGGTGCTCTATCCAGCTGAGCTAAGGGGCCGGAAACAGGCCGCATCAATGCCTGAGGTGCGTGTGAAACACAAGCGGCGACGCTCTCGCCCCGCGTCGTCGCATTGATGAGTGCGGATTAGTGGGTCCAGGGCTGGCTGCGATTGGGGCTGAAGTTTTCGGAGTAGGATACCACCTTCACCGTCTTTTCCTTCGGCGGCAGCACACGGTAGGCGATGCCCTTGCGGCGGGCATAGTCCTCGGCGTCCTGCTGGCTCTCGAAGCGCAGCTTGACCTGCTGCAGCGTATCGGAGGACGAGGTATAGCCGAACAGCGGATCAATCGTGCGCGGCGCCTGCTGATCGAATTCGAGCACCCATTGATGGGTCTTGGCATTGCCCTGTTGCATCGCCGATCTGGCGGGGCGGTAAATCTTCGCCGACATCGCTTTTTGCTCCGCTTTGATTGTCCGCGCCGGCGGTCTTGCGCCGACGCCTGCCCTTCTTACGCAATTTTTGCGCCTCGGCAATAAAAATCAAGCCCAAAATCCAGCGGTCGTATCCGCACCCCGGACGAATGCGAGAATGTTCCCGCTGCTTAGGCGATCCGAAGCCCATTCGCAGAACGGGAAGCAGGCAGCACAACGGCGAGGGTTGAGGTTTCTCCGCAAGTCACATACATCTGGTGTCGAAACGGCATTTGTCGCCGCTCCGCGTGTCCGAGGAGATACCGAACCGACCCAACCACTGGCGGGCCGGGAACGATGCGGAAACCGAACGATTGCAGGCGGCAAATTCTGGCAGATATCCCTATAGTTCTTGGCCGGTACAAATCTATATAAGTTCGCGTTCGACGAAATCGGCATATGAGTGAACCGATGGTTGCGCTTTCATGTTACTGCATCGGGGGTCGCGTATCCATCGCCTGCCTCCGCGGTGATGAGATACATAATGATGAGCATTAAGTTGGAACACAGCTCTTTTGAACAGATGTTTGAACTCGCGCCCATAGCGATGTGGGTCGAGGATTTCAGTGGTGTCAAAAGCCTCTTTGACCGCTGGCGTTCGGCCGGCGTAACGGATATCGAGGGATTCCTGCGCGCCGACCGTTCGCGCGTGACCGCCTGTTCCCAGGCGATCCGGGTGCTGCAGGTGAACCGCAAGACGCTCGACCTGTTCGAAGCCCAGGACATGGAGCATCTCGTCGCCAACATCGATCAGGTGTTTCGCGACGACATGCTGGAAAGCCATATCAATGAGCTCATCCAGCTTTTTGAAGGCAAGCACGCCTTTTCAAGCAACACGGTCAATTACACGCTTTCCGGCCAGCGGCTCGACATCCAGCTTCGCGGCCGGATACTGCCCGGCCACGAGGAGGCGTTGGACAGGATACTGCTGACCACGGAGGACGTCTCCGTCCGCGAGGCCGCCCATCGCCGCGAACGCCAGCAGACGCTTTATGCGCAAGGCTTGTTCGAGCATTCGCCGGTATCGCTCTGGGTCGAGGATTTCTCGCGTATCCGCAGTCTTCTGGAAGACCTGCGTTCCCGCCACATTGTCGACCTTCGGGTTTTCATGGACGTCCATCCCGAATTCGTGCGTCAGTGCCTGAACGAGATCAAGGTGATCGATGTCAATCAGGCCACGCTCGACATGTTCCGCGCCGCCGACCGGCAGACCCTGTTGCAGAACCAGCATGCGATCTTTCGCGACGACGTCGACGAGCATTTTCGCGAGCAGTTGATCGATCTTTGGGAAGGCCGTCTGTTTCACACCCATGAGGTGATGAACTATGCGCTCGACGGCTCCGAGCGTTACGTGCTGCTGCATTTCTCGGTGCTGCCGGGTCGCGAGCACGACTGGTCGCTTGTGCTGATTTCGCTGACCGACATCACCGCGCGCAAGAAGGCGGAGGCCTATCTCGAATATCTCGGCCGCCACGATGTGCTGACCAAGCTCTACAACCGCTCCTACTATACCGAGGAGATCAATCGGCTCGAGCGCAAGAAGTTTCGTCCGATCGGCATACTGATCATCGACCTCAATGGCCTGAAGGAGGCCAATGACGCGCTTGGCCATGACGCCGGAGACGGCCTTTTGCGCAGGCTCGGCGAGGTGCTGAGCGAGGCCGTCAGCGCGCCCCATTGCGCCGCCCGTATCGGCGGCGACGAGTTTGCCGTGATCATGCCGGGAGCAGGCGAAGAAGACGTCAAGGCAACGGTGGAGCAGATCGGCAAGCTTTTGAACATCAACAACCAGTTTTACGCCGACGCGCCGATCAGCATCTCTGTGGGGGTTGCGAACTGTGAGCGCGACGAGACCATCGAATCCGCTGTTCGGCGCGCCGACACCGAAATGTACCGCAGGAAACGGGAATACTACGCATCGCGCCCATCGCTTGACAGGCGCAATCGCGGACAATGATGCCACAGGGCGGCGGGATGCCGCACCTGGCGCGAGGCGCTCCGCCCTAGAGTCTGTCAGGTTCAAATCGAACCAGACAGACTCTAGATTTATTTGTTTTCGTTTGTCTTTTCGGGAAAACCGGATTCCACTTTTCCCTGACAAACTCTAAAACGGAATGGCATTGGCGTTGATCAACGCCAAGACTACCCCAAGCGTCGCCACCGAGCAGACCGTTGAAATCAGGATCGCCGCCGAGGCGCGCTCATACCAGATGCCATATTGGCGGGCGATGACGAAGACGTTCGTCGCCGTGGGAAGTGCCGCCAGCAGCACCGCCGCCTTGACCCAGAGCGGGTCGAACCCGCCATGCGCCATCATGAACAGATAAACCAGAAGCGGGTGCAGGATCAGCTTTGCCGGCACGATATAGCCGATTTCCGCCGGCACGCGCCTGACCGGCCTGAGCGCCAGCGTGACGCCCATGGCAAACAGCGCGCAAGGTGCTGCCGCCTGGGCAAGATAATCCACCAGCCGGTTGACGGCCTGGGGCACGGCAAATCCGGTTGCGGCGACCGCGAAGCCCAGCGCCGTCGCCACCACAAACGGGTGAAGCAATGCGCGCATGACGATATGGCGGATCAGCGAACGCCCTGCCCCGCCGCCGGCAGTCGCCATCACCGTCGGCGCGACGATGAAATGCAGCGCGTTTTCGAAGCAGATGATCAGCGCCACCGGAACGGCAGCTTCCTCTCCCAGCGCCAGAAGCGCAAGCCCCGGTCCCATGTAGCCGATATTGCCATAGCTACCGGCGAAGGCCTGGATCGTGGTTTCCCGGACGCCGTTGCGCTTCCAGAGGTAGCCGACGGCAAAAAGCAGCCCGAACACGGTATAGGTCGCAGCTAGATCGATGGAGACGAAATCGAGCCGCGTCAGCTGCTCGAACGGGGTGCGCGACACCAGCTTGAAGAACAGCGCCGGCAACGCCGCGTAGATGATGAAGATATTGAGCCAGGCGGTGCCTTCTTCTGGATGGCGAAAGATCTTCGCCGCGCCGAAACCGATCGCGATCAGCCCGAAGAACGGGAAAAGCAGCGCTAGAATATCGGCCATGGCTCCGATCGCTCCGTCGCGGGCAGCGCGGCGGCGTCCGCTTTGCCCGGACCCGCTCTAACCGTTCCTTTTGCCGCATTTTCGCGGTCAGGTGATTCCACCTGACAGCGAAATGCTAACCGATCCGCGAGAGAACCGGAAAGGTCTGCTGAAACCAGATCGCCATATCGGCAATGAAGCCGAAAAGAAAGGCGACGCCGGTGAGAATCAGCAGCACGCCCATGATTTTCTCGACAGCACCCAGATGTTTCCGAAACCGCGCCAGAAAGCGCATGAAGGCCCCGGAGAAGAACGCCGCGATCCAGAACGGCACGGCAAGGCCGAGCGAATAGACCGCCAGCAGCACCGCGCCGTTTGCGACCGTGGCCTTGGTGGCGGCCACGGCGAGAATTGCCCCCAGCACCGGCCCGATGCAGGGCGTCCAGCCGAAGGCGAAGGCGAGCCCCATGATATAGGCCCCGGTGACGCTTGCCGGTTTGCCGCCGCCGTGAAACCGCGCCTCGCGCGAGAGGATCGGGATCCTGAGCACGCCCAGGAAATGCAGCCCCATCAGGATGATGACCACGCCGCCGACCTTGCTGAGGATGTCCATGTGCTGGCGCAGCAATTGGCCGATGGTGGATGCCCCGGCCCCGAGCGCCACGAAAATCGTCGCGAAGCCAAGCGTGAAGAACAAGGCCGGCAGCAGCACCGCCCATTGGCTCGGCGGTTTCGCCTCGCCGCCGCCCTTGAGCTGGTCGACCGAAATTCCCGCCATATAGCAGAGATAAGGCGGCACCAGCGGCAGCACACAGGGCGAGAGAAATGACAGCGCGCCCGCCAGAAGCGCGCTCAGAAAGGAAATATCGCCGATCGACAAGAAACCTGCTCCAACACCTTGCATTCCGGGCGCAGGCGAAGCCCTTACCCCATTTCCGGGGCCACGCAAATGACCCCGGAACGCATCCGGCGGTCTTAAACCGGATGGCCGTTCAAATCCAATCACCTTTACGCGCGCCGAAAACCGCAGCATTATCGCTTTCGCGGTGAAATACCGGGTTGACCTTGTGAGAGACCCTTTCTATGTTCCGCCCACTTTCAGCCGGTTACCCGGCTCGGGAGAGCGTAGCTCAGCCGGTAGAGCAACTGACTTTTAATCAGTAGGTCCAGGGTTCGAACCCCTGCGCTCTCACCAGATTTTCACCAATCGACGATTTAATCGATTCTTTCGCCGTGCGCATTGTTTCCGGAAATGGGGTGCCGCATGCCGCATATGTTCGTCAATCGACCGCGTCTTCACGATGTGATTGCCGAGACGCCCGCGGACAGAAAGAACTTCCGCTGGGAGACCATCAACGCGATGGCCTATCAGGCTGGCGGGCTGATCTTCATCTTCGGAAGCATCTGCTTCTTTCCGGCACTTTCGGCCTATGCCGATCTTGGGGCGTGGATTTTCTTTTTCGGCTCCCTGATCTACCTCGCCGTGACCGGGCACGATCTGCTCGAGGTGTTCACATACGCCAGACAGCGCACGGACCCGGCGACCGTGTGGGACAGGCTGGAGTTCTGGGCGGCCTGGACCTATGTCCTGGGAACCGTTCTGTTCGTCGTCGGCAGCATTTTCTTCCTGTCGTCCGTCGGGCTTTTCACGGCAGGCGCCTGGTGCTTCATCATCGGCAGCATAATGTTCGTGGCCGGCGCCGTGATCAATGTCATCCAGATCGTCCAGGCCGACGATCTCGTTACCCTGCAGATGATGAACCTCACTGCCCTGACATTCGTGGTCGGCTCCACGCTTTTTGCGGTTGCCTCGATCCCCTATCTCTGGTCGCTCGCCAGCGAGCGCGACGAAACCCTGCTGGATGGCTTTCTGGCCTGGCAATATCTCGTCGGCAGCATTCTCTTTTTCGTCGGCGGCCTCTTCAATTACCGGCGCGCCTATCGGGTTGTCGCCATGGCGCTGGGAAGGCCAACCTCCTACGCGCTTCATCCGCTGAAGCCGCTTTCGCCCCGCAGGAAGAAACGCTGGGAAAAGTGACGGTCGCCCAAAGCCGATCTTGCTTGAAACCCCGGTCATGACGATAGCGCTGCTGCGTACCGCGCACGACCTCATATCTGCCGGGAGCTTGTTGATCCGTCGCGCCGCGCGTTGGAAGCGACATTCAATGAATGAAAAATATATTTATTATCAATTACTTACAACTGTTTCCTGATTACGTTTCATATAACCTTCATTGGCCCTCACCTGTTTCCTCCCGTGGTTGCCATCTCGCAAACTCAATGCATTTAATTCTGCTAAGCGCAATTTTGTATTGATATACGGATTTATCGGTGACATCTTCCCGGTCGAAGGAGACGCGAAACCGGTTGTGGATGGTTTCGCCCTGAAGGAGACCAGCTATGAAAATGACGACTGAAGAAGCCTTCGTGAAAACACTGCAGATGCACGGCATCGAACATGCGTTCGGCATCATCGGCTCTGCCTTCATGCCGATTTCGGACCTGTTTCCGAAGGCAGGCATCACCTTCTGGGATTGCGCGCATGAGGGATCGGGCGGCATGATGGCCGACGGTTATACCCGCGCCACCGGCAAGATGAGCATGATGATCGCGCAGAACGGCCCCGGCATCACCAATTTCGTCACCGCCGTCAAAACCGCCTACTGGAATCACACGCCGCTTCTGCTGGTAACCCCGCAGGCCGCCAACAGGACCATCGGTCAGGGCGGCTTTCAGGAAGTCGAGCAGATGGCCCTGTTCGAGGACATGGTGGCCTATCAGGAGGAGGTGCGCGACCCGTCCCGCATTCCCGAAGTGCTCAACCGCGTGATCCTCAACGCCAAGCGCATGAGCGGCCCGGCGCAGATCAACATGCCGCGCGACTTCTTCACCCAGGTCATCGACGTCGAGATGCCCGAGATGGTGACCTTCGAGCGGCCCGGCGGCGGCGAGGAAGCGCTGGCGCAGGCCGCTGCCCTTCTGAGCAAGGCCGAATTCCCCGTCATTCTCAACGGCGCCGGCGTGGTGCTTTCGGGCGCCATCGGCGACACGATCGCGCTTGCCGAACAGCTCGACGCCCCGGTCTGCGTCGGCTACCAGCACAACGACGCCTTTCCCGGCTCGCATCCGCTCTTTGCCGGCCCGCTCGGCTATAACGGCTCCAGGGCCGCCATGGAACTCGTCAACAAGGCCGACGTGGTGCTGTGCCTCGGCACGCGCCTCAACCCGTTCTCGACGCTTCCCGGCTACGGCTTCGACTACTGGCCGAAAAACGCCAGGATCATTCAGGTCGACATCAATCCGGCGCGGATCGGGCTCACCAAGAAGGTCAGCGTCGGCATCGTCGGCGATGCCGGCAAGGTGGCGCGCGCGATTGCCGCGGCACTTGAGCCCTCGGCCGGTCAGGCGAACCGCGCCGAACGCAAGGCGCTGATCGCCGAGACCAAGAGCCGCTGGGCCCAGCAGCTTTCCAGCATGGACCATGAGGACGACGATCCGGGCACGACCTGGAACGAGCGCGCCCGCGCCGCCAAGCCGGACTGGATGAGCCCGCGCATGGCCTGGCGCGCCATCCAGGCCGCCCTTCCCCGCGATGCGATCATCTCGTCGGATATCGGCAATAACTGCGCTATCGGCAATGCCTATCCATCGTTCGAGAAGGGCCGCAAATATCTCGCCCCCGGCCTGTTCGGCCCGTGCGGCTACGGCCTGCCATCGATCATCGGCGCCAAGATCGGCTGCCCGGATACGCCCGTGGTGGGCTTTGCCGGCGACGGCGCATTCGGCATCGCGGTGACCGAGCTGACCGCGATCGGCCGCAAGGAATGGCCGCCGGTCACGATGGTGGTGTTCCGCAACTATCAGTGGGGTGCTGAAAAGCGTAACTCGACGCTCTGGTATGACGACAACTTCGTCGGCACCGAGCTCGACCTCGAGGTCTCCTATGCCGGCATCGCGCGGGCCTGCGGCCTTCAGGGCGTGCAGGCGCGCACCATGGACGAACTGACGCAAATGCTGGCGCAGGCGGTGGAAGACCAGATGACGAAGGGCAAGACCACCCTCATCGAGGCGCTGATCAACCAGGAACTCGGTGAACCCTTCCGCCGCGACGCCATGAAGAAGCCGGTCGTCGTCGCCGACATCGACAGTGCCGACATGCGCCCGCAGATCGTCTGAGACGCGCGTGCCTTGCTGGACTGCGCGTGAATATGAGCGGCCGCGTTCCCTCGCGGCGGCTCACCGCGCCAGACCCCTTCAACAGGTTCGGGCGCGCGATGCCCTGCCCCGCAATCACATCGGGAAAAAGAGACCTATGGCGAAAACGGACGTGAAGCCGACGATGATGTTCATCGGAATGCCCATCTTGAGGAAATCGCTGAACCGATAGTTTCCGGCCCCATAGACGAGCGTGTTGGTCTGGTAGCCGATCGGCGTCGCGAAACTTGCGCTGGCGGAAAACATCACCGCGACGACAAAGGGGCGAGGATCAAGACCGAGTTGGTTGGCGAGCGTTATGACGATGGGCGTATAGACCACCGCAACGGCGTTGTTGGTGACGGTTTCCGTCAGGATGGACCCAACGAAATAGACGGCGAGCAGCATGAGAACGGGCGAAAGGTTTTCCAGCCATGGCTTCAGCATGTTGACGACCAGTTCGACCGCGCCGCTGTTCTCCAGGCCGGAGCCGACAATCAGCATCGCGAAGATCAGGACCAGAATGGATCCGTCGATGGTCTGCCATGCCTCGTCGCTGTCGATGCAGCGAAGCGCGAGAATAACCGCAACCCCCAGAAGCGCCAGAATACCGATGGGCATGACGTTGAAAGCGGCAAGCGTGACGATGCCCACCAGGGTCAGGACAGCGATCGGCGCCTGGCGTCGCCGAAAGGCGCGGCCGCCAGGTTCGGTGACGGACACGACATCGCCGACCCTCGACAGATCGCTGAACCCTTCGGTGGTGCCTTCGAGAAGCAGCTTGTCGGCCGGGCGCAACTGAACATTGGGCAAGTCCGGCCCTGCCACATGACTGGCGCGGTAGGCGCCGAGGACGCGCATGCCGACGCGCCTTCCAAGCGCCAGATCCGCGATCCTGGCGCCGGAGCTTCTGCGCGACGGCGATACGATGACCTCGGCCACGCGCAGTTCGGCATCAGGGTCCAGAACGACCGATCGCCGCAAGCCGACCTGCAGCCCCGCCTGCTCCTCGAAGGTCAGGAGCTCGGAGGTCGGGGCAATGAGGATCACCGCATCCCCCTGCTGGATGACGTGTTCGGGCAATCCGCTTCTTTCGATACTGGTTCCGCGCCTGATGCCTGTGACGCGGATACCGGAGCGCTGAAAATCGCTGACGTCGGAGAGCGCTTTGCCGATTCCGGCATAATCGGACAGAATGGTGATCTCGGACAGAAAGGGGGTCTCTTCATTGTCGACATTCTGGTCGGAACCGCGGTGCGGCAGCAGGAATTTGCCGAGCACGAAAACCGAGACGCCGCCCACGACCGCCGAAATGATGCCGACCGGCGCGATCTCGAAAATGGAAAACGGCTCGAGACCGTTCTGCTGCGCGACCCCGGCCACCAGAAGATTGGTAGAGGTGCCGATCAATGTGCAGGTTCCGCCGAGAATTGCCGTATAGGAAAGCGGTATCAGCAATCGGGTGGGCGCCATGCTCAGGCTCGCGGCAAGGCGCACCACAACCGGAATCAGCACGAGAACAACCGGCGTACTGTTCATGAAAGCGGATGCCGATGCCGCGATGATGATGAAGATCGCGATCGCAAGGATCGGGCGAGATTTGGCCTTCTCCACGATGAAGCCAGCAAGCGCGTCCAGTACCCCTGTGCGCAGCAGTGCACCGGAAACCACGAACATCGCTCCGATCGTGATCGGGGCGGAGCTGGAAAAAACCGCCATCACATCATCCGTGGGCACCAGGCCCAGGACAATGAACACCGCCGCACCGATAACCGCCGTGATATCCGGTGGATATTTCTCGATGGTGAAGGCAACGAACAGAAGCCCAAGAAGCACCAGTGCCACGATGGACGGGGAAACGCCGATGAACTCGATCATGATCTTCCGTTCTGCTGTCCGACATGGGAGCAAATGCCGATATTCATTTCCCAGCTTCCCAGCTTCCCAGGTTACGACGATCTGAGAAGCGAACAAACCACCCGGCGTGCGCGCCATGAACGCATTCCGCCGCTGCCTGGCGGCACGCCATACGCTCGCCCCGTGGATCGTGGCCCGCTGGAATAACATGGTGGGTTGAAATGCGTTTGTCATCACTTAACCTTGACCAACCCGCCTGCAACCGTCCACGTTGTGCTAACAGGTCGCCCCCATCCAATCTTGTTGGGGGTGGCCGCGGTACAAAATTGGAGGGATGATTTTGAAAGCAAACAGATCGCTTTGGCGCAGCCTGACCCTGGCCGCCGCGCTTTCAGTGGCCGCGGCGCCAATCGCCGACGCCTGTACGCGTGTTGTCTATCATGGCCCCGATAATCGTATCTTGACGGCGCGCTCCATGGACTGGAGCCTGCCAATGCTATCCAATCTGTGGGTGTTCCCGCGCGGCATGTCCCGAAATGGTGAAGCGGGCGAGAATTCACTGACCTGGACATCAAAATACGGAAGCATGATTGTTTCCGGTTATGATATCTCCACCGTGGATGGAATGAATGAGGCCGGCCTGGTGGCCAATATGCTGTGGCTGGTAGCGTCCGAATATCCTGAAAATGACGGCACTACCCCCGAAATGTCGCTGGCGATCTGGGCGCAGTATTTTCTGGACAATTACGGCAGTGTTGCTGAAGCCGTGGCTGATATGGAAAACAACCCCTTCGATGTGGTGACTGCCGACGTTCCCGATCAGCCCGGACGCTTGGCGAAAGTGCACCTTTCGCTCTCGGACGCCAACGGCGACAGCGCCATTCTGGAATGGCTGGAAGGTAAACTGGTCATCCACCATGGTCCTGAATACCGCACCATGACGAATGATCCGCCATACGACCAGCAGTTGGCGGTGGTCGATTACTGGCAGGACGTCAACCCGCGTGAGGTGCTGCCCGGCTCAACCCGTTCTCCTGATCGTTTTGCCCGTGCCGACACCTATATCGACATGGTGGTCCAATCGGATGACCCGCGTATCGCGGCGGCAGCTGCCATGAGTGTGATCCGCAACGCTTCTGTCCCTTATGGCATTACCACGCCAGAGGCGCCGAACCTGTCTACCACGCGCTGGAGGGTCGTGGCAGATCATAAGGATAAGCTGTTCTACGTTGAATCAGCGATTTCTCCGAACCTGTTCTGGGTCGATCTGAATAATCTGGATTTCTCTCCCGAAGCCGGGGTGCGGATGCTGAATTTGGGTGTAGACATGGTCGAGCTGCAATCGGGCGAGGTTTCAGCAGATTTTACGCCTGCCGAACCTTTTCAGTTCGAGCCGGCTCACTGAGAGCCCAACTCGAAAAAAGTTGAGCGGGTTCACTTGCCGAGGGACCCGCCGCCCTATTCGACGGTTCAGCGCAATTTCTACGAATGGCGCAACAGCGGTCTGTTGCAGATCATCCGCTTTCATCTTGTCATGGCGCAAGGGGCCTTCCCTTCCGATCGGTCGATGGTTTTCGAACTGAACGGCAGAAGCTCATGCGCCGTGAGGAATTCTCTTTTCACGGCCTTCGCAAGAACGCGGTCATCAATCTATTGGAGGTTGGCTAAACCGAGAACCAGGCGGGGAATCTGCAACATGTCACCGCAAATGGTTCAGCATTGATGAATTTCAGAGAGATAAAATGGTGGGTGATGTAGGTCTCGAACCTACGACCCGCTGATTAAGAGAAGATGCTTCTCATAACAACGATTTGATTTCAAATGAGAAGAGTTTCCATAAGGTTATGCACATTACACGATTTTACCCAAGAACAAACAGTGAATTGATAACCGGCTCGTCTGCCTTACCCGCAACGAAAAGGCCGCTGGTCAGCTTCGAAATACAGCCCGACCGGGATCCCTCGTCCCACAGATGACCGCTAAGCGCCTCCATTTCGGCCATTGAACTCATGTTTCCCCGGGAGCTGTCATAAATTGTTGGCCGATCTTGGCCGCCTGCGTGACGTGGCTATTTCGGTTGCAATGCCGAAAGCAATTGATCTGCTTTGCGTTCTTAGGCAGTGTCGATAAATTTCTGAATCGAGATTTGGCATTTTGGGGACTCCCAAATCACGGCTTGGTTTGTAGACAGGGGCAATGATCGATATTTCCACCATCAAGCTCCGGTATGAGGCAGTCAGCCCAGTGCTGGACGAGTTCGGTCGCCGGCGCTTTGCGGCGGCGGAAGCGCTGGCTGCGGGCTGGGGCGGCGTCGCTGCGGTGAGTGCGGCAACCGGGATCGCGCGCAGCACCATTGGCTACGGACTGCGCGAACTGCGTGGCACGGCTCCGGATTCAGCGCCACGATCTGGCGGCTTCTGGACCGTCACGACATGACGCTCAAAAAAAGACCGCCCATGCCGCCGAACAGGAACGCGACGATGTGAAGGCGGCTCGCCAAGCCTGGTCCGGCAGGCAAGGCGATCTCGAGATCAAGCGGCGCTCTTCATCGACGAATGCGCCACCAACACCAAGATGGCGCGCGCGAGGGGCCGTTCCAGGCGCGGCGAGCGGTGTCGTGCCGCCATTCCCCACGGCCACTGGAAGACCACGACCTTGGTCGCCGCGCTCACCAGTTCCGGCATCGATGGTCCTCGACGGAGCGATGGATGGCGATATATATTGACCGCCTATGTCGCCCAGGTGCTGCTGAAGCAGGTGCGGTCAGGCGATCTGGTGATCATGGACAACCTTCCCGCGCACAAGGTGGCGGCCGTGCGCGAGAAAATCGAAGGCGCCGGCGCAACCCTGATCTATCTGCCGGCCTATTCCCCCGATTTCAATCCCATCGAAATGGCGTTCTCGCAGATCAAGGCTCACCTCAAAAAGACTGCCGCGCGAAACCACGACACCCTCCAGGACGCAATCGCAGCCGCCATCGACAAGGGTTCCCCCCCAAAACGCAATCAACTACTTCGCCCAAGCCGGCTATCAAATCACTACAGTGTGAGCGGATTACGCTCTAGATCTCGCAGTCGATGGTGGCTGGGCGCAGGTCTGACCCCAACTTTAGCGCCAGAACGGAGAAGTATTATGAGCTACGCAATTATCGGCTTCGGCGAGATTGGCCAGACTCTCGCCAAGGCATTTGCCCGGAGCGGCATCAACGTTTCCGTGGCGACCACGCGCGACCCGAAAAGCTTCGCATCCGACGCGGCCGCGATCGGACCCGAAGTCACGGCCAGGACGCTCGCGGAAGCGGCAAAGGCGGACGTCATCTTCCTGGCTGTCCGTTTCGAGCAGCATCCGGATGTCGCGAAGGCGCTCCCCTCCTGGAAGGGGAAGATCATCGTCGACGTGACCAATGCCTACGGCGTGCCTGATGAGGATCTGGGCGGACAGCCCTCGGCAAGGGTCGTCGCGCGGGCCTTCACGGGCGCAACGGTGGTCAAGGGCTTCAACCATCTGGTTGCGCGCGTCCTCGAACAGGATCCGGCGGTGCATGGTGGCCGGCGAGTGGTGTTCCTGGCGAGCGACGACGACGACGCGGCGTCGGAAATCGGGACGCTCGCGGAAAATCTTGGCTTTGCGCCCATCAAGCTTGGCGGGCTGTCCGACGGCGGACTGCTCGTTCAGGCGCACGGAAACAGCTGGGGCCGGCTGATCTTCAAGGATCTGTTCAAGAAGGCGTCGTGAACAATGTATGACCATGTAATCTGGCCCGAGCGGTACGACCCGAAAATCTCGGCCATCTATGCGCTCAATGACATCGACGTGAAAGCTCCGCCCGAAGTGGTCTGGAAGCTTCTCGTCAATGCAGAGAACTGGTCGCGCTATTTTCCTGCCGAAGATCAGGTCAAAATCCTAAGCGGCGGGCGGGAACTGATGCTCGGGACGCGGTACAGCCGGGTGACGGCCGGCTTTCCGATGAGCCTTGTTGTGACGGAATGCGTGCCTGGCCACAGGCTCACCTGGGCGACGTCTCGACGCCTGCGACGCCGGTCATGCCAAGCGGTTGACCAATTGCTGTAGCACCGGACATCCACTCGCGGCGCAGGATGGCGTATTGCATGGTGTTTTCGTAGATCGGATTGCCCGCATCGTCATTGATGAACGATACGAACTCGATGAACACGCCTTCCCGGCGCATGCCAAGCTTTTCGCAGAGGCGCTGCGAGGGCTTGTTGTGGTCTTCGACATAGGCATAAATTCGGCGAAAGCCCTTTGCCCGGAAAAGATGGTCGAGCAGGGCCCTTGCGGCTTCGAACGCATATCCCTGACCACCGAATTGCGGATTGAGGTTCCAGCCGACCGAGGCCGTCTCGTCTTCATCTTCTCCGCCGCCGCCGCCGCCGAACAGATCGCCGATGACCTGGCCGGTCTGTTTCAGGCATATTGCCACGCAGCCCTCGTCGAGGGCGCGTTTCCTGACCTCGATCTCAGCCTCAGCCAGGTCCGCGAGCTTGAGCGAGAGGAAGCAGCGGGCCGTGGGTGCGCGCAGATAAGCGAAGAGGTCCGCTGCGTCGCCCTCCCGGAAGGGCCTGAGGATCAAGTGTTCGGTTTCAATGATCTGCATGTCCAATACTCTGCAAAAGGCTGTCAATGATGCGAACGGGAAAGGATGCAGTAGGGTATTCGCGACAATGTTGATCGGCTTCGGTTGGCCTTTTCGCCCCGTCCCCTCTGACTTCTGTGTCGCAATATTAGGAGATTTGCGACGGAAATCGCGGATTGGGGATGCTGAGTATTCAAGCTACCGAATCCAGATGTAAATCCAGAACGTCACGGTAAGAGTGATCGAAAAGATAAATGTAGCGGCGGCTGAATGTCGTGATACGACAGAACCAAAGCCCTTTCCAGTATCCATGAAAAGGTGCCGGATACCTGACGCCATATGTTGGAACATGGCCCATGTCAGACCGATTAGGATGAGCTGGCCAAACCAGCTCCCGGCGAAAGAACAGAAGATCGCATATGGTTCCGGTCCCAGCGACAGTGACACCAGAAACCAAGTGAACATAAGCATCCCGACAACGTACAGGCCGATTCCGGTGATGCGATGCGTGATCGAGGCAATGGCCCATATCTGCCAGCGCCAGACGGTCAAATGCGGAGAGAGGGGGCGAGGTCGAGGGTGTTGCATGGATGCTCTCAAGCCGGTGTCCACGACACCATGAATACAATTCGAATCCAAATACACTATGTATCTGGATTCGGCAATGCTAATGTCGCCCGATGAAGCCGAACGAGTCGCGAGCAGCCCGTCTGACCAGAACCCAGAGCATGGCGCTCACGCGCGAAAAGCTGGTCATTTCCGCCCTGAATACGTTTTTGCAGGAAGGATATTCCGGCGCGACGATAGAAGGGATTTCAGAGAACGCGGGGTTTAGCCGGGGGGCCTTCTATGCGCACTTCGCGTCTAAGGAGGACATATTCCTTGAGATTGTCGCTTCTGAAGCTGACAAGATCACGCCGATGCTGATTGAGCGGATCGAAGCCGCTTCGTCCCCCTCGGAAATGATCGGGATTGTATCGGGATGGGCGGAAGAACGTAGCCAGACCCAAAGCCTAGCTATACTGATGTTCGAGGCGATGCAGCAGGCACAGCGAAACGGCACTCTGGACGAACGCTATAGACAGCTTTTCCGCCAGAGTTGGCACAGCGTCGGTGAAGCCATGCGGCCGTTCTTTCCCGATCAACGGCTGCCATGCGCGCCCGAGGAAGTCGTCGCCATCATCGTGGCCCTGTCCTATAGCCCAATCGTTAGTGGAGCGGGCGGGCACAAGGCCGGAAGGTTGGTGGAGTTGATGCTAAAGGCATTGGCACAACAGCCCTAAGCCTCCTTGACGGTTTCAATACGTCGCAAGAATCGCCGGAAACCCGCGACACAATCCACAGCTAAGCATCCTCGGCTGCCATGGGTTACCTTCAAGATAGCTTGGTTTCTTCATAAAATTATCGTGCAGAGAGGACTAGAGCGTAAACGTAGTGATCATCTCTATCGTTCTCGGCCCGCCAGCCCCGCCGATTCCACGCTACAGCCCGACATTTCGTCATTAGCTCATGCCTGAATCCGGACGAAACTATCCGTCAAAGCTCTGGCAGATTGTCAGGCGCAGCACCTGGGACTGTTTTGACAGGATTCGGCGATTGGTGAATCGCCCCGGGTTTGCCGGAGGCTTGCAACTACGGCGATCTTGGACAGGTGCGGGGTTGAGTGTTGCGCGTTGCAGGAGCTTGCCTGTTATCATTCGCATCGCCGCTCAGGAAAAAATTCACAAGCTCATTTTGCGAGGAGAACCAACATGGAAGCCACCCAACTGTATCGCGGCCGGCTCATCGACCACATCCAGCTCGTCGTCCACGATCTCGAGGCTAGCCAGGACTTCTATACGGCGGTGTTAGCCGTGTTGGAGATTCCCATCGTCGGCACGACCGACGGATATTTCTGGGCTGATGAACTCATCGTGTCCTCGGCAGAAAGCCCGGCGGCACTAGGTGCACTGACAGGACGCCATCATCTAGCCTTTCAAGCCGGGGATCGCGCGACAGTGGACGCTTTCTATCGCGCAGCGCTGGCCCATGGCGGGCGAGATAATGGGGCACCAGGAGAGCGGACCTATCACCCCGGATATTACGCCGCTTTCGTGCTCGACCCCGATGGAAACAATATCGAAGCTGTGTATCATGGCGAGGCACGACGCAATGCGCCTTCAGTGGTGATTGAATTCTAAGGTTCTATCGAGTGGCTCACGGCTGGGCGGCTGGAGAGATTCGTTGAACTAACGTAGCGTCGCACCCAAAATACGGTGGCGGGGATTTCAGGGGCTGCGAGACGCCTGACGCCCGCACATTGGCAATTCCACACAAATGGCAGCCTGAAATCTCAATGGTCGCGCCCCGCTCGGATGCCGCGACGAA
The DNA here is from genome assembly GCF_013459645.1 of Martelella sp. NC20. Lineage (NCBI taxonomy): Bacteria > Pseudomonadati > Pseudomonadota > Alphaproteobacteria > Hyphomicrobiales > Aurantimonadaceae > Martelella > Martelella soudanensis. Next base: position 3,927,419 of record NZ_CP054861.1, read on the forward strand.
TACATGGTTTCCATCCGGCAGATGAAACGCGAGCAATTTCACGGTGGAATGGCAAAACGGCTCTACAAAGCGAGATCCCGCGCTCTCCCCCTGCCGGGACCGCGAACATGGCCGCGTTCATCGCTGCCGGACAGCGCCGCCGAACCCGGCCAGATCACACATCAGCCCGGCCGAGCCGGTTGCGCGGCCGGGTCGCCCTCACTCGGCCCGGCCGCACTTCCACGTCATTGTGGGCACGATAACGCGAGCTGTAGCACTGATGCACGTTCAGCGTCGTTCTTTGGGTTTTCCGGCTTCCCGGAACCCGACTTTCGCGCTACGGCTGGCTGATTGAGAAATTGCTTCAAGCCCAACAACGGATCGGCGATCCAGAACACATCATTTAGGATGAACTTCGGTGCCAGAAGGACGAAGCATGGAACAGTCGCCCCAGATCGGAGATCGTCTTACGGACAAGTCCGCTCCACCGAGTGACGAGTCCGTTCGCGATTGGACCGGGCTGGACGCCTTTGCGCATTGGAAGGCCCTTCAGGAATGGATCGAGAGTTCATACCCCGGAACCTTCATTCCTGAATGGATTTATGGCGGAAAGAAGCATGGGTGGTCTCTGCGATACAAGAAATCGCGTGCCTTCTGCACTTTCCTGCCGGAATACAGGCTGTTCTCTGTCGTGGTCGTTATGGGCCGCGCTGAAAGAGATAAACTCGAAGCGCGGCGCGAAAGCCTGAGGCCGCAGCTAGCCGATCTCTACGATTCGACCCCGACATACCGCGATGGGAAATGGTTGAAGATCGGCGTATCGACCGCTGATGATCTGCGGGATGTGACTGAGTTGCTGGCTATCAAGCGGCCGCTCCGCTCACGCCATTGAAGGGCATATTCCTGAGCTTGTATCGTCATCTGGGGGTAGGCCGATGAGGGCGTCGAGGGCAGCGTACCCCGCGCATCGGCCTTTTGACCGAGGTCAACCGAATGTCGCGCCACCCGTGTACAATGGCGGTGAAGGGAGCCGGCATGAGAAGGCGAGACATACTCATAGGCGCAGGCGGTGCGCTCGTGCTGGCTGGTGGCGGCGCCGCCGGATGGCGATTGGCCGTGGGGTCGATGGGCGGCTTCGATGCCTATACAGGCGGCCTTCGCGCCCCGGTGCCCGCCGACCCCGGCATCGCCGACATCATCCGATACGCAACACTTGCCGCCAACGGCCACAATACCCAGCCTTGGCGGTTTCGCGTCGAGGAAAGCACGATCGACATTCTGCCCGACCTCTCCCGCGCAACACCGGTCGTCGATCCTGATGATCATCACCTCTTCGTCAGTCTCGGGTGCGCGGCCGAGAACCTGCTGATCGCCGCCGCCACGACCGGGCGGCCCGGGCAGTTGGAAACGGATGCTGGAGGCGAGCGCATCCGCTATTCCTTCTCCAGGGCTGAAGCCCGTCCTCACCCGCTGCTTGCCGCCATTCCCATGCGGCAATCCACCCGAGCGGAATATGACGGGCGCTCGGTGCCTGCTGCGGATATCGAGGCGCTCCGACGGTCCAGCGAAACGCCGGGAGTGCGTCTCGTCTTGCTGTCCGACCGTACGCGGATCAATCAGGTGCGGGACCTGGTCGTTGCCGGCAACGATGCGCAGATGGCTGATGCGGCCTTCATGGCCGAGCTGAAACGATGGCTGCGGTTCAATCCGCGCAGCGCCATGGCGTCCGGTGACGGCCTGTTCTCGGCCGCAAGCGGCAATCCCGTGCTCCCGGAATTTCTCGGTGACATCGCCTTTGACACGTTCTTTGAGGCTGGCGCCGAAAGCGACAAATATGCGCGTCAGATCGACTCCTCGGCGGGTATCGCGATCTTTCTGGCGGAGCGCGAGGACAAGGCGCACTGGATTGCGGTCGGTCGCGCCTGCCAGCGTTTCGCGCTTGCCGCGACCGCTTCCGGCCTCAAACACGCCTTCGTCAACCAGCCTGTCGAGGTCGCGCGGCTGCGGCCTGAATTGGCGGCGTTGATCGGGGAACGCGGAATGCGGCCCGATATCGTCATGCGCTTCGGCTACGGCCCGACGCTGCCTTTCTCGCCCCGCCGCCCCGTGAACGCCGTTCTGGTCTAGCAACGGCAAGCGACGACCCGCCGGATGAGCATAAGCAAGTGATCTGCCACCCTTGTCGGGCAAGCAATTTAGAGGGCTATGGCGTAGACGTAGTTCTCTGTTTCGTCGTTCTCGGCCCGCCAACCCCGCCGATTGCACGCTATGACGCGATGCCCTGCGCGATAGCTACGCAAACGCCGCCGATTTCCGCACCGCGCTTCAAGCCGCCGCCGCTTCGCCCGCCACCATGACAGCGGAAACGGGACGAGTCGGCGCGATACGCGATGCCTATTGCGGCTGCAGATGCTCGGCCATGAAGTCGACGAACGCCCTCAATTTGGGCGTGATCTGACGGCTGGCCGGCCAAAGCACGTTGAACTGATCTGTCTCTTCCACCCACTCGCCCAAAATCGACACAAGACAGCCGTCAGCGATCTCGTCACGGATCGCAAAGGGCGGCAGACAGGCAATGCCCAGCCCTTCGACCGCCAACTCGATCAGAGGATCGACCGCCGTCGCGCTCATCCGTTCGGGCAGGACAATCTTCGCCTGCCGTTCCCCGCGAGCAAACGGCCAGGGTCGGATCTTGCCGGTGCTGGGAGAGCGTTGGTGAAGACACTGGTGCTGCGCCAGATCATCGGGGGATTCCGGCACTCCGCATCGCGCCAGATAGTCGGGTGAGGCGACGATCTTCAGTTTGAACCGGCCGACATTGCGGCTCATCAACCGGCTGTCCGATGGTTGCCCGGTGCGAATGACGGCATCGAACCCTTCCTCCACCACGTCCACCAGCCGATCGCTGAAATCCAGGTCGAGTTGCACCTCTGGCCAGGCGCGCATGAACTTGGCCATCACCGGCGTCAGCAGCATGCCGACCAGCGGCAGACTGACCCGCAGCCGCCCTCTTGGCGTCCGATTGGCTCGGGCAAGCTCGGCTTCCGCTGCCTCCACCTCCTCGAAGATGCGGCGGCAGCGTTCGAGGAACAGCCGCCCTTCTTCGGTGAGCGTCATGTTGCGCGTGTTGCGATGGAACAGGCGCGCGTCCAGCCGTTGTTCAAGCCGCGCCACCGCCTTTCCCACCGCGGAGGCTGAAAGGCCGAGCTTGCGGCCAGCCGCTACGAAGCTGCCGGTTTCAGCCGATTGCACGAAGGCGTCGAACGCGGTGAGTTTGTCCATGTCTTGATCTTTATAGGAATGTTATTCCGTAGTCATCGGAACGACGGCCCATTTTTCCATAACGACCCGTCCGCTATCCCTTGGCCTTCCAAAACCCAAGGAGACGAACATGATTCCCGCCTTCACGATCCAGCCCACCCCGACGACTTTCATCGTCAATGTGATCCACGTTCACCCTGGCCAGCAGGATGAGGCTTTCAGGTTGATCCAGGATGTCGTCCACTATGTCGCCGAGCGGAGGCCGGGCTTTCTGTGGAGCAACCTTGCCAAGAGCACGGATGGGCTGACGGTCGTGAATATCGAGGCGATCTCAGACCCCGGCGATGTCGAAATTTTCTTTTCCGATCCGGTCTTCCTCGAAAAGTTCCGCAAGCTCGACACCGTCTCGTCGAGCGAGTTTCACACCTACACCGTTGGCGACCTGGTGCTGCCGAAGGCCTCAGCGTGACGACGCAGGTCGAACGGCTGCCGGTAGCGGGGCTATCAGCACTGGCGGTTGCCGGTTTCGTCACCATCCTGACGGAGGCGCTCCCGGCCGGTCTGCTCCCGCAGATCGGGGGCTCGCTGGGGGTGAGCGAGGCCATGGCGGGACAATGGATCAGTATCTATGCGCTGGGGTCGCTGCTTGCCGCGATCCCGCTGACGGCAGCAACGCGAAGCTGGCGCAGGCGACCGCTCCTGCTCGGCGCCATCATCGGTTTCGCTATCGCCAATCTGATTACGGCCCTGACGACGAGTTACATCGTCGCAATGGCAGCGCGTTTCGTCGGCGGTGTGTCGGCCGGCCTGCTGTGGGCGTTGCTGGCCGGCTATGCGGTTCGCATGGCACCGCCCGGCCTCGCTGGCCGGGCCATGGCCATTGCGATGGCGGGGACGCCGTTGGCGCTCTCCATCGGCATCCCGGCCGGCACATTTATCGGTAACCTCGCCGGTTGGCGACTGACCTTCGGATTACTCAGTGTGATCGCGTTGCTGCTCGTGGGCTGGATCATCGCCAAGGTGCCGGATTTCGCCGGCGAGCCTGAAACACAACGCCCTTCCCTGGCCCAGGTCTTTGTGGTTCCGGGCGTACGCCCGGTGCTGGCGGTGACGCTCTGCTTCGTCATGGCCCATAACTTCCTCTACACCTACATCGCACCACTTCTGGCCGGCCATAGCATGACGGGCCAGATCGACAGTGTCCTTCTGGTTTTCGGGGGTTCCGCACTTGTCAGTATTGGCCTGACGGGCGTGTTGATCGACAAATGGCTGCGGCCATTGACCTTTGCCGGCATCGGCCTGTTTCTTGTGGCGGTCTTGATACTTGCGGTGACGGCCGGAGCGCCGTTGGCAATCTATGGGGCCGCACTTATCTGGGGACTGGCATTCGGCGGGTCGGCGACGCTCTTTCAGACCGCGTCAGCGCGTGCTGCCGGTCCTGCGGCCGACGTGGCGCAGGCAATGATCGTCACGGCATGGAACATCGCCATTCTTGGCGGAGCCGTCATGGGCGGTGTCATTCTCGAAACCGCGGGAGCAGGCGGACTACCCTGGGCAGGTATCGCCCTGCTTGTCGGCGCTGCCGGATCATCGCTGTGCATGGGCCGCCCCGCTGGCGCATGACGTGACAAAGCGCGAAGCAAGGTTTGCTCCGGATCGTCGCCTTGTGCGGTGTTAGAACGCTGTAGCGTAGACGTAGTGCTCATCATTATCGGGCGTGGCCCACCGACGGCGCGACGTCTCGGCTGATGCCCCAACTCGAATTGTCAATGCCATGATGCAAAGGTCCGTCTGGACCAATGGCGAGTTTCACCTTCCGGGCAAGTCGTCCTGAAAGTCCGCGCTCCCAATGATAGCTGCTTCAAGCCTAGGGGCGTCACGAAGCGCTACGATACCTAAATACAAAGGCCGGCTTTCGGTCTTGGCCAAATCATGGGTCATCAAAACTCTCAGACGCTTCGCCGCCTTCTGGACTGGAGGTAATCGACCAGCGCTGTGAGGGCGGCCGATTTCTGGCGCCTGCCGGGGTAATAGAGGTGATACCCAGACCAGAGGGGGCAGAACTCTTCAAGGCAGGTCCGTAGTCGGCCCGCCGCCAGATGCTCCGAGACGAACGGCTCGAACAGGTAGCTCAGCCCCTGTCCCGCCAGCGTGGCCTCGATAAGAGTATGGGCATCGTCGGTGATCAGCGGGCCGTTGACCGCCAACTCGACCCGGCGTTCACCCTGCCTGAACGACCATCGGAACAGGTCGCCATGGCTCGCATTTCGATAGTTCAGGCAGGCATGGTCGGCGAGATCATCCAGGCGCTTGGGCAGGCTGCGTCGGGCGAAGTAGTCCGGAGAACCGATGACAACCGCGCACAAGTCGGGACCAAGGGGCACGGCCGACATGTCCTGTTCCAGATGCGCGCCCATCCGGATGCCGGCATCGAATCCGGCTTCGACGATGTCGGTCAACCGGTCGCTGATGCGCAAATCCACGGTCACGTTTGGATATTGTTCCATAAAACCTGTAAGCGCAGGGATCATGATCGCCCTTGCCGGGTATTCGATGGACGTCAGCCGCAGAGTGCCGACCACGCCGCCGCGCGCCTCCCTGAGCTCGGTCAGCCCCTCCTCGATCATCCGCAAAGCCGGGCTCAATGACTTCAGAAGACGCTGCCCGGCCTCGGTCGGGCGCACGTTGCGCGTTGTCCGCGCCAGCAAGGGTACCCCGATGCGCTGCTCCAGCGCGGCGATCGCCTGGCTGATCCCGGACTGAGCCCGTCCCAACCGCCGCGCCGCAAGGGTAAAGCTACCCTCCTCGGCCACGACCTGGAACAGTTGCAGGTCGGGGAGATCGCGACGATCCATTCATTATCCTCACTGATAAGTTCTATCACTGCAATCAACATAGTGATCAATCACCGCCATGGCTATCTTGCTCCTGACACAGATTGCAACAATCGACAGAGGCATTGCCAATGATCAATATCCAAACTTTTTTCCTGTCCGGAAGCATGGCACTCGGCGCTATGATGGCGCTGCCGGGCGTGGCCACGGCTGACGTTCAAAACATCGTTCTGGTTCATGGCGGAAACGTTGATGGCAGCACCTGGCGAGAGGTCTACGACCGACTGATCGCCCGGGACTTCCACGTCACGATCACTCAACTGCCGATGACGTCCGTCGAGGACGACGTCGCGGCAGTCCAGCGAAGCCTAAACATTCAAGACGGCCCAGTGCTGCTCGTCGGTCATTCGTATGGCGGCGTGGTCATCACCGAAGCTGGCATCGACCCGGACGTCAAGGGCCTCGTCTACGTCACAGCGTTCCAGCCTGCTATTGGGGAAAGCGGCGGCGACCTGCTGGCCTCAGTGGCAAGCGATTTCACCCCCGACAAGCTCACAGTCACCGATGATGGTTTTTTCCTGGTCAATGACGACGCATTCGTATCCTTGGCCGGCAACGGTCTTTCAGAAGAAGAGGCCCTCTTTGTAGCACGGTCCCAGGCATGGGCCAACGCAGACAATCTTGCGCATAAGGTTGTTTCTGTGGCGTGGGATGACAAACCGAGCTGGATGACAGTCGCCGCCGAGGACCTGCTGATCTCGCCCGAGTTGCAGCGCCGTATGGCAGAGCGCGCCGGTTCGACAGTCATTGAGATCAAGAACGGCCACATGCTGCCGATGACGAGCCCAGATGAGGTGGCCGAGGTAATCGCGCAGGCCGCCGAGGCGGTGGAATAATCCGCTCTCATGTGCGGACCGCCATAGCGGTCCGCACACTTGTCCTCAGGCACGGCAGACGGTCGCTGAACTATAAATGAACTGTTGTCTCCGACAATGCGCCAAATAAGAGTCACGGTCTTTCGTTCTGTCTGCAGCATTGAGCAAACCGGGCTCTTTTCGGACCTTCGCTACAGATGACACGAAGGCCGGCAATGGTCTACAGAAATGGCATCGCCCACTTTGAAGCCGAATGTCTGCTTCACCAGCTTCGTTCCCACAAGCTGCCTGACAGGTTACAGCCCCTTTACTGCCGGTCAGAAAGCTCGGAGCGTGTGGCCAGCAAGCCCCATGCATTGCTGCAATATGGTGAGGCATTCCCCTTTCACTTTACCCTAAACTTTAGCCCCGACTTTAGGCTTTGAATTTAGTCTCGGACTGGGCAACCCGCGCGGTGCCAAATGCCCGCATGGCCAAGGGTGCCAGGAAGGACCCAATGTTCGTTTCGGGGGGCAGCCCGCCCCCGTCGTGTTATGTCGGGGATTGCCCCGCATCGACGGAGAAGAGCCCCATACACGAGGAGACGGACCATGGGAGAGGATACATTATTTGTCGGGCTTGACGTCCACAAAGAGACAATCGCTGTCGCTGTGGCGGAAGGCATACGTGGCGGTGAAGTGCGTTATCTCGGAGAGATTAAGAACTCACACGAAGCCGTTCGACGTCTGGTCGCCAAGCTCGGGAAGCATGAAGCCATACTCCGCTTCTGCTACGAGGCCGGTCCCTGCGGCTATGTCCTTCAATCGTCGTTGCGCCATCTCTGACACCGGCGCGCCCTGGAGACCGGGTTAAGACAGACCGCAGAGATGCCGTCCTGCTGGCACGCCTGCATCGCGCCGATGAGCTGACCGCAGTCTGGGTTCCCGATGAAAGTCATGAGGCGATACGTGACCTGGTGCGTGCCCGCACGTCGGCGATGGAGAACCGGCGCCGGGCCCGACAACAGCTTGCCGGTTTCCTTTTGCGGCATGGCCGCATCTACAGATCGGGAGACAACTGGACGAAGAAACATCGGCTATGGCTTTCGAAGCTCCGATTTGAACATCCTGCACATCAGATTGTCCTGCAGGAATACGTCGACGCTGTCGATGATGCCGACAAGAGGCTTTCCCGGCTCGAAACACAGATAAAGATGTTAATCCCAGAGTGGTCATTGGGGCCAGTCGTGCAAGCGATCCAGGCCATGCGTGGCGTGAGGCTCATCTCAGCCGTCACCATCGTCGCAGAGACCGGCGATATAAACCGCTTCAATACGCCGCGGCAGTTCATGAGCTATCTCGGTCTCGTGCCATCAGAGTATTCCAGTGGAGGCAGCACCAGAAGGGGCGGAATCACCAAGGCAGGTTCAAAAGAGGCCCGACGCGTCTTGATTGAAGGTGCATGGGCCTACCGATGCCATGCGGCTGTCGGATCAGAACACTCAGGCAGACTGGAGGCACTTCCCAAACCTGTCAGAGACATCGCTTGGAAAGCACAGATCAGACTGTGTGCCAGATACCGGCGCCTGAGTTCACGCGGAAAAGTGCAGACTGTTGTAACCACAGCAATAGCCAGAGAGATGGCTGCCTTTATCTGGGCCATCGCACGCTATGTGCATCCGGCGCCGCCCGCCGCTTGACGATGGGATTGAGAGCAGAGAAAGGGGAAAGTTCAGTTTACCATCATTGACGCGTATTACTAGGGGCAGAGCAATCCAGGGAACCCTCGAGGGTCCTTAGTGACCGGCCACTCTCGCAGAGTTGGCCGACGTCCGCAGGAAGACAGCAGGCGAGCCCAAGACGGATCATCGGTCCTGCGGTAACCAACCCGCGTATCAGAGTGTGATCTACCGTCGTCTTATCTGCACTGCCCCCTGCAATACGCGTCACATAAACTTCCAACACGGCGGGGCTGCTACCTCGCCAAACGGACCAGTGTGCAAGAAACTTGACAAACGAACATCAGAGGACCCGCCGTTTTTATGCGGAAGGTCTATAGCCCTTTACGGAAAGGGCGGCTCGCCGAAGCAACCCGCCCTTCTGCACCCTGCCCGCCGTGACGGGTTTCTGCCTTTCGGCTTATAGTTTGGTGACTACGGCAAGCGGCACGACCATCGGCGTCATGCGCCCGAACAGATCGACCTCGATGACGACATCGCCCCTGCCCGTGGTGTTGGGGGTTGTCACGGTTCCGACCTGCCCGGCGAAGATCCCGTCTTCGATCTTTACCCGGTCTCCGGCAGCGACCCGGACATCGCTCTGCCGGTCATAGTCGAAGGCGCCGTTGTCGGCTTTGCGCATCAGCGCTGCGACGGCATCGGCCGGGATGGCATAGGGCGTCTCCCAGCCGCCGAGGATCGCCGTCACATGTTCCTGCCGCAGCAGCCCCCTCAGTGCCTTCGCCGTGCTGACGAAGCGGACGAGGACATAGCCGGTCATCAGCACCTCGTCCTGCGGCGGCAGCAGCCTGCCGCGACGTCTGCGCCGCTTGCCCTGGCGCATCGGCACCAGAGCCTCGGCTCCGATCGCCTTCAGCGCTGCCTCGGTTGCCTGCTCGTGACCCGGATGAACCGCTGCCACATACCAGCATGCCGTCTCGCTTGCGGTGTTGGCGGCAAGCGCGCCATCTTCGTCCTGCCGGATGCGCCGGATCGTGTCGTCGCGGTGCATCCTGCGCAGACTGCGTTCGCCCAGTTCCGCTTCGAGCCTGTCCCTTGCCGCTGCCCCTGCGTCTGCCGTCATCCCAGTCGTCATCATTGCCACCATCATCGTGCTGCCGCCTCGCCCTGCCGGATCCGCTGTATTTTCCCGAAGAAACCCGTCAGTGCCGCTGCCGGCGTTCCGCCCGGCGGGAAGTAGATCCATTGCGCCCGCCCGGGATCCGGAAGCCACGGAAAGCACCGGGCGTCATGTTCGGCCTGCCAGGCGAGCCACAGATCGCTACCGACACGCACCTGTTCGAAGTCCGCACCGGCAAGCACCGTCTCCGCCGTCACCCGCACCCCCCTGCCCGGATGGTGCAGCGCCTGCTCGTGCATGGCGTTCACCGACGGCCAGCCCATCTTCTGCATCCGCTCGTGCTGGAGTGAGCTGCGGTCCTGCCGGCCTGCGGCAATCTCATGCTCCTGGAACCGCGTCAGCGGCGGCAGCTTCATGGCAGGCTCGCCAAGCCGGATGAAGCGTTCTGCCATCCACGCCTTGCCGAAGGTCGCGGCAATGGCCGGGCCGGTTGCCGGGGCTTCCATGCCGTCCGGCACATCCTGCCAGCGCTTGTCCCTCAGATAGGTGCTGGCGGCAAACTTCACCGCCCTGCCCTTCAGCGCAGCAAGGGTGAGGAAGGCCGGCAGCAGGGTGGAGGCCTTCTCCCGGTCTTCCGTGGTCATCGCCTGCCATTCGGCAAAGGCCCGTTCGTCGCTGTCATCGCCGAAGGTCGACCATTGCCGGTAGAACTTCAGGAAGGACTTTCGCACCGTCCTGCGGTCTTCGCTCTCAGTGGTCATCGCGCTCTCCCGTGGTTGGCATTGCCCGCTTTGCGGCGGCTTGCGCCATCAATGCCCTGGCGGCTGCGACCTTCTCCCGGCGGCGCTGCCGTTCTTCCGGCGAGATGGGTCTCGAAAGCCGCCGGCGCTCTTCGATGCCCTTCAGCCGTTCGCGTTCGATCCGCAGCATCTCCCGGTCATGGCGGGCGGCATCATCGATCAGGGCGGAGAGCTCGGCCGGCTTCGGCAGGAACGAGCGGAAGCGCTCATAGCGGCCAAGCCTGAGGTTTGTGAACACCCGACGCATGGCCGCGACCGGCTTGTCGCGCAGCACGCTGGCATAAAGCTCCGCGGCCATCTCCGGGTCGATGCTGTCGGGCACCGTGAAGCCGCACTGCATCAGCGAGGACAGCATCAGATCCGAGCGATGCTCGCCTGCCGGTTCAAGGGCCGCTTCGTGGGCTGCCATGCGCCGTCCAGTCCGATCTGCCGATGTCGATGATGTCTGTCTCCCGGTTACCAATGTCGTCACTGTTGCCATTGTCGTGCCTCATGCGCTTGTCGAGGGTTTCCTGCACCCGCCTGTTGTGTTCCCGGATCTGTTCGGAGCGAGATGTGCCTGAAGGCCGTGGCGGCGATCTGGCCTGCGATGGTGAGGACGCGGCCGGCCTGTCGGTCCAGCGGTCCTGGTTGAGCCATGTCGAGAGATTGCACCATGGCCGGTCGTCACGCTTGGCGACGTAGCGCCTCAGCCCGGCCATGATCGTGTCGAGGTCCGCCCGCTGCCTTGCCGACGCCCATGCCTTCAGCGCCGTCTTGCGGGCCACCTTCTGCGGGTAGAGCGGCCAGACATGGGCATCGAACTCCGCCGTCAGCCCGGTGATGTCACCACCGCCCCGGCGGGACACCGGAGCGGAAGGATCCTCAGGTCCGCACCGGTTTCACGCCGCCGGTCGCAAACGACTCCAGCCGCCGCCAGTCGGTCGCAGCCTCGATCGCTTCCATGCAGAGGGCGTCCAGCTCTTCCTCGGTAAGCTCGCGCATCGGGATTGCCGGTGATGCATCCTCTTCGGTTGGACGTCTGGTTTCTTCCGGCTGCCATGGCCGGGGCCGGATCTCGCCGGGCATCACCCGGTGCGATGGCGCTTCGGCAAAGGGAAATGCGCCTTTCATCGTCCGTTCCTCCCGCCGGGCACCGAAAGACCGCCGCCGGCAATCGCGCCGATCAGGCAGCGTTTCAGGCGGTCCTCGCTCAATTCCTTGTCGGAGAGTTTCTGCAGGCATTGATGCGCTTCCGCAGGCGTCACATGCCCGTCTGCCAGCGCTTCGAGGATCGTGCTTATCAGTTCGCTTTCACTTGCCTGATCGCCGGCCATGCACTGGATTAGCGACAGCGCCGTCCTGCTGCGCTCATCCGGTTCGCTCAGCCGCCGGCCAGAAGCCGCAGCCATGGCCTCGGTCACCAGCGGCGCGTCGGTATCCTCTTCCAGGATCCGCGCCACCGGGATCGGCATGATGTCGGTATCGTGCTTGCCGTTCCAGCGGCCGACCGAGCTGGTCGAGCGGTTGGTAATCAGCGCAACGCGCTCGATCCCCCCTGCCCTTTTGATCAGGTCGCGCTGGGCGCAGCGGACGGCGAGAATGAACGGATCGATGGAGGGCTCTTCGGCCATGTCTCTCCCTTTCGAAAACAACAAAAGGCCATGCGCGCCGGGGAATACCCGGCGTCGTTTCCCATGGCGGGACGGTGGATCGCGGTTTAGGGTCAGGTCAGTCGGATAAGGCCCCTAGGGCGGGCGAAGCCGGAAGGGGCAGCAGCATGGGCCGGGGGCCGCAGCAGTTGAAAGGGACCAGCGCCGGAGCAGGCACCCACACCCGCTCCGGCGCACCCCGCGCGGACCGGCCAGGAGGAGAAAGCCGGTCACACGCCGCGCGCTGCAACGGACCGGCAAGACAGCCGACCGGAGCGTGCGAAGGGAAAAAGGGAAAGGCCATGCCGCGCGCAGAACATTGCACGGGGGCATGGCGTGACCGGAACAAAGCCGGCAAGGTATCCGCGATGCCGGTCTGGCAACTGCGGATCTGGGGGAGAGAAATTCAGCATACCGGTCACAAACAGATCGAACGCCGAAGAAACAGCTTCAAAGAAATTGTCGAGGCACCAATTTTTCGCGCGTAACCCGTTGCCTGCGACAGGCACAGGTCTGGGCATAGCCTCTTGGCTCGGATTCATCGTGGGCCTTTGTGCCGGCATAGGCATCACCGCCCTTCTCGCCCTCTCCATCCTCGGAAACTGAGCATCTGCAGCCTCAGCGAAGCATGGGCGTCCGCCCGCGTTTCTCGCTTTCCCCTAAATCAACTTCGGGAGCCAGTACGATGAAGCCAGAGGCAGTCGATGGAATGAGCGCAACCAGCCAAGAGGCGGAGCCTCTGTCAGATCCGCTCGCATGCACCTTCAACGCAAAATGGCTGTGGCCGACGAAGGCCGTGATCGACTATGCCCGCTCGCAGGATCCGGCACGCTTTCCCCTCGGTCATATCGGTGTCGAACCGGCGCCGGAAGGCGGCGTATTCATCAGCGTGTTCAGCGGCCACGCCATGGCCATGATCCACGATCCGGACGGAAGTGCATCTGAAGCCGTGACGCTCGACCTTCCCGACGAGGCCTTCGACCTCTGCCGGCAGCGGGATCCGGTCAGGATGTTCTCCTGCGGCTGGGAACATGCCTTCAACCTGCCGGAATGGACACAGGCCGGAGAAGCCCTGTTCCACGAGGCCGGAATGATGATCTTCCCGAAGATGGCGCCGCCCAACTGGCATGCCGATGCCGGAGAGGGGGAGGACTTTCTGCCCGTGCTGTTCCAGCAAACTGCATCCGACTGCAGACGCCTGATGCCTGGCCACGATTACCGCATCAGCCGCGGTATTCCCCACGACTGGAGGCGGTTGATCGCAAACTGGATGGCAGGTTCGTTCGGGGTCGACGAGGTCCGCTTCAACCCGCAGATACGGCCCTGTTCGCCGGCTTCCTCGATGTCATGAGCCCCCAGCAGACACTCACCACAAAGCACTGGCTGCGAAAGACCGGGCCGAATGTGATGACCGTGGCGGGTCATCCGGAGTTCATCGGCTTCTGGATGCCGATGCGGGAGGCAAGACCAGGCGATGAACCGGCAGAGTTCGAGCACATTCCGGCACGGTTTCTGAATGAAGTATCCAGCCATGGCTAATCGTCCGCCTGCACGCGAGCGGCTGGACGGCTATCGGGCGCTCGTTTCCAGAGCTGTCCCGCTGGCTGACATTCTGGCCGATACCGCCGGCATGCATCTTGAGGTCACGGGCCCGGGCGAACCGGAAATCATCTGCTCGCTTCCGGTCACCTGCCCTGCCGACAACCGCGAACTGATCCGAAGGCATATCGAAATCCCCGCCGACCTGATCGGCATGCTGGATGCCGCCGCCAGACGAGATGCCGAGCGGCGCCGCGAGATCGAACGGCTGAGGCAGGCGCTTGAAGCCAAGGGCGGCAAACCAGCAAAGGACTATGCCGCCGAATGCGCCATGAAGTGCGCAGAACCGGCCTTCATGCGGTTTCTGATCGAAAGGCACGACCCTGCCGCATCCGGTGACAGACAAGACGGCCGCGACGCGCGTGCGGTCCGTGCTGGCGATCACAAGCCGCAGCCAATTGAACACAGATCCCGCCGCCGCAGCGCGATGGCGGAAAATGGTGAAGGACTATGAGATGTGGAGGCACCAAAGCTGATGCGAACGGCAAGAAATCCCCCAGACTCTTGGCCACCGCGAATGCTTGCCGACATGGCCGCTGCCTATTGCGGAGAACGCAGCATAGAAGAGTTTTTGAAACGGATCGGCAGCGCCTATCCGGAGCCAAGAGTCGTAAATACTACACGCCGCAAATTCTGGTACCGCGATGATCTAGATCGCGCGATGAGTATCGGCCAGCGCGAACAACCCAAAGGACTAGGAGGAAAATTCCGTGAAAAGATCGGGCAAAAGCGGCATGGTCGCCCTGCCGAAACACGTACATAGGGTAACCAAGTCGCGAAAGGACGGCGGCAAAACAACATACACGTTTTATACGCGCGACCGAAATACAGAGAATGCTTGGCCTTCCATCAGGCTGCCTGACCCTCTCACAAACGAATTTAACTTCCACATCGCGATATGCGATCAGCTTTCCCGTGATGACAGAGGCTTTCTGCTTGGCGGGAAACGCCTGCCACACTGCAAGGAGCAGAATTTTTGGGGCTGAGGCTGAGAAAGCGTTCGATGCTCTCATGCGACAAAATCGTCAGGGTATCCGTGATTTTCGCGCTCTTGTGGAAACATTCGAAAGCGAAGCAAATGCGGTATGGCGTTCGTTGTCCAAATCCACACGCCGCGGCTATTCCGCATATGGCAAACTGATAGTCAAGATATGGGGCAACGACATGCCCGCAGACCTGACCACCGTTGATGCGCAGGAAGCTATCGATTCGATGTCGGAGACACCTGCAGCCGCAAACCAATTCCGCGCCTATCTGTCCCGGTTAATGGCCTGGGGAATCCCGCGTGGATTTTGCACGATCAACCCGGTTAGTCATACCGAGAAAATACCCGGCGGCGAACCTTGGACACCGTGGCCCGACTGGGCGTTTGAAACCCTGTTCATGCATGCGCCTCCGCATCTGCAAATGATCGCAGTTTCCGCCTTTTTCACCGGACAGCGTCAAGGTGATGTGTTGAGAATGAAGCGCTCACTGGATGGCGAAGCGACGATAGAGGTGAAAGCGCAAAAGACAAAGCGAACAGTCTGGATTCCACTCCACAGTGAATATCGCAAACGGATTGAACAAATGCCCGCTGACGCGGTTCAGCTTCACGTCGGCGCAAGGGGCCTTCCCTTCCGATCGGCCGATGGCTTCCGCACCGAGTGGCAGAAACTCATGCGCCGTAAAGAATTCTCCCGTTTCCGAGAAGAGCGGATCGTCTTTCACGGCCTTCACAAAAACGCGGTGATCAATCTATTGGAGGTTGGCTGTACCGAGAATCAGGTAGGGGCGAATGCAATATGTCACCGCAGATGGTTCAGCATTGGTGAATTTCAGAGAGATAAAATGGTGGGTGATGTAGGTCTCGAACCTACGACCCGCTGATTAAGAGTCAGCTGCTCTACCAACTGAGCTAATCACCCACGAGAACGACATCTTATGTCGTTGACGGCGCATATAACGGGGATTCGGGGGCTTGTCCAGCGCCGGAAAGGAAATTTTCGGTTTTTCCCGAACGGCCAAGGACTTATCGCCGAAAACGGCCGTTCGGGCGGCTCCGAACGGTCTAAAGCAACGTCCCGCTGGCGACGCGGACGGCCTGTCCGCCGATGCGCGCCGCGGTGATCTCGCCAGCCGCCCCGGTCTCCAGATTGAGCCTGATATAGGACGGTCGGCCCATCTCGACGCCCTGTTCGATGACGAAGGTGTGGCTGCCCTCGCCCGGGGCATCGAAATACTGGATCGCGCCCGAAAAAGCGGCGGCGGCGGAGCCGGTCGCGGGATCTTCCTCGATCGTTTCGGCGGCGAACATGCGGACATGGAATTGCGCGTCGTGGCGCACCCCGCCCCTGGTATAGGGATAGGCCCACACCGGCAGGCCGTCGACGAGCGGCGCAAATGAAAGCCACAGGCGCGGATCGAACTCGATCTTCTCTGCCACCGCGAGGTTGCGCAGCGGGATCATGGCAAAGGGAACCCCGGCCGACCAGATCGTCGGCACGTGATTTTCGAACCCGATCTCGGCGGGCGAGATGCCGAGCGCATCGGCGAGCTTTTCGCGCGCGATCACTTCATCGGACCGGCGCGAGAGCTTCGGCAGGTCGAACTCCGCGAAACTCGCCATGCCGGGCTTGAGCTTCACCGCGCAGCGCACGGGTCCGATCTTTTCCGCCAGAACCGTGACCATGTCGACTTCGGCATCGTCGCCATGCTGGCGCTCGGCGAGCGCGATCGAAGCCCCCACCGTCGGGTGGCCGGCAAACGGCAATTCTCCGTCGGGCGTGAAAATGCGCACCGCGGCCGAGTGGGAAACATGCTCCGGCGCGCTGAGGAAGATCGTTTCCGACAGGTTGAACTCGATTGCGATCGTCTGCATCTCATCGTCGCGCAGGGCGTCTGCGCCGAACACGACGGCAAGCGGATTGCCCTTGTAGCGCTCCGCCGTGAACACATCGTAAATCACATAGTTCAGCATCGTGTCGTCACCTCCTCAGCCGTCCGCGAAAAATAGATCGAGCACCGGCGGCATCGAATAGGCATAGTCGAATTCGCCCCGGTTTTCGCGCGTGATCGCCAGCACCGCGTCGATCTCCTGCTCGTCGTCATGACGCATGTGTTCCTGCACATTGGCGATAAGATGATCGGCGTCAAGCGCGGCGCGGAAAAAACGATAGAACATGACAGCCTGGCGGAAATGCGCACAGTAGCAGCGCGGCTCGGCTTCAAGCTCGCCGAGCCGGATTCCGGTTTCCTCGTCTGCCTCGCGCGCCATATTGGCATCGATATCGACGCGACCGTCGACGATGTCGGCGATCTCCAGCGAACCCGAGGCGCAATAGACCTTGCCGGCATTGGCCGTGATCCGGCTCATCCGGATCGCGATGATCGCGCCATCGGCCGAGACGATCACCGGCATGGCGAAGGAATGGAATGTCGGCGGACGCGGCGCCTGCCGCCGCCACCAGAGATGATAGGCATAAGGAACGATCTGGCCGGTAGCGATCACGCGGCCTTCTTCAAGGCGCACATCGTTCAGGGTGATCAACCGGCCGTTGAACAGATGCGGATTGGCCGCGATCTCGCGCTCCCAGTTTTCGCGCACCTGCCTGTCGAAACGCGAAATTCCGGCCTTGTCGCCGTCTTCCACCCGGATGTCGACCGCACGAACCGGAAAGGCGCACCCCTCCACCGGCCAGTCCTCAGGGATAAGGGAATTGAAAGTCTGCATCGGGTACCTGAACATCATGCCAGCGGGTTGGGAGGGAGCACCGCGCAAATCAAACGTCTCCACCCGGGCAGGCTAAGGTGCATCCGGGCGATTTGGAAGCGCGGACATCGCGATTTGCGCATGAGAATGCGGCAAGAAGGTTGGAGGCGCAGCGGGCCTTGAGAACGACGACGAAAAGGCCCAGACAGATGACAAACTTCTTGCGCAATCGCGGCGATGCCTCCCTCTCGGCCGTCACCCCGGCCTTGAGCCGGGGTCCAGCAAGTGCCGAGTCTTTGCGCGCAAAGGCCCTTTTCTGAAATTCACCGCAAGCGGCCCTGGATGCCGGGTCAAGCCCGGCATGACGGATGAGCTTGGGAAGGGCCTTGTCAACAAACCGGGCCCGGCGACGAAACGCCAGGCCCTGTGACCAACCGCTTCAGCGGTCGCACCATTATTCCGACTTGGGCAGCGAGCCTTCGACGCCCTCGACCAGAACGTTGAGGCCAAGCAAAGTGCCGTCATCGGCCTCTTCGCCTTCGGCGAGCCACGGCGTCCCGTCCTGCAGGGTGACGGGGCCGGTGAAGGGTTTCAGCTCGCCGGATATGATTTTGGCTTCAGTCTCTTCGGCGAGTTTCTTAACGTCGTCCGGCATGTTGGTATAGGGCGCCATCGTCAGGATGCCGTCGGCCAGACCGTCCCAGCTCTGCACCGGCTCCCAGGTTCCGTCCTCGACCGCCTTGACGCGCTTGATGTAATAAGGCGCCCAGGTGTCGATGATGGCGGTAAGCTGGGTTTCCGGGCCGGCCTCGATCATGTCGGAGGCCTGGCCAAATGCCTTGATGCCGCGCTCGGCCGCGATCTGCATCGGCGCTGTCGTGTCGGTATGCTGGGCCAGAACGTCGACGCCCTGGTCGATCAGCGCCTTGGCGGCGTCTGCCTCGCGGCCCGGATCGAACCAGGTATTGGCCCAGACGATCTTGGTCTTGAACTCGGGGTTGACCGATTGCGCGCCGAGCGTGAAGGCATCAATGCCCATGACGACTTCCGGGATCGGGAACGAGCCGATATAGCCGCCAATGCCGGATTCGGATATCGAACCGGCGATCACGCCCGAAATATAACGGCCTTCATAGAAGCGCGAATTATAGGTGGCAACGTTGTCGGCGGTCTTGAAGCCGGTGGCATGCTCGAACTTCACATCCGGATATTTCGCGGCAACCTTCAGCGTCGGCTCCATGAAGCCGAAGGAGGTGGTGAACACGATGGTGCAGCCCGACCGCGCCATGCGCTCGATGGCGCGTTCGGCATCCGGGCCTTCCGGCACGTTTTCGATATAGGCGGTCTCGACGTCGAGGGTCTTTTCGAGTTCCTGACGCGCCAAGTCATGGGCCTGGGTCCAGCCGCCATCGGTCGCGGAGCCGACATAGACGAAGCAGGCCTTGACGTCTTCCTGGGCGCTGGCGCCGGTTGCCGAAAGGCCGGCGATCATCGCCGCCGAGGCGGCCAGTGCGAGTTTCAACGTTTTCATCGTTCACCTCTTTTGGTTTGAAGGGTTCAGTCTAATCCGCCTAGCGATCCGGGACAAAGGGTTTCCCAAGCGCGGCAGGGGTATTGATAAGCGTCATCCTCCGGTTCCGGGAAATGATGACGAGGACCAGCACGGTGACCACATAGGGCAGCGCCGACAGGAATTGCGACGGGACGGCGATGCCGAAAGCCTGGGCATGCAACTGGCCGATCGTGACCGCGCCGAACAGGTAGCCGCCGACCAGTACGCCCCACGGCCGCCACGAGGCGAACACGACAAGCGCGAGCGCGATCCAGCCGCGTCCGGCCGCCATGTTTTCCGACCATTGCGGGGTATAGACCAGCGAAAGCTGCGCGCCGGCAAGCCCGGCGCAGGCGCCGCCGAACATGACCGCGAGATAGCGGATGCCGATGACATTGATGCCGAGCGCATGGGCGGAGGCATGGTTGTCGCCGACCGAGCGCAACACCAGTCCCCGCCGGGTTTTGAACAGGAACCACGCGGTTCCGGCAACGATCGCGATCGAGAGATAAAAGAAAATATCCTGATCGAAAAGCAGCGGTCCGATGACGGGAATGTCGGACAGAACCGGAATATCGAGCGAAGGCATCTTGACGCCGGGCTTGCCGACCAGACCCTCGCCGATCATCGCTGAAAGCCCCTGCCCCAGGATCGTCAGCGCGAGGCCTGTCGCCACCTGATTGGCCACCAGCGTCAGCGTCAGGAAGCCGAAGAGCAGCGAGAACACCGCGCCGGTGACCAGCCCCGCCACCATGCCGATATAGGGCGAGCCGGTGACATGCGCCGCGGTGAAGGCGCCGACCGCGCCCATCACCATCATGCCCTCGACGCCGAGATTGAGCACGCCGGATCGCTCGCAGACGAGTTCGCCGATCGCCGCCAGGACCAGCGGCGTCGATGCGGTGATGATGGTGAGCAGAATGGCCTCGACAATCATGACGCTTTCTCCTCAACAGGCTGCCCGGGCGGCGCTTCAGCCGGTTTTCCGGTGAAAATCACCCGCACCTTGTAAAGGATCAACGTGTCGCAGGAGAGCACGAAGAACAGCAGCATGCCCTGAAACACGCGCGTGACCTTGTCGGAGACGCCGAGCGTGAACTGCACGCCCTCGCCGCCGATATAGGTCAGCGCCAGGACGAGGCCCGAAACGATGGCGCCCAGCGGATTGAGCCTGCCCAGAAAGGCGACAATGATCGCGGTGAACCCGTAGCCCGGCGATATCTGCGGCTGCAGATAGCCGAGCGCGCCGGAAACCTCGCTGATGCCCGCAAGGCCTGCAAGCCCGCCAGACAGCAGGAAACAGAACCACACCATGCGCCGGGAGGAAAAGCCCGCAAACCGGCCTGCCCGCTGCGATTGACCGATCACGTTGACCTCGAAACCCTTGAGCGTGAAACGCATCATGAACCACACTGCAAGCGCTGCCAGAATGGCCAGCGCAAAGCCGTAATGGGCGCGGCCGGAAGACACCATTTCCGGCAGCATCGCCGCGTCGACAAAGTCGCGGGTCTGCGGAAAGTTGTAGCCTTCGGGATTGCGCCACGATCCGCGCACCAGCCAGTCCAGGAAAAGCTGGGCGACATAGACCAGCATCAGCGAGGTCAGGATTTCATTGGTGTTGAAATAGGTCTTCAAAAGGGCTGGAATACCGGCATAGAGCGCGCCGCCGACAATGCCCATCAGCAGCATGACCGGCAACAGCAGCGGCGATGACCACTGATAGAAATAGACCGGCACGATCGAGCCGACGATCGCGCCCATTGTGAACTGGCCCTCGGCGCCGATATTCCAGATGTTGGAGCGGTAGCAGACCGACAGGCCGACCGCGATCATGATCAGGGGCGCCGCCTTGATCATCAGCTCATGCAGCGACCAGACATCGAACAGCGGCCAGATGAAGAACTGGTAGAGCGCCTCCAGCGGGTCCTTGCCGAGCGCCAGAAACAGGATCGCGCCGAAGACCACGGTAAGCGCGAAGGCGATGACCGGCGAGAGCAGCGAAAACAGCCGCGACATGCCCGGTCGCTTTTCAAGCTCAATGCGCATCTGCGGTCTCCTCGCCGTGAACCCCGCCCATGAGCAGGCCGATCCGCTCCAGCGTCATGGTTTCGGACGGATAGCTGTCGGAAAGCCTGCCCTCGGAAATCACGGCGATCCGGGTTGCGATCTCGAAGATCTCGTCGAGATCCTGCGAGATCACCAGAACCGCCGAGCCCGCGCGGGCGAGATCGACCAGGGCCTGGCGGATATGGGCGGCGGCACCCGCATCCACGCCCCAGGTCGGCTGGTTCACGATGATGACCTTGGGCTTGCGGTCCAGCTCGCGGCCGACAATGAATTTCTGCAGATTGCCGCCCGAAAGCGAGCCGGCTACCGGGTCCTCGCCGCTCTTGCGGACATCCATGAACTTTGAAATGTCGCCGGTGCGGGCGCGCGCCACGGCGCGGCGGATCATTTTCAGCGGACCGCCCGCCAGAAACGTGCCGGCCTCCGCCTCATTGCGGGCGAGCACGAGGTTTTCGGAAAGCGGCATGCTGGTGACGGCGGCATGGCCGTGGCGCTCCTCCGGCACGAAGGCGGCGCCCAGCGCCCGGCGGAAATTGATGCCCTTCGAGCCGACCGGCTTGCCGTCGATCAGAACGCTCTGGCCGTCGGTCACCGGGTATTCGCCCGACAGCGCATCGAACAATTCGGACTGGCCGTTGCCGGCAACGCCCGCGATCGCCAGCACCTCGCCGGCCTTGACCGCGAGATAGATATCCTTCAGCGCGGTGGCGAATGGCGTGCGGGACGGCGCGTTCAGCCCCTTGGCTTCAAGCAGCACCCTGCCCGTGGTCATCGCCTCGGGCCGTTTTATTTCGGAAACATCGCCGCCAACCATCATGCGCGCCAGCGATGCCGCGGTTTCCTCGCTCGGCTTGCAAGCGCCGGTAACCTTGCCGTGGCGCAGCACGGTGGCCTTGTCGCAGATCCTCTGCACCTCTTCCAGCCGGTGGGAGATGTAGAGCACCGAGCGGCCTTCGGCTCTGAGCTTGTTCAGCGTCTCGAACAGCCGGTCGGCCTCCTGCGGCGTCAGCACCGAGGTCGGCTCGTCCAGAATGATAAGGCTGGGGTTCTGCAGCAGCGCCCGCACGATCTCGATGCGCTGGCGCTCGCCGACGGACAGATCGGCGACATGGGCGCGCGGATCGAGCGGCAGGCCGTATTCCACCGAAAGCCGGCGCGATTCCTCGGAAATCTGCGCAAGCGAAATGCCGGGATCGAGCGACAGCGCGATGTTTTCCGCCACCGTCAGCGCCTCGAACAGCGAGAAATGCTGGAAAACCATGCCGATGCCGAGCTTGCGGGCATGCGCCGGCGCTTCGATGCGCACCGGCTCGCCCTGCCAGACGATCTGGCCCGCCGATGGTTCCAGCACGCCGAACAGCATTTTCACCAGTGTGGATTTGCCCGCGCCGTTTTCACCCAGCAGCGCATGGATTTCACCCTTGGCGATTTCGAGGTCGATGCCGTTGCAAGCGGCGAACGTGCCGAAATACTTCGTCAGACCGGAAACCGCCAGCAGCGGGTGACCCGCCGGTTGCTCTATTTCGTCCAAACCGCCCTCCGGCCGCCGGCACTGCACCCGGACGCCTGCGCGCCCTGCCCGCCATGGATTGACTAAAAATTGGGACTTCCCCTGTCCTGCGTACAAATGAAGCACAAACCCTTGTGGATGCGCAACGGTTTTGCCGGTTCTACAAACAGATTATTCGATCAGAATTCGGCGCGCGTTTCCGCGGCTCTCGCGCCCAGCTTGGGAAGGAACTGCAACACCGCGCCGATGACATAGAGATAGATGCCGCTGGCAAGGAACAGTCCTTCGATCACTTTCGGCGCATCGAAGGAGGCGATCAGCGCGTAAAACCCGGTCGCGCACCAGATCCCGAAGACCGTCAGGTTGAGCGGCCTGAGGCGCTTGACGCGGACGGGATGCAGGAACTGGATCGGCGCGAAGGTAAGCCCAACCGAGACAAGAACGATCGCCATCGCCACCAGCGAGGAGGGCTGGATCACGAAAAAGGAGAACACCACCATGTTCCAGACCACCGGAAAGCCCGAAAAGAAGTTCTCGGCGGTCTTCATGCCGCTGTCGGCATAATAGATCGCGCTGGAGACCACGATCAGCGCGGCGGCGACGAAGGACAGCGGCTCGCCGATCATGTGCGACTGGTAAAGCGCGAACGCCGGAAGCAGGACGTAGGTGACATAGTCGATGATGTTGTCGAGCATCACGCCGGACCAGCTCGGCAGCACCTCACTGACCCTCAGACGCCGCGCGATCGGTCCGTCGATGCCGTCGACCAGCAGCGCCAGACCGAGCCACCAGAACATCGAGACGAATCGTCCCTCGGCGGCGGCCACGACACCGAGAAACGCCAGGAACGAGCCGGACGCAGTCAGTATGTGGACGGAGAACGCCCGGATTTCCGCATATGGCACTTTTCGCTGACTGAACAATCCCATTCGCTATCCGTTCGCTGCATCATGCGTTGCCGGTCATTTGCTGCCGGACGATTCCGGCATGCCTACCGAATTTCGCCCCAGAATGCACCAGATGGATGCGATCCGCGAAAAAAATCTTGGCTTTCCAGAATTTTTCGCGGCAGAAACGGGCTTGCCGCATTATATCGGTATCGGAACAAATGACGAGGCGCGACTATGGCGGAGCACGAAATTTCGGTGATCGGCGGCGGACCTGCCGGCATGATCACGGCGCTGGCACTGGCGCGGGCCGGCCGCAGGGTGGCGTTGGTGGCGCCGGTCCAGAGCGGCGGCGACCACCGCACCACCGCGCTCATGGACCACTCCATCTCCTTTATCGGCCGACTTGGCCTCTGGCAGGACATCAAGGCGGAAGCGGCCCCGTTGAAAACTATGCGGATCATCGATGGCACCGGCCGCCTGCTGCGCGCGCCAACCGTAAGCTTCCGCTCCGCCGAGATCGATCTCGAAGCCTTCGGCTACAATATCCCCAACAGCGTGCTGGTGGCCAAGCTTTCTGAAGCCGTTGAAAGCGAAGCCAACATCACCCGGTTCCGGGAGACCGCGAGCGATATCGACATCGGCAAGGACGCGGTCACGATCACGCTCGCCTCGGGCGAAAGCTTTGAATCCGAGCTTGTCGTCGGCGCCGATGGCCGCAAATCCAAGGTGCGCGAGAGCGCCGGCATCGGCACCCGCCAGTGGACCTACAAACAATCCGCCGTCGTCCTGAATTTCGAACACAGCCTGCCGCATGGCGATATCTCGACCGAATTCCACACCCGTGGCGGTCCCTTTACGCAAGTGCCGCTGCCCGATGCCAATCACTCCAGCCTCGTCTGGGTCATGACTTCTGGCGAGGCGGAAGCCATGGTCGCAAAAACGCCGGAGGAAATCGCCGCGGCGATCGAGGAGCGGATGCAATCTTTGCTGGGCGCGGTGAAAATCGACGGCCCCGTGCAGAAATGGCCATTGTCCTCGCTCGTCGCCAATCGTTTCGGCAAGGGCCGGATGGCGCTGGTCGGCGAGGCCGCGCATGCCTTTCCGCCGATCGGCGCGCAGGGTCTGAACCTCAGCCTACGCGATATCATGCGGCTTGCCCGCATGCTGGACGGTATCGACGGCTCCGATATCTCATCGCGCACCGGCGAGCGCTACGATTTCCTGCGCAAATCCGACGTCTGGAGCCGCACGGCAAGCGTGGACCTCCTGAACCGATCGCTGCTGGCCGATTTCCTGCCGGCGCAGCTTGCGCGCTCGGCCGGGCTCTACGTGCTCTCCGCCGTGCCGCCGCTGCGCCAGTTGGCCATGCGCGAAGGCGTGCAGCCGATGCGCGGCATCAGGGCGCTGTTTGCGAACTGACATTGGCGGATCGTTCGAGCCCCACGATGCTGCCGCTGGTCGATGAACACGGCAATGATCAGAACGCTGCCGATGGCCATCTGCCGGTAGTCGCTCTGGACGGCCAGAAGGTTGAGGCCGTTCTTCAGGACCCCCATGATCAGCGCGGCGGTTCGCTCCGGCGAGAACAACCGGCGGGTGCCGGGAAAAGGCCGCCTTCCCTGGCACGAGATCGGAGCCGCCCTCAGCGAGATCGACTACAAGGGCGCGGTGGTGATGGATCGGAACGCCCGCGAGGCTCTGGCCTTTTCGCGTTATGTGCTGGGCGGCGGCAAACGCTGGGAGGCATAGGGAGGTAATTTCACTTTTGACCCCTTACAAATCGCTGCGGTGTTGATGCATCATGCGACCATGCGGGATGTCGCCCTTTCAGGGGTTATCCCGGCCTGAAGCGACATTGCGCCCCGAAGGGCCTGGCGGAATTACCGTGACAGTACACGCGATCAGCATGAGCGATGAGTTATGGAGGCAACTCCTTGGCCTGCGGCGGGGCATTGCCGATGCCGCGCCGCCGCAAGGCGCCGCCGGTGAGCTTTACGGACCGATTGCCGGCGCTGCCGGCCAGTTCGTCCTGGCTCAGGTCGGCCAATCGCTCGACGGAAGGGTGGCGACGCCATCGGGCGACGCGCGCGATATTTCCGGGGCGGACGGATTGGCGCATCTGCATCGATGTCGCGCCCTGGTCGACGCCGTCATTGTTGGCGAAAACACGGTAAGCTGCGATAACCCGCGCCTTTCCGTGCGCCTCGTCGACGGGCCCGACCCGGTGCGCGTGGTCATCGATTGCCATGCGCGGCTTTCCGGTTCCGAAAGCCTGTTCCATGACGGCGGCGCTCAGGTGATCGTTTTCCAGAGCGCCGAGGCCCGCCGGAACCTGCTGCCGAATGCTGAAGTCATTCGCCTTGCCCCAACCGGAAACGGCCTCGGGCCGGGCGAGATGCTGGCGGCGCTTTCGGGGCTCGGACTTTGCCGCGTTCTTGTCGAGGGCGGCGCGCGAACGATTGCCCGCTTCATCGATGCCGGAGCGATCGACCGGCTTCATGTCGCCGTTTCACCGATCATCATCGGCTCGGGCCCCAGCGGCATCAGCCTGCCCCCGGTCGAGCGCCTCTCCGGCGCGCTCCGGCCGGACGCGCGGATCTACAGCCTCGGCAGCGATATCCTGTTCGATTGCCTTCTCAGGCCGGCAGGGCGATGATGTCGGTGTGACCGACCTCGCAGAGGCTTTCCGGCGCGGCTATGGCGGACAGGCGGAAGGAAAGCCAGGCCTCGATCTCGGCCATTGAATGCTTCGACATTTCCCGCAAAGGCTGGCGGAAGCCCGACAGGAAAGCCTGTTGCAGGGCTGCGGCGTTGCCGTCCATCCGCCAGGGGCTCGGCATCCTGCGGACCCGATACCCTGCCGTTTCCAGAAGCCTTTCGAGACAGTCACCGGCCCCGGGGCCGAGCGCGCTCCCGAAGCCCTTGTCGGTCTGCTGGTGGCGGTTGAAGGCATCGACCATGTCGTCATCGAGCGGGTGGCGGTGCGACCAGCGTATGACGCCGTCATAATTCAGGGCGGCATAAAAGCCGCAGCCCTGCGAGGCTATTCTGTCGCAGAACGCCGCACAGAAATCTTCCGAAACGAGATCGAAAAGCGCAGAGGCCGTCACCACGGAAACGCCCTCCAGCGGCAGATCCTCAAGATCGTTGAGGTTGAACTGGCGGAAAGCCACGCCGCGATCGCCGCCGATGCTGCGCTCCGCTTCTTCGAGCAGTAGCGGATCGTGGTCGAGAAGCAGCCAGTTCGTGTCCTCGGGGACGTGACGTTCGAGAGCACGCCACGTCGAGCCCGTGCCGCAACCGATGTCGAGAATGGTCGGAGCGCCAGGGGTTTGCAGATAGCGCGTAAGCAACTCGACCAGCGCCGGCGCGCGGGCGGCCTTGTCCGCCGGTTCGCGCAGCGACAGCCAGTCGGTGTCGAAGCCGCTCATGACAGGGCTTCCAGAGAGCACGAGATGGTGCGCGCGGTGACGTCCCAGCCCGGCAGTTTTTCACCCGCGCGTCTGGCCGCGGCCGCCATGTTCATGTGAAGCGCCTTGTCGGATATCAACCTTGCGAGCGCGTCTGCAAAGGCCGCGCTGTCATCGACGGGGACGAGAATGCCGGCCTCCGTCGGCACCACGTCGGCAATGGCGCCCGCATGGCAGGCAATCACGGGCACACCCTGCGAAAGCGCTTCGGCGAACACCATGCCATAGCCTTCGTAACGGCTGGCAAGCGCGAAGATGTCGGCTTTCGCAAGCAGCGCGCTTGTATCGTCACAGTCGCCTGCGAGCAGAATTCTGCCGCCGAGACCGAGCGTCGCGATCTGCCGTTCGAGCGCTTCCGCGGTTTGCGGGTGCATCTCACGGCTGCCGACAATGGTGGCCTTCCAGGCGAGGCGTTCGATCCGCTTCAGGGCGTCGACCAGCACATGATGCGCCTTGCGCGGGATCAGCGAACCGATGGAAACGATATGCGGCGGATCGCCATCGCAGGCCGAAACGGGCGCAGGCTCCGTGCCGGGCAGCGCCACGGTGATCTTCCCATCCGGTACGACGAACCGGCTGACAAGCTCCCTTCCCGTCTCCGCTGACGTCACCACGATATGGCGGGCGAAGGAAAGCGCCTTGCGCTCGCTTTCGTGAAAAGCGGCCTGCTGGCTGGCATCGAGCCCGGTTTCAAGCGCCAGCGGATGGTGGACGAGCGCGACAAGGGTCAGCCGCGCGGCCTCGCGGGCGGCCCAGTCGTCCAGGACGCCGAAGGCAAGCCCGTCGATCATCGCCAGCGCTCCGTCCGGCAGCGCCGAGAGCAGGCGCGCCGCCCGCTGCTTCACCGCCGGTTCCGGCTCGGGAAAACCGTCGCCGAGCGCCACCAGTTCCACGTCCCATCCAAGCGCTTCCAGCCCGGCAATCACCTTCCGGTCATAGCCGTAGCCGCCGGTTCTAAGAGCAAGGTCGCCGGGATAGGCAAAGAACAGCCTGCCAGTCAAAGCGCGCCCTCATACCAGCCGCGGGCCGCATGGGATTCATGAAGGGTCACGCGGATCCTGACAATCCGCTGGCTGCCCGGCCCGAGCTTTTTCTCCCCGACGGCGTCAGCGAGCCGGTCGAAGATATATTTCGCGATCACCTCGGTCGTCGTGATCCTGCCGCTGAAGGCTGCGACCTCGTCCAGGTTCTGGTAGTTGAGCGGCTTCAGCACCGCGCCGAGGGTTTCGGTCGCAGCGCCGATATCGACGGCGAGGCCATCATCGTCGACATCGTCGGTGAAGAAGGCGGCATCGATCACGAAGGTGGCGCCGTGCATGCCCTGCGCAGGGCCGAAAACGGGTCGGGGAAGGCTGTGGGCGATCATGATGTGATCGCGGACTTCAACGGCAAACATGGCTTTTCTCTCTTTAATACCGGATACGATGGCAGAGCGTCGCTGGATCATCAAGGATTGCGGGATAGGCGGCGGCGAGCTCCTCAAACGCGGTCTCGCCGGATATCAGCGCCTCGAGTCGGTCGTCACCAAGCAGCTCCAGCGCTTTGGCAAGGCGGCGCGCGAACGTCCAGCGCGCACGCCGTGCCGGCGGCAGCGCGCCGACCTGGGAACTGACGAGCGAAAGCCTCTGCGAATGGAACGGCCCGCCGAGCGGCAGGGTCAGCGGCTTGTCGCCGTACCAGCTCGCCTCGACAATGCGGGCCTCGAACCCGGCATGGTCCAGCGCCTCCGTCAGAGCTTCGCCGGATGCTGACGCGTTGATCAGCAAATCGAAATCGCCGTCGAGCGCGCCGCTTTCGGCAAAGCCGATGCCGAGTTTTCCGGCAAGCGCCCGTCTTGCCGGATTGCGGTCGACCAGAACGACATCCGTGCCGATGATCGCCGTGGCGATGAAAGCGGTGAGCGCGCCGACAACGCCGGCGCCGAAAACCGCCACCCGGTCGCCGGGCATGATCTGCGCATCCCAGACAATGTTGAGCGCCGTCTCCATATTGGCGGCCAGGATGGCGCGCTCCGGCGGCACATTTTCCGGCAGCGGCGTGACCATGTCTTCGGCCACGATGGTCGCGTCTTGATGCGGATGCAGACAGAACACGGTTCGGCCGGCCAGATGTTCGGGTCCGTTCTCCACGCGGCCCACCAGCGCATAGCCGTATTTCACCGGAAAAGGGAAATCGCCCGCCATGTGGGGACCGCGCATGCGCTCCCGCTCGCCTTCCGGCACCAGCCCGTTGAAAACCAGCGACTCGGTGCCCCGACTGATGCCGCTGAAAAGCGTTCGAACGAGCACCGAGCCCGGTTCGACCGGGCCGAGCTTTTCGTCGTGCAGAGCGCATGTCCGCGCCGCCGGAAACCAGAGCGCCCGCGCCGTGCCGGACGCTCTCTCGCTGCCGCCAAAAGATCCGTTCAATTTCGATACTCCCCTCGGCGAACACTTTTTTGTTAAGGCCCGGTTGCTGCTTGCAACTGGAACTGATCCGCTTACGCTCTAATTACGTATTCGGTTACAAGGACTTCGGCGAGTTGTATAGTTTTCAGCCGGTGGTCTCATCATACGCGTGCAACATATCAGATCAACGCAGGAACAGATGGATAGGTTCAGTTTTCGAGTTTGCACACCGGCAATGGAAGTCGAACGGGCCGTCGCCGAATTGCGCTTCGGGCGACCGGTCATCCTGCGGCATGACGCACAAAAGCTCGCCGTTCTGGCGCTCGATTGTGCCTCTCCTGCCACATATGATGCGTTCGCGGTGGCGTGTGATGATCGCCATGCGCTTTTCCTGACCGCGCGCCGGGCGCATTGTATGGGCATATCGTCCGGCATCGGTATCGCGGCGCCCGCCGCCGGCCTGTCGTTCGATGCCGCGTCCCGGCTTTCCTACGCGCTGGATGCTCGGGCGCCGGCGCAATGGCGCGAGGCCGATCCGGCGATGGAAGCGGCCGCGGAATTGGCGCGCATGTCACTGCTGCTGCCTGCCATGGTCTGCGCCGAAATCGACGGCATCGAGGAACGCTTCGCCGCCTGTCAAAGGCTTGATTGCGGCCATCTTGCAGGAAGCGCAAGCGCGCGGCAGGAATTCGCGGAAGTCGTGCGTACACGGGTCCCCCTGAAAGAACTCGGCGACGCGCAATTCGCGGTGTTTCGCGGCGGGCTTGCGCAAAAGGACCAGATCGCGATCATCGTCGGCGAGCCGGATCTCAGCCGGCCGGTTTCCGTCCGCATCCATTCCTCCTGCCTGACCGGCGACCTTTGCGGCTCGCTGAAATGCGATTGCGGGGATCAGCTTCGCAATGGCCTTGCCAATCTCAGGGCGGCTGGAGGCGGCGTGCTGATCTATCTCGATCAGGAGGGACGCGGCACCGGCATCGGTTCGAAGATGCGAGCCTATGGCTATCAGCATCAGGGCCTCGATACCATCGACGCCGATGCCGAACTGGGGCTTGAGCCCGACCATCGCCGCTATGAGGCGGCGGTCGCGATATTGCGCCTGCTCGGCATCTCAAGCGTCGTTCTGCACACCAACAACCCGACAAAGATCGCCGCGATCAACGCCGCGGGCATTACGGTGGCGGGGCGCGTGCCGACGCACGGCAAGATCACGGAGGAGAACCTGAACTATCTCCGCACGAAAGCACTGAGGGCCGATCACATAATCGATCCGGAAACCCTGGTGACAGCGAAATAGACCAGAGGCCCCCATGGATCACAAGCCAAGCCCAGCATTGCCGCCAAGCCTCAAGACCAGCGCGCTTGTCATTCTGGGCGTCGTTTTTGCCGCCGCGCTCGTTTTCTATCAGCTTGTCGGCCCGCATCTGACGCTCGGGCGATGGGCGGTGGCGTTCGCCGGCTTCCTGCTGCTCATGATTTTTACGGTCGTCGTGCGCGCCCTGCCCCATCATCCTCACAACTCGTTCGGCGCGGCCAACGCCATCACCGCGATCCGAACGGCGATCGTCAGTCTCGTCACCGCGGCGGTATTCTTTGCCGCCGACATGGCCAGCGGACAATCGGCGGTCTGGATCCTGATCGCGCTGGTGCTGACCGCGCTCGCGCTCGACGGTTTCGATGGCTATCTCGCCCGCAACCTCGGTCGGGAATCGGCGCTTGGCGCGCGGTTCGACATGGAAATCGATGCGCTTCTCATTCTGGTTCTGTCGGAGGCGGCGCTGATGCTGGGCAAGGCCGGATGGTGGGTTCTGGCGATCGGATTGATGCGCTATATCTTCGTCGGCGCGCAATTTTTCGTGCCCGCGCTTTGCCTGCCCCTGCCGCCGTCATTTCGCAGGAAGCTGATCTGCGTGGTTCAGGTCGCAACGCTCTGCGTCATTCTCGTGCCGGCCGTCATCCCCCCGGTCTCGACCGTCGCGGCGCTGATCGCGCTGGGCCTGCTGAGCTATTCGTTTGCGGTCGACATCATCTTTCTGCTGCGCAAGGGGCGGCAATGACGCCGAAACGCGCAAGGCCCTCGCCCTTTCCGGTTCGGCCTCCGGGCATTGCGGTTTCAGGATTTCGCGATCCGGCCTCTGACGAGCGATATGGCGACCGAAACGCCCCCGGGTACGGCGGCTCCCGCCAGCGACAGCAAACCGTAAAGCAGGCTTGCCGCCACGCCCTCGGCGCTGGTGTAGCCGAAGAGCGGCCACAGCGCGGCGGCGGCGGCCTCCCGCGTGCCCCAGCCGCCGATACCGGCGGGTATCAGCATCGTCATCAGACAGAGCGGAATGGCGGTGAAGGCGGCGATCGCCGGCAAGGGCGCGCCGACCGCGCTGGAAGCGATCAGAAAGACCGCGATATAGCCGGATACGATGAACACGCTGAGGCCGCCCTGCACCAGCCATGCCCGGTCTCTCCAGAATACGGCGGCGATATCCGGGCCAAGCCCCCGCAGGCGCTGCGGCAGCCACGCGGTCCGGATCGCTATGGCGCCGGCAATGCAGACCAGCAGCACGGCGCTTGCCCCCCAGATCAGAACATCCGCCTGACCGGGCAGCCGTTCGCTCAGAAAGACCGGCCAGGCCAGGAGGCCGATAAAGCACAATCCGAAAAAGGCGAGTTGACCCGACAATCGTTCCAGAAACACCGCCGCTGCCGGACGTTTCCAGCCGCCCGTTCCTTCCATTCGGCTGCGATAGGCGCGCAGGGCATCTCCCGCCATGCCGCCCGGCAGGACCAGATTGAGCGCGCTGCCGATGTAATATTCCCGAATGGCAAGACCGAGACCGATACCCTGTCCAAGCCGCTTGGCGGTGAAACGCCAGCGCCAGGCGGACGCAATGATCTGCACCTGCACAAGCGCAAGCCCCATGACCACGAGCACCGGCGGCACATCGCTGAAGGTCGCGGCCAGACGCTCCGGGCCGGTGACGACGATCAGTCCCGCAAGCAGCGCGAGACATGCGGCAATCGGAATGACGGCAAATTTATGCACGCTTTGGCCCTCGTGAATTGCGGCCCGAACCTGTACGCGTCATCTTCCGTTTAAACGCATGGTGCCCGGTGATGTTTTGATGACAAGAAGCGACAGGCCTGACAAGGGGCGAACCACATCATCGCGCGCGCTGTGGCTTGCCTTCGTGTTTTTCATCGCCGTCAGCTTTGCCGCCCTGACGCTGCCGGATCATCCGGGAGCGTTTTCGAGCGCGGCCTTCCTGCGGTTCCCGCTGGAAATCCCTCTCATGGCGCTGGCGCTGCTGGTGCTGCCGCGACGGATGGCGGCCGTGCTGTCGGTTCTGTTTGCCCTTGCCGTCTTCACCCTGCTGTTCCTGAAGATCGCCGATATCGGCGTGCAATCCGCGTTCCAGCGGCGCTTCAACCCCTATCTCGACATGAAGATGTTGGCCGACGGCTGGAATGTTTTCTCCGGAACCCTCGGACCATGGCAGGCGGGCCTTGCCCTCGGCATGGTCGTCGCGGGTTTTGCCGGCGTTCTCGTGCTGTATTTCCGCGCCGAACTGCGGCTGATAAAGCTCACCACCACGCAAAAGCGTGGAACGGTGATCGCAACGCTCGCTTTGCTCGGGATCGGAGTAGCGCTCCACTTCGCCGAAACCCCGATGCGGGCCGAGATGAAAGCCCTTCCCTATCTCGGCAACCGGCTTGCGCTGATAGAGCGCTCGATCACGGATATGCGGCAGTTCGAACGTGACCTCGTGGCGCGAGATGACGCCGGTTCCGGCGACGATCTGTTTGCCGGGATCAGGGGGCGCGACGTCATTCTCGTCTTCGTGGAATCCTACGGGCGCAGCGCCGTCGAGGATCCGCTTTACAGTCCGGTGACGGTGCCAAGGCTCGAAAATGTCGAAAGCGCGCTCGCCGGTGCCGGTTTTGCCGCAGCATCCGGCTGGCTCGTCTCCCCCACCATGGGCGGGTTGAGCTGGCTTGCCCACGGCACGTTTCTATCCGGTCTGTGGACCGACAGCCAGGCCCGCTACGACAGGCTGATGATCAGCAACCGGCAGAGCCTGAACCGGCTGTTCCGGCAGGCTGGATGGCGTACGGCCGCCGTCATGCCGGCGATCACCATGGACTGGCCGGAGGCCTCGTATTTCGGTTACGATCAGGTGTTTGCGGCAAGCGATCTGGGCTATCGGGGAAAGCCCTTCAACTGGATCACGATGCCTGACCAATACACATTGTCGGCATTCGAACGGCTGGCGCGCCAGCCTGCCCGCGCATCGGGCACGCCGCTGATGGCCGAAATCGCGCTGATTTCGAGCCATGCGCCATGGACGCCGGTGCCAAGGCTGATCAGCTGGAACGATGTCGGCGACGGCACGGTGTTCAACAGCCAGGCGGAAAGCGGCGAGACGCCGCAAACGGTATGGTCGAACCGCGACGATATCCGCGATCATTATATCCGCACGATCGATTATTCGCTGCAGACGCTCGGCGACTACATCACCCGCTTTGGAGACGACGCCGTTTTCATCGTCCTCGGCGACCACCAGCCGGCGCCGATCATCA
Source organism: Martelella sp. NC20 (assembly GCF_013459645.1). Taxonomy (NCBI): domain Bacteria; kingdom Pseudomonadati; phylum Pseudomonadota; class Alphaproteobacteria; order Hyphomicrobiales; family Aurantimonadaceae; genus Martelella; species Martelella soudanensis. The sequence goes on from NZ_CP054861.1 coordinate 3,961,317, forward strand.
CCGGTCCCGATGCCTCGCGCGCCGTGCCGGTGCATGTCGTCAGCAGGGATGCCGCACTGATCGGACGCTTCGAGGCGGACGGGTTCACCGCCAGCATGATCCCCGCCCGGGACGCGCCGGAAATCCCGATGGATACGATCAGAGCCCGTCTCGTCGAGCTCTTCGGGCAAACTTCCGGACCGACGAAGTAACCCTCGCCGGTCCGGCCATCCCCTACGCCGATGCGGAACCGGCATTGCCCGCCTCGTCGGGGTCCGTCTCGTCGGGTCCCGTCACGGCAGCATCCGGGCCGGGGTCCTGCCTGTCTCCCCGCAACACGACATAGATCGCGGGAATGATCAGCACGGTCAGCGCCGTGGACGAGGCGAGCCCGAACAGCAGCGAGATCGCCAGCCCCTGGAAGATCGGGTCGGTGAGGATCACGGCGGCGCCGATCATGGCGGCAAGCGCGGTCAGCAGGATCGGCTTGAAACGGATCGCGCCGGCTTCGAGAAGCACGTCGATGAGCGGCCGGCCGGGCCGTCGCGCATGGCGTATGAAATCGACCAGCAGGATCGAATTGCGCACGATGATGCCGGCGAGGGCGATGAAGCCGATCATCGAGGTCGCGGTAAACGGCGCGCCGAACAGCCAGTGTCCGCCGAGAATGCCGATGAAGGTCAGCGGGATCGGCGTCAGGATGACGAGCGGCAGCTTGAACGAGCCGAACTGGGCGACGACAAGGATATAGATACCGATAAGCGCCACCATGAAGGCGGCCCCCATGTCGCGGAACGTAACCCACGTCACCTCCCATTCGCCGTCCCACAGCAGCGTCGGAGTGGTTTCGTCGTCGGGCTGGCCATGGAGGACGATCGCCGGCTTGGGCAGGTCGCCCCAGTCCATCGCGTCGATCGCGTCCTGAACGGCCAGCATGCCGTAGATCGGCGCTTCGTAGGCGCCGGCAAGCTCCGCCATCACCATTTCGGCGGCGCGGCCATTATGCCGGAAGATCGGATAGGACGCCGGCTCCTGCGTAACGGTGACGACATCGCCGAGTTCGACCACGTCGCGCCCGCCCGGCAGCGCATTGGCCGGAACCGGAGTTGAGAGCGCGCGTTCATCGATCGTGTTGTGTTCCTTCGGCAGCGCAAGCCGGATCGGGATCGGCTGACGCCCGCCGCCGCGATGCGAATAGCCGACGGTTGTCCCGCCATAGAGATAGCTGAGCGCGTCGAAGACATCCGATTGTTCGACCCGGTAATATTCGAGATTGTCCTGATTGATGGCGATACGCATCCGTTCAGGTCGGTTGTGGTAGCTGTCGTCAAGATCGACGACGAACGGCACGCTCTCGAAAGCCTCCCGCACCTTGCCCGCGACGGCGCGCCGCGTTTCAGGGTCGGGACCATAGATCTCGGCAAGCAGCGTGCCCATGACCGGCGGACCGGGCGGCGGCTCCACCACCTTCACCACGGCGTCCTGCGGCAGATCGAGACCATCGAGCCGTTCGCGCATGTCGAGCGCGATGGCGTGGCTTGCCCGGTCGCGATCGCCCTTCGGCGAGAGGTTGACGGCGACCTGCCCCTGTTCGGGGTTGGCCCTGAGGTAATAGTGACGCACCAGCCCGTTGAAATCGAACGGCGCGGCCGTGCCGGCATAGGTCTGGAAGGAGAGGATTTCCGGAACCCCGGCAAGCCTGTCGACAACCGATTGCAGCGCCCGGTCGGTATCCTCCACCGACGATCCTTTCGGCAGGTCGAGCACGACCTGGAGATCGGACTTGTTGTCGAACGGCAGCAGCTTGACCGTGACGTGCTTGGTGTAGAACAGCCCGAGCGAGGCGAAGGTCGCGACAGCCACGACGATGATGAAGGTCCATGCGCGCGCGCGGCTTTTCAGGACGGGCCGCGCGACCGCGACATAGAGCCGTCCGAGCCGTCCGCCGCCCGCAGCCCCGTGGGCCGCCGCGGAACCGCCGTGCCCGTGGGCATGGCCGGCCGCCTTGCCGCCGATCCTGATCATCAGCCACGGCGTCAGGATGACGGCGACGAAGAACGAGAACAGCATGGCCGCCGAGGCATTGGCGGGGATCGGGCTCATATAGGGGCCCATCATGCCCGAGACGAACATCATCGGCAGCAGCGCGGCGATCACCGTCAGCGTGGCGACGATGGTGGGGTTGCCGACCTCGGCAACGGCGTCTATCGCCGACTGAACGCGCGAGCGGTCATCCTGCATCGCCCAGTGGCGGGCAATGTTCTCGATCACGACGATGGCGTCGTCGACCAGGATGCCGATCGAGAAGATCAGGGCGAACAACGAGACGCGGTTGATCGTGTAGCCCATGATCCATGAGGCGAAGAAAGTCAGAAGGATGGTCGTCGGAATGACGACGGCAACCACCAGAGCCTCGCGCCAGCCAATGGCGATGCCCACCAGAACGACGATCGAGACGGTCGCAAGCGCCAGATGGAACAGCAGCTCGTTGGCTTTCTCATTGGCGGTCTCGCCATAGTTGCGCGTGACCGTCATTTCCACGTCGGAGGGGAAAATCTGGCCGCGCACCTGCTCCAGCCTGTGCACGATCTCCTCGGCGATCACCACCGCATTGGTGCCGGGACGCTTGGCGATCGCCAATGAGACGGCGGCGGCGCGGTCCAGCCCGGCATCCGTGCGGCGGATGTCGGTGACGCGGCTTTCGGCGGGCGCGGTCGCCAGAACCACGTCGGCAACGTCGCGGACATAGACCGGACGGCCGTCGCGCGCGGTCAGCAGAAGATTGCCGATCTCGGGCAATGACTGAAGCGTCTGGCCGGCGATGACGGGAAGCTGGCTACCGTCCTCGCGGATGGTGCCGACGCGGAACGAACGGTTGGCCCCTTCGACCTTGGCGGCGAGTTGCTGCAATGTGATGCCGAACAGCGAAAGCCGCTCGGGATCCGGTTCGACGCGGAACTGTTCGGGCTGTTCGCCGACGATATAGGTGAGCCCAATATCGGGCAGCTTCGAGACTTCCACCTGAAGTTCGCGGGCAAGCCGGGTCAGGTCGTTTGCCGTCCAGCGCCCCGCGGCCTCCTCCGTCGGCCTCAGGGTGACGACAACCGCGGCCACGTCATCGATGCCGCGACCGACGATCAGCGGCTCCGGGACGCCCACCGGGATGCGGTCCATATTGGCGCGGATCTTCTCATGGACCCGCAATATGGCGGTATCGGAATTGGTGCCGACCTCGAAACGGGCGGTGACGAGCACGCCGTCGTCATCCGTCTGCGAATAGACGTGCTCGACGCCGTCAATGCTCTTGACGATGGTTTCCAGCGGCTCGGTGACGAGCTTGACGGCGTCCTCGGCCCTCAGGCCATTGGCATTGACATGAATGTCGACCATCGGCACCGAAATCTGCGGCTCTTCCTCGCGCGGCAGCGAGACGAGCGCAATCAGGCCAAGCGCAATCGCGGCCAGCAGCAGGAGCGGCGTGAGCGGCGAGACGATGAAGGTGCGGGTGAGATTGCCTGCAATTCCGAGCTTCATGGCAGCACGACCCGATCCCCGGCGCGCAGGCCGGACAGAACCTCGATCCGCTGTTCGTCATTGTCGCGGATGATCTCGCCAAGGATAACCGCGACATCCATCCCGCCGTCGGCGGTCGCGATACGCACATAGTCGACGCCGTGCAACGTGCTGACTGCTTCAGGCGGCACGACGAGCGCTGCCCGCTTGCCGACCGGGATCGATACCAGCGTGCGCTCGTTCACGAAATAATCGCCGACACTGTCGACCTCGACATCGGCGATCACGCGTCCATCGGCGATTTCCGGATAGACCTTGCTGATTCGTCCGGAACTGACGGCCGGAAGCTCGCCTGCGCCGCGGACAAGGCCGCGCTCGCCAACAAGCACCTCGGCGCCTTCGACGATCTCGGCGGCATGCCGCTCCGGCAGCGACAGGCGCAGATAATACGGCCCCGGCGCGATGCGGGCGACGTTCTCGCCCGCCATGACGACCGAGCCCAGTGTTACCGGCACGGTCAGCACCCGGCCCGTTGCCGGCGCAAGAACCTCACCCTCCTTCGCGCGCTGCTCGACCACGGCCTTTTCGGCAACGGCGGCGGCGACCTGATTGGTGACGACATCGAACTGGGTTCTGGCCTGGTCGAGGCGGGCCTGGGTGCCGGACCCGGAGGTGCGCAACTGCTCGGCGCGGTCGAGTTCGGTGCGCGCGTTCGAAAGTTGAGAATTCAGCGCTTCAAGCCGGGCGTCGGCAGCCTTCAGTTCGAGGGCGAGCTTGTCGTCGACGATCACCGCGATGGTATCGCCCTTGGCGACATTGTCGCCCTCGCTGACCCGGACATCCTCCACGACGCCGCCGATCCTGGCGCGCGCCGGCACCACGATCCGGCTTTCAACCCGGCCGAAAACCGCTTTCATCTCGGTCACCGTCACGGGTTCGACAGGAAACTCGGCGGCCGCAGCTGTCGAGGCGACAAGCGGCGTCGCCAGGACAAGGGCTGCTGTAAATCTGAAAACGGCTTGAAGCATGGGACCAAGGCTCCTTCAGGCGACAACGCATGAGCGCTGCGCCCGGGATGAATGTGCGATAAGGGCGGCGACTTCGATTATTCGAACGCGCAGCCCGACTTGACTCCGAGCTTTCGGAGCACAATTGCTGCTGGGCAGAAACCGGTGAGCGATGCCTGGATCAGGTTAAGCCCGACGAAGGCATTCAACAGGAACCACCAAGGCGAAACATAAAATCCCAGCGCCAGCGAGAGAAGAACCATGAACCCCGCGAACATCATTACAGCACGATCGAGCGTCATTTGAACATTCCTTCTGTTGTCACAATCCGGTGCGCGATCAACCGCGATCGCTCAAGGGTCTAAATTGATTGCTTGCATATAACATTCAAAAATATTAAATTCAAGAACATGAATGTCACAGATATGATCCCCGCCGCGAAGTCGGCCGCCGAACTGATGAGCAACCTCTCCCATCCACAGCGCCTGCTGGTGCTTTGCGCTCTGGTGGACGGCGAGAAGTCGGTTGCCGAACTGCGCCGGGAACTCGGCATTGAGCAGGTGCCGATGTCGCAGCAACTCATGCGCCTGAGAGCCAGCGGCCTTGTCGAGGCGCGTCGGGAGGGCACGACGGTATTCTACGCCATCACCCGGCCGGAGGTATTGACCGTGATCAATGCGCTCCACGACGCCTATTGCAAAAAGGATTAGTATCAGGCGCGCAGCCGGCAGGAAGGCGCGCGGCGACCGCTGTCCGCAACCAGCTATCGTTCGGTCGGCTTTTCGGACAAGGCTTTGCGCAATCAGTCGCCGCGTCTGATCATGTCGGCAGCCTTTTCCGCGATCATCACCACAGGCGAGGCGGTGTTGCCGGAAACGATTGTCGGCATGATCGAGGCGTCAATGATGCGGAGACCGTCGAGCCCGCGAAAACGCAGGTCGGGCGTGACCACCGCCTCGTCATCCGTTCCCATCCGGCATGTTCCCACGGGATGGAAGATGGTTGTGGCGATATTGCCGACAGCCTCTTGCAGCTCCTCATCCGACGCGACGGCCGGACCGGGCAGGATTTCGCGCGGCCGGAAGGGCGCAAGCGCCTTCGCCGTCATGATCTTGCGGGCCTGACGCACGGCGCGCAGCGCGACGCTTCGATCGGCTTCGGCCGAGAGGTAGTTCAGGCGGATCTCCGGCTGTTCGGTCGGCTCCGGCGATATCGCATGGCTGGCGCCGCGGCTTTGCGGGCGCAGATGACACACAGATACCGTGATCGCCGGAAAACCGTGCAGCGGATCGCCGAGCTTGTCCGTGGAAAGCGGCTGCACATGATATTCCAGATCCGGCGTCGCAAGCGCGGGATCGGATTTCGTGAACATGCCGAACTGGCTGGGCGCCATGGAAAGCGGGCCTGAGCGGAACAGCGCATATTCAAGCCCCATCTTCACCCTGCCCGAGACGGAGTTGACCGCCGCGTTCAGCGTCTTCGCCCCCTCCACCCGGTAGACCGTTCGGATCTGAAGATGATCCTGAAGGTTTTCGCCCACGCTATTGTTTTCATGAGAAATCGGCAGACCGAGCGCGGCGATGATCTCGGGTCGGCCAATGCCGGAAAGCTCCAGCAGTTTCGGCGAATTGATCGCGCCGGCGGCAAGCAGGACTTCGCTTCGCGCACGCGCTTCCATCCGCCGGCCGGCATGACTGAAGACGAGGCCCCTCACCCGCTTTCCCTCCAGCACCAGACGCTCGGCAAGGGCATGGGTGATGACCCGCAGATTGGCGCGCTTGCGGGCAGGACGGAGAAACGCCTTGGCCGCGTTCCAGCGCACGCCCTTTTTCTGGTTCACCTCGAAGAAACCGGTGCCCTCATTGTCGCCATCGTTGAAATCCGGTCGCGGCATGATGCCGAACTCCGCCGCGCCGCGCTGGACCGCCGCCAGAATCGGCCAGGTCAGCCGCTGGCGCGAGACCTTCCATTCGCCGCCGCCGCGATGCCATTCGCTGTCGCCTCCGTAATGATCCTCGGATTTCAGAAAATACGGCAACACATCGTCCCAGGCCCAGCCGGCATTGCCCATCTGCCGCCACCCGTCATAATCCGCGGCCTGTCCGCGCATGTAGATCATGCCGTTGATGGAGGTGCAGCCGCCAAGCAGCTTGCCGCGCGGATAGGAGAGCGAGCGGCCGTTGAGGCCGGGCTCCCGCGCCGTCTGCATCATCCAGTCGGTGCGCGGATTACCGATGCAATAGAGATAGCCGACGGGGACGTGCACCCAGTGATAATTGTCGCTGCCGCCTGCTTCCAGCAGAAGAACGCGCGTCGCCGGATCCTCGCTCAGCCTGTTGGCGAGAACGCAACCGGCCGTGCCGCCGCCGATGATGATATAGTCGTAGTCGCCTTCAAGGCGCTCAGTCTGTTCCATTGCCCTCATCCTTCAGGCGCTTTTGCCGAACGCCGACCAGATCTCGCCCATCGCCTCGTTCAGCCGCTGGTAGATCGCGTAGCGGCGATCATAATGGCCGCGCATGGCCGGGTCCGGCTCGAAACGGCCGCGGGGACGCGTCATGGCGGCAATCGCGGTCTCGTAGCTGCCAAACAGTCCCGTCGCGACCCCCGCTCCGATCGCAGCGCCCAGCGCCCCGGTTTCACGGGCCTCGGCGGTCGTGACCGGTATGCCAAGCCCATCGGCAAAGATTTGCGGCCAGTGATCGCTGCGGGAACCGCCGCCGGAAAGGACGGCGCTTTCGATGGCAAGGCCCGCATTGGCAAGCACGTTCACATGGCGGCGGTGTTCAAACATCACGCCTTCGAACAACGATCTGAGGACATGGCCTTCGGTATGCCATCCCGCAACGCCGTAAAGACCGGCGCGGGCGTGCATTGCCGTGCGCGAACCATAGAGAAAAGGGTGGAAGATCGGATCGTCGGCAGCGGGACGAACCGCGCCGACAGCCTCGTTGCAGTGCTCGAAGGGGGCACCGTGAGCAGCGCCGCGCTCGACGAATTCGCGCACATACCATTCCAGATTGGCCGCGGAGGTGGCGCTGCTTTCGATGTTGACGAAACGGCCGGGGCCGAAGGCGGAGACCATGAAGACGTCCGGATCGTTCACAGGCTCGTGCGAGAAAACCTGATTGATCGACCATGTGCCGGCAATGATCGACGCCTCGCCCGCCCGCACCACGCCGGAGCCCATGGCGCTGGCGATGACATCGAAATAGCCGGCGATGACGGGCGTTCCGGGAACGAGGCCGGTGGCTCTTGCAGCCTCATCGCATACGCCGCCGACAACCTCGCTCGGATCGCAAAGACGCGGCAACATCCGGCGGGCGTCTTCGAGGCCATAAAGGCCCAGCAATTCGTCGTCGTAATCCCCCTCCGGCAAACGCAGCAGGCCGCAGCCGGACATGTCCGAGATATCGCTGACGCGTTCGCCGGTCAGCCGGAAGGTGATGAAATCCTTGCAGAGCATCGCGGTCCCGGCGCGCGCGTAGATATCCGGGACGTTGGCCTTGATCCAGCCCATCAGCGACGGCGTCTGGGATGGCCACGGCATCTGGCGGCAAAGTGCGTAGAACCTGTCGCCGTCGCGCTCGGCCATGATGCGGGCATGCCCGGCCGCGCGGTTGTCCAGCGACTGGATGCCAAGCAGCGGCGCGCCGTCGCGGTCGGTCATGTAAAGCCCGTTTCCGTGTCCGGCACAGCCGATGCCCGCAATTTTGGACGGGTCGATGCCGGCCTTCCCGATACATATCCGGATCGCTTCCCCGGCGTTCGACCACAATTCATCGAGATTGCGCTCGACATAGCCGGGCCGAGGCGTTTCAGAGCGGCCGTCAAGCGCGTGCATCGCGCATTGGCGGCCGTTTGCGTCGAACAGAACGGCCTTGATGACCGTGTTGCCGGCGTCGAGTCCCAGAAGATAGGTCATGCTTTCACCCGCGATTGTAGACGTCCCAGGCCTCGTCGCCGCCAGCACCGTGGTGAATAATGCCCATCAGCGCGTTGACGACCGCCTTCGGATTATCATGCTGGTAGATGTTGCGGCCATAAACCATCCCCTTCGCGCCCTGTCCCATCAACGCCGCGGATTTCGCCAGCACATTCCTGAGATTCTCCCTGCCGCCGCCGCGCACCAGAACCGGCACGCGCGCGGCTTCCACCACCCGGTGGAAGTCCTCGGGGTCATCCGTCGGATCGGCCTTGATGATATCGGCGCCCATCTCGCTTGCCAGCCGCACCAGGGTGACGATCTTGTCGGCATCGCCATCCACCTGATAGCCGCCGCGAACATCGTTGGGGAGCATGACCAGCGGTTCGATCATCAGCGGCATGCCGTAGCTGTGGCAGGCAGCGCGGACCTTGCTGATATTGCCGACGCACTGGCGGAAAAGCTCCGGCTCGTCCGGCAGCATGAACAGGTTGACGACGACGCAGGCGGCATCCATCTCCAGCGCGCCGATGATCGGCTCGTCGGCATTCTGCAGCATCGACCACATCACGTCATGCCGTTTGTCGTTATAGGGGTTGCCCATGTCGATGCGCATCACGAGCGCGGGCTTTTGGCGTTCCGGCCGGCTCTGCAACAGGTCCGAGGGTCCATAGGCCATCTGGATGGCGTCGGGCCGTGCTGCCACCAGCGTATCGACCACCCTTTCCATATCTTCGAGACCGACCAGAAATGACGGCTCGTTGCAGACGCCATGATCGATGGCGACATCCAGGCAGCCACCATTGTTGAACATCCGGTTCATCCGGGCCTTGGTGCTTATCTTCATTGGTTCCTCCTTCGTTGGGTCCGGCGCTCCAGCATCGTGCGGGTCACACCGTAATAGGCTTCAAGTTCATCGAGAAGGTCCCGCACCTCGCCGCCGCGGCGCTGGTCGCTCCATCCCAGTTCCGCTGCCGCGCGCGCGGTGATTTTTTCGATATGATCGTCGTTCAGCACGCCGGTGATGGCGAGCGGCGTGCGCCGCAGCACGAGATCGGAAAGCCGCGCCGCGAATTCATGCCGGATCAGAAAAGCGATCTCCGCTTCCGTGATCATGGTTGTGTCATCAAGCGCGATGTCGTCGGCGCGGGCGCTGCAGAATTTCATGACGGCGCGCGACCGCGTGCCGTAAAGATCAACGAGATGGCGGGCGCGCGACCGGTCGATCCCGAACCGTTCAACGAGTTCCGCCTCCAGCGTTTCGGGCTCGGCGGGCATGCCGGCGCCGCCGCCAATCGCAAGGAAACGGGTTTCGCGAGAGCGTGTTACGCCGAGTTCTTCAAGCGCCATGTCCGCCGTCTGTTCGGCGAAGGCGCGAAACGTCGTCCACTTGCCGCCGACCATGCACAATTGAGGAGGCGCGCCTTCGAGCCTGACCGTCGAATGTCCCCGCGAAATGCGGCCGGTAAACGCCTGGTCGCTCTCCGGCAGCGGACGGATACCGGAATAGCTGAAAACCACATCGTCAGGCGTAATCGCGATCCTGGGAAACAGCAGTTTGAGCGCGCCGATAATATAGTCCCGCTCCGCATCCTCGCAGCGCACACGCTCCGGCTTTTCGATCCGGATGTCGGTGGAGCCCGCCAGCACCTTGCCGAGATAGGGAAAGACGATGCAGACGCGTCCGTCGGTGTTTTCGAAGAACATCATATGGCCGCCGAGCGCCTTGAACAGCGGCGGACTATCGATGATCAGGTGTGATCCCTTGGTGCCGGAGACCAGCCTTTCGCGGCTTTCGGAACCGCTTGAAAGCAGGCGCGCCGTTTCATCGAGCCATGCCCCCGTGGCGTTGATGACGAGGCGGGCGGAAATCTCGGCCGTCGACTGCGTCAAGGTATCGGTGATCGTGAATGTGTCGCCGGTTGGCGCGATTTCGGCGTAATTGAGCGCGATGGCGGCGGGGTTTCGGGCATCAAGGATCAGTTCGATGCCGAGGCGTTCGGGATAGCTGATCCAGGCATCGTGGTAGCTCGCGCTGTAACGCAACTCGCGCGTGAGTTCCGGCCAGATTCTGAACGTTTCGGCGGCATTTCGAAACCTGTGCGTCGGCAGAACCCTGTTTTTCCGGGTCACCCAGTCATAGAGCGAAAGGCCGAGTTTCACCGGCAGCGCGCCGCGCCGCGCCGGCTTGCCCCTGCCCGCGAAAAACCCGGCCGCGGCGTTCATCAGACCGGAAAAGACGGAGGTGATCGGTATCGTCGTCGCCAGCGGGCGCACCATGTGGGGGGCGTTGGCAAGCAGGGCGTCGCGTTCGAGAAGCGATTCCCGGACCAGCGAGAATTCGCCGTTTTCGAGGTATCGCAGCCCGCCATGGATCATTCGCGAAGGGGCGGCCGAACAGCCCGAACAGAAATCGCCGCGTTCGACCAGCAGCACCTTCAGCCCCTGAAGCGCAAGCTCCCGGAAAACACCGATGCCGTTGATGCCGCCACCGACAATGATCGCATCGAAGCGACCGATGCGCCGGACCTCCTCGATGCGTTTTTCTCTTTCATCAGTCATAGCGGGTCTGCTCACCGTCAGCGTGTGCGGTGTCCGTTGTCGAACAGGAGGTTGGTTTCGAACGCCTCAGGCGTCCAGTTTTGCCAGATGCGTTTCAGCGGCTGCGGTGATCAGCGAAACCTCGCTTTCGCCGAGTTGAATACGCCCGGCCCTTGCGTTTTCCCGCGCCTGCTCCGCATTGCGCGCACCGCAGAGAGCAAAGGTGATGCCGGGCTGGCGAAGCGTCCAGGCAATCACGATCTGCGCAAGCGTTGCGTCGTGGGCATCGGCAATCGGGGCGATATCCGCCATCAGCCGGGCCACTTTCTCGCGGTTTGCCTTCGAAAAGCGCGGATTGTCCTTGCGCTGGTCGTCGCCGGAAAAGCGGCGCTCCGGCCCCATCTTTCCGGTAAGCAGACCAAGCGCCAGCGATGAATAGCTGAGCGTTGCGATGTTGTTTTCGCGGGTCTTCGGCAGCAGCGTCGTCTCGATGCCGCGCGCCACCATGGAATATTCTTCCTGAATGGCATCAAGCTTGCCGGTCGCCAGATAGGCATCGAGTTCGACCGCCGAGACATTGCTCGCGCCGATGGCCCGGATCTTGCCGTCCTTCCTGAGCTGTTCGAGGGCCGCGACCGTTTCCTCGATCGGCGTCGTCGGGTCCTGCCAATGGGTGATGTAGAGGTCGATATGATCGGTTCCGAGCCGCTTCAGGCTCTGCTCGACCTCGTAGACAATGCTGTCCCTGCCGAGATAGCGGTGGACCGGCTTGCCGTCGACATCGAAGAAGTGGCGCCCCTTGTCCGTATGCCAGACCAGACCGCATTTGGTGGCGAGCACGACCTCGTCGCGACGCCCGGCAATCGCCTTGCCGACGATTTCCTCCGACAGGCCCTGGCCATAGGCGGGGGCCGTGTCGATCAGCGATATGCCCTCGTCCAGCGAGGCGCGGATCGCCGCCACCGATTGCGCCTCGTCGGTGCCGCCCCACATCCAGCCGCCGATGGCCCAGGTTCCAAGTCCGACAGCCGATGCGGATATGCCCGAATTGCCAATCGGGCGAACCAGCGTTTCATGCGACATGTTGTGACCTTTCCAGAGTGTTGAGAACCACCGAAGCGGTCTGCTCATCGACGATGAGCGAATTGAGCCGGCGACCGTTCAGCACGGCCTGAATGGGTTCGATCTTCTCCGCGCCCGAAGCGACGCCGATGACATGCGGGCAGCGTGAAAGCTCGTCCGGAGCGAGCGCGACCAGCCGTTCGTGCAGCGGATAGTCGGCAAGCGTCCCCCCGCGCTTGACGAGATGGGCAAGGAACTCGGCCACGACGCCGCTGCGAATGATCTGTTCCCTGTCCGGATTGGGCGCCGGATGGAAATCATAGTAGCTCGAGCCCGGCGTGGTGATCGATCCGACGCCGACGATCGCGACGCTTGCCCGGCGGGCGAGGTCGAAGACTTCCTTGATCGATCCCATTTCCATCAGCATGTCGCGCTGGGCGCGGCTTTCGGCGAAAAGCGGCGCATGCAACAGCATCGCGCGCCCGCCGAGCCGCTCGGCGATCTGCGTCGCCAGATGGTTGACGTCGGTGTAGTATTTGCCCTGAACGCCGCCGGTCAGCGGCACCACGGTGACGTCGAAACGGCGGTCGGGCGACAGGTTCTCGGCAACGGCGCTGACGGCCTTGCCGCCGGTCACCGCGATCACGTCGCCGTCGCGAATGGTCTCCAGCAGGTGGCTGGCGGCAGCGCGGCCGACCTGCTGCAGCGTCGTATCGGGATTGCCGACAATCGCCGGCGCAACAACCGCAGAGCCCAGACCCGTCGCCGAAACCAGCGCCTTCTCGAGGTCGACCAGGCCCTGATAGGGGCTCTCGATGGCGATCTTCACCATGCCGGTGAGACGTCCCTGGCTGATCAGCCGGTTCACCTTCGATGTCGACAGGTTGAGCATCTCGGCGATCTCCGACTGCTTCCTGCCTTCCAGGAAATGCAGGACCAGAACCGTGTGGATCTGCCGGATCACGTCAAAATCGTCTTTTTTTCCAGCCATGTTCGTACCCGTGATTGAATGCAATTGCGGTTCAGCCGCGCCGCTTGTTGAAATAGTGATCGATGGACACCGCGGACAGCAGGATGGAGCCCCTGATAATGTCCTGCCAGTAGACCGAGACATCCAGCAAAGCCAGCGACGACGACACCACCGACAGCAGCACCGCGCCGAGGATCGCCCCGAAGATCGTCCCCGAGCCGCCCGAAAGGCTCGCCCCGCCGATGACGGCGGCGGCGATGACGTTCAGTTCCATGCCGATGCCGAATGTCGGCTGGGCCGAGCCGAAACGCGCCATGTAGATGACGCCGGCAACGCCGCACAAGGCGGAACACAATGTGGTGGTCAGGAAAACAACCCTCTTGGTGCGGATGCCGGAATAGGCGGCGGCCTTCTCGTTGCTGCCGGTATAAAACACCTTGCGGAACATGGTGGTGCGGCGAAGCATGAAATCGAACGCGATCACGATGACCAGAAAGATCACGATGACCACGGGAACGACGCCGATCGTGCCCTGACCGATGAACTTGAATTCCGGCGGCAGGGTGTAAAGCCCGATCGGCCGGCCGCCAGTGCCCAGAAGGCATGCGCCGCGGGCGATCACCATCACCGCGAGCGACACGATGAAGTGGTGAAGCCCCACCCTGGTGACGAATATGCCCATCACGGCGCCAATGCCGGTGCAGGCGAGGATCGATATCGCCGATGCCGTCCAGGGATCGACGCCGGCGAGAAACAAAAGCCCCGCGATCACCATCGCCAGCGCCGTGACCGACCCGACAGAGAGGTCGATACCGCCGGAAATCAGCAGGATCGTCATGCCGACGACGACGATGCCCTCGACCGCAAAGGCCATGGTCATGGCGCGAATGTTGACCCAGGTCAGGAAATACGGCGAGGCAAACGACATGACGATGAACAGGACGAGAATGATGGCGATGAGCCCGGTCTCGCGCATGCCCAGGATATGCCTGAGGATTCGTGACATCTGGCTGCGCTGCGCGCGCTTTTCGTTGGCGTTCATTACGTTTTCAACACTCATTTCTCTTCCCTCATGCCCTCTCTGCCTGCTCCAGAGACGCCAGATACATGATATTCTCCTCCGTCATGTCGGCCCCGCTGACCTCGCCGGCGATCTCGCCTTCGCGCACCACAAGCACGCGGTCGCAAAGCCCGATCAGTTCGGGCAGTTCGGAGGAGATCACCAGGATGCCGACGCCGTCATTCGCCAGATCGCGCAGGATGCGGTGAATTTCGGATTTCGCCCCGACATCGACGCCGCGCGTCGGCTCGTCGAGAAAGATCACCCGCGGTCCAACCGACAGCATCTTGGCAATTGCAACCTTTTGCTGGTTGCCGCCTGAAAGCGCGCTGGCCCGCTGGCCGACGTGATCGCATTTGATGTTCAGCTGTCTGCAGAGCCGTTCCGCCTGCTCGACCTCGCGGCGATCATCGATGAAGCCGGCGCCGGACGAGACCTGTCTGACCGAAAGGGCCGAAATATTGGCGGCAATCGACATGTCGAGAAACAGCCCGTCGCCCTTGCGGTCCTCGGAAAGATAGACCATGCCGTTGTCGATGCTCTCGCGATAGCTGGCGATATCGAGCGTCTTGCCGTTCAGGATCACCGTTCCGGAAACACTGCCCTCAAGCCGGCAGATGCCCCTGGCGATCTCGCTGCGCCCTGCCCCGATCAACCCGGCAAATCCGAGGATCTCGCCGCGCCTCAGGCTGAAGGAAACATTGCGGAAGCGGCGGGCCTCGCTGAAATCGATCACCTCGAGAATAAGGTTTTCAGGCGTTTGATCTTCAGGCCGCTTTTCCGGGTAAAGCGTATCGATGACCCGGCCGACCATGGCGTCGACCACGCCTTGCGGCGTGATATCACCGATGGCGCGGGTGACGATGTGCGCGCCGTCGCGAAAAACCGAGACGCGGTCGCATGCATTGAAAATCTCGACCATGCGATGGGAGATGTAGATGATCGAAATGCCGCTATCGACCAGGCGGCGCATGATCGAAAACAGGATCTGCGCTTCCTTTTCGGTTAGCGCCGCCGTCGGCTCGTCAAGGATGAGGACGCGGCAGTCGAGCGTCAGCGCCTTGGCGATCTCGACGAGTTGCTGCTCGGAGATCGAGAGGTCGCGGACGAGCCGTGACGGCTCGATATCGCTGAGGGTCGACAAGACCTTTCGCGCGCGCGCCGTCAGGTCGCGATAATTCATCAGCAACGATTTCGAGGTGTTCGTCGTCGCCATGAAGATGTTTTCGGCAACCGAAATGTCAGGGCAGAGCGCAATTTCCTGGTGCACGAAGCCGATCCCGAGCTTCTGCGCCATGGCGGGCGAGGCAATTTCCACCTTGCGCCCGTCAAGCCGGATCTCGCCGCTGTCAGGTTGAAGAATGCCGTCGATGACATTCATCAGCGTTGACTTGCCAGCGCCGTTCTCGCCCGCGATGGCGTGGATTTCACCCCGCCTCAGCTCAAAGTCTATACCCTTGAGCGCACGGACCGCGCCGAAGGATTTGGAAATCCCGGATATGCTGAGAATGCTGTCTTGTTCCATGATCTCGCCGAACCCGCATCTGTGTCATACCCGTCCGGACCGATGAAACGGCCCGGACGACGCATCGTGATCGATCAGCTGGGATCGCGGCCTTCCATGTAGGTGTTGAGATCGAAGGAGTCGGCGTTTTCCTGCGTGATGACAGCGAAACCGTTGTCGATGAACGGGATCTGCATCGGGTTGGCGCCGGAGACCTTGTAGTCGTTGAAAGGGTCGATCGCTTCCGGACGGGCCGCCAGGAACGTCGCCAGAAAGCCGGTGAAGCCCTGTATCCCCTGATTGGGGTTGAGCGCCATGTGGATGTTGCCCGCCTTGATGTGCTCAAGCGTGGTCGGCGTGATGTCGGCATGCATGATCAGCACATCGGCATCGGCCTCAAGCACGGCCGCCACGGCGCCCTCGGCGGAACCGGCCTCGGGGATCCAGAGCGCATCAAGCTCGGGATTGGCCTGCAGGATCGATGCCGTCGCCCGGTAGGCCGCATTGCTGTCCTGATTGGTCGCCTGACGGCCGACGAGTTCCATGCCCGGATAATTTGCTCCCATATAGTCGATCAGGGCAGTTACCCGCAGGTCATGATTGCTCTGGCCCGGATTTTCGAGCACGGCGTATTTGCCGTTCTCGCCAAGCTGGGAAACGATTTCCTCGGCGGCAAATTTCGCCTCCGCGCGATTGTCCGACGTGATGTAGGCGCTCCGGTTCGACTTCGGCGAGTCGGCCGCGAAGGTAACGACGGAAACGCCATCGGCGATGGCGCGATTGATGGGCTCGATGAACGGATCGGACT
Source organism: Martelella sp. NC20 (assembly GCF_013459645.1). Classification (NCBI taxonomy): domain Bacteria; kingdom Pseudomonadati; phylum Pseudomonadota; class Alphaproteobacteria; order Hyphomicrobiales; family Aurantimonadaceae; genus Martelella; species Martelella soudanensis. The sequence goes on from NZ_CP054861.1 coordinate 3,977,686, forward strand.
GCATGGGATGCAGCAGGATGCCCGCCGGCGACTTCACCAGGTCCTGTTCGAAGGACGCGATCTGCTTGGTGATGTCGTAGTCCGGCGTACCCGAAAAGATCGTTTCGCAGCCAAATGCCTCCGCCGCCTGCTTGAAGCCCTGATAGACCGGAACCCAATAGGCGTGGCTGGAGACCATGACGTTCATGACATAGGTCTCGCCGGGTTCGCAGGCGAGCGTATCTTGCGCCGAAGCCGGTGCGGCCGATGTAATGGCTGCCGTGATCGCGACTGCCGAAAAGGCAGTGCTCATTAGAAGATTTCTCATGGATTTCCTCCTCCAAGGTCGTGAGCGGCCTCCTCCAAGGCCTGATCCAGCACTGCCGAGAATTGCAGCACAAGGACAAATTCGCAAGTTATTTCACGCATCAAAAAAACTTGCAGGAACCCGATTACCTCCGGCATGCGGCGCTGTCAACAGAAATGCAATAAAAACCATTGATGAAATTTATTTCACTAATTGAGTCACCTCCCTTTCCCACGGAGAAAACATCCTCGTGTCGCACAACCGAACGGACGATTGATGGATTTGCTTCACAGCGAAGCCGTTGTAGGTCTGCCCCATCGGCGTTCAAAACCGCCAATCTACGCTGCAGCCGAATGGCTATGAAAAGAAGGCACACCATGAGACCGACCCTGCGGGCAAAGGCAATTTCAGTTTGCAACGACAAGATCGAAAAAAAGGGCGAAGGTGTCGGCCTGTCATTCTACGCATTCTTTGCAAACAGAAACGACGACACCGAGCTCCTTATGGAAGCGGCCGAGTGGTGGATCAAAACCCACGGTCTGGATCACTTCGAGAAAGCGATCAAAATCCGCGCGATGATAGAGTCTGGACAATAGGCACGGGCTTCGAGACTGTTGACGGTGGCCGTCATTGGCCCCGCCGGCATGCTATACGACCACACCCGCGGCATCCTGTGGGGCGCCTCCGATCACCGCAGGGATGGCATAGCGCTTGGATATGAGGACTGCCTGACAAGCGGAGAAACGCAGAGCCGCGAGACGACCTCCGGGCGACGCGATGTATGCGGCTACCGCCCGAAACCCGGCTGGAACAGCGAGCCTATCGAAACCGCGCCATCCTCGATGCGCAGTTCGATACGGCCGTCATTCTCGCGGTAGAGATCGGGATGGGCGGCGACGAGGCGCGCCTTTTCCGGTTCATCATAGCCCTGCAGGCCGCCGCCGAAATGGTGGCCGTTGCGTTCCACATCGCGGCAGCCGAGCGTTGCCGCAACCAGCGTATCCTGCTGCCAGCAAAGGCCGGGCTGGCAGGTCAGGTCTTCGGCCGAAATGAACAGGCGCTCGCCGCGGGCACGGCCGTCAGCCACCCGGGCATAGTTCAGAAGCGCGCGCAGCACGCCCTTGCAGCTCTTGATCGAGGCGCCCGACCAGCCATGGGCGATGGCGGTAGCGAAGGCATCGTCATGGTCGTCGCTCTCATCGATGATCAGCGGGAAAGCGGAGAGTTCGACCGTGATGTCGAGCGTCAGCGCGGTCTCGCGGGCGAAAGGCTGTTCGATGAAGGCGATCGAGGACCGCAATCGCGAAAGCGCCGCATCGCCTTGAAGGCGCTCGAGAAACGCGGCAAAACGATCGGGCTGATACTGCTCGTTGGCATCGAGCGTGACGCGGTAACTGCCGATCCCGTCGATAAGGGAGGCGATGCGCGAAAGCCGGTCGATATCGGCTTGCGGGTCGCCCTTGAGCTTGATCTTGAAGGCGTGGATGCCGGTCGCGCGGATGATCGCCTCCAGGCTGACCGGCAGACCGTCATCGGCGCGTCCCGTCTCCGCCTGGAATATCGGGGCGTCGAAGCCGACGGTCTGGCGCGGCGCGATGGCCGTCAGCGGCGCGATGCCGGCAAGCGCCCCGGTGATGGCGGCCGCGGAAATATCGCGCGCGCCGAGGGCGCCGACGCCGAAAAGATCGGCTCTGGCGGCCTCGGGGAAATTGACGCCGCGCGCAAGGCAGAGCGCGTCGATCAACGCCATTTCGACAAGGGCCGGACCGAAATGGGCGGCAAGCCTTGGCGTGCCTTCCGGCATTGCGGCCTCGACCTCACGGCGCATGCGGGTCGTGGCGGCGGCGATGGTTTCAGCCGCGATGTCCTGCGCCGATTTGCAGGCCAGTTCGAACGAGCGTTTCAGATCGGCGACGGTATCGTCATTGGTTCGGCTCTCGCGTTTGTCGAACCAGCGCGGCACCATAAGCTGGGCTGCATGCCCCTCAGCCACGCGACCATCGACCTCCAGGGTGAGCGAAACGAAGCCCTGGTCGGTTTCCGTCACCACGGTGTTGCCGAAATGAAACGGCAGACGGAATTTGACCGGCCGGGCATCGAACGAGATCGCCTTCAGCGAGATCCGTGCGGCGCTCATCGCATTGTCCTCCCATAAGTCTGCAGATGGGCCCGCGTGGTGGCGGATGCGATCGCAAGCGTGACCTCCGCGTTGACGCAGGTGGTGAACGGCTCGACCGAAAGGTCGCCGCTATATCCGCTTTGAATGATGGCCGCGATGATGGCCGAAAAATCATCGGTTCCTGTGCCCGGCGCGCCGCGATTGCTGTCGTTGAGATGCACATGGGCAATCAGCCCGGTCGGCATCCATTTTGCAATCAGCGCGGGCACGCTTTCATCTTCGGCAAGGGCTGCCGAGGAACAGTCGAGCATGGTCTTGAAGGCCGGAGACCCGACCATGTCGACAAGCCGGCTCGCTTCCTCCAGCGTGTTGATGAACGGCGTCTGGTCGCGCGACAGCGGCTCGATGCAATAGGTCATGCCGGCATCGAGACAGGCGCGGGCGACGGGCGCGATAAGTTTCGCCACATGTTCATAGGTCGCCGCATCCGGGGTGCCGGATAGCGGGCGGCGCTGGTGAGGCGATCCATGGATGAGCACATGCCCGCCCAGCCCGGCACAGATTTCGACGAGTTTCAGCAGGTAGTCCGTTGTTGCCCTCGTCGCGGCGGGGTCGGTGATCGACAGATCCGGCGCCGATGACAGCAGCCAGTGCAGCCCGGCAATCCCGATGCCTTCATCGGCCGCCGTCTGCCGCATCGCCTCGACCTCGCCCGCTGAAAGGTCGCGCGGGTCGGCGGGGAAACTTTCAACCGCAAGCTCCAGCGCGTCATAGCCGATGGCTTTCGCAAACCGGCACTGGGCCTTTAGATCGAGGCCCTGCCGGCTCAGCAGTTCGTTGCAGCAGACAAGTCGGGGCATCAGCAGGCGTCTTTCTGTTTCAGCCAGCCGACGACCGCCTCCGTCGCGCGGCGGGCATGGGCGTTGAGGCCCTCTTCGCTGGCGTCAAAGCCGAAGACCTCGGCCAGCGTGAACCGGTTTGAAACCGGAAAATAGCAAAGCGAGGCAATCAGCAGATAGACCTCGACCGGCTCGGCCTTCCTCAGGAAAACGCCGTCCTTCCAGCCGCGCTTGAGAACTTCCTCAAGCTTGATCAGCAATTTGGACTGGATTTCGCGCCGGTCGCCGATCTTGCCGACGGACGATCCGTGCCGCAGGTTTTCGGTATTCAGCATGGTGATGAACCAGGGCCGGGTGCGAAAATGGGTCATGGTGAACATCACGAGTGCGGCGACGGCATCTTCGGGCGATAGCGCCTCAAGCGCCAGCTTTTCCTCGCCGGCGCGGATCTGCACATAGGCTTCGCGCAGCGCCGCCTTGTATAGCTCGTCCTTGTCGCCGAAATAATCGTAGAGCAGCGGCTTCGACAGGCCGGCCTGCTCGGCAATGCGGTCGACGCGGGCGCCGTCATAGCCGACCGACGAGAATTCATCGAGGGCTGCCTGGAGGATGGCCGCGCGCGATGCCTCCGCGTCGCGCGTCGTCCGTCTTGTCTTTACCGCTGTCCGCCTCGCCACGCCCGTTTCTCCTTATCCTGCATTCACGTCTTTCCCGTTATCATCGCCGCGCCAGCGTTTGAAGCTTGCAAACCGGCGGACGGCGGGAATCGAGAACAGGATGGTGAGCGCGATCAGCACCGCGAAGCCTGCCGAAACGGGCCGGGTGAAGAAGGCGGTGATATCGCCATTGGAAAGAATCAGACCGCGCCGGAGGCTCTTGTCGAGCAGGCTGCCGAGGATGATGCCGAGCACCAGCGGCGCCATCGGATAGTTGAGGCGGCGCAGGACATAACCGCCGACGCCGAAGGCGAACATCACCCAGATATCGAAAATCCGCTGGGAAAGCGCATAAGGCCCGATGACGCAGAGCGTGAACACCATCGGCATCAGCATTGTGCGCGGCACCTGAAGGACCTTGACGAAAAGCGGGGTCAACGCCATGCCGAACAGGCCCATGGCGATGGTTGCGAAGATCAGCATCACCGCGATCAGGTAGATCATCTCCGGCTGGTCAAACATGATCATGGGACCGGGGCGGACACCATGCAGGAACAGCGCGGCAATCAGCACGGCGGCCGAGGCCGAGCCGGGAATGCCGAGCGTCAGCGTCGGGATCAGCGAGCCGGGAACGACGGCCGAGTTGCCGGTCTCCGCCGCGATCAGCCCTTCCTGGCTACCCTTGCCGAACTCGGCGCGTTCCTTCGAGTGGCGCTTGGCGGCGGCATAGGAGCCCCAGGCGCCGATATCCTCGCCGACGCCCGGAATAATGCCGACCAGCGTGCCGATGATGCCGGATTCGAGCACGGTGCGCTTATAGCGCCAGACGCTCGAAAAAAGCTCCTTCAAAGGAGCGGGAACGGACTTGCTCTTCGCCAGTTCGGCCGCCGGCAGCGTCATCGCGAACAGCACTTCGGCGAACCCGAAGGCGCCGACCATGGCCGGGATCAGCTCGATGCCGCCATTCATCTGCTGGATGCCGAAATTGAAGCGGACATAGGAATGAATGCCTTCCGAGCCGATCATCGCCACCGAAAGCCCGATCAGCCCGGCCATGTAGCCCTTCAGCGGTTCGCCGGAATGGGTCAGCTGGCCGGAAATGACGATGCCGAACAGCGCCAGCCAGAAGAATTCATAGGAGCCGAAACCGAAGGCGGCCTCGGCCAGCGGCGGGGCGATCAGCACCAGCATGGCGATGCCGACCAGCGTGCCGAGCATCGAGCCGAGCGTAGCGATCGCCATGGCAAGGCTGCCCTTGCCCTTGCGCACCAGCGGAAAGCCGTCAAGCGCGGTGGCCGCGCTTGCCGGCGTTCCGGGAATATTGAGCAGAATGGCGCTGCGCGAACCGCCATAGATCGCGCCGACATACATGCAGATCAGCACCATGATGGCGGTGTTGCGGTCGAGCGAATAGGTCAGCGTCGTCAGCAGCGCTACACCCATCGTCGCCGTCAGGCCCGGCAGCGCACCGACAAAGATGCCAAGCAGCGTCGCCCAGGCGACGTTGAAGATCATCATCGGCGTCGTCAGTTCGGCAAAGGCGCTGGCCAGCGCGTCGAATACGAGGGTCATGGCAGGCGCACCAGAAACAGATCTTCAAAGAGGAACGACACCGCACCGCCGAAGACCACGGCAATCACCAGCGCGCGGGCGATGGTGACGATCATGGCGCGGCGCGGCATGCCGGGCGAAAGCTCGAAAATCAACATGAAGGCGGCGACGAAAAGGCTGCTCGCCACCCAGAAATGAACGCGCCCGACCAGCACGATCGCATAAAGCCCGCAAAGGCCGATCAGTCCGGAAAGCCGCAGCAGTTCCTCGCGCGTCACCATGCCGCTGGCCCGGCGCTCGTCATCGCCATCCCGGCTGCGCAGGATGCCGACAAGCTGAAGGCCGGCGACGATGGTCATGGCGATGCCGAGCACGATCGGCAGCAGGCCGGGAAAGCTTGCCGGCGGGATGTGCCGGACTTCCAGCCTGTCCATGGTGTAGCCGCCGATCAACTGTGCAATCCCGATCGCAAGCAGGATGGTCGATACGGCAATGTCGACGGAGCGGATTTTCAGCATGAAGCCTCCGGGGATAGTGGATGAAACGGCGACAAAGCCGCCGAATCGGTTTGGTGTTTTGTATCGCGACCCCGGATTGGCCGGAGCGGCATCGCAGCACATCGAGTTCTGGCGTTTTCAAAACGTCGTTCCGTCATCGACCTTCCCTTCGGAAAGGGTATTACCGTGCCGCATACCCCCCAATCTTCTCGCCCCGGAGGGGAGAGATGTCGCGACAGCGACAGTGAGGGGGGAGTCTAACCCCTCGAACGCCCTCGCAATCGGACAAGCTGCATCACCCTCACTGCCCCTGTCGGGGCATCTCTCCCGCAGGCGGGAGAGAATACTGGGAGCAAGCCGCACGGCCATATACCACCGCCCTTTGAAGGGGGCGTGTGCTCCTTTCCGGGGCAACCGCGTCAGCCAGCCTTATTCCGGGCAGGTCAGGCCGACTTCCGACGGATCCTTCACCGCCTCGCCGCGCGCCTTCATGGCGCAGGCTTCGTTGGTCGCCACCGGAATGGCGCGGGCGCGGGCCTCGTCGCCATAGCTCGGCGCGAAGCTTGCGCCGCGCTGGTTGGCATAGTGCTTCAGCTCTTCCGAATTCATGACCTTGTCGGCCCAGATCTGGTCGACCGTGTCATAGACTTCCTGCGGCGCGCCCTTCGGGATGAAGACGCCGAAATAATCGGGTGCTACGTCGATATCGAGCCATTCGGTGATCGGCGGGATCGGGTCGATGCCCTCGATTTCGAGCGGCGTGTCGGACAGCACGGCGAGCGGACGCAGCCGGCCGGCCTTGATCATTTCCGTCTGTTCCACGGCAAGCTGGGTGGTCATGTCGACCTCGCCGGAAGCCGCGGCGATCACGGCCGGGTTGCCGCCGTCATAGGCGACCATGCGTGCCGTCATGTTGCCGCCGGCGGCATCGTTGAGCGTGGCAAGGGCGGTGCCGCCGGACGAGGTGACGCCGGCCGTGCCGACGGTGACATCGCCGGTCTTCATGGCTTCCAGCAACTCGCCGAAATCCTTGTAGGGCGCATCGGCGTTGACCGAGATCAGCGGCGCGTTGGCGACATGCAGGTAGATCCGGTAGTCGTCGATGTTGGACACTTCCAGCAGGCCGGAAACGGCATAGGTGGCGTTGTTGGCGATCGCGTTCGCCGTCCAGGTATAGCCGTCATGCGGGGCATCCATCGCCGCCTTGGTGCCGATCGAGCCGGACGCGCCCGGCTGGTTGACGACGACCACTTCGGTACCGAGCGCCTCGGCCAGGATGGGAGCGACGACGCGGGTCACCTGATCGGTGGAACCGCCCGCCGACCACGGAACGATGATGTTGATGGGCCGGTCGGGTTGCCAGGTTTGCGCCGAGGCGGAACCCGCGGCGAAAAGGGCGATTGCGGCTGCGGAAACAGCCAGTTTCGAAAGCATGGACATGATAGTCTCCTCCCTTGGCTACTGAACAGTAGGTTACGGGCACCTGACGTCGTGTCAAGTATCCCGGGCTGCGCAGTCTCCAGCCGATCCGCCAATGGAGCGCTCCTCTTGCCCTCCCCTTGGCCTGACGGCCACCTGCCTGCGCAAACAGGTCATTCAACTCAGCAACAACCGGCGGCCCGCTCGATGATAGTCTCCATCACCATGTCGGGATCGCGTTTCCACCAGTTTTCCGCCGAGAAAATCTCAACTTCATTGAGGCCGTTGAAGCCCTCTGCTTCCACCGCAGCGCGAAGGCCGGCAATGTCGATGACGCCATCGCCCATCATGCCGCGATCGTTGAGCATGTCGGTGGTCGGCACCAGCCAGTCGCAGAGGTGAAAGGCCATCAGCCGGTCTTTGCCGGCGCGCGAGATCTGTGCCTTCACCTCCGGGTCCCACCAGATGTGGTAGACGTCGGCGGCAACGCCGATGCCGTCGCCAAGCCGGTCGCAAATGTCGAGCGCCTGCGAAAGCGTGTTCACCGCCGCGCGGTCGGCCGCATACATCGGATGCAGCGGCTCGATGGCGATCTTGACGTTCACGGTGCGCGCATATTCGAGCGTCTTTGCAAGACCTTCCTCGATCATGGCGCGGGCGCCATCGATATCGCGGCTTCCCTTCGCCAGGCCGCCGACCACCATGACGAGGCATGCAGCGCCGATGGTCGCGGCCTCGTCGACGGCGCGGCGGTTGTCGTCCAGAACGGCATCGGTCAACGCGCCGTCCGCCGTATACCAGCCGCCGCGGCAGAGGCCGGAGACGGCAAGCCCGGCGTCGCGAATCTGGCGGGCTGCCTTTTCCGCGCCCAGCGCTTGCAACTGGTCGCGCCATGGCGACAAGCCGCCAAAGCCGTGACGCGCGCAGCCTTCGATCGCCTGATCGAGCTTCCACTGTGCCCGCGTGGTCGCGGTGTTGAGCGAGAGCCGCTCGGGTGTGATCACCGCCATGCCGTCAGACCTCGATGCCGTGGGTCGCCATCACCCGCGCGGTGCGGGCGGCGGCCATCTCGGTGTCGGAAATCAGCCCCGCCGCATCGGCAAGGCGCACGATCTCGGCCAGATGCTGCGCCGAGCGGGCGCTCTCCTGTCCGCCGAGCATGGTGAAATGGTCCTGATGGCCCATCAGATAGGCAAGGAACACGACGCCGGTCTTGTAGTAGCGGGTCGGCGCCTTGAAGATGTGGCGCGACAGCGGCACGGTCGGCTCCATGACCGCACCCCAGCGCTGCATGTCGCCCTTCGCAAGGGCCGCAAGCCCGGTGGCGGCGACGGGCGCGATCGGATCGAAAATGCCAAGCAGGGCGTGGCTGTAGCCCTGATCGTCGCCGGCGATCAGTTCCGGATAGTTGAAGTCGTCGCCGGTATACATCTTCACGCCGGCCGGCAGACGGCGGCGCATGGCGATTTCCTTTTCCGCCGAAAGCAGCGAGATCTTGATGCCGTCGACCTTGGCGGCATTGGCCTCGATCACCTTCAGGCAGGTATCCATCGCCACCATATGATCGGCGCTCGCCCAATAGCCCTCAAGCGCCGGGTCGAACATCTCGCCGAGCCAGTGCAACACGGCCGGTTGCTGCAGGCCGGAAAGAATGCGGCCATAGACGCGGGCATAGTCATCGGCGTTCTTGGCAACCTTGCAGAGCGCGCGCGACGCCATCAGGATCACCTGACCACCTGTCGCCTCCACCGCCTCGCACTGCATTTCATAGGCCGCGATAACATCGTCGATGGTCTTCGCGTCGGCCGGATCGAGATGATCGGTTCCGGCGCCGCAGGCGATCGAGTGGCCGCCAGCCTTCGCCTCCCTCACCGAGCGCTGGATCAGTTCGAGCGAGGTCGGCCAATCCATGCCCATGCCACGCTGGGCGGTATCCATGGCTTCCGCCACGCCGAAACCCAGCGACCAGAGATGATGGCGGAAGGCGAGCGTCCTGCCCCAATCGACCGCGCAATCGGACCATGGATTGTTGTCGGCGAAGGGGTCGACCACGACGTGGGCGGCCGCAAACACCTTGCGGTTCCAGTCGCCCTTGTCGGGCGACACGCTTGTGCCGGAAAAGGCGAAGCTTTCAATGCCGCCGGAAGCTTTCGGCAGTGTAACGGTGCTCATATGCCCAGATCCTCCAGGTCGACCCAGCGGCGCTCGCGCGCGCTCTTGTACCCGGCTTCGGCAAGTTGCACGCCCTTGGCGCCCTCCGTCAGCGTGTAGGCCCAGGGGCCATCCTCCAGCACGTGACGCAGGAACTGTTCCCACTGCACCTTGAAGCCGTTGTCGAAGACGGCGTTGTCCGGCACTTCCTGCCAATCGTCGAAGAAGTCCATCTTCTGCGGCTCGTCCGGGTTCCACACCGGCTTCGGCGTGTTGGCGCGGTGCTGGCTCACGCATTTGTGCAGGCCGGCGACCGCCGAACCATGGGTGCCGTCGATCTGGAAGGTCACGAGATCGTCGCGACGAACGCGGGTGCACCAGCTCGAATTGATATGGGCGACGATATCGCCTTCCAGCAGGAAGGTCGCATAAGCCGCGTCGTCGGCCGTGGCGTTGTATTCCTTGCCGTTCTCATCGATGCGGGTCGGAATGTGGGTGGCGGTGGTGCAGGAGACCGATTTCACCGGGGCAACGACATTGTCGAGCACGTAGCGCCAGTGGCAGAGCATATCGGAGACCATGCCGCCGCCATCCTCGGCGCGGTAGTTCCAGCTCGGGCGCTGGGCCGGCTGATCCTCGCCGGTGAACACCCAGTAGCCGAACTCGCCCTTCACCGACAGGATCTTGCCGAAGAAGCCGTTATCGCGCAGCCGCTTCAGCTTGACGAGGCCGGGCAGGTCGAGCTTGTCGTGAACGATGCCGTTCTTGACGCCCTTGGCCCTGGCATAGCGGGCGATCTCGACGGCTTCTTCAAGGCCCTCGGAAACCGGCTTTTCGGAATAGACATGCTTGCCGGCGTCGATCGCCTTTTTCAGCAGCGTCGGGCGCAGCTTGGTGGAGGCGGCGTCGAAGAAGATGATGTTGTAGGGATCGGCAAGGGCCGCATCGAGATCGGTGGTCACGCGCTCGACGCCATGACGCTTCGCCAGTTCCTCGATCCTGGCAGCATTGCGGCCGACGATGATCGGATCCGGCATTACGCGCGAGCCGTCACTCAAGCGCAAGCCACCCTGGTCGCGGATCGCGAGTACCGAACGGATAAGATGCTGGTTCATTCCCATGCGGCCGGTGACGCCGTGCATGATGATCCCGATACGATTGGTATCAGCCATAGAATTCCTCCCTGAACTTGCTCGTTACCTACCAGTTAGTAATAAACGCGTCAACATGCTTCCGGCGGAAAATCAGAAAACGCAAAAAGCAGGAAATGAGCGGACCACCACTCGGCCGAAATCGGCGGGGCAACAGCAGAAAATCAGTGCCGATGATTGGATAACCGGGCGAACGGAATCCGAAAAACATGACGGGCGCCCCGCGACAAACCGGCGACGCCCGTCAGGATTGGCTATCCTCCAGCCGCTCAGTCGGCGCCGAAAAGGTCGCGGGTGAAGACCTTTTCGGCGACATCGCGAATCTCGTCGGTCATTCTGTTCGCAACGATCAGGTCGGCCTCCCTCTTGAAAGCGTCCAGATCCCGGAGCACCGGCGAGTTGAAAAAAGCCTCGTCCTTCAGCGCCGGTTCGTAGACGGTCACCGGAATGCCCTTGGCCTTGATCCGCTTCATGATGCCCTGAACAGAAGACTGCCGGAAATTGTCCGATCCCGCCTTCATCACCAGCCGGTAGATGCCGACAGACTTGGGCTTCAGCGCGATAATGCGCTCGGCGATGAAGTCCTTGCGGGTGGTGTTGGCGTCGACGATCGCGCGAATCAGGTTTTGCGGCACCTCCGAATAATTTGCCAGAAGCTGCCTTGTATCCTTCGGAAGGCAATATCCGCCATAACCGAAGGAGGGATTGTTGTAATAGTCGCCGATACGCGGATCGAGGCCGATGCCCTCGATCATCTGCCGTGAATCCATCCCGTGGGTGACGGCATAGCTGTCAAGTTCGTTGAAATAGGCGACGCGCATGGCAAGGTATGTGTTGGCGAAAAGCTTGATCGCCTCGGCCTCCGAGGCGCCGGTGTAGAGAACCGGCACATCCTTCTTGAGGGCCCCCTCGACGAGCAGGCCGACAAAGGTCTCGGCCCGGGCGGAACGCTCGCCGACAACGATGCGAGAGGGGTTGAGGTTGTCGTAAAGCGCCCGCCCCTCACGCAGGAATTCCGGTGAAAAGATGATGCGGTCGCTTTGAAAGGCACAGCACGTGCGTTCGGTAAAGCCCACGGGAACGGTCGACTTGATGATGATCGTGGCCGCGCTGCCGGAGGCGATCACATCGCCGATAACCCTGGTCACAGAGGACGTGTCGAAATCATTTGTCTCGGGATCGTAATTGGTCGGCGTGGCGACAATCACGAAATCGGCTTCGCGATAGGCGGGGGCCGCCTCGGTGGTTGCGCGAAGCCGCAGGGTCTTCCCCGCCAGATAGCGCTCGATCTCGTCATCGACGATCGGGCTCCTGCCGGCATTCAGAGCCTCAACCCGCTCCGGGTCGATATCGATGGCGACCACATCATTGTTCTGCGCCAGAAGCACCGCATTCGAGAGCCCGACATAGCCGATACCGGCAACCGCGATTTTCATGTTTTACTCCAGATGGATTCAGTGTCCCGGTTACAGTCGCGGATTTTATCGCCCGTGGCATATCAATTGGCAAGCCGCCCGGAATTCACCGCGGCGTCAGTTCCGCGAAGGATGAGCCCCGGGTTACTTCGAACCAGCCGATACCCCCCTTCCCCGCCGCCCTGCGGCAGCCTGACGCTGGGTGTTTCGACGATGATCGCGCGAACCTCCGTGACTTTTAACCCCTATAAAGATTGAAAAATCATATTTACGATTTTTCTGTTGCGCTATGGGCGAGCCGCTGGCATTTTCCCCTCCGATTGACAAGGGAGGATACAGCATGGCCGGATGTCTGGACCATATCAAGGTGCTCGACCTGAGCCGCGTCTTCGCCGGACCCTGGGCCGCGCAGATGCTGGCCGATTTCGGGGCCGACGTGATCAAGGTCGAGCATGTCAAGGGCGGCGACGACGTGCGCCGCATGGGCGTGAGCCACCTGAACGCCGACGGCGAGCCAACGGGCGAAACCTCGAGCTTTCTCGCGATGAACCGGGGGAAACGCTCGGTCGCCCTGGACCTGAAATCGTCCGAGGGGCGGCAGATCGCCCGAAAGCTGATCGAGAACGCCGATGTGCTGATCGAGAACTTCAAGACCGGCACGCTGGCCCGGATGGGGCTGGACTATGAGGCTGTTGCCACGCTGAACCCTCGCCTCGTCTATTGCTCGATCACCGGCTTCGGGCAGACAGGACCGATGGCGCATCTGCCGGGCTATGATCCGATCTTTCAGGCTATGAGCGGGCTTTTGTCGGTGACCGGCTCGTCTGAGGACGAACCGGCGCTGGTCGGCTATTCGATCTCGGACATCACGGCCGGGCAATATGCGGTGGCCGCGATCCTTGCGGCGCTGAACCATCGCGATGCGGTGTCGGGCCAGGGGCAGTTCATCGATATTGCGCTTCTGGACACGCAGATCCACGCGGCTTCACATATGGCGATGAATTACCTGTCCTCGGGGAAACTGCCGCGCAGGAACGGTACCGCCTCGCAGATCACCTGCCCGTGGCAGGCGTTCGATTGCGCCGACCGCCCGATCATGATCGCCATCGGCAACGATCCGCAGTTCCGTCGCTTCGCGGATTATCTGGGGCTTGCGGGCGTGGCCGACGACGAACGCTACGCCACCAACCTTGCCCGGGTGCAGAACGCGGACACGCTGATCCCGCTGATCGCGGAAAAGCTGGCCACCCGGGACGCCGATACCGCCTATGCCGAGCTGGAGACGATCGGCATCCCGGCGGGCCCGCTCAACAGCTTCGAGGACACGCTGCAGATGCCGCAGGTCAAGGCGCGCGGACTGGTGCAGCAACTCGACCATCCAAGGGCGGGCCGCATCAGCTACATCGCCAACCCGGTGCGTTTTTCAGGCAGTCAGGGAGACGCCGCCCGGCATCCGCCGCTGCTGGCCGAACACACCGACGAAGTGCTGCTAGAGATCGGATTGACCGGGGAGCGCATCGCCGAACTGCGCGACATGGGCGCGATTGCGTAAGGGGAGTTTGACAATGGAAGACTGGATGGAAAACGCCCGCATGATCGTGGACAGCGCCCGCGCCATCGTGCCTGCCGACGGCGATCTGGGCCGTATCCGCGCCGCGCGCGGCAAGGGCATCGACCGCGCCATGGTCGCGCAGGCGGGCGAACTGGGCCTGTTCCTCATGCGCGTGCCGGAAGAAGCCGGCGGCCTCGCGCTGGGAATGCGCGAGACCTGCGCGTTGATGCAGGCGCTGGGCGGCGGGCTCGCGCCCGAACCCATCGGATCGACTATCATGGCGGCAGCGCTTCTGGGCGAGGCCTTCCCCGAAGAGGCCGCAAGCGGCGCGCTGGTGATGGTGACGGCGTGGCAGGACGACGCGGCCTCGCTGCAGTTCGAAGGCGGCGCGGTGGGCGGACGGCTGAACGGCACAAAAATCGCCGTGCCGGGCGATGCGGATCTCTTCGCAATCCTGACCGAGGCCGGCGTCGCTGTCGTGCCGCGCGATGCGCCGGGCGTTACGATCGCAGAGGCCGATACGCTGGATGGCGGCCGGATCGCGACGCTGCATCTGCATAACGTCACTGCCGATCTGCTCCCCTGTCCGCAGGCGGCATCCGTCGTTCAGGACATGGTGCTGGCCCATTCGGCCTATCTGCTCGGCCTGTCGGACCGGGCTTTCCGCATTACGCTTGACTATCTGAAGGTGCGCGAACAGTTCGGGCGCCCCATCGGCAGCTTCCAGGCCCTGCAGCATCGCGCGACCGAGATCAAGATCCGGATCGAACTGTTGCGCGCCGCCATCATGGCGACAGCCGCGCGCTTCGACACCGGCGCGGATGCCGCCGCCCGGGCCCGCGATACCGACCGCTGCAAGCTGCGCGCGGCCGAGACCGCGATGCTGGTCGCGCGTGAGGCCGTGCAGATGCACGGCGCGATGGGAATCACCGACGAGGCCGATATCGGATTGTTCGTCCGCCGGGCAATGACCGACGCCAATCTTTTCGGCGCGCCGATGGCGGTGCGCGCCCGACTGGCCCGCACTCTGGAGGACGCCGTATGAGCACCGATTACAACGCCATGTCAGACGGCGATTTCCGCGCCATGATCCGCGATTTCGTCGAGACCGAATATCCCGACATTCCCCGCTTTCCGCTGGAACGCCTGCACTGGGATGCGGTGAAACCGTGGTACATGGCCCTGTCACGGCGCGGCTTCCTGTGCCCGACATGGCCTGTTGAACATGGCGGCATGGGCCTCGCCGCGGGCAAGCACCTGATCATGGTCGAGGAACTCGAGCGCTACGGCGCGGCCCGCGTCCACGATATCGGCCCGGTCATGCTGGGCCCGCTCCTGCTGAAATACGGAACCGAGACGCAGAAGGCGCATTACCTGCCGCGCATCCTGTCAGGACAGGACATCTGGGCGCAGGGCTATTCCGAACCCGGCGCGGGTTCGGATCTTGCCGCCGTGCGTTGCGAGGCGGCGCGCGACGGCGAGGAATGGGTCATCAACGGACAGAAGACCTGGACCACGCTCGGCATGGATGCGAACTGGATCTTCATCCTCGCCCGCACCGACAAGACCGTGAAGAAACAGGCCGGGATCAGCTTCCTTCTGGCGCCGATGGACGCGCCCGGCGTCACCACCCGCAATATCGAGAACCTCGCCGGAGAGGCCGAGTTCTGCGAAGTGTTCTTCGACGATGTCCGCGT
The DNA here is from genome assembly GCF_013459645.1 of Martelella sp. NC20. NCBI lineage: Bacteria > Pseudomonadati > Pseudomonadota > Alphaproteobacteria > Hyphomicrobiales > Aurantimonadaceae > Martelella > Martelella soudanensis. The sequence continues at coordinate 3,993,019 of NZ_CP054861.1, forward strand.
GCCGCTGGATCACATCGTCGGCGGCGTCAACGAAGGATGGACCGCCGCAAAGGCCCTTCTCGGACATGAGCGCGTCTTCATCGGCGCGCCCCGCCTGTCGGCAAGCGCGCTGGCGCGGCTCGCGCATCTGGCGCGGCGCAACGGCATATGGGACGATCCGGTATTCCGCGACCGCTACGTCGCGCTCGAATGCGATATGCGCGATCTGGGCGACCTGTTCCAGACCTATCTGGACCGCCTGAAAGAGGGACAGGAGATCGGCGCGGACGTCGCCATGCTGAAGATATTTCAGTCCGAACTGTATCAGCGCATATCCGAACTGATCATGGAGGTCGCAGGCCCCGAGGCAGGCCTGTCGCACCCGCCGGAAGGCGACCGGCGGCTGCATGCCGCGGCAACCTATCTGTCCGCGCGACCGATCACGATCTTCGGAGGTTCGACCGAAATCATGCGCAACGTGCTGTCGAAAGCCGTGCTGGGTCTGCCGAATTGAGGTCGATGAAATATCATTAAATCATAGAATTGACTTTTAAGATCATGCGAGCCATGGTGGCGATTATCGGGGCGTGGAGGCCGCGGTTATTTTTCCGCAAAGCGGATACCAAGGGAGGATTTCTTTTGTTTCATTCTAACCTCATGAAGGGCACGGTTGTGGCCGTTGCCATGCTGACCGCTTCGGCGGCCTTTGCCCAGGACGACGTAACGCTGCCGCGTTCGATGATCTGGACATCCTACGATCTCGGCTCGACCGGCTATGTCGAAGCCTCGGCCATGGCCGACGCGCTGGACAAGAAATTCGACATCGCCGTGCGCCTGACGCCCTCGGGAACCGCCATCGGGCGATTGCTGCCGCTGGTGCGCGGACGCGCCAATTTCGGCTTCATGGGCAACGAAATCCTGTTCGCTTCGGATGCGACCTATGAATTCGCTGCCGCCGACTGGGGTCCGCAGGACCTGCGGGTACTGATGGGCCGTCCCGCCGCCGTCGGCCTTGTCGCCGGCAACGACACCGATGTCGAAACGATGGACGACCTGAAGGGCGCCAATGTCGGCTTCGTCGAGGCCAGCCCCTCGACCACCATGAACACCGAAGCCGCGCTGGCCTTCGCGGGCCTGACGCCGGACGATGTGAACAAGGTGATGTATCCCGGTTACGGCGCCATGATGTCGGCCTTCGTCGCCGGAGAGGTCGATGTCGTTCCCGTCACCACCACCGTTGCCGCCCTGCGCGAGGCCGAAGGCGGTCGCGGGTTCCACTGGCTGGACATGTCCGCGGACAACGCCGAGGGCTGGGATCGCGTAACCAAACGGGCGAGCCTCTTCCAGCCGATCACCATGACGACGGGCGCAGGCATTTCCGAGGAAAACCCGGCCGAACTGCTGGGCTACAGCTATCCGCAATTGACCACCCTGGCGAGCACGGACGAGGATGAGGTCTACAACCTGCTGAAGGCGCTGGATCAGGTTTTCCCGGACTATCAGAACACCAATGCCGTGATGCCCAACTGGAATCTCGAGAAATCCGGCCGCACCCCGGCGGGCGCCCCCTTCCACCCCGGCGCGGTCAAATACCTGCGCGAGCGTGGCCTCTGGACGGATGCCGACCAGGCCTGGAACGACCAGCGTATCGCCGAGATCGAAGAGACCAAGGAGATGTGGGCGGCCGCGACCGCAGCCGCCAAGGATCAGGGCGTCGCCCCCGCCGACTGGGTCGCATTCTGGGAACAGTATCGCACCCGGAACGCCCAGTAATCCTTTACGGGCGCGGCCATTTGCGCCGCGCCCTCATCTCGCATCGCCCCTGCCGACAGGATAAGACCCATGTCTTCTCAGATCATACCGAACGCTCCCGGCGCGGCCAGGTTCTGGCAGCAGGAGGCCCAGCGCCTCTCGGGCGCTGCGTGGTTCGCGGTGATGGCGCTGTCCAGCGTGGGCATCGTCATCATCGTCAACCAGATCTTCAACCTGCAGGTTCTGGGCTGGCGTCCGATCAGCACGGCCTATTACTATATCGTGCTGGGCCTGTTCATGCCGGTGGCGTTTCTCGGCACGCCGGCGCGGCAGGCCGATGCAACCCGCGTACGCTGGTACGACTGGGTCCTGGCGGCCGCCGCCTTCGGCATTTGCATCTTCTTCTCGACCCGGACCGACGCCATCCTCTATCAGGGCTGGGAATTCGAGGCCCCGACCTATGTGATCGTGATGGCCACCTGTCTTGTGCTTCTGGCGCTGGAAGCGGTGCGCCGCTGCGCGGGCCTGCCGCTGTTCATCATCTGCGCGATCTTCGCGACATTTCCCCTCTATACCGGATACATGCCGGGCTTTCTGTGGGGCGCGCAGATGAATTTCAGCGAAACCATGCTCAGCCATTCGCTGGGCGTCGAAAGCATTATCGGCATTCCGCTCCGCGTCATCGCCGACCTGCTGATCGGCTTCATCCTGTTCGGCGTGGCGCTCACCGTTTCGGGCGGCGGCGCCTTTTTCATGGACCTCGCGAGCGCGCTCATGGGTCACGCGCGCGGCGGGCCGGCGAAGGTCGCGATCCTGTCCTCGGGCTTTTTCGGCTCACTGTCCGGCAGCGTCATATCCAACGTGATCTCGACCGGCTCAATGACCATCCCGACCATGAAGAAATGCGGCTATCCGGCGACCTATGCGGGAGCGGTGGAATCCTGCGCCTCGACGGGCGGAGCGCTGATGCCGCCGGTGATGGGCTCGGTCGCCTTCGTCATGGCGTCCTTCATGAACGTGCCCTATGCCGATATCATGGTCGCGGCAACCGTGCCCGCCCTACTGTTCTATCTGGTGCTGCTGATCCAGACGGATTGCTATGCCGCACGCAACGGGCTGAAGGGCCTGCCGCGCGATCAGTTGCCGAAGCTCTGGCTGGTGCTGCGTTCGGGCTGGATCTACCTCGTTTCGCTCGTCGCGCTGGTCTGGATGCTGCTGGCCACGAATGCAGAGGCGAAGGCTCCTTTCTACATCACTGTCCTTCTGGTCCTGACCGCGCTGTGGCGCGCCCGCAAAAGCGGCATGGGCAAGCCGATCGTCACCATGATCCTCGAGGTCGGAACAACCATCGGGATGCTGGTCGGCGTGCTGGCGGGCGTCGGCATGGTCGTCGGATCGCTGGCGATCACCGGCGTCGGCAATGCCTTCAGCCGCGAGCTGCTGCAATATGCGGGCGGCAACCCCTATCTGCTGCTGGTCTTCGGCGCGATCACCAGCTTCATCCTTGGAATGGGGATGACGGTCTCGGCGTGTTATATCTTCCTGGCTGTCGTTCTGGCGCCGGCACTGACGGAGGCGGGCTTCAGCCAGATGGCCGCTCATCTCTTCATCCTCTATTGGGCGATGCTGTCCTACATCACGCCCCCCGTGGCGATGGCCGCCGTGGCTGCCGCGTCGATCGCCAAGGCGCCGGCGATGCAGACCGGTTTGACGGCAATGCGACTGGGAGCGCTCCTGTTCGTGCTGCCCTTCCTGTTCGTGCTGAACCCGAGCCTGATCCTCCAAGGCGATGCGCTGCATGTCGCGATGGCGGTCGGCACGGCCATCGTCTCGATCCTGATGCTCTCCGCCGCGTCGGAACGCTGGATCTATATCCTCAATCGTTCCGCCAGGGGGTGGGAGGCGGTGGTCCTGCTGATCGGCGGGCTGTGCCTGCTGGTGCCCGAGCGCATGTCCGACCTGATCGGATTTGGCGCGCTGGCGCTGGTCATGGGCCATGGCCTCATCACCCGCAAGAAAGAGGTTGCCGCATGACCACCCTGTCCGTTCCCCTGCCCGACGGCATCACGCTGCATGCCCGCGTTGACGGCCCCGAAGGCGCGCCCTCCGTCGTCTTCGTGAACTCGGTCCTGACCGATCTGTCGGTCTGGGACGCGCAGACCGACGCGCTGGCGGATCGCTATCGCGTGCTGCGCTATGACCAGCGCGGACATGGCGCATCAAACGCGAGCGAAGGCCCCATGGACTTCGCCCGATATGGCGCCGATCTGCTGGCGGTCATGGACGCGGCGGGCGTGGACCGCTGCGCCGTGGTGTGCTTGTCGATGGGCTGCCCCACGGCGCTCGCAGCCCTTGCCGTCGCACCTGACCGGTTCGCAGCCTTCGTCGCCGTGGATGGCGTGATGCGCAGCGCGCCCGGACGCGCGGCGTTCTGGTCCGAGCGGCGCGAAACCGCCCTTCGCGACGGCATGGAGGCGATCGCCGCCGCCACCGCTCCGCGCTGGCTGCCCGGCGAGCCCGAGGACAGCGCGCTCAGCATCCGCCTGCGCGCGATGATCGCGGGAACCAGCGTGAAGGGCTTTGCCGCCGCGACATATGCGCTTTCGGACTACGATCAGACCACCGGGATCGCCTGTCCGGTGCTGGGCATCGCCGGCGCCGATGATGGCGCCATGCCCGACGCGGTGGCGAAACAGTTCGGCGGCCTTGCCGGCGCGCGTACCGCGATCATTCCCGGCGCGGGCCATCTGCCCAATTTCCAGAGCCCAAAGGCGTTCAACGACGCCCTGCTGGCCTTTCTCGACCAGAACTTCCCGACGACCAAGGAGCAAACCTGATGCCAGGACCATTGTCACATATCCGCGTCCTCGACCTCAGCCGCATCATGGCCGGGCCGTGGTGCGGCCAGACCCTCGCCGATCTGGGGGCCGACGTCATCAAGGTCGAGCGCGCGGGCGAAGGCGACGATACCCGTCGCTGGGGGCCTCCGTTCCTGAAGGACAAGGACGGAAAGCCGACGAAGGAATCGGGCTATTACCTGTCGGTCAATCGCGGCAAGCGCTCGGTCGCGCTGGATCTGAAATCGGATGAGGGTCGCGCCGCCGTGCGTGCGCTGGCCGCCAGATCCGATATCGTGCTGGAGAATTTCAAGGCCGGCACGCTGGAGCGGATGGGGCTTGGATACGAGGATCTGCGGCAGGTGAACCCGCGCCTCATCTACTGCTCGATCACCGGCTTCGGCCTTTCGGGGCCGATGAAGGACGACGCGGCCTATGACTTCATGATCCAGGCCATGGGCGGGCTGATGAGCGTGACCGGCGCGCCCGACGACGTGCCGGGAGGCGGCCCGCAGAAAGTGGGGGTTCCCATCGTCGACATCATGACCGGCATGTATGCCAGCATCGGGGTGCTGGCGGCGCTGGCCAATCGCGAGAAAACCGGCAAGGGCGACCATATCGATCTTGCGATGCTGGACGTCTCGGTCGCCATGCTCGCCAATCAGGCGATGAACTACCTTGTCTCGGGCGTTCCGCCCGTCAGGCGCGGCAACCGGCACCCCAACATCCAGCCGCAGAACGTCTACCCTGTGGCGGACGGCCATATCGTGCTTGCCGTCGGCAATGACGGGCAGTTCCGCAAGTTCGCCGAGGTGATCGGACTGCCGGAACTGGCCGACAATCCCGATTTCGCCACCAACCCCGCCCGGGTCGAAAATCTGCCCGCGCTGGAAGAAATCCTGATCGAAGCGCTGGCCAGGGGCGGCGTCGATCACTGGGTCGCGACCTTCGCCAGGGCCGGCGTACCCTCAGGGCCGATCAACACCGTGGATCGCGTCTTCGACGAGCCGCAGGTCCGGCACCGCAAGATGTTGCACGAAATCCCGCACCCGTTGAGCGGAGACCTGAAGCAGGTCGTCAGCCCCTTGAATTTCCGTAACGCGCCTCTGTCGTTCGAAAAGGCCCCGCCGCTCCTTGGCGAACATACGGACGAAGTTCTGCGCGCGCTCGGACTGGAGACAACAGCATGAATAACCGAACGACGTACCCCCAGCCCAATGAAGGCCGCATCAGCTTCCCCACGCCCGACACGATGACAGCCGAACAGCGCGCGGTCTATGAGCAGATCGTGTCCGGCCCCCGTGGCGTACTGGTCGGTCCGTTGCGCGCGGCGCTGCACAACCCGGCGCTGGCCGACCGCTGGCAACGTCTGGGACAGGTGCTCCGGTTCGAGACGTCGCTTCCCATGCATCTCAACGAACTGGCGATCCTCGTGACGGCGCGGCGCTGGAACAGCGATCTGGAATGGGTTATTCACGCCGGCGACGCCGAACGCGCGGGCCTGCCCAAGGCCTATATCCAGGCGATCTATGACGGCCGCGCCCCCGATTTCGGCCCGGATGCCCCGGCGCGCGAGGTCTATGAATTCGCCCGCCAGATGCTGCAGACCGGCAATGTCGAGGATGCAGGCTACGACGCCATCCTTGCCCGCTGGGGCGAGTTGGGCGCGGTCGAACTGACGGCGGTGATCGGCTATTACTCGATGGTCGCGATGACGCTCAACGCCCACCGCGTCCCCCTGCCCGTCGGCGTGGCCGCGACCCTGCTCGGACCGCGCGACCAGCTCTTCACCATGCCTCCGGCGAAGGAGGCCTGATGTTCTACGATCCCCGCCATCAGCATCATGGCCTGCCGCACAATCCGTGGCTGGCCCTGATCGTGCCCCGACCCATCGGCTGGATCTCGACCCTGTCGGCATCGGGCGTGGCCAACCTCGCACCCTATAGCTGCTTCAACGCGATCTCGGGCAAGCCGCCCTTCGTGATGTTCTCCTCCGACAGCCCCAAGCACAGCTACGCCAATGCCGAGGCGACGGGCTATTTCTGCGTCAATATCGCGACCTATGCCCTGCGCGAGGCGATGAACCTCAGCTCCGCGACCTGGCCCGAGGGCGTGGACGAATTCGCCGAAGCCGGGCTGAGCGCCGTGCCTTGCGAGAACATCCCCTGCCCGCGCGTGGCGGAATCGCCCGTGGCCGTGGAATGTATCGTTTCGCAGATTTTGACGCTGAAGCCCTCGACCGGCGCCGAATGCACGAACCGCGTCATCATCGGCGAGGTGGTCGGCATCCATATCGACGAAAGCGTCCTGCAGGATGACGGGATTGTCGATGTCGAGCTGCTGCAGCCGTTGGGCCGGATGGGATATATGGAATACACGGTCCCGCCCCGGTCCTTCACCATGATGCGCCCTGTTATGGGCCCGGACGGAAAGGTTACGCCATGAGCCACGAAACCCTGACGCTGACGGTGGCGGACCACATCGCCACCATCACCATCGCCCGCCCGCCCGTGAATGCGCAGAACAACCGCTTTCGCGAGGAACTGGCCGAGGTGGTGGACAGCCTCGGCGACCGGTCCGATGTGCGCGTCATCATCCTCACAGGCGAAGGCAAGGCATTTTCCGCCGGCGCCGACCTCACCGAGCGTCCGACCCAGGAGCCGGGCCACTACACCGCCCACAACCGCCGCGTCCGGGCCAGCTTCGACTGCCTGCTGGAATGCCCCAAGCCGATCATCGCCGCCGTGAACGGCGCGGCCATCGGCGCGGGCTGCGTGACCGCGCTCTGCTGCGATATCATCGTGACCTCGGAAAAGGGCTTCCTGCAGATGACCGAGGTCAATGTCGGCCTTGCCGGCGGGGTTGCCCATGTGCGCCGTCATTTCGGCGAGAGCGACGCGCGACTGCTGATCATGACGGCACGGCGCATCCATGGGCCCGAACTGTTGCGCATGAACGTCGCCTCGGCATGCACCGCGCCCGAGGATCTGATGCCGACCGCGATCAGCATCGCCGCCGATATCGCCAAGGCGAGCCCCTCTGCCGTGCGCGCGGCGAAACGATCGTTTCAGGTGACCGAGGGCATGTCGATCTACGATGCCTACCGGTTCGAGCAGTCCCAGACAAAGGCTCTGTCGACCTCGGACGACACGGCCGAGGCGATGGCCGCCTTCCGCGAAAAGCGCCCGCCGGCATTCAAGGGCTGATCAGCGCAGCTTGACCTCGATCTTCATCATATCGCCGCGATAGATGCCGTTGGCCAGCAGGACGATGTCCCCGTGCTGGTCGACGGTGATGCGTTGAACTCTGGCCACCGGATCGCCGATCGAGACATTCAGTTCGGTCGCCGTCTCCAGATCGGCGGAGCCGATGGTGACGATCTGGACGGCGTCCTCGATCGTGTGGCCCGGAAGGTCGTGGGCGATCCGCATCGCGGTGATGCGGGAATAGGCCTCATCCGGGATCAGCGGCACGATGCGTTCATCGACATAGACATCGCCGATCATGAATGGCGCACCCGCGCGGCTGTGGCGACGTTTCAGATGCCGGTAAGACGGCGCCGGCCTACCGATTTCGCTTTCACGCCGTGGCAGCTTGACGCCGCGCTCGTCACCCAGAATGTCGATCGTGGCATTGTCGCGCGCGATCAGCAGGCCTGACCAGTCGGTCTTGACCTCACACCACAGATCGCGGTTAGGGCGCTCGACGACGAAGGTGCCCTTGGCGCGATAACGCTCGATCAGGCCCTCGCCCTCGATGATATCCAGCGCCTGCCTTATGGTCATGGTCGCAACGCCACATTGTTCGGCGAGTTCCTTCACGGTCGGGATCTTGGCGCCGATGTCCCATTCGCCCGTTTCGATCCGCTGACGGAACAGACCGGCCAGTTGGATATAGCGCGATACGTTGCTCTTCTGCAGCGCCCTTGCCGTCGCGTTCATCACCGATGTCATGTCATGCACCTTATCCTTTTGCGCAAACCACCTTAGCTGCCCGCCGCAGAACCATAAAGGGCTAAGCTAGGCTTTTGATACAAGCTTTGGTCCTCAGCCCTCGAAGCGCAGATGCCCGGCAGTCACGTCGCCCCCATCCGGCGCATCATCCACAATCGCCGTGCTCGAGACCGAGGGGCGCGCGGCCCAATCCGCCTCCAGCGCGGCAAGCCGCGGGAAATGATCGCGCCAGTTCGAATCGCTCCAGCGGAAATCCATCTGCCCCAGAGCGCAGACGATCGCGACATGGCCGAGACCGAAGGGCGCCGACGCCAGCGCGGGAGCTTCCGCCTCCAGCGTGGCCATGACGGCGCGGGCCTTGGACAGCCAGCCTTGGGTCACCGCATCCCACGGGCCGCCCGGGCGGGTCAGTTCGGTCCGCCACAGCAGCAGCAGGTCGATCAGACCATCGCCCAGAGCCTGCCAGCGCAACTGCTCGAAACGTTTTTCCCCCAGCAGGCCGCCGCCCGCCCGATGGTCCAGATACTCGCAGATCACGCGGCTGTCGAACAGCGCCGTGCCGTCTTCGATCACCAGCGTCGGGATCTTGCCCAACGGGTTGTCGGCCATCACCGCGGCATTCGGCGGCATATGCATGGCGACCACCGAGCGGACCTGCGTGACCTGATCCAGCTGTCCGGTTTCGTTGAGAACGATCATCACCTTGCGCACGAAGGGCGAGCGCGGCGACCAGTGCAATTTCATCATAGAACGGCCTCCCTGTCTGTATCGCCGCCGAAAGGCATGCGGATATCATCACATATGAAAACATGCTGCATGTCGTCAGCCTTTGTGTTCGCTTACGATGCTGTCCAGCATCCGATCGACGGGGCCGGCGACGAAGCCGTAACCGATGGCGTCGGCCAGCCGCGCCTGATCGTCACGGATCGCGGCGCGGTCCTGGTGGGCCGCCCACCAGAGCGGTCCGCCCCGCCAGCGCGGAAAACCATAGCCGTTGCAAAGCGTCACATCCACATCCGAGGGACGCTGCGCCACGCCCTGCTCCAGCAGCAGCGCGGCCTCGTTGACGATGGCGGCCAGAAGCTGGCGCTGGATGGCGTCGTCATCGATCCCGACAGGCACCACGCCCGCCGCCTGCCGCGCTTTTGCGATCACGGCCGCGACCTGTTCTGAGGGGACGGGCTTGCCTTGAGGGTAATCATACCAGCCGCCGCCGGTCTTTCGGCCCAGACGCCCGATCTCGCACAACGTATCCGGGATCGTGACATAGCGCGCCCGCGGATCGCGCGTCGGCGCCTGCCGCTTGCGCATGGCCCAGGCAATATCAAGGCCCGACATATCGGCTACGGCAAACGGCCCCATGGCGAAGCCGAACGCGGTGGCGGCCCGATCCACTTGCTCAGGGTTCGCGCCGTCCAGCACCAGCAGTTCCGCCCGGCGGCGATAGGCTGCGTAAATACGATTGCCGATGAAACCTTCCGCCACGCGCGCGACCACCGGCTGCTTGCCGAGCTTTCGCGCCAGCTTCAGCGCGGTCGCAAGCGTGGCGTTGTCGGTCATATCTGTGCGCACCACCTCGAGCAGGGGCATCACATCGGCCGGGCTGAAGAAGTGCAACCCGACCACGCGGCCCCGATGCGCCAGCCCCTCTGCCATCGCGTCGATGTCCAGATAGGAGGTGTTGGTGGCAAGGATCGCGTCAGGGGCCAGCACGCGCTCAAGCCGTCCAAGAACATCACGCTTGACCTGCATGTCCTCGAACACCGCCTCGATGGCGAGATCGCAACCCGACAGCGCATCGTAACCTGTTGCGCCGGTAACGGCGGCCTTGCGGCGCGCGGCCTCATCAGGCGTCAACCGGCCCTTTTCGAGCGCCGCATCGAGGCTGCCCCGGACCCCGGACATCGCCCTGGCCAGAGCATCCCGATCGCGCTCGACCAGCGTGACCGGCAGCCCGGCCGCGAGGAAGCAGCGAACAATCCCCTGCCCCATCGTGCCGCCGCCGATCACGCCGACCGAACCGACCGCGCGCGCAAGCCCCATGTCCAGCCCGTCCACAGCCGCCGCGCGGCGCTCCGAAAAGAACAGATGGCGCAGTGCGGTCGCATCCTCGCCCACCCGCAGACGCTGGAAGACCGCGCGCTCGTCCGCCAGGGCATCGGCGCCGTCACCCTCGGCGGCGCGGCGTATCAGCCGGATCGCCTCAGCCACGTTGGGGCGGCCCTTGCCGCGATGCAGGGCCTTGTCCGCCGCCGCGTCAATAGCGACCGGATCGTCCGCCGGAGGCGTCAGCGCCATCGTGAGGCGCTTGGGCCGGGCGGCCCCGGCCAGAAAAGCCAGCGCGCCCGCCAGAAGATCCCCCTCAACCACGCGGTCAACCAGACCGATGGTCGCGGCCTGATCCGCCGGGATGCGGCGGGCGGCGCAGATCAGGTCTATCCCGTGCACCAGTCCCGTCAGACGCGGCAAGCGCTGCGTGCCGCCCGCCCCGGGCACGAAACCGAGGCTGACCTCGGGCAGCCCCACCATCGTGCCGGGCGCGGCGAGCCGGTAATCACAGCCCAGGGCCAGTTCCAGCCCCCCGCCCAGGGCGACGCCATGCATGGCCGCCACGACGGGAAAGGGCGCATCCTCGACCAGCCGGATCACGTCGGGCAGTTCAGGCCATTCCAGCTTCTTGCCGAATTCCTTCAGGTCTGAGCCGGCCATGAAGCAGCGCCCGTCGCCAACGATCACCGCGCCGCTTGCGCCGTTTCGCACCGCTGCGGCAAGACCGTCCGCCAGGCCCTTGCGCACGGCGTGAGACCCCGCATTGACCGGCGGATTGCGGATTGTCAGAACGGCGACGCCATCCATCATCCGTATCTCCGCGTCGATCCGCGACTTGTCCTGCTGATCTATCAGCATGCGATCCTCCTCTGCTCACCACCGCTGTTTCATCGCAGCGGACCCTAAATTACATTAAACTAGTTGTATAGTTCTAATCAGTGAAGCAAGCTGTGTCCGCAAACAGGAGGAAACCGGATGAGCCCGTTCGAGAAACTGCGCGTGATCGACGCCACCCATGTGCTGGCCGGCCCCTTCGCGGCCTATCAGATGGCCGTCATGGGAGCCGACGTCATCAAGATCGACCGGCCAGGCGACCCCGATCAGGTTCGCCTGCAAGGCCCTGACAGGGAATTGAGCGCGGCCGAAATGGGCACGACCTATCTGGCCCAGGGCGCCAACAAGCGATCCGCCGCGCTGGACCTGAAGACGGATGGCGGTCAGGAGGCGCTCAAGGCGCTGCTGAAGGATGCCGATGTCTTCATCGAGAATTATCGTCCCGGGGCGCTGGCCTCCCTTGGCCTCGGCTATGAGGAGATCGCGCGGATCAATCCGCGCCTCGTTTATTGCTCCGTCTCGGCCTTCGGACAGACCGGGCCGCGCGGGCCGGAAACCGGCTATGATTTCGTCTTTCAGGCTGTCGCCGGACTGATGGCCTTGACCGGAACCGGGGAGACGGGGCCGCTGAAGACCGGCGCGCCCGTGGTCGATTACGCCACCGGCTACATGACCGCCTTTGCCATCACCGCTGCACTCTATCACCGCGAACGCACGGGACGCGGTCAGCATATCGATCTTGCCATGTTCGATGCCACGCTGATGCTGATGAGCACCCATATCACCGCGCTGACAGCGGCGGGAAAATCGCCTCACCCCGAAGGCAACCGCTTCAACGTCGCAGGCGTGGGCGCCTATGACACCGCCGATGGATTGCTGATGCTGGGGGCCGCGAACATGCGCCAGCAGAAACGTCTTTGGCTGGCGCTTGACCGCCCCGACATGGTCAAGACGGCCCATGCCGACCGCATCGAAGCCCATGCCGCCGAGGCCGCCGTGCTGCGCGACATGATGTTGACCCGCACAGCCTCCGATTGGGAAGCGTTTCTGCGCGAGCACGGCGTCCCCGCGGGCAAGGTGCGTTCGATGGACGAAGCCCTGGCCGATCCGCAACTGGACCATCGCGGCGTGCTGCAATCCCTGCCTCAACCGCTGGGCCGCCCGGGCGAGTATCGCGTGCCCGTGGCGCCCTTCCTGATGTCCGACGGCAATCCGAGAGTGAAAACCCCGCCCCCCGCTCTTGGCCAGCATACCGAGGAAATCCTGGCTGAGGCAGGTTTCGATGCGGATCGCATCGCGGCGCTGATCGCCGGGGGCGCCGCCGTCCAGGCTAAATAAGTTGTAAAATCATATTTATGCTTTATCTTGGGCATGTCGCGTCTGGCGACAAGAACCATGGGAGGAGAAAACATGAAAACAGTAATCGCAGCGATGGGGCTGAGCCTTGCCCTGACAGGAGCCGTCATGGCCGCCGAGGCACAAGAGAAAACCGCAATGAACGGCGATAATCAGGTGGGATACTCGGTCAGAGGCGATGGGCCGCTGGTGGTGATGATCGCCTCGACAGGGCGCGGATCGTCCGAGTTCGCGCCGCTGGCCGACCGGCTGGCCGAACGCGGCTACAAGGTCGTGCTGCCCGAACCGCGCGGCATCGGCCAGAGCACGGGCAAGATGGATGACGTCAGCTTTCACGATTTCGGCGACGATTTCGCAGCCGTGATCGAACAGGAGGGCGGACCAGCCATCGTCGCAGGCCATGCCTATGGCCAATGGATCGCCAAGACCGTGGCCTCGGATCACCCCGACATGGTCAGCGGCGTCGTTCTGCTGGCGGGCGGCGCAAAGTCCTGGCCGCCGGAACTGTCGGACGCGATCACCATGATCAACGACCCGGATTCGACCCGCGATCAGAAGATGCAGGGGCTGATGCTGGCCTTCTTCACCGACGAGGAAACCGCCGAGCCGTGGCTGGAGGGCTGGCATCAGGACGTCACCCGGAGCCAGCGCGCCGCGCGCAAGCAGACCGAGCGCGACAGCTACTGGTCGGGCGGCGCCGCGCCGATCCTCGACCTGCAGGCGGGCTCCGACCCGTTCCGCCCCGCGGTATCGCGCAACGAGGTACGCGACGAGTTGGGCGCCGACCGCGTCACGGTTATGGTGATCGACGGCGCCAGCCACGCTTTGCCTGCCGCAAAACCCGTCGAAACGGCGGACGCCATCGCCGATTGGGCGGACGGCATCGTCAAGCAATAGCCCCAGTAGGACAACGAGCATCCCGGGATCGTCTGATGGCCTGATGCGGGTTCGCTTTTCACAAGCACCGCATTTGTCTGTCGGGGACTGTTCCCGGGCCGCAAGGAACGGTCCGCCATCGCAGCGCACCTGCCCTGCTCAAAGCGTTCGATCCTGCGCGACGCAATCTTCGCGGAGAGCTAAGCAGCTAAAGCATTCCCCGCGCGATATGCTCGATCTTCTGCGTGACCTCAAGCAGGCGCGGCGCGAGTTCCTGTTCCAGCCTCTCCGTGGTGAAAAGGGAGCGCAGGCCGCCGACATTGACGCAATAGACGGGATAGCCATCCGGCCTTCGGATCACCGCGCCGGCGGAATTCGCCTCGGCGATCCAGTCGCCATTGCTCAGCGCGAAGCCGTTGCGCTCGGCATAGGCGATCGCCGCACGCGTCTTGACCTCCATCTCCGGCCAACCCTCGCCGAACTGTTTTGCCGCAGCGCTCAGGCACGCCTCCCGTTCCTTTTCCGGCAGGGCAGCGAGAAAGGCGCGGCCCATGCCGGTGGAAACCATGGGAATGCGCGAACCGACCCCGAGGCGAATTGCCATCGAGGCCTTGGTGCGGCAGGCCTCGACATAGATGATCTCGTTTCCGTCAAGGGTGCCGAGATAGACGCTGGCATTGGCGTATTCGGCAAGCGACTGCATGTAGGGCCGCGCGATGTCGCGGATCTCCATCTGCGCCATCACGTCATAGCCGAGCGTCAACACCGCGGGGCCCAGCGAATAACGCCCGGTCTCCTCGTCATGGTTGAGATAGCCCAATTCCGTAAGCGTGAAGGTCAGCCGCGAGACCGTCGCCTTGGACAGGCCGACGCGCCCGGCGATCTCGGCGTTGCCGATCGGCCGGTTGTCGGGACCGAACGCCTTCAGGACGGCCAGTCCGCGTGCGAGGCCGGAGTTGATCCTGTAGTCTTTTTTGCCGCTTGAAGGGGGCGGCGCTTCTTTTCTTCTGACCAAGGCGGTTTCCATTCGGGAGACGATCGGACAGTCATTTTGTCTGTGAGACATATCCACAAGGAAACCCAAATGCAAACGTCAAGCCGGGCAAGAACAGGCAAGGCTCGCGCGGCGGCCTCCTCCGCCGCGCGATACCGCCCGTTTTGCGCCCTCAGGCCGAGGGCGGCGACCAGGCTTCCGGCGCCCGGGGATGGATGTCGGTGACGACATCGATCAGCGCCGGCCGGCGCGCGGCGATCGCCGCCTTCAGCACCGGTCCGAGGTCCTCCGGCCGCTCCACCCGGTAGCCGTCAACGCCGAAATCCTTCGCCACGGCGCGGAAATCCGTCGGGCCGAACCGGTTGATCTCTTCCGGGGAACCACCGCTTCGCCCGGCATAGAAGGAGGCGACCTTCGGCGTTCCCTGGCCGAAGCCGGAATTGTTGTTGATCACAGTCACCACCGGTATGTTCCAGCGGCTCTGGGTCTCCAGCTCGCTCAGATGATAGTAGAACGCCCCGTCGCCGGAGAAACACACAACCGGGCGGTCGGGCGCGCCGCACTGGGCGCCGAGCGCGGCGGGAAAGGCCCAGCCGAGCGAACCCGCGGCCCGCAGATAACTCTGGCCCTTGTGCGGCAGGTCCAGCATGGTCGCCGTCCAGATGCCGGAATAGCCGGTATCGGCCACCAGCACGGCATTTTCCGGCAGCGCGTCGGAAATTTCGCGGCAAAGCCGTTCCACCCTCAAGGGGGTCGCGTCAGAGGAGAGATGCGGCTCCATCTCGCCCCGCCACAGCGCGATCCGACGGGCCGCATGGGTGGCGAAGGTCTTCCAGCTTTCCTTTGGAGACACGGCCGCGTCGAGATCGGCAACCGCCTGGCGCGGGCAACCCCAGACGCCGGTCACGCCCGGATAGTTGCGGCCGATCTCCTGCCCGTCGAGATCGATCTGGATGATCGCGCCGCCCTGTCGGGGCACGGTATAATTATTGGTCGGCTGGTCCCCGGCATGGCAACCGATATAGATGACGAGATCGGCCTCGTAGACGAGCTGATTGCCGGTCGGAGCCGAATAGGTTCCAACCGTGCCGATATGCAGTTTGTGGGTCGTGGGAACGATGGTGCGGCCGCCGAGCGAGGTGGCGACGGGAATGGCGCAGCGCTCCGCGAAGGCCAGGATTTCAGCATGCGCGCCGGCCTGGATCGCGCCGGCGCCGACCACCATGACGGGACGCTCGGCTACGCAAAGCCGCGCCGCGGCGGCCTCGATCATCGGTTTCGGCGCGACGGGGCGATGAACGGGCAAACATCCAAGCGCGGCATCGGGAAAGGTCGGTGACGGGACATCGCCCTTTTCCAAGATCTCGCCGCCAAGCCCGTTCAGGTCCAGATGCACCGGGCGGGGCGATCCGTCGGTCGCCATGCGGAAGGCCTGCGCCAGAAGATGCGGCAGTTCCCGCGCCTCGGCGATATCCATGCTGGCCTTGGTGACCGATGAGAAGAAAGGCGTGTGCGCCACTTCCTGATAGGCGTTGCGATAGCGCAGCATCGGTTCCTTGCGCCCGGTCAGCGCCACCACCGGCGCGCGATGCAGGAAGGCGTCCTGAAGCCCCGCCGCCAGATTTGCCGCGCCGACCGACTGCGCCATGCACACGCCCACCCGGTTGCTCACCCGCGCATAACCGTCGGCCATGTAGGCCGCCGATTTTTCCGAATGCGCCAATATGCGCGTGATGCCGAGTTCCTCCATCTCGACCAGCGTCGGCCGCAGGATTGCGTCCATGAAGAACACGTGGCTGACGCCGAGCGCCTTGAAGGCTTCCGCGAGATAGCGCGCGCCCTTCATCGAAGTCGTTTTTTCCTCTGTCATGATTTGCTTCCCTCCCATTTTTTGAAAGCGCTTTCAAATCGCAAGGATTCCCGACTACCGATCTAAAATCAATGTCTATTTTCATTTTTGAAATAGTATTTCAATAATTTTTGAATTCGTTTGCATTCGAAAAAACCAGCGCTAGGATGAGGACGGAGAAACATAAGAGAGCACGAGACGTGGCGCGGAAAGAGGAGCTGCAGCCGGCAGGCCGGCGGGTGAGAATGGAGGAGGTCGCTCGCGTCGCCGGCGTGTCGCCGGCCACGGTTTCGCGCGCGCTGAAATCGCCTGACACCGTTTCGAAGAAGCGTCTTGCCCAGGTTCTGGAAGCCGCCCGGCGCCTCGGTTACGCGCCGAACCCCATTGCCGGCAGCCTGGCCGGCACGCGCACCCCGCTGGTAGGCGTGATCGTGCCGAGCCTCACCAACGCCTTTTTCGCCGTGACGCTCGAACGCATGTCGGCCATCCTCGAGGCCGAGGGCTATCAGCTGATGATCGGCCAACACGGCTATGACGCCGCCCGCGAGGAGCGCATCATCAACGCCTTTGCGGGCTGGAATCCGGCGGCCCTGGTGGTGACCGGCCGCGACCATACGCGCGGCGCGGTCAAGCTTCTGTCATCGGCCCCCTGCCCGGTGATCGAGATGTGGGATTATGACGAGCGCCCGCTCGACAGCGGCATCGGCTTCAGCAATCGCGAGGCCGGGCGTCTCGCCGGACGCTATTTCGCCGAAAACGGCCATGAACACGTTGCCTATGTCGGTGCGACGCTCGACACCGACCCGCGCGCCCGTGCCCGCGCCGAGGGCTTTCTGGAAGCATTCCGGCAGGAAACCGGCCACGACGCCAGGCTGATGGCGGTCGTGAGCCGCGACCTTGGCGAAGGCGGCGCGGCGCTGAAATCGGTTCTGGAACAAGGCCCCGAAACGACTGCGATCGCCTTTTCCGGCGATATGCTGGCGGTCGGCGCGATGTTCGAGGCCGCGCGGATGGGGCTTTCTATTCCAGCCGATCTCGCACTTCTCGGCTATGGCGATCTCGACATCGCCGCCCACACCAATCCGCCGCTTTCGACCATCCGCCCGCCGCACGAAAAGATCGGGGCGGCGGTGGCGCGCCACATTCTCGAACGTCTCGCCAATCCCGAGGCCGGCGGCGAAAACCTGGATCTCGGCGTCGAACTCGTCGTGAGGAGCACGGCCTGAACACAGACCGAAACTGTCGTTGAACGGGAGGAGGAGCCCAATGACCATTACATCCGTCGCCGTGATCGGCGCGGGAACCATGGGCCACGCGCTGGCGCTGGTTCATGCGCTGGGCGGTTGCCGCGTTTTCCTGCATGATGCGGCGCCGGCCGTGCTCGAACGCGCGCCGACGCTGATCACTGCCGCCTCTGCCACGCTCGTTGAGGCCGGCGCCGTGACGGCGGAAGACGCGCAAGCCGCCGGCCGGCGCATCGTTCCGGCCGACACATTGGCCGAGGCCGTTTCCGGGGTCGATCTCGTGGTCGAGGCCGTCGTCGAGAAGGCGGAAATCAAACGCGCGGTGTTCACTGACATCGACCGGCACGCCCCGCCATCGGCGATCATCGCCTCGAACACGTCCTATCTCGACGTCTTCCCGCTCGTCCCGGAGGCGCGCCAGTCGCGCGCGGCGATCGCCCACTGGTACACGCCGCCCTATATCGTCGACCTCGTCGACCTTGCGCCCGGTCCCTCGACCGCGCCGGAGACGATCGAGACGCTTCGCCAGCTCTATCAGGGCTTCGGCAAGGCGCCGCTGGTGTTCGACCGGCTGGTTCCCGGCTACATCGCCAACCGGCTGCAGGCGGCGCTGAACCTCGAATGCCTGCGCATGATCGACGAAGGCTGGGCGAGCGCCGCCGATATCGATTTTTCGATCCGCCACGGACTGGTCCATCGCCTCGCCGTGCTCGGTCACATGCGAAAGATGGACTATACCGGGCTCGAAATGGTGCGCAACGGACTTGCCGGCCGCACCTACCAACCGCCGGAAAACACCGGCGAAAGCCCGGTTCTCGACCGGTTGATCGCGGCGGGCCGCACCGGCGTTTTCGCCGGCGCCGGCTTCTATGACTATGACGGCACGCCCGTCGACGAATTGCTGCACCGGCGCGACCTGCGCCTGCTGCAGCTGAAAACCGAGCTTCAGAACCTGATGGGAGAGGATGAATGATCACGGCTGATCTTTCGGGCAAGCGCGCGCTGGTGACCGGCGGCGCGTCCGGTATCGGGCTTGCAACCACGACGATGCTGGCGGAGATGGGGGCGAAGGTGGCGCTGAACCATCTGGAAGACGACCCCGCCGGACCCGCGCGCGTGGCGGAGCTTGCGGCGCGCGGACTGGACGTCATCGCCGCCCCCGGCAACATCTCCATACCCGGCAATGCCGAGGCCATGGCGCAACGGGCCGTCGAAGCGATGGGCGGGCTCGATTATCTGGTCAACAATGCCGGAACCTCGGGCACGCAGGACAAGATCCAGCCGTCCGAACTCGACAGGATGACGGAGGAGTTCTGGCAGCTCCTGCTCAACACCAACCTGATCGGAGCGTTCCGCTGCGCCCATGCCGCAGCCGATGCGCTGAAGCAAAGCCGGGGTGCGATCGTGAACATGACCTCGATCGCCGGCATCGGCCAGCAGGGCAGTTCGATTGCCTATGCGGCCAGCAAGTCGGCCCTTGTCAGTCTTACCCGAAGCCTCGCGCGCGGTCTTGCCCCGCAGGTGCGCGTCAACGCCGTCGCCCCGGGCCAGACGCGAACGCCATGGACCGACAACTGGCCGGAGGAGCGCAAGCAATGGGCACGCGATCTCGCGGTGCTCAAGCGCCGCTCCGAGCCCGAGGATATCGCCGAGGCCGTGCTTTATCTCTGCGCCGGGGCGAGCATGGTCACCGGCCATGTTCTGGTGGTCGACGGCGGCATGACGCTCTGAAAGCATGCGGGCGTCCCGGCGGGGCGCCCATCGCTCAAGATTTCAAAGCGATACGATGCGATCCGCCGTCCCGGCGCGATCAGGCCGCTTCGGCGAACCTCTTCAGATGCGCCGCCCGGTTGCCGCCGGTCTGGTTCAGCACCAGAAGGCGCTTCACCAGATGGCCGACATTGAGCTCATCGGTCACGCCCATGCCGCCATGCAACTGGACCGCATCGCGCAAAACGGCGCGCGCGGCATCGGCGATCTTCACCCGCGCCGCAGAGACAAGACGCGCGCGAAACAGGGCGTCGGCGCTCTCCATCGCCTCGGCCGCCAGCAGCACCATCGATCGCGCCTCCTCGCGCGCGATGAACATGTCGGCCATCCTGTGCTGCACCGCCTGGAACTTGCCGATGGGGCGGCCGAACTGTTCGCGCAGCTTCACATAGTCGAGCGTTGCCCGATAGAGCGCGTCGATCACGCCACAGCTTTCGGCAAGCACGCCGATCATGGCGAGATCCGCGCCAAAATCGAGCGCCGCGCCGCAATCAGCGATCATATCGGCGGCCGGGCGGCTGACGCCGTCGAAACAGACCCGCGCCGCCGCCTGTCCGTCGACCAGCCGGCACGGCGTCACCTGCGCCGCGCCTGCCGGAACGCGCAGGAGAAGCCGGTCGCCGTCCATTTCCGCGACAACCCAGAAGGCGGCAGCCGCGGCAGCGCCCACAAGGGCCGGAACGGTTCCCGAAAGAACGATCGTCTCGCCATCCCGGCGCGCCGCGAGCGGCCGCCCCTCTCCCCCATCGGCGATGAGTTCGATGCGCGCGCCGGAAAGAATGGGCGCAAGTGCCACCTCCGCAACGCTTTCGGGAAGCGCGCGCGCAAGCGTCGCCGCCGTGCCGAGCGCCACGGGCCCCACGGGTTCGAGAACGAGGCCCGCGCCCAGCGCCTCCATCAGCGGCACGATCTGCACCGGAGAAAGCCCAAGACCGCCGGCGTCCTCCGGAACGGGTGCTGCAAGCCAGCCGAGTTCGGCCATTTCCGCGAAATGTCGCGGCAGTTGGTCCGGCGCATCGGAAAGGGCGGCCGCGCGCTGTTCAAGCGCGTAATTGTCGGCCACGAAGCGCTCGGCGGTGTCCCTGAGCAGGAGCGCCTCCCCGGAGGGCGGTTCGAAACGTATCATGTTGCTCACCCTTTCAAAGTCCCAGAACCTGGCTGGCCAGAATGCTGCGCTGGATCTCGTTGCTGCCGCCATAGATCGACAGTTTGCGCCAGTTGAGGAACTGGTAGGCGGCGTTGGCGAAGGGGTCTTCGGCCGGATCGCTTGCCCGGTCGGGAAGCGCCGCAGGGCCGGCGATATCCAGCATCAGTTCCGTCAGCCCCTGCTGCACCTCGGTTCCGCGCACCTTGAGGAGAGAGGTTTCGGCGCCGAGCGTCCTGCCGGCTTCGGCGGCGGCGAGAAGACGCAAGGTCGTCGCCTCGACCGCCATGATATCGATCTCGAACCCGGCAAGCCGCGCGACGATCTCCGGGTCGCCGGCAAGTCCCGCCGCTTCGGCCATCTCGCGTACGCGCTCCAGAAGATGCTTCGAGCGGCCGATACCGCCGATGCCGAGCCGCTCGTGCTCCAGAAGCGCCTTGGCGTAGGTCCAGCCCTTGTTGAGTTCGCCCACGACCAGATCGTCGGGCACGAAGACGTTGTCGAGAAAGATCTCGTTGACTTCCTCGGTCCCGTCCATCAGCCGGATCGGCCGGCGGGAAAGGCCGGGAGAAGCCATGTCGATGAGCATCATCGAGATGCCTTCCTGCTTCTTGACCGCAGGGTCGGTGCGCACCAGGCAGAAGATCCAGTTGGCGTACTGGGCATAGGTGGTCCATGTCTTGGAACCGGACACCAGCCAGCCGCCCTCGGTCTTCACGGCGCGGGTGCGCAGCGAGGCAAGGTCCGAGCCCGCGCCCGGCTCGCTGAACCCCTGGCACCACCAGTCGTCGCCGGACAGGATGCCGGGCAGGAAGCGCCTGCGCTGCGCGTCATTGCCGAACCGGATCAGCACCGGCCCGATCATCTTCAGGCCAAAACCGGGCAGCGGCGGCGTGTGCAGACGGAAAAGCTCCTCGTCGGCCACAAGGCGCTGGCGCGCCGTCCAGACCGGCCCGCCGTGCTCGACGGGCCAGGAGGGTGCTGCCCAGCCCTTGCGATAAAGGCTGCGATGCCAGCCGAGGATCGCGTCACGGCCGAGCGGCGCGCCACGCGAAACCTTCGCGCGGGTCCGCGGATCGAGTTCGGCAGCGACGAAGGCGCGGATTTCCTCGCGGAAGGCCATGTCTTCCGGGGCATTCAGAAGATCGGTCATGCGCGGGCCTCCGGCTTGACGATAAGCGCGTCGACGGCGACGCAGCCCTCGCCTTCGGGCAGGACCAGCATCGGGTTGATGTCGATGCCCTCGATGGAACCCGAATGGGCCACGGCAAGGGCGGAGAGCTTCAGGATCGCCTCCTCCAGCGCGGCCCGATCGGCGCGGGGCGCGCCCCGGAACCCTTCGAGAAGCCGGCCGAGTCGCGTCTCGTCGATCATCCCGGCCACATCCCTGCGGCTCAGCGGCGCCCGGCGGAGCGCCACGTCGTCGAGAAGCTCGGTCATCACGCCGCCGACGCCGACGAGAATCATCGGGCCGAAATCGGGATCGTTCTGCATGCCGAGAATGACCTCGACGCCGCCCTTGACCATTTTCTGGATGAGGCAGGGCGCGGGCCGGCCGTTCAGCGTGTGGCCGGAAAGCCTGGCGGCGAGATCATCGAAGGCGTCGCGAACGGCCCGATCATCGCCGAGGCGAAGATGCACGAGGCCGGCTTCGGTCTTGTGTTCCATGCCGTCGGCCAGCCCCTTCAACACGACCGGGTAACCGATCTCGGCGGCGGCGGCCACGGCGTCATCGGCCGAATGCACCAGCCGCTCGCCGATCATCGGCAGGCCATAGCTGCGAAGCGCCTCTTTGGCGTCATATTCAGAAAGACTGCGCCCGCCGGCGGCGAGAAGCGCGTCCACGGCGGCGCGCGCGCCTGCGGGGGCCGCGGGCGCGGCGATTTCAGCGCCGGTTTCGGCCTTGCGCCGGTGATAGTCCAGGAACCGCTTCAGCGCTTTCAGCATCTGCTGGCTGCCGCGATAGACCGGAAGGCTGCGATCCCGGGCCAGTTCCTCGAAACCCGCCTCGACGATCTTGCCGCCGTCGTAGACGACGATGATCGGCTTGTCCGCGGTCTTCGCAAGCTCCAGCACCGGGCCGATCAGCCGGCCGCGCCAGCTTTCACGCACCTGATGAATGAACACCACCATGATGTCGGTATTGTCGTCGGCGAGCACAGCATTGAGGCTGGCGCCCCATCGCTCGGGGTGGTTGTTGACATTGCCGGAAAGGTCGAGCGGGTTCACCGGCGGCGTGAAATCGAGCAGCGGCTTCAGCGTCTCCACCGTCTTTTCCGTGAAATCGGCCATCGGCAGGCCCAGCGCCTCGCACTGGTCGGCCATGACCCCGCTCCAGCCGCCGGAAAATGTGACGACCGAGATGCGTTCGCCGCGCGGGGCCGGGCATTTTTCGAACAGGGCCGCGACGTCGATCAGTTCCAGCGGATCATCGACGGAGACGATGTTGTTCTGGCGGAACACCGCCTCATAGGTGCGGAAGGCGCCTGCCATCTTGCCGGTATGGGCAAGGGCGGTGCGCGCCGCGCGTTTGCTGCGCCCGAGCTTCAGCACGATCAGCGGCTTTTCCGCCGCGCGGGCGCGCGCCGCCAGTTCCAGGAACCGTTCCGGCGAGCGCAGGCCCTCAAGCGCCATGCAGACCGAGGAAATCTCCGGATCGCCAAGCGCGAAAGCGGCATAGTCGGCCGCCTCGACATTCAGTTCGTTGCCGGTGGAGACGAGGTAGCGCATGTGCACGCCCTGATCATGCGCGCGCGAAAGCAGCACCATCAGAAGCTGGCCGCTCTGCGAGACGAGCGCGGTATGGCCGGCCGACATGTCATCCGGGAAGGTCGCCGCCGTCAAACCCATGAAGCCGCTCGCCAGATTGGCGAGGCCGAGGCAGTTCGGCCCGCAGATGGCGATGCCGTGGCGATTGGCGATCTCGCGCAGCCTTTCTTCCAGCGCCCTGCCCTCCTCGCCAGTCTCGGAAAAGCCGGAGGCAAGAATGACCGCGCCGGAGACGCCTTTCCTGCCGCAATCCTCCAGAACGTCCGGAAGCGCCTTCTGCGGCACGAAGATCAGCACCGTATCGACCGGCTCCGGGATCGCCGAGACCGAGGGATAGCAAGGCAGATCGTTCAACTCGTCATATTTCGGATTGACCGGATAGAGCTTGCCGGTGAAGCCAAGCCTGCGCAGCACCGGAATGGCCATGCCGCTCCACCCGTCCGTCCTGGTGCTGGCGCCGACCACCGCGACGCTTTTCGGGTTCATCAGCCCCGAAAGCCGATCGAAAATTTCCGCATTCGCGGATGTATCCGGCGCTGCGGACACGACGGTTGCAGCATTCGCCGACATCCCGTTCCTCCCTTTCTGTCTCCTGGGCGGGAGTATCCTGGAAAGTTCAGACGCGGTCAAGATTTTTTAAAATCATGGATCGCATAGCGGACAAGTATTCAAATTCGCCCACACACCATCAATCAGGATAGAGGCGGCGCATCTGGCTCTGCAGCATCCTGGCCGAACTCATCAGCGCTACGGCGTATTCGGCCTCCAGCCGCTCGGGCGTTACCACCGAGGACAAACCCGAAATGGACAGCAGCAGCGGATCCCCGTCATCGACCGCGCGGATCGTCGTGGCGACCGCGTTGAGTTCGGGCCACCAGCCGCCGCAAGACACCGCAAAGCCTTTTTCCCGGTATCGCTCCACCTCGCGCTCGAGCTGCGGCGCCTGCGCCGCGCAAAGCGCCGGATCGGCCGCGGCAATGGCCTTGAGCGCCTCGGCCCGCCGCGCTTCCGAAAGGCTCGAAAGCCAGGCCCGGCCAATCGCTGTCTGCATGACCGGAACCAGTGCGCCAACCTCCAGATTGAGCACGATCGCCTCGGGCCGCCGGACCATGTCGAGATAGCGGATACCCTTGCCGCTCGGCACGCCGAGCGCCACGGAAACGGGCCCAAGCTCCGAAAGCGCCTCCATGGCCGGGCGGGCGAGCGCGAGAAGGCCGGCGCCGGCAAAAGCCGTCTGGCTGAGCTCGGCGACGCGCGGCGTCAGGCTATGGCAGCCGGAACGCGCATGGTGGGCAAGATAGCCAAGCTTGCGCAGCGTATGCGTGAAACGGGCCACGGTCGGGCGCGGCAGGCCGGTACGGTCCGCAAGCTGCTGATTGCTGAGCGCGCGATCCTCGGGCCGGAAGGCCGTAATCACCTGAAGCCCGCGCGCCAGCGAGGTGACGAATTGCCGATCCCCCGAAATGTCTGCTTCGTTCATCGCCCTGGTCTCCAACCTTGCCCTGTGCCCCTTGATAGGGCCGTCGCCGCCAACAGACAAGCGCCCCAGCCACGAGCCCATATTGTCATGCCAGCCAAAGCTTGTTAACATTTTTCGAAATAAATGTCTGCAATGCGGACAATGGTGAGATTCTATGTCGAATATCGATTGCGGAATGAAAGGTGGCGCAACACCGGCGCCGGCTGTTTCCTGAGGGAGGAAAACATGACAGATCTTTTACCGGAGGGAGGTCCCGACCGGGCCTTCCAGACCCATGTCGCCGATGGCCGGCTGTGGCTGCAGACCTGCGCGGACTGCGACAGCGCCATTTTCATGCCGCGCATCATCTGCCCCCATTGCGGTTCGCTGAACCTCGCGTGGCGCCCGGCCTCGGGCCTCGGGACAGTCTATGCGCGCACCGTGCTCCACAACCGCCCGAAGCCCGGCGACGACCGTCCCGCCCGCCATGCGCTTGTGCTGGTCGATCTCGACGAGGGGCCGCGCATGATGAGCCGCCTTCCCGACACCGATCCGGACGCGATCGCCATCGGAATGCGCGTCAGCGCCAGGATCACCGGCGAGGCCGGCAAGCATGTGGTCGTGTTCGATCCGGCAGAGGAGAAACCGTCAGAGGGAACAGCGGCATGAGCCATTCCCTGAGAGGCGCGGCCGCGATCGTCGGCGTTGGAACAGCCGGTCTCGGCGAGGCCACCGGTTATACCGCCATGGATATTCAGGCGCTCGCCGTGCATGAGGCGCTCGAGGACGCCGGGCTGAAACTGAGCGATGTCGATGGCCTGTTCACGGCCAATATGAGCCACACCTTCCCGGCAATCTCGACCATCGAATATCTGGGGCTCAGGCCGCGCTGGATCGACGGCACCAATACCGGCGGCTCCAGCTTCGTCGCCCACGCCCTGTCGGCGACCATGGCGCTTGAGGCGGGTCTGTGCGATGTCGCGCTGATCTGCTACGGCGCGACCATCCGCTCCGGCTCCGGCCGCATGGTGCCGGCGCTCGAACAGCCAACCTACGAAATCCCCCACGGGCCGCGCTATCCGATGACCGCCTATGCCATGGCCGCGGCCCGGCACATGGCGCAATACGGCACGACCCGCGAACAACTTGCCGAGGTGGCGGTGGCCGCGCGCGGCTGGGCGCGGATGAACCCCGATGCCTTCGAGCGCGGACCGCTTTGCGTTGAGGACGTCCTGTCCTCGCGCATGGTGATGGAGCCGCTTTCGCTGCGCGACTGCTGCCTGCTGACCGACGGCGCCGGAGCCGTGGTGATGACGCGCGCCGACCGCGCCCGCGATCTCAGGCACAAACCCGCCTATTTCCTCGGCGGCGGCGTGGCCTCCTACAACCGCGCGGTTTCCGAAATGCCGGATCTGACGGTGACGGCGGCGAAGGATTCCGGCGCGCGCGCCTTCGCCATGGCCGGACTGTCGCCGTCCGACATTGGTGTCCTCCAGCTCTACGACGCCTTCACCATCAACGTGATCCTGTTTCTGGAGGATCTCGGTTTCTGCCGTAAGGGCGAAGGCGGCGCCTTCGTCTCCGGCGGACGCATCGCCCCCGGTGGATCTCTGCCGGTCAACACCAATGGCGGCGGCCTGTCCTTCTGCCATCCGGGCATGTACGGCGTGTTCACGCTGATCGAGGCCACGCGCCAGCTGCGCGGGGCGGCGGGAGACCGTCAGGTGGCGGGCGCTGAAACGGCGCTCTGCCATGGAAACGGGATCACGCTGTCGCATCAGGCAACAGCCGTTCTGGGCACAGAAGCCACACTTTGAGGAAGGGACGGAACATGACAGAACCTCTGATCGAACGGGAAACACGCGGGCAGATCGGCATCATCCGCATGCAGCGCCCGCCCGTGAATGCGCTCGGGCACGGCCTGCGCGTTGCCATTGCCGAGGCGCACCGCGACTTTGAAGCCGATCCGGCCATCCTCGCCACGGTGATCACCGGCTCCGGCCGTTTCTTTTCCGCCGGCGCCGACATCACCGAATTCGACACCGGCCGGCGGCAGCCTTATCTTACCGAACTGATCGCCCGGTTCGAAGCGGGCGAAAAGCCGGTCATTGCCATCGTCAACGGCATCGCCTTCGGCGGCGGTTTCGAACTGATACTGGGCGGCGACTATATCTACGCCCTGCCCGCGGCGAAATTCGCCTTCCCGGAAATCAAGCTCGGCAACATGCCCGGCGCGGGCGGCACGCAGAAACTGCCGCGCCTGATCGGCGGACCGAAGGCGCTGGAGGTGATTCTGACCGGCGACGCCTTCACCGCGAGGCAAGCGCTGGCGCTGGGCGTCGTCGAGGCGATCGCCGATGACGAGGCGGCAGCGCTCGCCCTCGTGGAAAAGGCGGTCGCCGATGGGTTGCCGCGCCGGCGCATCCGCGATCTTGCGATGGCCGGATCGCCTGACGAGCTCGATGCCGTGGCAGCCGGACATCTCAAGCGCGCCCGTGGCGCGCCCGCCCCGGCAAAGGCGCTCGAGGCCGTGCGCAAGGCCTATTCCACGCCGATCGACGAGGCGCTCGTGTGGGAGCGCGATACCTTCCTCGCCCTCAATGTCTCGCCGGAGGCGCGGGCGGCGCGCCACCTGTTCTTCGCCGAGCGCGAGGCCCGCAAGGTCACCGACCTGCCCGCCGACACCGCCAGACGGCCGATTGCCTCGGCCGGCGTAATCGGCGCCGGTACGATGGGGCGCGGCATCGCCATGTGCTTCGCCAATGCCGGCATTCTGGTGACGCTTGTCGAGCAGGATGAAACCCGCCTCAACCAGGCGCTCGCGAGCGTTCGCGCCACCTATGAGGCGGCCCGCGACAAGGGCAGGCTTTCGGCAGAGGCGGTCGAGACCCGGCTGAAGCTGATGTCCGGCGCGGTCGATCTCCCGGCCCTTGCAAATGCGGATGTGGTGGTCGAGGCCGTGTTCGAGACGATGGACGTCAAGCGCGCGGTCTTCGCCCGCCTCGACGCCGTCTGCAAGCCGGGCGCGATCCTTGCCACCAACACCTCGACGCTGGATGTCGACACAATCGCCGCCGCGACCGGCAGGCCTCAGGATGTGATCGGGATGCACTTCTTCAGCCCCGCCCACATCATGAAGCTGCTCGAGGTCGTTCGCGGCGACAAGACCGCGCCGGACGTTGTCGCCACCGCCATGGACCTCGGCCGGAAGCTCGGCAAGATCGCCGTCCTGGTGGGCGTGTGCGACGGCTTTGCCGGCAACCGCATGTTCATCAATTTCAACCGCGAGGCCCAGATCCTGATCGAGGAAGGCGCCCTGCCCTGGCAGATCGACGCCGTCTTCACCGATTGGGGCCTTGCCATGGGCCCGCTTTCCGTCATGGATCTCGCCGGCCTCGACATCGGCTACCACATCCGCAAGGCGCGCGGGCCGCAAACGCCCTATCCCTTCACCACGGCCGACCGTCTGGCCGAAGCAGGACGCCTCGGCCAGAAGACCGGACGCGGCTGGTATGCCTATCGCGAAGGCGCGCGGCGCGGCGAGCCGGATCCCGAGGTCGAGGCGCTGATCCTTTCCGTTTCACGCGAGAAAGGCATCACCCGGCGCGAAATCCCGAACGAGGAGATCCTGCATCGCTGCCTCTGGCAGCTGGTCAATACCGGCTACCAGATCGTCGAGGAAGGCATCGCCCAGCGCGTCAGCGATCTCGACGTCATCTTCGTCAACGGCTACGGCTTTCCACGCACGCGCGGCGGGCCGATGTTCTTCGCCCAGGAGACGGGGCTCGACCGCGTCGCGGCCGATATCGTCCGCTACCACAAGGAGATCGGCCCGCACTGGAAGCCTTCCGCGCATCTTCTCGAGCGCGCACGCGCCGTCAAAGCCTGAAAGCCCGGCTCAGTCGACAACAATGCTTCAATGCACAACGGCCGCTCTCCCGGGCGGCCGTTGTTTCGTTTGCGTCCGGCGTTGGCGGTTCAGGCGTAACCGAACAATCGCGGGAAGAACATCGTCAGCGCGGGCACATAGGTGATCAGCAACAGCACCACGATTTCCGCCGCGATGAAAGGCAGGATGGCCCGACTGATCTTCGTCAGCGAGACGTTGGAGACCCCGGAAGCCGCAAACAGCACCAGCCCGAAGGGCGGCGTCGCCAGACCGATGGTCAGGTTGGTGCAGGTGATCAGGCCGAAATGGATCGGGTCGACGCCGTAATTATAGGCGATTGGCGCCAGAAGCGGACCGAGCACGATGATCGCGAAGCCCATGTCCAGAAACATGCCGATGATCAGAAATATGACATTGACCAGAAGCAGGAAGACAAGCTTGTCATCCGTGATCGAGACGAAGGCCAGGGTGACGTGTTCAACGAGATTGAAATAGGTCACCAGCCAGCTGAAGGATTTCGCACAGGCCATGAGAAACATGATCATGGCGGTCGTCTTGACCGTGTGGGACAGGATCGGAACGATATCGGAAAGCTTGAGCTGGCGGTAAAACAGGAAGCCGATCGCCAGGCCGTACATCACCGCGACCGCCGAAGCCTGCGTCGGACTGAAGAAGCCGCCGAGAATGCCGCCCATGATGATGACCGGCAACAGCAGCGCCGGCATCCCCCTGAACAGGGCCAGGAGCAGACCGACGACGCCAACGAAGGGCGTTCTTTCGCCATAGCCTCTGCGGACGGCAAAGAAATAGGCTGTGATCATCAGGGCGATGGCGATCAGCACGCCCGGCAGCATGCCGGCGAGAAACAGGCCCGCGACCGACACGTTCATCACCGACGCATAGATCAGCATCGGAATGCTGGGCGGGATGATCGGGCCGATAACGGAGCTCGCTGCCGTCACCGCGGCGCTGTAGTCCTCGCCGTAGCCGTTCTTTTTCATCGCCGGGACCATGATGCTGCCGACAGCGACGGTATCGGAAACCGCCGATCCGGTGATGCCCGCGAAAAACATGCTGGCGACGATATTGGTATGCGCCAGGCCGCCGCGGATCCACCCCACCAGCGACGACGACAGCGTCATCAGCCTGTCGGTGATCCCGGCGCGGTTCATGATCTCGCCGGCCATGATGAAGAACGGGATGGCCAGCAAAAGCATGTTTTCCGTGCTGGTGAACATGCGTTGGGGAATTTGCAGGAACAGACGCGGGTCGCCGATGTCGACATAGACGAAGATCGTCATGAGGACGAGACACATCGCAATCGGAACGCCGAGCAGAAGCATCGGCACGAAACTGCCAAAAATAATCGCGATCAAGGGTCACACTCCGACGTTTTGTGCGTCGGCCGCCGTCTTCCTCGGATCGGGAAGCGCCGCGGCGACACTGAACAATCCCAGCAGCACGCCGCCGACGGGAACCGAAAGGTAATAGTAATAGAGGCTGATGCCGAGATAGAGCGACTTCTGGTACTTGCCGACGAACAGCGCCATCTTGTAGCCGAAATAGACCATGACGAAGACGACCACGAGGGCCAGCAGCATGTAGATCACCCTGAGCACGGTCTTCAGAAACGGCCCGACCAGTTCGTAGACAAACTCCACCCCGATATGGCCGCCATGACGCGCGATGACCCCGGCGCCGACAAAGGTAAGCCAGGCAAAGAACAGATTGCTGATTTCCTCCGACCAGACCGGAGAATTCCCCACAAGCTGGTTCACGATGATTTCATAGGCGGTACTGAGAAACAGCAGACCGGCCAGCGTGATGGCAATCGCCATGCACAGCTTTTCCAGTCCGTCCATCAGGACCTGATATCCAACGAGCAGCTTTTTCATTCCGACGATCTCCCTGCCACCACGGTCCGGCGCGCATGCGAACCCTGCCCCGCGGCGCGTTCGCATGCGTCCGGCTTGACGAAGCGGGCGAGCAAGCAATGCTCGGCGGACAGCCGTCCGCCAGAGCCGTTCTCGAATGCCCGCCCCGTTCGCGTCCGCGGCTTAGCGCTGGGTTTCAGCTTCCTTGGTGGCGGCGAGAATGCGATCGACCCATTCCTGGCCGTCGGGACCCATCTGCCTCAGAACCATGTCGACATAGGGTTTCTGGGAAAGTTCGCGGAATTCGGCGAGCTCTGCCTTGGTCGGGTAGTAGAAGACCGCGCCTTCCTTCTCCATCGCGCTCTGGATAACCAGCGAGGAAAGGAGGGACTGGGCATTTCCGACGCGATTGCAGAGGTCCCCTGCCCGCAGGATCAGAGTCTGGTTTTCAGGCGACAGCGACTGGAAGAACTCCTCGTTGATGAGAACCGGGTGCAGATTGTAGCTGTGCCGGGTCACGGTGACATAGGGGTTCACTTCATAGAGCTTTGACGAATACATCGAATAGAGCTCGGTATCGTGGCCTGCGGCCATGCCCGACTGCAGGGCGGTGTAGAGTTCGTTCCAGCTGATCGTAACGGTATTGGCGCCCCAGGCGCGGAACATCGCCAGCAGTCCCGGATTTTCCGGCACGCGCATCTTCATGCCCTTCATGTCGGCGACGCTGTGGATCGGCTTGTCCGCGTAGATATTGCGGAAACCGGCGCCTTCCGGCCAGGCCAGAACACGAAGTCCGGTCTTTTCAAGGACGGTTTCGGCAAGCGCATCGCCGAAGGGACCATCCATGACCTGCCAGGCCGTCAGACTGTCCGGGAAAACATATGGTATCTGCGTGACGGCCATTTCCGACACGAACGGCACAAGGATCGACGTATAGGCGCCGACCATCTGGATCACGCCGGTTTGCGCCGATTCAACCATCGCACGGGCGCCGCCGAGCGCTCCGTCCGGATAGACGTCAAGCGCAAGCTCGCCTTCGGAAGCGACGTCGAGATACTCCTTCATCGCGACAACGCAAGCCGTTCGCCCGGCGCCCGGCAGATGCAGGTCCGCCTCGGAACTGTGGCCGATCTTGATGACGATCGGCTCGGCGCTGGCAGCGCTGACCGTCGCACTAACCGTCATCGCCGCACCGAGCGCGAGTGCTGCAAATTTCTTCATGTAATTCCTCCCCGTCCCGTTTCCTCCTGATGGGCGGCGGCCCGCTTCGCCCTCCCGGCGTCTTGGCCACCATGCGCGACCTGGGACAAAAGGTCACTTTTGAAACTCTATTTTAAAAATCTTATGTTGTCGACAGCCTTGCAATCAAACCACGCACCAGAAATATCGAAAGCCCCAGGCGATGCGGGAGAACGACGAGCAGAATTTCGTTAAATGGGGGCCATGGCAAAACGCATGCGAGCGGACGCATTGTGTGGCGACAGGAGGCGCGAATTTCCGCGCGAGCCCGTTATTTTTGCCCCACTCCGGTTGCACTTGCGGAACACAGTAGGAACATGTATATTCGTTCTGGATTTGTTTCGAAGGACCAGGGGCAGGAAATGCTGACACGCAAACAACAGGAATTGCTGTTTTTCATTCATGAACGGATGAAAGAGACGGGCATTCCGCCCTCCTTCGATGAGATGAAGGAAGCGCTCGACCTCGCGTCGAAATCGGGCATTCACCGGTTGATCACGGCACTGGAGGAACGCGGTTTCATCCGTCGGCTTCCCAACCGCGCCCGGGCGCTAGAAATCCTGCGCATGCCGGACAGCACGATGGGTCAGCCGCCGCGCCGGGGTTTTTCGCCAAGCGTGATCGAAGGCTCCCTCGGCAAGAAACAGGAAGAGCCCAAGGCGCCGGTCGGCAACAATGACAGCGGCTCGACCGGCATACCGGTCATGGGGCGGATTGCTGCCGGCGTGCCGATTTCGGCCATTCAGGAAAACACCCATCAGATCACAGTGCCGGCGGAAATGCTTGGCGCGGGAGAACATTACGCGCTTGAGGTTCAGGGTGATTCGATGATCGACGCCGGGATCTTCGACGGCGATACCGTAATCATCCGCAATATCTCCACCGCCTCCCCCGGCGATATTGTCGTTGCGCTCGTCAATGACGAGGAAGCGACCCTGAAGCGGTTCCGCCGCAAGGGCGCATCGATCGCGCTGGAAGCGGCCAATCCGGCTTACGAGACCCGCATTTTCGCCGCAAGCCAGGTCAAGGTTCAGGGCAAGCTGGTCGGTCTGATCCGCCGCTACCACTGAAGGTAAGCGTCTCCGGAACCGTGATCACCGGCAGATATTCTCCGGAACGCCAGTCGTAGAGCCGGTGTCTGTTCCAAGGGCGATCGAGCGCTGTGACCGAGGTTTTGAGCGAAACGCTTGTCGGCCCGCACGAGGGCTGGCGGGCCTTTCTGGAGACAGCCTGGGGTGCGGTCCCCGCAGTGGCATCGCCGACTGTCACGGAGGCCGCAGCGCTTCGGTGACGTGCTTCCGCAGGCTCATTGTCCGCGTGCCAGGCTGTGTTTTGAGGCGACGCTGATGTGCCGCTGTCCGGGCGTTCGCGCGCAACCTCCGGCGACAGCGTGAATTGAAACGCGCCGCGCTGCCGGCGCATTGCCGGGGTGATGAGATAGGCGCCGGAGCGGCAGGTCTGAAAGCCGGGACGGTATCGACTGACGACGATATCGGCATTATCGCAGGCAAGTCCGGTGAAGGCCGGTCGTTCGACCGTCATGATTCGAAGCCCCGTAAAGACCGCATAGCACCATGCATCGTCCTCGCATCGGAAGATGCCGGGCCTCCGTTCGGCCTCGGCGATCGTTTTGAGTAACGTTTCGGCGGCTTGGGCCATATCCGGCGCATCCAGCCGGGCGAAGCGATCCTCCTCTTGCAACACCAGCGTGCTTTCCTCCACAGGTGGCGCCGTTTGCGATAGCGCAAGTGCGGTTTCCCATTGCTCGAACACGAAGGATGGCGGCCGTTTGGTGTTGAGCGCGGCGACCTCGCCGGCGACGATCGCAACGAGGTCGCCGTCGGCCGCCACCAGGATCTGGGGCGGCAACGGGGCGCGCGGCCAGGAAATCAGCGCGAAGGAGAGCGCCATCGGTATGACGCCAAGCAGCCGCAACCGTGTGCGCAACAGCACAAGCGGCAGGAATCCGACCAGGAAAAGAAGCAGAAATCCCGCTGGAGCGCGGCCTGTCGTGAACGCGCCGCCGAGGCCGTCGACCCATGTCGCGGCCTGCATCACCCAATCGAGCCCCCAGCCCATGACCGCCAGAAACGGGGCGTGAAGATTGAGCGGCATGGCAAGCAATGACAGCAGCCCGGCGGGCATGACAATAAAGGTCACCACCGGCATGGCAAGCAGGTTGCCCAAAAGCCCGTAGCCGGCAATGCGCGAGAAATGGTGGATGGCAAACGGCGTCGTCGACAGCCCCCCGATCAATGCGGTCAACACGATCCCGGAAAAGGCGATCCACAGCCAGCGGAGCGCGCCCCGGCGCGAGGCAAGGCCGCCCGCAGGCCTTCGCTGCCAGGCGCCATAGCCTGCAATCAGCGCAAGCGTTGCGGCAAACGACATCTGCATGCCCGGCCCCACCACCTCGGCGGGGGTCACGATCAGAATCACCAGCGCCGCCAGCGCGACATTGCGCAGGCTGATCGCCGGGCGGTCGAAGATCGCCGCCGCAAGCATCACCGCCAGCATGATGAAGGCGCGTTCGGCGGAAACCTGCATCCCGGAAATCAGCAGATAGAAAAGGGCCGCCGCGATCGCGGCGGCGGCGGCGATCTTTTTGGTCGAAACCGCCTCGGCCGCCCGCGGCGACATGGCCAGCAGCAGCCTGAGGCTCGAAAAGAAAATGCCGGCGGCGAGCGCCATGTGAAGGCCGGAAATGGCAATGATATGGGCAAGGCCGGCATTGCGCAGCGCATCGAGCATGTCATCGCTCAGCGCCCGGCGCTCGCCGGTGATGATCGCATTGGCGAAAGCGCCGGTATCGCCCTCAAGCACTGTCCGGATGCGCCCTGCAATGCCGTCTCGAATCCGCTCGATCGCCAATGCCGCCTCCGCGACCGGGCCCGGCGCGGGCGGGCGCCCGATATCTTTCGGCGGACCATAGAAGAAGCCCACCGCGCCGACCCCATCGAAATAGGACAGGAACCCGAAATCAACCAGACCGGGCATTACCGGCGCGGAAGGCGGCAGCAGGCGTCCGAGCCCCTGAATGTTGTGGCCAATCGGGACCGGCGGCAAATTGCCGCGGGCGACAAGCGTCACGCGCTCGGGCGGGCGGTGAATGACCGGGTCATCCGTTGCCGTCACCTTGACCACATAGCGCCAGCCGGTTTCCGTCGGCTCGCGGCTTTCGACAATGCCGGCGATATGTGTCGTCACGGGCGAATCGAGCATCACGGTGGCGCGTCGGCCGGTCTCTGTCGCGGCAAGCATGGCGCCGCACAGGAAAAGCGCGAGACCCGCGCTTGCAAGCCGCGGAAAGCCCTTTCCGTTTCGCAGCAAGACGGCCGCAACCACCGAAAGCCCGCAATAGAGCGCAAGGCCCGGCAATGCCGGGCTTTGGGAAAGCGAAAACCACCAGCATATCCCGGCCGCGAGAGCCACCGGAACCATGAGGAAGACCCGGCCGAAAGCCTGCTCCTCGCGCCACAAGGCGCCAAGGTTGAACAGCCCGGCCCGGCTGGCGTTGCGCCGGTCGAAATCCGCGTCTCCGGGACCTGTCGAACGCCGCCGCGTGAAGAGCGCGGGAAGCCGGGCGGCGCCGGCGCGCCGGGCTTCCGCCTTGTCGATCTCGCTCGTGCCAGCCCCGCTCCCGCGCATCCGCAATCGCCGCCCCACAACTTTTACATGTTGTGACCAATGCTAATCGATTGCAATGCAAGCGCTGGCCGCATAAGCAAAATTTTCCTTTTCTAAACCCCGAAAAACTTGCTAAACGCAGATATTACTCATCACCCGCCGCGCGGCTTCGTCGGCTTGGCAACACCCTGCCAATCCTATAGCTGATTAAAATCCCGATTGGCTTCGACAGCGCATCCGCGCCGGAAATTTGGAGGATAGGATGACGGAAACTGGAAAACTAAAACTCGACGGCCAGGAACTTGAGCTGTCGGTGGAAGAAGGCACGTTCGGGCCTAAAGTCCTCGACATCGGTTCGCTCTACAAGCAGTCGGGCATGTTCACCTACGATCCGGGTTTCACCTCGACGGCATCGTGCAAATCCAAGATCACCTATATCGACGGCGACAACGGCATCCTGCTGCATCGCGGCTACCCGATCGATCAACTCGCCGAAAACGCCGACTTCCTCGAAGTCTGCTATCTGCTGCTTTTCGGCGAACTGCCGACGGCCACGCAGAAAAAGGATTTCGACTTCCGTGTGACCCATCACACGATGATTCACGATCAACTCACGAGGCTCTTTACCGGTTTCCGCCGTGATGCCCATCCCATGGCCATCATCTGCGGCGCCGTTGGAGCCATGTCTGCCTTCTATCACGACTCGATCGACATCTCGGATCCCTACAAGCGCGAGATCGCCAGCATCCGCATGATCGCCAAGATCCCGACCATCGCGGCCATGGCCTACAAATACCACGTCGGCGAGCCCTTCGTTTATCCGCGCAACGACCTCGGCTATGCCGCCAATTTCCTGCATATGTGCTTCGCCACGCCCTGTGAGGAATACAAGGTCAACCCGATTCTTTCGCGCGCGCTCGACCGCATCTTCATCCTGCACGCCGACCATGAGCAGAACGCCTCGACCTCGACCGTGCGGCTTGCCGGCTCCTCGGGCGCCAACCCGTTCGCCTGCATCGCGGCCGGCATCGCCTGCCTTTGGGGTCCCGCACATGGCGGCGCCAACGAGGCGGCGCTCAACATGCTGCAGGAAATCGGTTCCGTCGATCGCATCCCGGAATTCATCAACCGCGCCAAGGATCGCGACGATCCCTTCCGCCTGATGGGCTTCGGTCACCGCGTCTACAAGAACTACGATCCGCGCGCCAAGATCATGCAGACGACCTGCCATGAAGTGTTGCGCGAACTCGGCATCAAGGACGATCCGCTGCTCGATGTCGCGATGGAACTGGAAAGGATCGCGCTGACGGACGAGTACTTCATCGAAAAGAAGCTCTATCCGAATATCGACTTCTATTCCGGCATCACGCTGAAGGCGCTGGGCTTCCCCACCACCATGTTCACAGTGCTGTTCGCGCTGGCGCGCACCGTCGGCTGGATCGCGCAATGGGCGGAAATGATCGAGGATCCCGAACAGCGCATCGGCCGCCCGCGCCAGCTCTACACCGGCGCCCCCGAACGCGATTTCGTGGACATTTCCAAGCGTTGATTGTCGCTTGTTCAGACGTAAAAGGCCGGTCCAGCGACCGGCCTTTTTTTGTTGGTATATGGGGGAGAGTCTCACCGGACCTGCCCGAGGGCGGGATCACTACGAAGCGCCTTTCTCCGCCAGCACATCGAGAACGATGGTCGCCGCGTGTTTTCCGGGGGGGATTTCGGTCTGCATCAGCGCCATCACCCGCTCGAACCCCTCGATCATGCCGCGCCTCTGCAAACTGTCCCTGGTCAGCAGTTCCATCCAGCGCGCCAGCGCGCCGGCGCGGATCGTATCGTTGAAATATTCCGGCACCAGCGGCGCATCGGCGATCAGGTTCGGCAGCGATGCCGACCAGATGGTGATCTTCTTCAGCATGAAACGGCCGATGAAATCCGCCTTGTAGGCTGACACCGCGGGAATGCCGGAAAGCGCCAGTTCCAGCACCACCGTGCCCGAGGCGGCAACGGCGGCATCGGCCATCGCGAACGCCTCCCATTTGGCCTCGTCGCCGACGAAAAGCGCGGGCTTCACCGGCCAGTCGGCGATTTCCGCGCGCACCTGCTGCTCCCGGCGCGTCACGGTCGGCAGGATAAAACGGCATTTGTCGTTTCGCGCGGCAAGTTCCGCCGCGACATCGCGAAACAGCGGCGCCAGCGCTTTGATCTCGGATTTGCGCGAACCGGGCAGCAGCATGATGGTCGCAGACGATTGCGCCCGCTCCAGCCGCGGCTGTCGCCGTGCCGCAAGCACGCCCGGCTCCTCGCTCAGCCGATGCCCGACATAAGTGGTCGGCGGCCCGCCGAGCCGCTCCATTGCCGCCGGCTCGAACGGCAGTACGGCCAGCACGTGGTCGACATAGGCCAGCATGTCGCGCGCGCGGTATTCCTTCCAGGCCCACACGCTGGGGCAGACATAATCGACGATCGGAATGCCGGGCGCGGCCGCGCGCACGCGCCTTGCCACGCGATGGGTGAAATCGGGGCTGTCGATGATGACGATGATATCGGGCCGGGCCGCAATCAGAGCGTCGGCGGTCTGGCGGATGCGACGCAACAATTGCGGCAGGCGGGCGATCACCTGGGTGAACCCCATGATCGACAATTCGCTGTAATCGAACAGCGACGCCAGCCCCTGCCCGGCAAGGCCGTCGCCGCCGACGCCAACCAGCTCCACCGGCCCGCCGTGCAACGTCCTCAACGCCGCGATCAGATCAGCGCCGAGCAGGTCGCCCGAAACCTCGCCGGCGACAATCCCGATTTTCAATGGCTTGTGCACATCCCGCTCCTGTTATGATCGGCAGTCAGGCTCCAGCCCATAGACGAACAGCCCGGCCGCATCGGCTGCCTTCAGCGTCTCCTCGCGGTCAAGCACAAGCGATCGCCCGGCCTCCACCGCAATCCCGGCAAGCCCCGCCGCCGCCGCCAGCCGCACCGTGTTTGCGCCGATCGAGGGAAGATCGGCGCGCAGATCCTGCTGCGGCTTGCACACTTTCACGAGAACGCCGCGATGCCGGGCGCTGATGCGGCTGGACTGTCGCAGCGCCGCCACCCGTTGCAGCATCTGGTCGGTGCCTTCCGCGCCTTCCAGCGCCACAACGCGGCCGCCGACGCTGACGGCGCCCTGCCCGATATCCATGGCGCCGATCGTCCGCGCGGCGCGGGCGGCCGCCGCGATATCGTCATGGGCCTGGCGATCGGGCCCGTGCCGGCCGAGCGCGCCGGCCTCCGCCAGCAACTCGCCCGCGATCGATTGCGCCGCCACCACCTCGAAACCGTGTTTTTCGAAAAGCCCGATCACCATGCGCAAAACCTTGTCGTCCCCGCCACTGCGCAATTTCGCGAGGATCGACGGGATCGATGTGAGAACCGAAAGCGTGGGACGCAGGCTCAGCAGTTCGGGGCGACCATTGACCCCGCCGGAAAGGACGATCTTGCCGATGCGGCGTTTGCGCAGCGCCGTCACGACCGGCCGGAAACCGCCAAGATCGGCCTCGATATGCTCGAAACCCGACCAGTCGTTACCGGCCTGTCCGCGCAGTTGGACGATGAAGGGGGCGTGTCCCGCTTCCCGTGCCGCCAGGGCCACATAATAAGGCAAGAGGCCGTTGCCCGCGATGATCGCGATCGGTTCCTTTTCGGAAACCGCCGCCGAATTCACGCCGCGCCCTTGCGCCGCCTGGATCCCGGCGTCGTCAGCGAGCGCTCGGCATCGCGTTCGAGTATGAAGCGGAGCATCTCATCGACAGCTTCGCTCCTGCCGCCGAATTCCGCCCGGGCCGCCGCGGCGTTTTCAAGGACGAGACCGGAGGAGAACACAGCCTTGTAGGCTTTGCGGACAAGATGAATTTCATCCCGTTCGATCCCGGCGCGCTGCATGCCAACCACATTGAGCCCGCCCATCATCGCCGGATTATCGACAATCATGGCGTAGGGGATGACATCATTGACCACGCCGGCGAGCCCGCCGACAAAGGCCTGCCGCCCGATCTGGACAAACTGGTGGATCGCCGCGCCGCCGCTGAGGATTACCCGGTCATGCACCACGGCATGGCCGCCGATCATCACATTGTTCGATAAAATGACGTCATTGCCGATCCGGCAGTCATGGCCGACATGGGAATTGGCCAGAAACAGGTTATTGTCGCCGACGACCGTCACGCCGCCGCCATGCGACGAACCGGTGTTGATCGTGACGCCTTCGCGGAAAATACAATGGCTCCCGACTTCGAGCCGGGTTTCGCTGGCATCGTGGCGTACGCTCTGCGGCGCTCCGCCGATCACGGCCATCGGAAATACCTGACAGCCGGCGCCAAGCCGGGTGGCGCCCTCGACGCTGGCGTGATGCATCAGCACGACGCCATCGCCGAGCACGACATTCGGCCCGACATAGGACAACGGTCCTATGATGGCATTCTCACCGATGATGGCCCCATCCTCTACGACCGCTTTCGGGTCGATCCGGGCGGAGCTGGCAATGCTGGTCATTCTTCATCCTTGCGCACCATCATGGCGCCGATATCGGCTTCGGCGACGAGCTGACCGTCGACAAGCGCCTCGCAGTGAAATTTCCAGACCCGACGACGCTGCTTATGCTTGTTGACCTTGTAGCGCACCTGATCGCCCGGCACCACAGGTTTGCGAAACCGGGCGTTGTCGATCGTCATGAAATACACCAGATTGTCGACCTCGTTGGCCTTGCGCGCGCAGATCGCACCGGCTGTCTGGGCCATGCCCTCGACAAGAAGAACGCCCGGCATGATCGGCATCGTCGGAAAATGGCCGACAAAATGCGGCTCGTTCGCCGTCACATTCTTGACGCCGACCGCGCTGTCGTCGCCATTGATCTCGACTATCCGGTCGACCAGAAGAAAAGGATAGCGATGCGGGAGGAACTTCATGATCTCCAGAAGTTCCATCTGCTCCAAAGTCTCAGTCACGGTCTCAGCCACCCCCCTCATCTCGCCCCGGTTCAGATCGACTGTTCAATTCTGCAAGTTCCCGAAGATAGGCGCGCAATGGTCTTGCCGGGATGCCCCCCACGCTCGAGCCCGCCGGCAGCGACGCGAGAACGCCGCTGCGGGCCGCGATCCGCACGCCATTGCCGATATCGAGATGGCCATTGACGCCCGCCTGCCCGCCGATCATGACGCCATCGCCGATCTTGACGCTGCCCGCGATCCCGACCTGGCTGACGATGCCGCAGTGACGGCCGATCTGCACATTGTGGCCGATCTGAACCAGATTATCGATCTTGGTACCCTCGCCGATCACCGTATCGTCCATCGCTCCGCGGTCGATCGTGGTGTTGGCGCCGATCTCGACATCGTCCTGAATGATCACCCGGCCAACCTGCGGCAGCTTCACCATGCCGGTGGGGCCGGCCGCATAGCCAAAGCCATCCTGCCCGATCCGCACACCCGTATGGATGATGACATTGTTGCCTATGAACGCATTGGTGATGCTGACATGCGCACCGATGGTCGCGTTCCGTCCGATCCTGACATCGGCCCCGATGACCGCCCCGCTCAGGATCCGGGTTCCCGCGCCAATCTGCGCGCGCGCGCCGATGACCGCGAATGGCGACACTTCGACGCCCGATTCGAGCAAGGCCGTCCCGTCCACCGAAGCCTGTGGCGAAATCTCGCCCTCCCCGACAAGGGATTGCGGGCGCATTGCCGCAGGATACAGCAGCGCCGAGGCGCGGGCGAAGGCAAGCTGCGGATTGTCGGAGACAAGCGCTGTCAGTCCATCCGGCAGAAGCGACGTCAATGCCTTAGGACATATGATCGCGGCGGCGCGGCAGGTCTT
This sequence comes from Martelella sp. NC20, assembly GCF_013459645.1. Lineage (NCBI taxonomy): Bacteria > Pseudomonadati > Pseudomonadota > Alphaproteobacteria > Hyphomicrobiales > Aurantimonadaceae > Martelella > Martelella soudanensis. Next base: position 4,034,357 of record NZ_CP054861.1, read on the forward strand.
CAGATAATCGGCCGAGCTCTTGGATTGAATGTAGCAAATGTCGCTCGGGCCCGCACGGGAGATCGGCGCGATCGACTCCACCAAGCGATCGCCCGCCGTGGCCTGCGACAGGATGGCACCGATGCTGCCGGCAAGCTCACCCAAGGGGATAGCCTGCCGTGCGCCGAAAAACTGGTTCTGATCCATGTCCGTTCTCCAGAACAGTTGAAGTTTGAGTTCTGGAAACAGTTATCAGAACGTGTTGGCAATACCGAAACGGAAACGTTGGGTTTCGTCGAAATCTTCCTTCGCGAACGGAATCGCATAATCGAACCGCAGATCGCCGAAGGGCGAATTCCAGATCAGACCAATACCCGCCGAGGCGCGGATCGAGAAATCGGTGCCCTCGATCTGAGTCCCGGTGACTTCCACGGCGTTACCCCAGGCCGACCCGGCGTCAACATAGGCCGCGCCGCGAAGATTGATATCCTCCGGCATACCCGGCAACGGGAAGTTGGTCTCTGCCGAAAGCGTGGCGTAGTACTGTGAACCGAGTGCGTCGTTGGTCCCCACGGTGCGCGGACCGATACCGTTCTGCTTGAAGCCGCGAATCTGCTGGCCGCCGATCGTGAACTGGTCGAAGACGTTCAGATTGTCGTCGAACGGGGTCACGAAACCGCCGCGCGCCGTCAGCGAGCCGATGATATCGGCCTGATCGGAGATCATCTGATACCAGCGGGCCTTGCCGTCCAGCTTGTAGTAATGCGAATCGCCGCCAAGACCGGCTACCGTGTTGTTCAGGGCAGCCAGAACGCCCTCGCGCGGCATCTGCCGGTTATCGACGGACGAGAAGTTGAAGGACTGCTGCAGCGACGACACCACCCACGGGCTGCCATTGATCAGGTCCTGATAAACCTGCGAAACATTGTTCAGGTTCTGCCAGTCGCCACGGCCGTCATATTCGAACTGCTGGTAACTATATCTCACCGTCGAATAGAGATTGTCGGTCAAAGGCGCGGTCAGGCGGATAGTGCCCGCGGTCTCGGCATAATTGTAGTATTCCTGCGTCGAAGACGATGCGCGATAGATATCGAAACCGGCGGCCAGACGATAGCCCAGGAAGAAGGGTTCGGTGAAGCTGAAGTTGTAAATCTGCGAGTCGTCATTGCCGAGACCGGCGGACGCCCGGATATACTGGCCGCGACCGAGGAAGTTGCGTTCCTCGACCGAAAGTTCCAGAACCAGCGAATCGCCTTCAGCGTCGTAACCGGCGCCGATCGAGAACGAACCGGTGGGCTCATCCACCACATCGACCTCGAGAACGACGCGGTCGGGCGCGCTGCCCGGCAGGGTCTTGATCTCGACCGTGCTGAAATAGCCGAGCGCTTCAAGGCGACGCTTGGTGCGCGCGATCATCTCGCGGTTATAGGCGTCACCTTCGGACAGATCGAATTCGCGGCGGATGACATAGTCGCGGGTGCGGGTGTTTCCGACGATATCGATACGCTCGATATACGCCTTCATGCCCTGATCGATCTCGTAATTCACCGAGAAGGTATCATCGGTGAAGCTGCGATTGCCGCGCGGATTGACCTGCGCGAAGGGGTAACCCTGAGACGAGACCGAAGCGGCAATCGATTCCGACGTCTTCTGAATGTCGTCGGCATCGTAAACCTTGCCGGTCCTGGTCTTGATATCGCCCTTCAGGTTGGAGATATCGACGCCATCGACCGTGGTCTCGACGCCGATATCGCCGAACTTGTAACGATCGCCCTCCGAGATATTGAAGGTGATCGAATAGGAATTGTCGGTCTCGTCATAGGTGACATCGGTCGAAAGCAGGCGATAGTCCGGATAGCCGTGATTGTTGTAGAATTCACGCAGCAGCCGCTCGTCCTGCCGCAGCTTGTCCGGATTGTAGATATCCTTGCGCGTCAGGAACGACAGCGGCGTCGAACGCTTTGTCAGGATGACCGATGCCAGACGCGAGTCGCCGAAGGTGTTATTGCCTTCGAAATTGATCTTCCTGGTCTTGGTGCGGCCACCTTCATCGACGACAAAGGCAACATTGATGCGATTGTCCTGAACGGTCGCCGTCTGGATCGTGACCTCGACATCGGAACGGCCGATCGAGGCGTAGGCATCCTTGATATGCTGGATATCAAGCTGCGCCTGAGCCTCGTTATACGGACCGAGCGAATGGAGCTGCACGACGCCTTCAAGCTTCTTGTCGGAAACCTTGCGGTTGCCGTTGAACACGACCTGGTTGATGAGCTGGTTTTCAGTGACGTTCACGACCAGCGTCGAACCGGAAACCGAAATCTTCACGTCGGAAAAATAGCCCGAACTGTAGAGATTGCGGATCGACTGGTTGATATCGGCATCGGTGAAACTTTGACCGGGCTTGATCGACAGCTTCGACTTGATCGCCTCGGAGCCGGCCTGACCGGCCCCGTTGACCGCGATGTTGCTGACAACAGCGGCATATGCACCTGCAGGCACAGCAACGGCGGCGACCACTCCCCCGGAAACGGCGACCGCAAACGAAAGCGCCGCACCTGAAACTGTGTTCAAAAATCCTGAACCGGCCATGCTACTATCTACCCTTTATAATCGCTCGGTATAAGCGGTTTTCGGCAACGAGGTCTTAGTTCTAAAGACTTCGCATCCCCACGCAATAGAAAGCCGCCCTTCAGATGCAACTTCCGCCCCAAGCGTGGCCAAATCGCCACGTTCTTTTGTGTTTATGGTAAACCGAATGCTACGGTACACTCAACAGGACGACGGAAATGCTCCCTCAAGCGTTTCCTATCATCTCCGACGCCAAAGGCAAGGCCACATTCGCACAAGAACCCGATCGCGGCAAGATATGAGGCCGCGAGCCGTTAAGCAAACAGTGTCAAAGGGTTAAATTCATCCTAGCTCATACGCCCGATCGTATCGTTCCAGGTCGCAAACACCATCAGCGCCAGCACCAGAAAGAGACCGATCCGGAAGGCGAATTCCTGCACCCGTTGTGACAGCGGACGTCCCCGGACCGCCTCGATCGCGTAAAACATCAGATGACCGCCATCCAGCATGGGAACCGGCAACAGATTGAACAAGCCGACCGAAACCGAAAGAATTGCTGCAAAATTAGCAAAGGCGACAATACCGAGCGAGGCCATCTGGCCCGCCATCGTCGCCACCCGCACCGGCCCGCCGATCTGGTCTGCCTTCATCCGTCCGGCGAAGACATTGGCGATATAATCATAGGTGCTGACGGCAATATGCCAGCTCTGAAGCGCGCCCTGGCCGATGGCCGCGACCGGACCGTAGCGTTCGACACGGAAATTGCCCGAATCGCGCGTCCCCACGACGCCGATACGACCGAGCTCCATCACGTTGCCGAATCGATCCTCGGTCTCCACCCGCTCCGGCACCACCGTCAGATCGACCGCCTCGCCGTTCCGCTCGACGGTCAATACCACCGGCACGCCCGGGCGCACGCTGATATAGCGCACCACCGCATCGAAAGTATCGATATGCTGGCCGTCGAGCGCAGCCATCACGTCGCCCGGCTCGATGCCGGCTGCCGCGGCGGGGCTGTCGGGCGTCACCTCGCCGACAACAGGATCGGAAACCGCGCGGCCGTAAACCATGAAGATCACGGCAAAGATCGCGATCGCCAGCAGGAAATTCGCGATTGGACCCGCCGCCACCGTGGCGGCGCGCTTCCACAGCGCCGCGCCATTCAGCGTGCGGGCGCGCTCCTCTTCAGGCAGCGATTCCATGCCCTTGAAATCCGGACGGCTTGCGACATCGTCATCGCCGTAAAACCGGACATAGCCGCCAAGGGGAATCGCGCACAGCTTCCAGCGCGTTCCGTGACGATCGGTGCGCCCGACGATTTCCGGCCCGAAGCCGAGGGAAAACGCCAGGATACGGATGCCGCACCAGCGCCCGACCAGATAGTGCCCGAGTTCGTGAAAAAACACGAGGAAGGAAATCGCCACGATAAAGGCAACGATCATCCCCGGGGCATTGGTAAACGCAAACTCCACGATCAGGCTCCATCGGTCGGAACGGCAAGGCCGCTCCAGTTCATCAGCATATCGCCCGCAAAGCCATCATGTCCGGCAAGCGCCACGAGAACGACGACAACATACATCGCAAATGCAGCGGCGACGAGGCCGTCAACGCGATCCATCACGCCGCCATGCCCGGGAATCAGGTGGCTGGAATCCTTGACCCCGCAACGCCGTTTCAACGCCGATTCGAACAGATCGCCAGCCTGGCTGCAAACGGAGAGAAAAAGCGCGAGAATGCCGATCGCGATCGTCGGCGAACCGCCATAGGCCCAGCACAGTGTGAGGGCTGCGGCCACGCCGAAACCTGCGCCGCCGACCGCGCCCGACCAGGTCTTCCCCGGCGATATCGATGGCGCAAGCTTCGGCCCCTTGAAGGTGCGGCCGACGAAATAGGCCATGATATCCGTGCTCCAGACCACGGCGAACAGAAACATGATGGCAAAGAGCCCTGCATCGCCGCCGTTGCGCAGCACCGCAAGCGCGATCATGCTGGCGCAGGCATAGATCAGCGCGCCCGCGAACCAGAACGGCATGGCGGTCCGTCGCGCGAAGATCCAGCAAGCCGCGGCGCTGAAGCAGGAAAGCGCGAGCGCGAGCCCGAAAAGCTCGAGCAATGTGAGGATGGCAACGGCGATCATGACCGCCCAGCCGCCAAGCACTGGCGTGCTCCAGCGGCCGGCGGCCTCCTGCCCGTCGCGCGCCCGGCTCATGGCCAGCCATTCGTGGAAAACTAGAAGCCCGATGATGACCGCAAGCAGGTTGAAACTGCCGCCGCCGACCCAGGTGATCAGCAGAACCACCGCCGCGAGAACGGCTCCCGAAATAATGCGCAGCTTCAATTCATGGGTCATCAGGTGTCCGTCAACGCCACCTGCGGCTCGGCAAGCGCGCCGAAACGTCGGTTCCTCCGGGCATATTCCGACAGCGCTTCAAAAAACAGCTCCCGGTTAAAGTCCGGCCAGTTGCACGGCAGAAAAACCAGCTCCGAATAGGCCATCTGCCAAAGCAGGAAGTTGGAAAGGCGTTGTTCTCCGCTGGTGCGGATGACGAGATCAGGATCCGGAAGGCCGGCGGTATCGAGATTGCCGCTGATCGCCGCTTCATCGATGTCGGCCGGGTCGAGCTTGCCTTCCGCCACCTGCCGGGCAAGCGCGCGAAGGGCGCCGGCTATTTCGCCGCGCGCGCCATAATTGACCGCGACAATCACGTGAAGACCGGTATTGTTGCGGGTCCGCTCCTCCGCGACCTCAAGCGCATTCAGCACTTTGGGCCCCAATCCGCTGCGCTCACCGATCACCTGGAAACGCATGTTCTGGCGATGGTAATTGTCGAGTTCGCGATGGATGAAGCTCGAAATGAGTTCCATGATGCCATCGACTTCGTCGGGAGGGCGCTTCCAGTTCTCGGAGGAAAACGCAAACAGCGTCAGATAGCTGATGCCGCTTTCGCGGGCCGCATCGACCGTGCGGCGAACCGCCTCGACGCCCTTGCGGTGACCGAATATCCGACCGAGCCCGCGACCAAGAGCCCAGCGCCCGTTGCCGTCCATGATAATCGCGACGTGGCGAGGAATGGCTGGGTCTACGATTTTATTCATGAGCGCGCCCGGTGTTCTAAAAATATAATAGTATTTAAACCTGCATGATTTCTTTTTCTTTGTCTGCGAGCAAGTCGTCAATTCTGGAAATTGACTCATCGGTCAATTTTTGCACGTCGTCGGAAAGCGAGCGGCTGTCGTCCTGGCTGATATCGCCGTCCTTTTCCGCCTTCTTCAAACCGTCCATGCCGTCCCGGCGCACATGACGGATCGCCACCCTCGCCTTTTCGGCATATTCATGGGCGACCTTGACCAAAGAACGACGGCGCTCCTCGTTAAGTTCCGGAAGCGGTATCCTCAGCGTCTGGCCGTCCATGATCGGATTGAGGCCGAGATGCGACTCGCGGATCGCGCGGTCAACGGCGTTCACCATCGACTTGTCCCAGATATTGACCGAAAGCATGCGCGCTTCAGGTACGGTGATGTTGGCGACCTGATTGAGCGGCACCTTCGAACCATAGGCGTCGACCTGCACCGGATCAAGAATATTGGCGGATGCCCGCCCGGTTCTAAGCGAGGTAATATCACCGATATAGGCGTTGATCGCGCCGTCCATGCGGCGCTTCAGGTCATTCAGGTCGGTCGGGTCGCTCATTATCTGTCTCCTGTCACTCATGCCCGAAAAGGCAACACGTGATCATTCTTCAGTTACGATTGTCTTGCGGCCGCCGCCGGCCATGATCTGACCGAAACCGCCGCGCTCGTGAATCGAAAAAACGATAATCGGTATGCTGTTTTCGCGGGCTACCGCCACAGCGGCAACATCCATCACTTGCAGCCCGCGTTCAAGCACCTGGCGATGGGTCAATGCGTCGAAGCGGGTGGCATCGGGGTCCTTTTTCGGATCGGCTGAATAGATGCCATCAACCTGGGTACCCTTGAAAATCGCCTCGGCGCCGATTTCGGCGGCGCGAAGCGCTGCGGCGGAATCGGTGGTGAAGAACGGATTGCCGGTACCGCCGGCGAAGATCACCACCCTGCCCGCTTCCATATGCATGCGGGTCGCGCGCTGGGAAAACGACTGACAGATTTCCGGCATCGCGATCGCCGACAGAACCACGGTGTCGACCTGCATCTTGCGCAGCGAGGTCGCGAGCGCCAGCGCGTTGATCACGGTGCCAAGCATGCCCATGTGATCGCCGGTGACACGCTCGCCGCCCTTGGAGGCCACGGCGACGCCGCGGAAGATATTGCCGCCACCGACGACGATGCCGATTTCAACGCCCATGGCGCGAACCTGCGCGATATCCGAAGCGATCCGATCAGCGACATTGACATCGATCCCGAAGCCCTGATCGCCCATCAGCGCCTCACCGGAAACCTTCAGCAAAACGCGGTTGAAAATCGGTTTCGTCAACGCCGCAAACTCCCTTGTAAAGCAATGCCATCCCGATACACGAAGGGCGCCGCAATGTCACGCGGCGCCCCCGGCATTTCAACGGCTTATCCTGAAATGATCCAGTCGGCCGGAAAGGCTCAACCCTTGGCCGTTGCGGCAACTTCCGCCGCGAAGTCGGATTCTTCCTTCTCGACGCCTTCGCCGAGCGCCAGGCGGGCAATTGCCGCAACCCGGATCGGCGCGCCGGCATCCTTTTCCGCTTCCTTGACCGCCTGTTCGACGGTCAGGTCGGGGTTGATGACGAACTGCTGCGACAGCAGCGCCACTTCCTGGAAGAACTTGCGCATGCGGCCTTCCACCATCTTTTCGGCGATAGCGGCGGGCTTGCCGGATTCCTTGGCCTGCTCCAGGAACACCGAACGCTCGCGAGCGGCGACATCGGCATCGACTTCCTCGGGACGCACGGCAAGCGGGTTGGTCGCCGCGATATGCATGGCGACCTGACGGCCGATCGCGTTCAGCGCATCCTTGTCGCCATCCGATTCGAGGGCGACCAGAACGCCGAGCTTGCCGAGACCATCGCCGACGGCATTGTGCATGTAGGTCGCGACAACGCCGGAGCCGACCGAAAGCTTGACGGAACGACGCAGCGTCATGTTCTCGCCGATCGTGCCGATCGCGTCCTTGATGGTGTCGGCGACGGACTTGCCGGACTTCGGATAAGTGGCGGCGGCAACGGCCTCGACGGAACCATCGGTGGCAAGCGCCACTTCGGCAATGCCGGAGACGAGCTGCTGGAAGGCGTCGTTGCGGGCAACGAAGTCGGTCTCGGAATTGACCTCGACGACGACCGCTTCCGCATTGCCGGCGGCAATGCCGATCAGGCCTTCGGCGGCCGTGCGGCCGGATTTCTTGTCAGCCTTGGAGATGCCCTTGGCGCGCAGCCAGTCGATGGCGGCTTCCATGTCGCCGCCGGTTTCGGCGAGCGCCTTCTTGCAATCCATCATGCCCGCGCCGCTCTTTTCGCGCAGTTCCTTCACCATTGCAGCCGTAATCGTGCTCATAACTTGCCTCTCGTCCATTCGCTGGGCAGCGCCATCGGGCGCGCCGGTCGGGAGTGTACCCGTGTCTGTGACAGGGTGATGAAGCTCATCCCCTGACGGCCAGGCCGTTTTTCGGCTGGCGCTATGAAAATATGCATCGGGCGGCCCGATTTGAAGGCCATCCCTCAATTCCCGAAATTCCATGGCGGCGTCGAAAACGCCGCCATGCTCAGGTCTTCCGGCGCTTCAGGCCATATACCTGAAGCCGACCACCTTATTCGGCGGGCTTTTCAGCAGCCGCTTCCTCGGCGGGCGCTTCCTCGGCAGGTGCCTCTTCAAGCGCCGGCTCGACCGGTGCTTCGGCGGCAGCGCCCAGATCCATGCCCGAAGCGCCCTGCTGACGGGCGATGCCGTCGATGGCGGCGCGCGAGATCAGGTCGCAATAAAGCGCGATCGCGCGCGAGGCATCGTCATTGCCGGGGATCGGATAGTCGACTTCATCCGGATCGCAGTTCGAATCGACGATGGCCACGACCGGAATGCCAAGACGCTTGGCTTCGTCGATCGCGATCTTTTCCTTGTTGGTGTCGATGATCACGATCAGGTCCGGGACGCCGCCCATGTCGCGGATACCGCCAAGCGCGCGGTTGAGCTTTTCACGCTCGCGATCAAGGTTCAGGCGCTCCTTCTTGGTGAAGCCCTGCGCTTCATTGGCAAGGATTTCGTCGAGCTTGCGCAGGCGCTGGATCGAGTTCGAAATCGTGCGCCAGTTGGTCAGCATGCCGCCGAGCCAGCGCGCATTGACGTAGTACTGCGCGGAACGCTGGGCGCTGTCGGCCACGATTTCCGAAGCCTGACGCTTGGTGCCGACCATCAGCACGCGACCGTTGCGGGCAACGGTATCGGACACGACCTGAAGGGCGCGCTGCAGCATCGGCACGGTCTGCGCGAGGTCGATGATGTGGATATTGTTGCGGTCACCAAAGATGTAGGGCTTCATCTTCGGGTTCCAGCGGTGGGTCTGGTGACCAAAATGGACGCCTGCCTCAAGCAGCTGGCGCATGGTAAAGTCGGGCAATGCCATTGCCTGTCTCCTTTTTCCGGTTGAACCTCCGCAGACCTGAGAACGGACAGAACCCTGTCCGGCACCGGCGGAGCGCACCGGATTTCTCCCGGAACACCCCATGGCCTGCGTGTGGAATGCGGGCGCGATAGCCTGTTTTCGAACGGAATGCAAGTGTCGCGGCGATTTAGAGCGCCAGCCGGCAAGCTGCGATCCGGATTGCCAGAGGCTCTCCTGTTCGGTGCTCAGCGGCGCGAGGCGGCCGTCGTCGGTAGGTCTTCGCAATCGGCGGGATCAAGCATTTCGAGCTTGTCGAGGCGGCCGGCCATTTTGAAATTGCCAAAATCCATCAGCAGATCGCGGCTGACGCCGTTTTCCGCGAGCGTCATGGAAACGGTATAATCAGGCATCTGGTCACCATCATGCGATGATATCGGAAAATAGGCGGTGGTGATCGGCCATCCGTCGGGCCCGTTGCCATCGCCCTTCTCCCGATCCCCGATCAGCGTGACCGCGCGCATCACATCCTGGCCCGACCCGTCGAAGGAGGCCGCCTCGTAGACGCGCTTGCCGGCAACCGCCGCGTCGATGACATGGGCAAGATATTCCGTCGGGAATTCAGCCTTGCCGATATCCAACGGACTCTGCCCGCCAAGCTTCAGCGCAATCATGCGATTATCGGTGCGATTGGCTTCGCCGGCGGTTTCCGATTGCAGGTTGAAATCGGAAAACATCTTGCTGGAAAAACTGAAGGCGCCCTTTTCCAGATCCTCGAAGGATGAGGAAATCTGGTCGGTCACCATCGGCCCGTGCTCGCGGGCGATATCCGTCACCATCCGCATTTCCGTGACGTAGCCTTCGCAGGGCGTGCCGGTGAAGGAATAGACGAAACGGCCGTGCAAGCCTTCGATGCCGGACTGGCCGGAAGCCCAGGCCAGCGACAGATCGTAGACCGCGCGGTGGGGCTCGAGCGTCACCTTGGCGGCGGGCGGCATGCCTGCCTCCGCCGTCAGCGCGAGCGTGGTGCAGAAAATTCCGGTCACTGCCAATGTCCGCATCGATATTCCCCTTGGTTTTGAATGCCGATGGTATAGAAAAGTCCCTGCTCTGCCAATCTTCATCCGAACACATCTGGAGCAGAAAATGTCTGACACCATCGCCGAAGGGCTCGAGGCGCGCTCGATCACGCCGCCGGAAGCCGCCGCGCCCGCCGAAATCGATGCTATCCCGGAAAACGCCTGATGCTCGCATGGCTGACAGCCCACCCGATCGCCCATCGCGGCTATCACGACATGAACCGCGCGATCTGGGAAAACACCCTGCCCGCCTTTCAGCGCGCGATTGATGCGGATTTCGCGATCGAATGCGATATCCACATGTCCGCCGATGGCGTTCCGATGGTGTTTCACGACGACGACCTTGAGCGCCTTTGCGGGCGAAACGGCGAAATCGAACACCTGACGGCCGCCGAGGCCCGGTCCATTGCCGTTGGAGGAACGACGGCCACGATCCCGGCGCTTGCGGATCTTCTCGATGCCTGCGGCGGCAAGGTGCCGCTGGTGATCGAACTGAAGGCGAGCCCCGCAGATCCGGCGGCCTTTGCCGAAGCGACGCTCGCCGCTCTTGCGGGCTACGACGGCGCGGTCGCGCTGATGAGCTTCGACGTCGCCCTTCTCTCCGCTCTCAAAAATGCCGGTAGCTCGCGGCCTCTCGGCCTCACGGCCGAGGGCAGAAGCGAAGAAGCACTGGCGGCCCATCGCAAAGCCTTCGCGATCGGCCTTGATTTCGTCTCCTATTATTACGATCATCTTCCCAATGAATTCGTTGCCGGACTTCGGGAAAAGGGCGTGCCGGTCATCACCTGGACGGTGCGGAACGAAGAGGCCCGCCGGCATACATTTCAAAACGCCGACCAGATGACATTCGAGGGTTTCGATCCGCGCCAGAGCAGTTCGCAGTCAGACGCCTGACATCCGCGAAGCCACGGCAAAACAGACAGAGCGTCGGGCGAAAAAGTGGAAACCGGTTTTTCGCCCGACGCGTCAAAACAAAGAATCCGGAGCATCGGGCGATGCCAACTGATCGCCCGATGCTCCAGTTCCAAGACCGCATTCCGAGAGATTTCTTGAGCGAAAACCTGCAGATCCGTATTGAAAACAGCTTCGCGAACATCGATCGCGGGGCATGGGACAGCCTTGCCGCGACCACGCCCTCGCTTGACGGCGGCGGGTTCTACAGTCCGTTTCTGTCTCACGCCTACCTGTCGGCGCTGGAGCAATCGGGCTCGGCCACGGCCGAAACCGGCTGGCTCGGCCATCATCTACTGCTGGAAACCGAGGATGGACGCCTGATCGGCGCGGTGTCCTGCTACCTGAAGAACCACAGCCAGGGCGAATATGTCTTCGATCACGGCTGGGCCGATGCATTCGAGCGGGCGGGCGGGCGCTACTACCCGAAGCTCCAGGCCTCGCTGCCGTTCACGCCCGCGACCGCGCCGCATCTGCTCGTCCGTGACGGCTACGATCATGCGACGGTCGCCAAGGTGCTGGCCGAGGGGCTTCAGGCCGTCAACGACCGGCTCGGCATATCCTCCACCCATGTCACCTTCATTCCCGAAGGCGAAATCGGCATATTCGAGCAGGCGGGCTATCTCCACCGCACCGACCAGCAGTTCCATTTCGTCAATCCCGGTTACGACAGCTACGACGCCTTCCTCGACACGCTCGCCTCGCGCAAGCGCAAGGCGCTGAAGAAGGAGCGCCGGACCGCGCTCGAAGCCGGGATCGAGATCGACTGGCTCACCGGTTCCGACCTGACCGAGGAAATCTGGGACCAGTTCTTCACCTTCTACATCGACACCGGCAGCCGCAAATGGGGGCGACCCTATCTCACCCGCGCATTCTATTCACTGATCGGCGAGCGCATGGCCAAGGACGTGCTGCTGGTGATGGCGAAGCGTGAGGGACGCTATATCGCCGGCGCGATCAACTTCATCGGCTCGGACGCGCTTTACGGACGCCACTGGGGCTGCATCGAGGACCATCGCTTCCTGCATTTCGAGGTCTGCTATCACCAGGCGATCGACTATGCGATCGCCCATGGGTTGAAGCGGGTCGAAGCCGGCGCCCAGGGCGAACACAAGCTGGCGCGCGGCTACCTCCCTGTCACCACCCATTCCGCGCACTATATCGCCCATGAAGGGCTCAGACGCGCGGTTGCCGATTTTCTCGACCATGAGCGCGAGGACGTTGCCCGTTTCAATGATATTCTCGCCGATCACGGGCCCTACAAAAGGCCCGGCGGCGAACGCACCGAGGAGGAATGAAGGATGGCCGATTACGACAACGACAATATCTTCGCCAAACTGCTGCGCGGCGAAATCCCCTCGATCCGGGTGTACGAGGATGAGCACGCCGTGGCGATCATGGACGTGATGCCGCAGGCGCCGGGTCATGTTCTGGTGATCCCGCGCGCGCCCTCGCGCAACCTGCTCGACGCCGATCCCGCGGTGCTGGCGAAGACGATGCCGGTTGTGCAGAAACTCGCCCGCGCGGTGAAGGCGGCCTTCGATGCCGATGGGGTCTATATCGGCCAGTTCAACGAGCAAGCCGCAGGCCAGACCGTCTATCACCTCCATTTCCACGTGGTCCCGCGCCACGAGAACATGCCAATGAAGCGCCACGGCGACGGCATGGAGGACACGGCCGTGCTGAAGGCCAATGCGGAAAAAATCCTGGCAGCCCTGAAAGCCTGACCATGACGCAATATCTGGCCGAAGAGTTTCAAAACGCGTTTTCCGCCGATCATATCGTGATGTTCGTCCGGCTGATCGGCGCGGCGATTTTCGGCGGACTGATCGGCTTCGAGCGCGAAATCCACCGCCACCCGGCAGGCCTAAGAACCCATATTCTGGTCAGCATGGCCGCCGCCCTGTTCGTGCTTGTCGCCATCGAGGTGCCGGAGATCATGCGCAGCGACCGTGACGTGCTGCGGGTCGATCCCACCCGCGTCGTCCAATCGATCACCGAAGGCGTCGCCTTTCTGGCCGCCGGCATCGTATTCATGCAGAAAGGCACGGTGAAGGGTCTGACGACCGGAGCCGGTCTCTGGTTTTCCGGCGCGATCGGGCTGACGATCGGTCTCGGCCTGTGGAGCCTCGGCATATTCGCCTCCCTGCTCGGCCTTATCGTTCTTTTCCTGCTCAGGCGTCTGGAATTCGCGACAAATCTAAGCAAACGCAAGGGCTTGGACGAAGAGACTGAAGAATAAGGTCAGCTTCGCTCCAGTGTGATGATATCGGCACTCTCACCCAGTTCCCTTCGGGCGATATCCACCATGCTCGTCTCATGGGTGAAGAGGATGGTCTGCAGCCCTGCGAGGCCGGCAAGCGCATTGAGGCCGGCGGCACCGCGGGCGTCATCGAACGTCTGGAAGATATCGTCGACGATCAGCGGCGCCGGTTCGTTGCGGCTGGCGTAATCCTCCAGAAAGGCAAGCCTGAGCGCGAGATAGAGCTGATCGCGCGTACCGTCGCTCAGCCCTTCCACCTGCACCTCGCCGCCGCCGGCGCGCACGGCTGAGAGCACCAGTGCATCATGCTCGCCATAAGCCTGCGAAAGTCCCTCGAAACTGTCGCGGGTCAGGGTTTTGAAGTGCCGTCCTGCAGCCGCCAGAATGGGATCGGCCCGGCCCTCGCGATAGCGCTCCAGCGCGCTGTCGAGCAGACGCCCGGCAAGCTTCAGCACCACCCATTGACGGGCAAGCGCCTGCGCTTCAGCCTCGGCCGAGACGCGATCGAAGGCGGCGGTCTCGCTGCCCTCGCCCGCTTCCAGCGCCTGTTTGCGGTGACGCAGTGCCGTGCGCCGTTCCCGCAACGCCTCGATCTCCGCCTTGTCCTCCTCGGCATCGGCCTTCAGATGTTCGAGCTCCTGCCGGCAGTCGATCTCGTCCAGCGTTTCGGCCAGCGCCCGGATATCCTCCACCGAGGCCCCGTCGCCGATCCCGGAAAACCGATGCCGTGCCTCCGCCAGAGCTTGCCGCAAAAGCGCCCGCTGCCGCAGCCGCGCCGAAAGGCCATCGATTACGACCCCTGCCGGCAGCGTCGAAGCGATGGCCGCGATCCGGCTGTCCACCCTCGCCCGTTCTAGCGTATCGGCTTCAAGCTCAAGACGAAGCCGCTCGGCGCTTTCCCTGAGCGTCGCCCGCTTCACTGCGCGTTCGGCGTGATCGGCGGCGCGCTCGGCAAGGACCTTGACGATACGCGTCGCCGGTTCCCCCGCGATATCCGCCGCCACGGCTTCCGCCAGTTTCCGGGCCTCGCCTTCGAACGCCGTGATCCGCTTGCCATCGGCCTCGACCTCCCGGGCCAGCCGCGTGCGCGTGGCCAGAAGCGATGGCAGGTCGGCCCAGAGGGCAAGTGCTGCCTCCGCGCCGGCAAGGCCGGTTTCGCCCGGCAGGCCGACACCGGCGAGACTTGCGGCAAACCGCGCGGCCACGGCCTTCTCCCCGGCTTGCAACAGCGCAAGCTGCTCCTGTCCCTTCTCGATCGCCTGCCGCGCCGCCTTCAATGCGCCGGCATGTTCTCGCGCTTCCGCCCAGCGTTCGCCGAGACGGTCGAGCGACGTGTTGACATCGCGGGCGAGCGCGCCGAGCGGCAGCGACGTATCCGTGCCGAGATTTTCAGCGAGCTTGACCAGCGCAGCGCGCAGCGCCTCGTTGTTCCGGTCGAGAACCACCTTCCTGTCTTTCAGCGAAAGCAGCGCTGTCCGCGCCTCAAGCAGCGCCTCCGCCCGCCGGCACCATTCGATCATCGCCTCAGGGGCAGCGGGCGCAATGTCGAGCCCTGAAAACAGCGCCTCATAATCCGCCTGCGCCTGCGCCACAGCCAGGAGAGCGGCCTCTCGCTTTTCCGCGCCTTGCTGCCTCTGTACGGTCTCCCGTTCCAGCCGGCGGAGATTGTCGGCATGGCGCGCCACCCGCTCGGCGTCGTCAAGCGCATTGTCGGCGAGACGGTCCGCCGCGCGGACGGCATCGGCATAAGCGTCGGTCCTGCCATCCCCGGAAAGCGTTTCGAACAGCCGGTCGCGCTCTGCCCGGGCCGCGTCGATCGCCGTACGGGTCGGGACAGGCCCGGCCTCGCGATCCTCAGTCAGCAACGCTTCCAGACGCCTGCATTCCTCGTCGATCTTCGCAAGCCCATTGTCGCAATCGGCAAGCGCCGACTTCGCCGAGGCGATATCATCACGCGCGGCTTTCAACGCCGCCTCGGCGGGAAGATCGCCACCCCGGAGGAACAGAATGTCGGTCACCGCCGGACGCAGGCTGCCGGCCTGCTCATGGAGAACGCGTTCCTTGCCGGCGATCTCCGCTTCGAGCGTTTCCGCCTCTCTTATGCCGGCAAGATCGTCGCGCAACGCCTCATAGCTTTTGCGTAGCGGCGCGGGATCGCGCAGGTGGCCCTCGCCATGTTGCTGTTCCAGCCGCGCCAGCGTCTCGCGGTTTTCCAAGAGAGCGTTTTCCGCCGCACGGCGGGTCCGGCCCTGCTCTCTCATCTGCTCCACAACTGCTTCAAATTCAGACCGCAAAAGCTTGTTCGGAAAAGTCTTTTCCAGAACATCGATCGAAGAAAATCCGAGCTGGACGGCAGCGTCGTGAAGTTTCGCCTCGGTATCGCGCAATTCATGCTGCCGGCGCGGCATGATCTCGATCGCCTGTTCGTAAAGCCCGCTCTCTGCCTGCAACCGGCCGATTTCGGCACGGCGTGCCATAAGCGCGTCGTCGACGACAAGCGCCTCCAGCTCCCGCCGCCCGTCCGTCTGTCTGGCCTCCTTGGCCTCTATCTGTTCAACCAGCCGGACGCGGCGGGTCTCGAGGTCACCGAGCTCCTCGCCGATACTGTCATCAATCGCGTCGATATCGGAAAATTCCGCAAGTGCCGCGCCATGCCCGTCGATCTCGCCCAGCAGCCCGCGCAGCCGCTGCAACCGTTCAAGCTCGCCGATCCGCCGCGCCCGCTGCGATTGCCGGTCCTCGACCACAGCGAAAGCCTGTTCGATATCGCGCTCCTCCTTCAGCAGCGCGGTCCAGTCGCTGGCGTTGAGCTGACGCTCGCGTTCGACCTTTCGGGCTTCGTCGTAACGGTCGAGCGCCTGGTAGAAACTGCGGTTCTGCGATTTGCGCGGGGCGTAGATGCCATCGGCTTCCGTTGCCAGCGCCTCGCTCGCCGAGCGTAGCCCCGTCAGCCCGGAAGCCGCGGAAAACAGCATCTGGCCGATCTCGCCGCCATCGGCCAGCATCTCGTCGGCGCCGGCCCTAAGCCTTGCCGAATCAAGGCCGAAGGCGCGTTCGAAAACGGCGCGGTCGAGACTGCCGAGAAAGACGGATAGCGCATCGTCGTTGAGCGCGGCCTCGGTGGATGCATCGAGCAATGTGTTGCTCCGGCCCTTGCGCCGACGAAAAGCGAGTTCGCCCCCCTCCCGCGCGCGCAAAGTGGCCCCAAGGCGCAGATCGCGCGCGGGATGCATGAAATCATAGCCGACATTGCGGTCGGGAAACCCGAACAGCAGATCGGAAAAGGCTGCAAGCGCCGAGGATTTTCCGGCTTCGTTCGGGCCGTAGACGACATGGAGCCCGGCGTCGGGGCGGAAGGCGATGGCGCGGTCGGTGAAGTGGCCGTAGCGGATGAGATCGAGCGACAGGAAACGCATCGTTCAGCCCTCGAGCCGGGCGGCAAGAATGGCGCGGGCATCCGCCAGCAGATCCGTGCGCGATGTTGAGAACGCCTCGTCCTTTGCATTGACGCCGCCGGGAAGCTTCACCGCGATTTCGTCGATCAGCCCCTCGATTTCGGTCCGGATCGCCTCATCACCGACGAGAGCATCGATCATGGCCTCGATGTCGAGATCATTTTCCCGGGCAAGGCGGGGAGAGGCTTCGGGCGCGGCCAGCGCGAGCACCAGTTTTTCCAGCCACAGATCGGCGTGAACCCGCTGGCAGGCGGCCTGGAGGTCGTCGTGCCACTCGCCATGCGCGGCAATCATCCGGTGGGCATTACCATGGGCGCCGGCAAGCGTGAGCCGCAACGCCACCGGCCGCGCATCCGCCGCCTCCGAAAGTGCGGCAAGTGCTGCCTCCACCGCCTGCAGGATATCGCTTTCGCGCATGCCGGGCTCAATCGTGACGGAAACGGCCTCGAAACGGGCGCGGTCGAGGATGATGCGCTGATAGCGGGGCGCGCCGTCCTCGACCGTCACAAGGACAGCGCCCTTGTCACCGGTCTCGCGGATATTGCGGCCCTGGAGATTGCCGGGATAGAGCGTCAGCGGATCGGCGGAGACCTCCTCGAAGGCATGGACATGGCCGAGCGCCCAGTAATCATAGCCGCGCGAGGCGAGATCTGCCGGGGTGCACGGCGCATAGACGGCATGCGGCGGCCGCCCCGAAAGCGATGTGTGCAGCACGCCGATGTTGAAATGGCCGGCGACCGCCGGCGGATAGGCAAGCGCCAGGTTATCGCCGGCCACGCGATCGGCGAAGCCCTGGCCGTGCAGCGCCACTTTCAGCCCCTCGATGATGAACGTCTCGGGATGCCGCGTCGAAAATTCGTGAACGCCGTCCGGCATCGCGATCGTGCGGGTGACGATGCTTTCGGCATCATGGTTGCCGCGCAGGAAATAGACCGGGATCGCGGCGCGCGAAAGCCGGGCGATCTCGCGGTTGAAGAACAGGCCGACGCTGTTGTCGCGCCATGCGCCGTCATAGACGTCGCCGGCAATCACCATGAAATCGACAGCCTGCTCGATCGCGCAATCGATCAGCGCCGTGAAGGCGTCGCGGCCGGCGGCGGCAAAGCGCTCGGCAATCTGCCGGTCCTTCAGCGCCAACCCTGAAAGGGGACTTCCAAGGTGCAGGTCGGCGGCATGGATGAAACGGAAGCTGGTCAAGGTTCCCTCATTTGTCTTCTCACCTCAAAGGGGTAAAAGAGTTCGCAACGACACTTCAACCCCAAAGCGCCGGTCCGGCGCTTTATCCCATCCGCATTTTCCAAGGGATGGGCCACCACCGGAGGATATCATGCACTATCACAATTTCGGCCGCACCGGACGGCCCGTTTCGAATATCGGCTTCGGCGCCTGGCAGATCGGCGGAAGCTGGGGTTCGGTGAGCGAAGATGACGGCCGCGCGGCCCTTCACGCCGCACTCGATTCGGGCATCAATTTCATCGATACGGCCGATGTTTACGGCGATGGCCGCTCCGAGAAAATCATCGCCGACGTGCTTGCAAATCGCGGCGGCCAGAAGCCGTTCGTCGCCACCAAGGCCGGACGCCGGCTCGATCCGCACACCGCCGATGGTTACAACCTGGAAAACCTCGAAGGCTTCGTCGACCGCAGCCTGAAAAACCTGAAGATGGAACGGCTGGATCTCGTACAGCTCCACTGCCCGCCGACCGAAGCGTTTTATCGTCCGGACGTGTTCGAGGCGCTCGACGCGCTGAAGGCCAAGGGCAAGATCGCCAATTACGGCGTCAGCGTCGAAAAGGTCGAAGAGGCGCTGAAGGCGATCGAGTTTCCGGGCGTCGCCAGCGTCCAGATCATCTACAACATCTTCCGCCAGCGTCCGGCCGCGCTGTTCTTCCCGGAGGCAAAGCGCAGGAACATTGCCGTGATCGTGCGCGTGCCGCTCGCAAGCGGGCTGCTTTCGGGCAAGATCACCCGCGACACCGTCTTCGACAGCGCCGACCACCGCAATTTCAACCGCAATGGCGATGCCTTCGATGTCGGCGAAACCTTTGCCGGCGTGCCCTTCGAGATCGCGCTCGATGCCGTCGAGGAAGTCCGAAAGCATGTGCCGCGCGGCGCCGCCATGGCCGCGTTCGCGCTGCGCTGGATCCTGATGAACGATGCCGTGACGGTCGCCATCCCCGGAGCGCGCAATGCCGACCAGGCGAAAGCCAATGCCGCCGCGTCCGACCTGCCGGTCATCGGCGCCGAGGTGATGGCGGCGATGGATGAAATCTACCGCACCCGCATCGCGCCCCATGTGCACCAGCGCTGGTAGAGGCGCGGCACGCACCGGAGCCCGAAAGGCCGAGGCTCGACGCCCGGACTGCTGACAAAGCCCCTCCCCAAGCTCGTCCGTCATGCCGGCCCTGAGCCGGCATCCAGGGCCGCATAGTAGCCCTTTGCGACGCGCCTTGTCTCTATGATCCGCCCGTCGCAACGCCCTGGACCCCGGATCAAGTCCGGGGTGACGGCTGAGTGGGAGGCGACGGCGTAACGCTTTCGGGCTTGTCAACAAACAGAAAGGCCGGGCGACAAAGCCCGGCCTCTCTCATTTTGCAATCGGTAACGATCAGTTCAGCGAGACCGTGAAGAACAGCGTCTCGCCGGAGGAATCGTCGACGCCGTCATTGTCGGTCACGGCATAGGCCGTGCCGTCGGCGGCGATGGTGAAGCCCTCGATCTTGTCGACGACGAAACCGTTGGAGGCGGATTTCATCAGCGGCAGAAGATCGGCCGCTTCCTGCTTTTCGACAACCGGCAGCGTGGAGCCGATCGGCGCAGGCTTCATGTCGGCAAGGGCGACCTTGTAGAGCTTCTTCAGGCCGGCCGCGTCGCCGATCTGGTTGTCGCGTTCGACGATATAGACGCTGTCGCCGTTGGCCGTGATCTCGGACAGACCGACCCAGCCCTTTTCAGCGGTTTCCAGCGGATAGGCCACCGCGCCCCATTCCTGAGTAGCCGGCTTGTAGGCGATAAGCTTGACGAAGCCCTTTTCGTCGTCGCCCCATTCGCGCTGCACCGCCATCCACAACGTCAGGTCATCGCCTTCGCCAACCGTGGTGATGCCTTCCATGCCGAAGCGGGTCTGGGCCGCAAGCAGGGCCTCCGGCAGGTCGATGGTCTCGGTGATCGCGCCGGTTCCGTCGACATGGTAGACCGCATGCGGCACCTCCTTGTCGGGATTGCCTTCCGAGGCGAGCCAGAAGCCGCCCTTGCCATCAACCGCAACGCCTTCGAGGTCGAGCTTTTCAGCCGGAGCGCCGTCGCGGGTGACGCGGATGACATCGGTGATCATCGCCGGCTTCCGCGCGGCATCGATGATGAAGATCGACGGCTGACCGGAATAGAAGCTGTCATTGACGGCATAGAGCTTGCCGGCGTCAGAAGGATCTGCGGCAAGGCCCGAAAGCGCGCCGAAGCCGATCAGCGGATCGCGGGTGAGATCGGAAACGATCTGCGGATAATTGGCCTCCGCATCCTCGTAGGCATAGAGCATCACATGCGACCGCACGCCGCCATCGGGTCCGAGATCGGTCTCGTTGGCGGTGACCAGCAGATTGCGGCCGGGAATGGCAACGCCGCTTTCCGGCGAAAGACCGGACGGCAGAAGCTGCACGAGTTCGGGCGCATCGGCGGTGCTGTCGTCGTAAACGCCGACGACGGAGGCGCGCTCGGACAGCACGAACAGATAGTCGGTGTCGCCGAACGTTCCCTTGATCAGGCCCTCGGGCTCGACGCCCTTCTTGCCGGCGCGCTTGTCCGGGAAATGGCCGATCGAGGCAACGGCGCGCTCGAACGAGGCGCCGGATTCGTAAAGCAGTTCGCCGGAATCGGAGAAGATCGAGAAGCCGCGCGAACCGCCCTTGTAGTCGCCCTCATTGGCGATGGCGAAGCGATCATTGTCGAGCCATTTGACGGTGTCGGGCTCGCGGGCGACGCCGGAAAGCGAACCGGTGAAATCAAGCCGGCCATCCTTTTCGGTATCGATGCCGCTGATGTCGACGGAGCCGGCGGAGAAATGGTTCTTCACCTCGCCGGTATTGCCGTCGATGATGGCGATGCCGTTGTTTTCCTGCAGCGTCAGCACGATTTCGTTGTCGGCGTTGATATCGATGAATTCCGGCTCGGGATCCGTCGGGGCAACCATTTCGGAAAAGCCGGTCA
This sequence comes from Martelella sp. NC20, assembly GCF_013459645.1. Classification (NCBI taxonomy): domain Bacteria; kingdom Pseudomonadati; phylum Pseudomonadota; class Alphaproteobacteria; order Hyphomicrobiales; family Aurantimonadaceae; genus Martelella; species Martelella soudanensis. Next base: position 4,055,396 of record NZ_CP054861.1, read on the forward strand.
TGGCGACATGCTTGATCGTGGCGCAGTCGGCAACGCCGTCATTCAGCGAAATGATCACCAGATCGCCGGCCGGCATCTGCGGGATCTCGCCGTCGTTCAGGTCTTCGTCGCGTTCGTTTTCGATCGCGATGGCAACGATCGAGCCATCCGGAGAGGCGGCGACGGAATCGGGCTGGCCGCCGAGATCGCACTGGCTTTCAAGCGTGCGCGAGGCGATATCGACAACGCCGATGAAACCCGACGGCGCGGTGTAGCTTTCCGAGGTGTTGACGCCGACCAGCGCCTTGGAACCTGAAACGGCAACCGAGGTCGGCTCGCCGTCAAGCTTGAGGATCCCGAGAGCAGCCGGCGCTTTCGGATCGGTGATGTCGACAAAGCCGAGGGCGCCAAGCGGGCTGTCGGAATAGATCAGCGTGTTGCCGTCCTCGCTCGCGGCGATGATTTCCGCAGAGGTTTCGGTCACCGGATCCATGTCGGCGGGCAGGTTGCCGGCGACGTTGAACACCGCGATACGGTTGAAGACGGGTTCGGCGGCGGCCGGGAACGCGGCGGAAGCCAGCAGTGCGGCGCTCAGAGCCGCACCGGTGAGACGGAATCGCATAGATAAACCCTCCAAGGTCAAGTTATCAGCAGGGTTCTGCGCGAGACGTGTGACAGCAGGATTACGCGGCGATGACAGGATGGTGACAACCCCCTGCTACCGCTCCCTTCGGCGCTCGATCAGCATGATTGAAAGCGAGGCGGTGAGGATCATCACGCCGCCGAGCCAGAACAGCGTATCCGGCGCATAGCCGAAAACCAGCCAGCCGCCGAGCACGTTGAGCGGCAGTTTCAGGTCGTCGAAGGGCTGGACATAGGCCGCGTCCGCGCTCGAATAGGCGAGCGTCAGGAAATATTGCGCAAGCGCCGTCAGCAGGCCGAGCGCGAGCATGATCCAGATCGCATCGCCCATGGGCACGGCAAAGCCGCCGCCAACGGCGACCAGTGCGTTTATCGGGGTCAGCAGCATCAACAGCCAGACGGTGATCGATTCGGGCTTCTCATGCGCCGTCAGCCGCTTGGTGATCAGCGAGGTTCCGCCCCACAGAAGCGCCGAGGCGACCGGCAGCAGCGCCGCCCAGGTGAAGCTTTCCGACCAGGGCTGAAGGATCAGCAGCGCGCCGGTGAACCCCACCGCCGTCGCGATCCAGCGTGACGGCCCGACCGTCTCGCCCAGAAACAGTTTTGCCCCGACGATGATGAAGAACGGCGAGGTCATGACCAGCGCGATCGCCTGGCCGATCGGAACCGAGGCAAGGCCGATAGCCCAGGCCTGCACCCCGAGCGCGGAGAGCGCCACCCGAAAGACATGCTGCCATGGATAGCTGGTTTTCATCACCGAAAGCCCGGTGCGCCAGAGATAGGGCACCGCAAACACCAGCGCGATGCCATATTGCCAGAACGCGACCGATGACGCCGCAAACCCCATATTCATCGTCACCTGCTGGATCAACACATTGCCGGCCGCGTAAACCACGCCGGCGAGCACCATCCAGAAAGCGCCGGTCAAAGCAGGCGAGCGGGAGATTACCTTACCCATAAGTGCGACAGCCCCTTCAGCACGAGCACAGACTGATGCCACAGGTAAAGAACTTGCCTCCCGCGGGCAAGCCGGTTCGCGCGTTCAACGTTCGGGCCGAAAGCAGAGGTGACGGCGCTTCACAATGGCCGGACACGGGTGACATAGGCTTCGAAGAAATCCGAAAACCGGGCAACCCGGACCGGCAGGCGGTCATAGGGCGGATAATAGAGCGTCAGCCACAGTTCCGGCGGCGTCCAGCCGGAAAGCACCTGCGTCAGCCGCCCCTCTCCCAGCGCGTCCTCGACGATGAAGTGCGGAAGCAGCGCGACGCCCTCGCCGTTTTCGGCAAGTCGTGCCAGAAGCTCGCCGTTATTGCCGGCAAATGTCGTCCCTGCCCGCACCCGCCGTCTTTTCCCGGCGCTCGTCAACTCCCAGGTTTCAGTCGCCGCCTCCGCATCAAAGGCCAGGCAGGCGGAAAGATCGTCAGGCGTTTCCGGCGTTCCGTTGGTGGCCAGAAATCCGGGCGAGGCCACCAGCACCCGCCGGATCGGACACAATTTGCGCCAGATCGTCGATTTGTCCTCGGGCGGTCCGGAAATCCGGATGGCCAGATCGAATGGCGCGGTGACGATATCGACGAAACTGTCGTCAAGCGTCACCGAAAGGCTGATCGCTGGATGTTGCGAGCGGAAACCGGAGAGCACATCCGGCAATATCTGCTGGCCGAGCGACAGCGGCGCGTTCAGCCTGATGTGGCCGCTGACGGCCGCCTCCCGCTCGCGCACCTCCTCGCTGGCATCGTCGAACGCCTTCAACAGCGGCCGCATCCGCGCCGCATAGATCGCGCCCGCCGAGGTGAGCGACACCTGACGCGTGGTGCGCACGAAAAGCTGCACGCCGAGCCGCTCCTCCAGCGCACCAACGGCTCGCGTCACGCTTGGCGCGGTCATGGCAAGCGCGCGTGACGCCGCGGCAAAACTGCCAAGTTCGGCGACGCTCAGGAAAACACGGATGTCGTTCAAAGCCTTCATGAGGTTATTATTACGTCATATGCAATAATATCGTCAATTTAATTACACTTATCGTTTCATCTCTGATGCCCCATCTTATGTCCAGAAACGAGGCGCGAAACGCACGCCCCGTAAGGCAAGGAACAATATGATGTTACAGCAGATCAAGGGCTTGCATCACATCACCTCCATGGCGGCGGATGCACAGGCCAACAATGACTTCTTCACCGGAACCCTCGGGCTTCGCCGCGTCAAGAAAACCGTGAACTTCGACGCCCCGGACGTCTACCACCTCTATTACGGCGACGAGGTCGGCACGCCCGGCTCGGTGTTGACCTATTTCCCCTTCCCGCATATCGCCGCCGGCAGGCCCGGCACGGGCGAGGTCGGCGAAACACTGTTTGCGGTCCCCAGGGGCGCGCTCGCCTTCTGGAAGGAACGCCTCGGCGCGATGGGCGTCGGGCATATCGCCGAAACCGAAGTCTTCGGCGAAAAGCGTCTTCATTTTGCAGGCCCTGATCGGGATGCCTTCGCGCTGGTCGAAGTTGACAATGACGACCGCGCGGGCTGGTTGAAAGGCGATATCGCGGAGGCGGAAGCAATCCGCGGCTTCCATGGCGCGAGCCTGCGCCTTGCTGACAGCGGCGCGACGGCGGAACTGCTCGGCTTCATGGGCTATCAAAAGGTCGACAGCAAGGATGACTGGACCCGTTTCGCGATCGGCAATGGCAACGGCGCCGATTTTATCGACATCCAGACCCTGCCGTCGGCGAATGCTGCCCGTCAGGGCGCAGGCTCCGTCCACCACATCGCGTTTGCGGTGGAGGATCGCGCCGCCCAGCTCGACGTCCGCAAGGCGCTGATGGATACCGGCTATCAGGTGACCCCGGTGATCGACCGGAACTATTTCTGGGCGATCTATTTCCGCACACCCGGCGGCGTGCTGTTCGAGATCGCGACCAACGAGCCGGGCTTTGACGCCGACGAGGACACGGCCCATCTCGGCGAAGCGCTGAAACTGCCGCCGCAATATGAGCAGCATCGCGCCAAGATCGAAGAAATCCTGACGCCGATCGACGACTGAGTGTCAGCCGGCGCCTCTCCGACTACAGGCGCCGGTTCCCTTTCTCCGGGTCCGGCATGGCCGGACCCGACTGACGCCAGAGGACCCAGACCATGACCGATGATACCTATCAGGCTTTCACGCGCGCCGGCACAGCCGGAGAACCGCTCGTCTTCAGCTTTCACGGCACAGGCGGCAATGAACACCAGTTCGTCCCGCTCGTGGAGCAGATTCTGCCGGGCGCTGCCATCGTCTCGCCGCGCGGCGACGTTTCGGAATTCGGCGCTTTGCGCTTCTTCCGCCGCACCGGCGAAGGTGTTTACGACATGGACGATCTTGCCCGCCGCACCGACAAGATGCGCCGCTTCATCGCGGCGCACCGCAAAGCCGATCCCAGCCGCACAGTCTATGGCATCGGCTATTCCAACGGCGCCAACATTCTCGCCTCGGTGCTGTTCAGACAACCGGATCTCTTCGACCGTGCCGTGCTCATGCATCCGCTGATCCCGTGGACGCCGGAGGATAATCCGGCGCTATCGGGCAAGGATATTCTGGTAACCGCCGGTGAACGCGACCCGATCTGCCCACCTGCCGGAACCCGCGCCCTGATCGGCTATTTCGAAGCACAGAAGGCTATGGTCCGGTCGCTCTTCCACGGCGGCGGCCACGAAATCCGCCCGCAGGAAATCGACGCCGTCGCCGAATTCCTGAAAAACTGACAGACCTCTCCCCCTCCTCTGCGTCATTCTCAGGGCTTGTCTGGATGAGGCAGGTGGAGAGCTCCGCTGAGCACTGGCGGCAAAACCTCAGCCCGCGACCTTGCCGCCCGTCATCGGCGCGGGAACACCGGTGGTGGTCGGGAAGCTGATCGGGAGACCGCGCAGCGTGCGTACCGCCAGAAACGCGAAACACTCGGCCTCGATCGCATCGCCGCGCCAGCCGACCGTTTCCGCGGGCACGGCCTCGACGCCGGCGCGGGTGTCGAGCATCGCCATGATCGCCGGGTTGCGCCGCCCGCCGCCGCAGACGATCAGGCGTTTCGGACGCACCGGCAGAAGGTCGAGCGCCTTGCCGACGGCCGAGGCGGTGAACGCGGTCAGCGTTGCAGCGCCCGTGGCGGGATCGAGACCTTCGGCCATGGCGGCGGTGAAGTCGAAACGGTCGAGGGACTTCGGATAAGGCGCTGAAAGATAGGGATGTTCGAGCAGTCGCGCGAGCCGATCCTCGTCAACCGTTCCGGAGAGCGCCAGCCTGCCGTCGCGATCCATGTCGCCGAGGCCGTTTTCCTTCATGAAATCGTTGAGCGGGGCGTTGGCGGGACCGGTATCGAAGGCGATCAGCCGGTCGCCGCCATCCCACGACGTGACGTTGGCGACACCGCCGAGATTGAGCACCGCCGTCTCGCCCGTCATGTCGAGACCGCGCAGCAAGGCCTGATGATAGCCCGCAGAAAGCGGCGCGCCCTGCCCGCCCGCGCGAACATCGGCGGTGCGGAAATCATAGGCGACCTCGCAGCCGAGCAGTTCGTGCATCAAAGCGCCGTCGCCGAGCTGGCGGGTATCGCCGATCCGGTCCTTGGTCGGCGCGCGGTGCAGCACGGACTGGCCATGAAAGCCGACAACGCCGATATCGGCCATTGTCAGCCCTTCCGCTTCCACCAGCGCCCTGACGGCTGCGGACTGGGCGCGGGTCAGGACCTCTTCGGCTTCCGCGAAGGTTTCCGGCTCGGGGCCCTCGAAATTCCATTTGCGGGCAATGGCGAGCGTTTCCTCCAGCAGGTCGCGGGTCGATTGCGGATAGGGCGCCAGCGTGTAGGCCCCGAATTCGGTGACGCTTACCCCGTCGGTTTTCAGCATCGCCACATCGATATTGCCGTCGAGCACGGTGCCCGTCATCAGGCCGACCGCCCAGACCGGTTTGAATTCCTCAGCCATCATTCCGCTCCGTTTATGAAATCGCTGACAGCGCGGCGCAGTGCCATGATGCCGCTGTCGACATGGCGGCTGGGGTGGACGCGATTGGTCAGCAATGTCCAGGCGTGGCCGCGCTCGAAATCGACCACCAGCGAGGTGCCGGTGAAGCCGGTATGGCCGATGGTCGCCTGCGAGCAGAGCGCGCCGCCATGCCAGCCCTCATAAGGCCGTTCCCAGCCATGGGTGCGGCGCTCGGACAAGGGCTCCCGCATCAGCCTGACGGCTGCGTCATCCCGGTTGTCGCGCTTCAGGAGATCGCGGGCGAAACCCAAAACGGCATCGACCTGCCCGAATAGCCCGGCATGGCCGGAGCCCTGAAGGGCGTAGCAATTCTCGTCGTGAACCTCGCCCGCAATCACCCGGCCGCGCCATGTGCACCGCTCGGTCGCGACGGTCTTCGCGGGCTCGGCGGAAAACGCAAAGCCCGGCCCGGGCTTGAGATCGCGGATCGTATCGCCCGAAAGCCGTTCCAGCGCGATGCCGAGCAGGATGAAGTTGATATCGGAATAGACCGGCGTTTCCACCCGTCTCCACTCCCGCTGAAGCACGAAGGCCCTCAACCGGTCGGGGTCGCCGCCATAGGTGTAGATCGGCTCGACCGCGGGGAAATGCGTCTGGTGCCCAAGGCACTGGCGGAAGGTCACCTGCCGCTCCCAGCAGTTCGGATCGTATTGCCGAAAATCGGGAATGACGGAGGTCAGCGGCGCATCGAGGTCGATTTCTCCGGCCTCGGCGAGCGCCAGAATGCGCGGCGTGGTGAAGATCACCTTGGTGAGCGAGGCGAGATCGAACCATGTATCGATCGTCATCTGACGCTCTTCCGGCACGATGGCGGCCCTGCCCGCGCCCCGGGTCAAACGCCTGCCCTCAAGGTCGATCCATCCCAGCACGCCGCCCGGAATCCGTCCGGCGGCAACGGATCGCTCCAGCGCCGAAAAAGCCTTGTCGAACCTGATCTCGCTCATCATTCCGCCCTCGCCAGATGATCATCGCCATAGGATACCCAGTCGGCATCCGGCGGCTCATAGCCCGCCGGGCGCACCAGCGACGGCACGTCGGTGGTGTCGACGCGGTAATCCTGGCGGCGGCGGTCGATGCTCGGCACCGCCGAAATCAGCCGCTTTGTATAGGAATGCCGCGGCTCTGCAAGCACCGCCCGCGCATCGCCGATCTCGACGATCTGGCCGGCATAGACCACGGCGATGCGGTGAGCGATACGCTCGACCACGGCCATGTCGTGAGTGACGAACACGTAGGAGAGGTTCATGTCGCGCTGAAGCTCGGTCAGAAGCTCCAGCACCATCGCCTGCACCGAGACATCGAGCGCGGAGACAGCCTCGTCCAGCACCACGACGGAGGGCTTCAGCATCAGCGCCCGGGCGATGCAGAGCCGCTGGCGCTGGCCGCCGGAGAATTCGTGCGGATAGCGCGTCAGCGCGTTTTCCGGCAGGCCGACGCGCTTCAGCAGCGCGGCCATATGGGCGCGGGTATCGGCGTTCAGCCGGCCGCCGGTGGCGATCACCGGTTCGGCGAGGATGCTGTCGACGCGAAGACGCGGATTGAGCGAGGCATAGGGGTTCTGGAACACCATCTGGATCGGATCGCCATGGGCGGCGACGTTGCCGCCATCGCCCAGCGAGAACGAGCCCCGCGTCGGTTTGGTGAGGCCCATGATCGCCCGCGCGGTGGTCGACTTGCCGGAACCGCTTTCGCCGACAATGCCCAGCGTCTCGCCCGGCATCAGGTCGAAATCGATGCCATCGACGGCGTGAACCGCGCCCGCCTGCTTTCTGAACAGGCCGGAAGTCACCGGGAAACGCACCGTCAGGTTTTCAACCTTCAGCGCCGGCGAGACATCCGGTTTGCGCGCAAAATCGCTGCGCACGGCACGGCCCTCGGCAAAATGCGGCACGGCCTTCAGCAGGTGCTGCGTGTAGGCATGTTGCGGGTTGTCGAGAACCGTGTCGGTTTCGCCCTGCTCCACCACCTCGCCCTGCTGCATCACCATCACCTTGTCGGCGATGCCAGCGACAAGGCCGATATCATGGGTGATGAAGATCAGGCCCATCTCGCTCTCGCGCTTCAGATCGGAGAGCAGTGCCAGGATCTGTGCCTGCACCGTGACGTCAAGCGCCGTGGTCGGCTCGTCGGCGATCAGCAGGCGCGGATTGCAGGACAGCGCGATCGCGATCATCACCCGCTGCAGCATGCCGCCGGAAAGCTGGTGCGGATGGTATTTCAGCCGCCGTTCGGCATCGGGAATGCGAACCCGCTCAAGGGCTTCCCGCGCCGCATTCATCGCCTGCTTTCCAGTGAGGCCGTGATGCAGGCGGAAGCTTTCGGCGATCTGCTCGCCAACGGTGTGGACCGGGTTCAGCGAGGTCATCGGCTCCTGAAAGATCATCCCGATCTCGCGGCCGCGAATGCCGGTCAGGCGGTTCTCGGGAAGCGTCGCGAGGTCGACCGTGCTGCCGTCTGACAGCGTATAATCGATCCGCCCGCCGGTGATCTTGCCGCCGCCGAAATCGACCAGACGGTTGAGGCAGAGCGAGGTGACGGATTTGCCCGAGCCGCTTTCGCCGACAATGGCGAGCGTCTCGCCGGCATCGAGATCGAAGCTGACGCCGCGCACGACCTCGTTCTTCTCCGGTTTTTTACCGAAGCCGACGCGGAGATCGGAGACAGAGAGAAGCCTGCTCATGCCTCGGCCCTCCGCGAGCGTGGGTCGAGAATGTCGCGCAGCGCATCGCCCAGAAGGTTGAAGCCGAGAATGCCGAGCATGATCGCGAGCGCCGGGAAGATCAGCAGCCAGGGCGCCATCTCCATCAGGTTGCGGGCCTCACTCAGCATCAGCCCGAGGGAGGCCTGCGGCGGTTGGGTGCCGAGGCCGAGAAAGGACAGCCCCGCCTCCGTCAGCAGCGCCCAGGCCAACGCCAGCGTCACCTGCACGGTGAGCGGCGCGACCAGATTGAGCAGCATATGCCGCGACAGGATGTAGGTGCGCGACGATCCGAAAGTGCGGGCGGCGTCGACGAATTCACGGGTCTTCAGCGACAGCGCCGGGCCACGCACCACGCGGGTGAAGATCGGCGTGTAGACGAAGGCGATCGCCACAACGCTGGTCCAGGTTCCGGGGCCGACAATGGTGATGATCAGCAGCGCCAGCAGGATCGCCGGAAAGGCGAGCAGCACGTCCATCAGCCGCATGATCGCGCCATCCCAGTTGCCGCCGAACCAGGCGGCGGCCAGACCGAGCACGATGCCGGCGATTGTGGCGAGCGCAACGGAGGAAAACGAGACGATGAAGGATTGCGCGATGCCGATCATCAGCCGGCTTGCGACATCGCGGCCGAGCAGATCGGTGCCCATCCAGTAGGTGGCGGATGGCGCGTGCAGCCGGTCGATGCGGAATTGCATCAGCGGGTCGTGCGGTGTCGCGCCGATCAAGCCGAGGATCGCCACCACGATATAGAACCCGACGATCGCGCCGCCGATGCGGCCGCTTGGATGGGAGAAGATTGAACGTATGAGAGCCATCACTGCGCCCCCAGCCGGATACGCGGATCGAGCGCCGCATAGGCGAGATCGACCAGCAGATTGACGATCATGAAGTTGAGCGCGATGAACAATACGCTGCCCTGCACCAGCGCATAGTCACGCTGGAGAATGGCATCCAGCACCGTGCGTCCGAGACCCGGAAGCGCGAACACCTGTTCAACGATCACCGCGCCGCCCAGCAGATAGCCGAACTCGACGCCGGAGACGGTCACGACCGGGATCAGCGCATTGGGCAGGGCATGGTGCCAGATCACCTTGCGCTGCGGCACGCCCTTGGCGCGGGCGGTGCGAACATAGTCGTCGGAGAGAATATCGAGCATGGCGGAGCGCGATATCCGGGTGACGGCGGCGGCGAAGGCAAAGCCAAGCGTCAGCGCGGGCAGGATCATCTGGGCGAGGTTCTTCAACGGATCAACGAAAAGCGGCGTGAAGGTGCCCATGGCTGGCAGCACGCCGAACCAGACCGAGAGCGCGTAGATCGCCAGCAGCGCGACCACGAAACTCGGCGTCGACTGGCCGATCATCGCGACCACGCGGACGATCAGATCGGACGGTTTTTCAGCGTGGGTTGCAGCGTAAATGCCCGCCGGCAACCCGATGGCAAGCGCCACGATCATCGACAGCAATGCCAGTTCGAGCGTCAGCGGAAACACCCTGAGGATGACGTCCAGCACCGGCTTGCCATAGGTGACGGAAATGCCGAGATCGCCGTGGAGCGCGCCGCCGAGCCAGTGCCAGTACTGGGAGAACCAGCTCCGGTCCATGCCGAAATAGCTTTCAAGCGCCGCCCGCTGATTGGGGGTCAGAAGCCCGGCCTCGGTCCCCAGCATCGCCGTGATGGCATCGCCGGGAACCAGCCTGATCGAGATGAACACGAGGACCGACACCCCGAGCATGACCAGAGGAAAGGTCACCAGTCTTCGGGTCAGATAGTTCATGGAATGTTGTCCTCGCGCCTTTGCTTATTCGCCGACGGTAACGGCGGACAGCCCATAAAGCGAGCCGGTCGGCGTCGCTTCGAAGCCGCTCACCTTGTCGGTGCTGGCGGTGTAGCTGTAGCCGGTGTAAAGCCAGACCCAGGGCGAAACCTCGGTGATGTGCTTCGAGAATTCAGCGAATATTTCCTTGCGCTTGGCCGGATCCGTTTCCACGCGACCTTCATTCATCAACGTATCAAGTTCGTCGTCGATATAATGGGCGACGTGGTTGAGGTTGCCGTCCTTTGTCCAGTAGCGGTTATACATGGTGTAGGGATCGGTGCGGCCGCCGTTCAGCGCCACGGCCATATCGAAATCGCCCTTCAGCCAGCGGTCGATATAGACGTTCAGCTCCATCATCTCGATATCGAGATCAATGCCGATCTCGGCGAGTTGCGACTGGATGACCTGGGCCTCGGAAGCCGCCGTAGGCGGTTCGCCGGTCGCCGCCATCACCTTGGCCGAGAAACCGTCCGCAAAGCCTGCTTCCTTCATCAGCGCCCTGGCCTTGTCGAGATCCTGCGTATAGCAGAACAGTTCGGAGGGATCGGTGGCGAAGGCCGGCATGGTCAACGGGCCGGTTACCTTGCCCTCGCCGAGAAGCGCCGCATCAAGCACATCCTGCCGGTCGATGGCGCAGGAGATCGCCTGACGGACCTTGAGTTCGGCCATCGCGCCCTCTTCGGCATTGAGCTGGAGCACGTGATAGGACAGCACCGGCTCGCGATCGAGCGTCAGTCCCGGATTGCTCGGAACCAATGTTGCGACCAGCGGATCGTTGATCAGCGCGAAATCGACCTGGCCGGTCCGCAGCGACGCAAGAATGGCGGTCTCATCGGGAAGGACCGAGATATCGATGCCATCAACGCCGGGCGTACCGCCGGCCCAGTTGCTGTTGGCTTCCAGCACCTCGCGTGAATTCGGGTCCCAGCTTTTCAGCACGAACGGACCGGAACCGGTGGTTTGAGTGCCCAGCGTATCGGCCTCAATCGCCGCCGCCGGAACGATCGCCGCATTGATCGACGACATCGCCGTCAGCAGCGGAACGTCCGGCTGCGACAGGTTGAAGACGACGGTTTCGTCATCGGGCGTATCGATGCTTTCGATCGACAGGAAATTGGAGCGGGCGGCGGCGCTGGTGGCCTCGTCAAGGATACGCTCGAACGAAGCCTTCACATCCGCCGGCATCACCTTGTCGCCATTGGAGAATTTGGCATTCGGATCGAGCTTGAAGGTCAGCGTCTTGCCGTCCTCGGAAAATTCCCAGGAGACGGCGATGGCCGGCACCACGTTCAGTTCGGCATCGGTGCGCGCCAGCGGCTCGTAAATGAGTTCGAGCAGGCGGATCGACGCAAATGCGGTCTGTTTGTGCGGATCAAGGCCGGTCGCGTCCTGCGACCACGCCATTTTCAATGTCGCTGCCGCGGCCGGCATGGCCGTGAGCGCTGCGGCAATGGCAACCGCGGATGCAATCGTCTTGATTTGAACTCTTCCCATGATCATGTCCCTCGAGATGATGATTGTTGCCGGCCAGATGGGCCGGAGCGACTTCAGTCTTCGCGGCCTGGCGCCGTCTTCTGGTTGATCGCCTTGCGCAGATAGCCGCCGGATCTCACCAGAAGATCGCGGCCTTGCTGCAATTCCATATCCGTCAGCGCCAGCAGGATGGCGAGCTTGACGTCGTTGCCGGTTTTCTCCAGCAGCGCCGCCGCCTCGTCCGCGCCGACGCCGGAGGCATCCATGACGATGCGCACCGCGCGGGCGTAAAGCTTGGCGTTGCTGACCGTCACGTCGACCATCAGGTTCTGGTAGACCTTGCCGATGCGGATCATGCTGGCCGTGCTCAGCATGTTGAGCACGAGCTTCTGCGCCGTTCCGGATTTCATGCGGGTGGAACCGGTCAGAACCTCGGGGCCGACAACCGGGGCAATCGAGATATCGGCAATCGTCGCAATCGCTGAAGCCGGATTACACGAAAGCGCGACCGTGCCCGCGCCCTTGCCGCGCGCATATTCCAGAGCGCCAATGACATAGGGCGTGCGGCCGCTGACGGCGATGCCGACGACGACATCCCGCTCGCTCAATTCGACGGCCTCAAGATCGGCGGCGCCCAGAGCCGGGTCATCCTCCGCGCCCTCGACGGCGGTGGTGAGTGCTGCATTGCCGCCGGCGATCAGGCCGAGCACCATGCCGGGCGGCACCGAAAATGTCGGCGGGCATTCGGAGGCATCGAGCACGCCGAGGCGACCGCTGGTGCCGGCGCCGATATAGATCAGCCGCCCGCCACTATTGAAGGCCGCGACGATGCGTTCGACCGCCGCCGTGATCGACGGGATTTCGCGGGCGACCGCGCCCGCCACCGCCTCGTCCTCGGCATTGATGGTCTCGATGATCTCGCGCGTGGTCATGAGATCGAGCTCGAGGCTCTTCGGATTGCGCCCTTCGGACACCAGTTTGTCGAGCTCGCCGTTCAGCAAATTCAAGAGACGCTTCCCCTGCCCTTCGCGGCGCGCCGATGCTTCTGTTCCAATCGGCCGCACCTTCGGATTTGATCCAAGGCTATAATTGGAAATTCCACCTGTCAAATAAATTCAAGAATAATTTATTCCATTGCCACCGGCGCTGTTCGAGCGAAACCAATTCGCAACAATTCCATTGTATTCCAAAAATCGGGAATTTATTATTCTTCGACAATCGCCCCATCGGAAAGGCAGGCAATGTCCGTCCTCAAGATCATCGAAGCCCAGCTTGAAAGCCTTGCGCCCGCCGACCGGCAGATCGGCAATTTCATCCTCGCCCATCCCGACGAGGTGTTGCGGCTGTCTTCGGCAAGCCTTGCCGAAAAGACCGGACGTAGCCAGTCGAGCGTGGTGAAATTCGCCCAGAAACTCGGCTTTTCCGGCTATCAGGACATGAAATTCGCCGTCAGCAAGGCCAAGGCGAGTGAATGGCGTACGCCAGGCGCGCTGCATTCGACGATCGAGCTTGGCGACAGCCACGCAACGATCGCGCAGAAGCTGCTTGCCAGCAAGATGCACGCCATGCAGCAGACGCTCGCCGCCAATGACGAGGGCGCGATTGCCCGGGCGCTGGAGTTCACCGACGCCGCGCGGCGCATTCACGTGGCCGGCGTTGGCGCCTCCTCGCTGGTGGCGCGCGATTTCTGCTACAAGCTGCAGAAGCTCGGCCGCTATGCGCTGCATGATTCCGACAGCCACGTGCAGATGGCCAATGTGTCGGCCGCAAGACCCGGCGACGTGCTGTTCGCGCTCTCCTATTCCGGCGCAAGCATCGAGACCGTGCGCATCGCCGAGCTTGCCCGCGACCGGGCCGCGACGGTGATCTCGCTGACTGGGCCGAAACAGAATGCGATCGCCCGGGTGGCCGACCTCAATCTCTATACCATCGCCGATGAGGAAAAGGTGCGTTCCTCGGCGATCACCGCGCGCGATGCCCAGCTGATGCTGACCGATTTCATCTTCATCCTGCTGCTGCAGCGCCAGCAGGATGCCGGCGACTACATCGCCGACAGCGGCGAGGCGGTGACGGCGCTGAAGCTTGGCGAGAAATGACGCCGCCTATCCTTTAATGGGTATGCAGATTTCCGTCAGCAGGTCCTGGGGCGCCACTTCGCGCGGATTGTTGAGATAGACTTCCGCGGGCGGCGCGTCCGCCGGCTCATATCCATTAGCCGGAAGGTAGCTACCATAAAACCAGCCATAGGCCTTGTGAAGCTCCGCATAAGGTCCGATATGGCGCAACACGGCATAGCGACCACCGGCGATCTCACGCAGCTCCAGCCCCGCTGGCGGCGTGAAACCGGCAGGCACGACAAAGCCGGCGAAGGACTGCAACGCCTCCTCCGCGACAAGCCCGGGGTCCGAATAATAGATTCCGACCATCTGCATATCCGGCCGGAACAGGCCCGCCGCCGCCATCTTTCCGACAGCCTCTCCAAAGGCCTTATCGACTTCCATGTAGGAGCCGGTGTGCGGCACGCCGGCCACGGTTCTGGCATTCTCTTTCCTGAGTTCGACGTCATACATCGCATCATTCTCCTCGGTGACATGGTTATCGAAAATAACGTGACGCCCGCTGCTGCGATATCTCGCCGGCGCCATTCCGTAAGCGGATTTGAAACTTCGTGTGAAAGATGCGACGCTCGAATAGCCGGCGCGGCTGGCAATGCTCTCTATGCCTGCCGCGCCGTTGACGAGTTCGCCGGCGGCCCGGTGAAGGCGCAACCGCTTCACCGTGGCGTGGATGGTTTCGCCATACACCGCCCGGTAGATCCGGTGCCAGTGCCACGGCGAAAGGCAGGCGATCTCGGCGAGTTTTGCATAGTCGAGCTCATCGTCCAGATGGGCGCTGATGTAATTGCTGACCCGCTCCAGCCTTTGCTGATAGGTCCCGAAAACCTCCGTATTTTTCATCACAACCGTTCGCGCCCGTTTGACGTTTCCTTCTAAACACAGCCCGCATTGACAAATCTTGCGGAATCGCTCCTCGGGTGCAATTATCCGTGTGCCCTTCCGTGGCCCTCAGGTGAAATGATCATGCCAACCCGTCTCGTTCCCAAGACCGTCAGCGTTCTGCGCGAAGGTTATTCCTTTTCCCGGTTGAGAAGCGATGCCATCGCCGGATTGACCGTCGCCATCGTGGCGCTGCCGCTGTCGATGGCGATCGCGATCGCATGCGGCGTTTCGCCAGATCGGGGGCTTTACGCGGCGATCATCGGCGGGTTCTTCGTCTCGCTGCTTGGCGGCAGCCGCCACCAGATCGGCGGCCCGGCGGGGGCGTTCATCGTGCTGGTCGCAGCCTCGGTCGAACGCAACGGCGTTGACGGGCTGATCATCGCCGTCATTCTCTCCGGCCTGATCATGATCGCGGCCGGCTATCTGAAGCTCGGCGCCTATATCCGCTTCATACCCTATCCGGTGACGGTCGGCTTCACCGCCGGTATTGCCATCATCATCTTCGCCAGCCAGCTTTCCGCGATCTTCGGCCTCGATCTGCCCGGAAAGGAACCCGGCCCCCTCGCCGAGAAGGTCGCCTATCTGGCGCAATATGTCGGGACCACCAACATCGCGGCCCTTGCCATCGCGGTGCTGACTGTCGCCATTATTGTGGCTGTAAAACGCTTCCGTCCGGGCTGGCCGGGCATGCTGATCGCGGTTGCCGTGGCGAGTCTCGCGGCCTTCGCCCTCAACCTGCCGGTGGAAACCATCGGTAGCCAGTTCGGCGGACTGCCGCGAGGGTTGCAGGCCCCGGCCCTGCCCGCCCTGTCGCTCCAGAAGGTCATCGCCGTGCTTCCCGATGCCTTCGCCTTCGCGCTGCTGGGCTCGATCGAATCCCTGCTTTCAGCCGTCGTCGCCGACGGCATGACGGGCCGCAGGCATCGCTCCAACATGGAACTGGTCGGCCAGGGCGTGGCCAATATCGCCTCCGGCCTGTTCGGCGGCATCTGCGTGACCGGCACCATCGCCCGCACCGCAACCAATGTGCGCGCCGGGGCGACCAGCCCGTTTTCCGGCATGCTGCACGCGCTGTTCCTGCTGCTGTTCATGATTGTCGCAGCACCGCTTGCCAGCTTCATCCCGCTGGCAACCCTTGCCGGCGTGCTTGCGGTTGTGGCCTGGACGATGGTGGAAAAGGCGGCGATCAGAACGCTGCTACGCACCTCGCGCGGCGATGCCGTGATCCTGCTGGTGACGCTGCTCCTCGTGGTCTTCCGTGATCTGACCGAAGGCATTGTCGCAGGATTCGCGCTCGGCGCGGTGCTTTTCATCGACCGCATGGGCAAGAATGTCGCGGTCAGCCCCTATTCCGACTATAACGCCACGGCCGAAGACCCGATCGCCAATACCGACCCCGATACCGTGGTCTACCGCATTTCCGGCGCGTTCTTCTTCGGCGCGGCCGCCACCGTCGGCTCGGTGCTCGACCGCGTTGCCGGCGGCGCGCGCAATTTCGTGCTGGACCTGTCGGACGTGCCCTATCTCGATTCCTCGGCCGCCAATGTGCTGGAGGGAACGATCAGCAAGGCGGAACACCGCAAGGTACGGATCTTGCTGGCCGGCGCCGCGCCGAATGTCCGAGCGATCCTCGAAAGCCACGATATTGCGGAACCGCGCGTGACCTATTGCGCGGATCTTGATGAGGCTGCCGGGCGAATCGACGCCTCGAAGCGCGAAGCCTCGGCCTGAGGACGCCCGCGGTGAAACCGGCCTTCCCTTGAAGGGGCGGACGCAGTGTTCCAACAGGAAATACATAACCAGAACATACTGTAATTTCTCTATACATTACAATGCCTTGAGAGGGGCTTGCGGAACCGGAACAAATAGGGTACGAATATGTAAGTTTTCAAATCGTCTAGGCGGCGGCGGCAACAAGGGATAAGGTCCATGGCACAGAATTCACTACGACTCGTCGAGGAAAAATCGGTGAACAAGAGCAAGGCGCTGGAAGCGGCACTTTCACAGATCGAGCGCTCGTTCGGCAAGGGCTCGATCATGAAGCTCGGCGCCAATGATAGCGTCGTCGAGATCGAAACGGTGTCAACCGGCTCGCTCGGCCTTGATATCGCGCTTGGCATCGGTGGACTGCCCAAGGGACGCATCATCGAGATTTACGGCCCGGAAAGCTCCGGCAAGACCACGCTGGCCCTGCAGGTAATTGCCGAGGCGCAGAAGAGCGGCGGCATTTGCGGCTTTATCGATGCCGAGCACGCGCTCGATCCGGTCTATGCGCGCAAGCTCGGCGTCGATCTGCATGACCTGCTGATATCCCAGCCGGATACCGGCGAGCAGGGGCTTGAAATCGCCGATACGCTGGTGCGCTCGGGCGCGCTCGACGTGATCGTGATCGACTCGGTCGCCGCGCTCACCCCGCGCGCCGAAATCGAGGGCGAGATGGGCGACAGTCTTCCCGGCCTGCAGGCGCGGCTGATGAGCCAGGCATTGCGCAAGCTCACCGGCTCGATCTCGCGTTCCAACTGCATGGTGGTCTTCATCAACCAGATCCGCATGAAGATCGGCGTGATGTTCGGTTCGCCCGAAACCACGACGGGCGGCAACGCGCTGAAATTCTACGCTTCCGTCCGCCTCGACATCCGCCGCATCGGCGCGGTCAAGGATCGCGACGAGGTTGTCGGCAACCAGACCCGCGTGAAGGTGGTGAAGAACAAGATGGCCCCGCCCTTCAAGCAGGTCGAGTTCGACATCATGTATGGCGAGGGCGTGTCCAAGACCGGCGAACTGGTCGATCTCGGCGTCAAGGCCGGCATCGTAGAGAAGTCCGGCTCCTGGTTTTCCTATAACAGCGAGCGCCTCGGCCAGGGGCGTGAAAACGCGAAGACTTTCCTGAAGGAAAACCCTGCAATAGCCGATGAAATCGAGCTTGCTTTGCGCCAGAATGCCGGCCTGCTTTCCGAAGGCCTGCTCGATGCCGACGAAAATGCCGAGGATAATGGCGGCGATGCCACCGGCACAAACGACGAATAGGTTTCGTTGTATTTCATGACTTCGATTAAACAGCGGCTTTCTGGGGCCGCTGTTTTGTCTTGTCTGGACAGTATCTTCAGCTGTCGTTAAAAGCCGGGAAACGGACACACCAGAATTTAGAGGGACGTGGCGCAGCATGAATGGCGTTAATGAAATCCGGTCGACCTTTCTCGACTACTTCAGGCAGAACGGACATGAGGTTGTCGCGTCCAGTCCGCTGGTGCCGCATAACGACCCGACCCTGATGTTCACCAATGCCGGGATGGTGCCGTTCAAAAACGTCTTTACCGGGCTTGAATCGCGGCCCTACTCCACGGCGACGACCGCGCAGAAATGCGTGCGGGCCGGCGGCAAGCATAACGACCTCGACAATGTCGGCTATACCGCGCGCCACCACACCTTCTTCGAGATGATGGGCAATTTCTCCTTCGGCGATTATTTCAAGGAGCGCGCGATCTCGCTCGCCTGGAACCTGATCACGCAGGAATTCGCGCTTCCCAAGGACAAGCTGCTCGTCACCGTCTACCATGAGGACGATGAGGCCTTTGATCTCTGGAAGAAGATCGCCGGCCTTCCCGACGACCGCATCATCCGGATCGCGACCTCCGACAATTTCTGGTCGATGGGCGATACCGGCCCCTGCGGCCCCTGCTCCGAAATCTTCTTCGACCATGGCGATCATATCTGGGGCGGCCCGCCCGGCTCGCCGGAAGAGGATGGCGACCGGTTCATCGAGATCTGGAACCTGGTGTTCATGCAGTATGAGCAGATTTCCGCCGACCGCCGCGAAAACCTGCCGCGCCCCTCGATCGACACCGGCATGGGCCTGGAACGGGTCGCGGCCGTGTTGCAGGGCAAGCACGACAATTACGATATCGACCTGTTTCGCAACCTGATCGCCGCTTCCGTGGACCTGACCGGCGTGAAGGCCGAGGGCGAGCACCGGGCGAGCCACCGCGTCATCGCCGATCATCTGCGCTCTTCCGCCTTCCTGATCGCCGACGGTGTCCTGCCCTCGAATGAAGGCCGCGGATATGTGCTGCGCCGGATCATGCGCCGCGCCATGCGCCATGCCGAGCTGCTCGGCGCCCGCGACCCGGTCATCTACAAGCTGCTTCCGGTGCTGGTCGGCGAAATGGGGCGCGCCTATCCCGAGCTGCAGCGCGCCGAGGCGCTGATTTCCGAAACGCTGAAGCTGGAGGAATCCCGGTTCCGCAAGACCCTCGACCGCGGCCTGACGCTGCTTGACGAGGCCAGCCGCGACCTCAGCAAAGGTGACCGCCTCGATGGCGAAACCGCCTTCAAGCTCTATGATACCTATGGCTTCCCGCTCGATCTGACCCAGGATGCGCTGCGCGCGCGCGGCATTCATGTCGACCTCACCGGCTTTCAGGATGCCATGCACCGCCAGCGCGCCGAAGCCCGCGCCCACTGGACGGGCTCCGGCGACAAGGCGACCGAGACGATCTGGTTCGAACTCGGCGAGAAGCATGAGGCGACCGAGTTTCTCGGTTACGACACCGAAAAGGCCGAGGGTATAGCCCTGGCGCTCGTCAGGGACGGCGCTTCGGTGGAGACCGCGCGGGAGGGCGACAGCGTTGCCGTGATCGTCAACCAGACGCCGTTTTACGGGGAGTCTGGCGGCCAGATGGGCGACACCGGCACGATCCGGACCGACAAGGCGACATTGCGCGTTAGCGACACGCAGAAGAAGGGGCGCGGCCTGTTCGCGCACTACGCCACCGTCGAGAGGGGCGAGATCGTTCGCGGCGAGCCGGTTTCGCTGGCGGTAGATCACGCCCGCCGGTCGCGGCTTCGCGCCAACCACTCGGCCACCCACCTCATCCACGAGGCGCTGCGCGAAAAGCTCGGCAACCATGTTGCCCAGAAGGGCTCGCTGGTGGCGCCCGAGCGGCTGCGATTTGACATTTCGCACCCGAAACCGCTGAGCGCCGCCGAACTTTCCGAAGTCGAGGACATGGCGAACGAGATCGTGTTGCAGAACGCACCGGTCTCGACCCGGCTGATGAGCGTCGACGATGCGATCGCGGAAGGCGCCATGGCGCTGTTCGGCGAGAAATACGGCGATGAGGTCCGCGTTGTTTCGATGGGAACCGCAACCTCCGGCGAAAAGGCGGGCAAGACCTATTCGCTGGAACTGTGCGGCGGCACCCATGTGCGCTCCACCGGTGATATCGGCCTGATCCGGATTGTCGGCGAAAGCGCCGTCGCCGCCGGCGTGCGGCGCATCGAGGCGCTGACCGGGATCGATGCCCGACGCTATCTCACCCATCAGGATGAAAAGCTGAAGGCCCTGGCGGCAAGCCTCAAGGTACAGCCGGACGACGTCGCAAACCGTGTCGAGGCGCTGCTGGACGAACGCCGCCGGCTGGAACGCGAATTGACGGAGGCGCGCAAGCAGCTCGCGCTCGGCGGCACGGGATCGGCAGACGAAGCCGAGAAGATCGGCGACATCAGCCTGATCGCCAAGGTGCTTCAGGGCGTGGCAGCCAAAGACCTCAAGGGCATGGCCGACACCGCCAAGACCGACAGGGACCATACAGCGGTCGTCTTCATTGCCGTGGCTGAAGACGGCAAGGCAAGCATTGTGGTGTCGCTGACGGCTGACCTGACCGACAGGTTTTCCGCGGTCGACCTGGTGCGCGCGGCTTCTGCGGCCATCGGCGGCCAGGGCGGCGGCGGTCGCCCCGACATGGCCCAGGCCGGCGGCCCGGATGGCGCAAACGCACAAGCGACGATCGACGCCGTGCGGGCGGCTCTTGCCGGCTGACATCTGGGAACGGGCTGTTCAAACCATAGCGTTGCCGGAGTACGCATCTGTTTCCGGTCGGTCGCCGGGGTGAAAAGCGACTTGGTGACGCCCTCGGACTGCTGACAAACCCGCATACACGGAGGTTCGTTTCGCCGCCGGCCCTCCCACAGGTGTCATCAACTCGGACTTGATCCGAGCATCCAGTCCGCTCAAGTGCTTGAGCGCCGAGACTCTTTCGCAAGCGCGCATCGTATGGCCCTGGATCCTCCGGTCAAGCCGGAGGATGACGCAGTGAAGAAGAACTGGTTCGTCAGTAAACTGAGCGGCTGGATCAGGCGGCTTTTTCATCCAGCGCAACAGCGTCGAAGGCCCGCGCGATCACCTCCGGCCCCGCTTCCGGTCCGGTCGCCTCGGTCGACAGTATCTGGCGAAAACGTCGCGCGCCGGCATAGCCGTTGAAGAGGCCAATCATATGGCGCGTTATCTGGGAGAGGCGCGTGCCCGCGGCCAGTTCGCGATCCGCATAGGCCATCATCGCGTCGCGCAGCGCCTGCCAGTCCAGGGGCCGGCGCGGCGCGCCGAACAGCCGATGATCGACCTCTGCCAGAAGCGTCGGCGTCTGATAGGCCGCCCGCCCGATCATCACGCCATCGAGTTTTTCAAGATGCGCCTCGGCCGCATCCATGGTGAGAATGCCGCCATTGATGCCGATGAAAAAATCGGGGTGGCGCTCCTTCATGGCGTAAACGAGTGGATAGTCGAGCGGCGGGATCGAGCGGTTTTCCTTGGGGCTCAGTCCCTTCAGCCATGCCTTGCGGGCATGGATCCAGACAGCGTCGGCGCCTGCCCCGACCATCCGGTCGATAAAATCCGGCAGAACCGTATGGGGATCCTGGTCGTCGACGCCGATCCGGCATTTGACCGTTACCGGAACCGAGACCGCCGCTTTCATCGCCGAAACCGCCTGTTCCACGATTTCGGGCGTGCGCATCAGGCAGGCGCCGAACGTGCCTGACTGGACGCGGTCCGATGGGCAGCCGACATTGAGGTTGATCTCGTCATAACCGAAAGCCTCGCCGATCGATGCCGCCTCCGAGAGTTTTTGCGGATCGGATCCGCCAAGCTGCAGCACCACGGGATGCTCACACTGCGCAAAGCCCAGCAGCCTGTCGCGATCGCCATGGAGCACCGCATCGGCCACGATCATTTCCGTATAGACCTGCCCCCGCATCATCAACTGTCGGTGAAAAAAACGACAATGCCGATCCGTCCAGTCGATCATAGGTGCAACCGCAAAGCGCCGAGCTACGCCAATCCGCGATTTCTTTTCTTTTTTCACTGCTTACGTTCCACTGCTCTCAATTACTCTTGTCCCGTTTCCTTCGTTCATGTGCCAGATTCGTCAATTTTGACCCCTGATTTGGTACAATTTACCAAATGAAATCGCGTGTACCAAACGAGGATTTGGCCATGGGCACCATAACCGCGCGCAAGCGCAAGGACGGCAGCGTTTCCTATCTGGCGCGGGTGCGGGTCATGCGTGATGGTTTCACCTATCACGAGACAGAAACATTTGACAGGCGGCCGACCGCCACGTCGTGGGTCAAGAAGCGCGAGCGCGAGCTCGCGAAACCAGGCGTGATCGCCGAATACAAGGCGGCTGACCCGCCGCTGGCAAAAGCCATCGACCAGTACACCGAAGAGTCCTTGAAGGAGATTGGCCGGACGGAAGCTCAGGTTCTCAGAGCGATCAAGAACTATCCCGTCGCCGACATGCCCTGCTCCACCATCAAGTCGAAGGATATCATCGAGTTCCTGCAATCGCTGACCAGTCAGCCTCAGACGGTCGACAACTACGCCAGCCACCTCGCCGCCATCTTCGCGATCGCACGGCCGATGTGGGACTACAGATTGGATGACCGCGAGATGCGAGACGCGATTGTGGTCGCCCGTCGCATGGGCATCTACAGGATCTGGCAGACGATCTCGACAAGCGCCGCCAGGCTACCAAGAAGGAACTGTGTCAAATGACCGGCTGGAACTGAGCGAAGCGCTCGGAAACGTTAGATAGTTTGCCCCTTTGCCAGCCTTGCTGAATCCCACAGCGATCAAGGCCTTCTAGTGAAGAGGAGCAGCATCACGTCGCATGTACCTTCGATGACCGGCACGGGTTGCGGAGCTCTTAAGACAATCACCTGGAAAGCCGCACATTCGGACGACGGAAGTAACCTAATGCGTTCGGCAGACTTGTGGCTGAACACGGTGGCCTCTCCTTTGTTGCGGTTCAGCCGTTTGTTCGTACCAGAAGTCGCAAAATCATTGCATCGAGCCCGGCGATGACGCCACTGACAGATGGCTTTTCGTTGCGCTGATACCAGTTGTCGATGGCGGCGAAGACGCCGGCCGTGATGAATTCGATGACAGGGGCCGGCGTGGCGCGGAACCGGTCCGATTCCGCAATTTCTCCGGCGATCATTTCGGTGATTACCGCCTTCAGGCGCCAGCCGATCAGCAATGTGGCAACCGATGGTCGGCTGCGACTGAACAGGAACCCATGGTCCTTTTCGACCATGAACGAGAACAGAACCGGCAGGACCCCCAGCGCGCCGTCTACATCGAGCGAACGGCTTGCCGGTGTGTTTCGCATCTCCTCGCCGAGAGAGGCAAAAGCGTAGTCCAGCAGTTCCGCCTTGTTCTGGAAATGCAGGTAGAAGGTGGATCGCGCCACGTCCGCCGCGTCGCAGATCTGCTGGATGCTGACGGCGTCCCAATCGCCGTTTGCGGCGCAATGCACCATGGCTTCGACCAGCCTGCTCCGCGTCCTTCTGACACGACGATCCATGAAAACGTCTCCAAATGGACGGAATGGCCTCCGACCGTCCAGCAATTCCTGCCGGCTGCCTCCGTGCATGCATTGATCAGCACGCGTCTACCTTATTATAGACAATGTATCAATAATGGACAAATGTCCGAAAATCAGGCCACTGGAGTTGGAGACGCCAATGCAAGTTTCGCGCAACACGCAGGAAGGCCCCCGCCTGTCGGCGCGGCATGTATCGAAAGCGTTCGAGACCGGTTCCGGTCCGTTTCTGGCGCTCAACGACATCTCGCTCGATATTCACGCCGGCGACTTCCTGGCCATTGTCGGCAAATCGGGCAGCGGCAAGTCGACCCTGGTCAACCTCCTGACGGGCTTGGACATGGTGAGCAGCGGCCAAATCTGGTCGAGCGCCAATGGGGGCACGGAAATCACCGGGCTTGGCCAGGAGGGCCTGGCGCGCTGGCGCGGTCTGGAGATCGGCGTCGTCTTCCAGTTTTTCCAGCTCCTGCCCTCGCTCACGGTGCTGGAAAACACCATGCTGCCCATGGATTATTGCAATGCATTTCCGCGCGGCGAGCGCCGCGAGCGGGCGATGGCAATCCTCGAACGGCTGGGCATCGCCGAACAGGCTGGCAAATTGCCGCTCGACATGTCGGGCGGCCAGCAGCAGCGCGCCGCCATTGCCCGCGCCCTCGCCAACGAACCGGGCATCATTGTCGCCGACGAGCCGACCGGCAATCTCGACAGCGCCACCACGCACGAGGTGATGGAGCTTTTCGCCGCCCAGCGCGAGGCCGGCAAGGCAGTGGTCATGGTGACCCATGAGCGCGATTTGACCAGCTATTTCACCCGGACCATCGAACTTGCCGACGGCGCGATCACATCCGAACTGGGAGAAGTCGCATGACGATCCCACCCCGCTGGCGAAAGCTCATCGCCGATTTCGGCTCGATCAAGGGCCGCCTGGCGCTGGTGGTCGCGGCAATGGCAATCGGTCTTCTGACGACGATCGCGATCACCAACGCCTATGCAATCCTCACCCGCGAGATCAGCGCCAATTATCTCGGCACCAATCCGGCATCCGGCATTCTCGATATCGGAGAGGTCGACCAGGCCCTTGTCGCGCGGGTGCGCGGCATGGACAATGTCGCCGCCGCTGAACCGCTCTCCATCGTCGAGACCCGCGTCCGCTATGCCGATGGAAGGACGGGCCGCGCGCTTCTGTTCATCTCGCCCGATCCGCTGGCACAGAGCCTCAATACTCTGAGGGTCGAAAATCAAATGGCGTCACCGCCGGCCAATGCGGTCCATCTGGAGCGCAGGGCGCTCGATCTGGCCGGCATCGGTCTCGGTGAAAATCTTTCCATCGAGATCCCCGGAAGCGGATTTATGCCTGTTCCCATCGTCGGCACGGTGTTCGATCCCTCCCTTGCCCCCTCCGAGCAGGAGCAGACGGTCTACGCCTATCTCAGTCAGCAGACCTTCGTCGCGCTGGGCGGCAGGCCCGCCCTCGAAATGATCAAGGTACTGGTCGCCGATGATCCATTCGACCAAACTGTTGTGGACCAGACGCTGGCCGGAATCGCCATCGCACTGAAGGCGGAGGGGATCAACGTCCATCTGGTCCAGTCCCCCAATGCCGGTTTACATCCGCATGAAGGGCAGATGCGCGGCATTCTGGGGCTATTCCTCGCCTTCGGCGTTCTGGCCTTCCTGCTGAGCGCGGTCCTGGTGTCGGTCACAGTCGAGGGCCTGATGGCGCAGCAGATCCGGCAGATCGCGATCATGAAAACCATCGGCGCGCGCACCGCGCAGATCAGCACACTCTATATCACGGGCATTGCGATCATCGGTGCAGCAACGTTGATTGTCGCCCTGCCGATCGGCATTGCGCTAGGCCGTGGACTGGCCGGCATTATCGCGGACCTTCTCAATTTCGACATCGTGGATAATTCTACGCCACCGGCCCTGTTCGCCGCATGGCTGGTCACCGGCTTGCTTATACCGGTGCTTTTTGCGTTGAGGCCGATATTTCGGGCGACCGGAACGACAGTGGTCGCGGCCTTGTCCGATCTCGGGATCGGGCGGGGTTCCGGTGCCAGTGGCAGCTTGAGCAGGTTCGTCGCGCGCCTTTTCGGTTCAAGCGGGCAGACATTGCTGGCTTTGCGCGGCGCCTTCCGGCGACGGGGCAGGACCATGATGATCGTGACGCTTCTTGCCCTCGCCGGCGCTATGTACATGACCGCGCGTACGGTTTCGAACTCCTATCAGGCTTCGGTCGACATCGCCGCCGCCGAACGTGGCTATGATGCCGAATTCCGGCTGACCCGCCCGCTCGACCGCAGCCTGCTGAACGCAATCGCCGCCAGCGATGTGCAAGTGGTAACCGCCCAACCCATGCGGCGCGCCGAGGCCGCGCCAATGCGCCCGGATGGAGTCGCGCTGGTGCGCACCTATCCGGACGGCGGCCATGGGTCGATGACCCTTTACACCTTACCCGGCACACATAACCTGGCGCAATATCAAGTTCTGGAGGGTGCCCTGCCGGTGGAGCGTCTTGACGGTCAAATGGTGGTCAATCAGGGGGCATGGTCGTTGCTCGGCAGGCCCTCGATCGGCGAGACGGTGAGCCTGTCGCTCGACGGTATGCGTTTTGAATTGCCGCTCGCCGCGGTCATCCGTCAATATATGACGCCTGCATTGGTATTCGCGGCAGACACCGATGTCGCGGCAATGACCGGCGAAAGCGACACAAACGCGCTACGCGTCGTGACCACACCACTTTCCCCCGCCGAGGTCGAAGCCGTCGTGGATCGCGTCGGACAGCAAATCGAGGGTGCCGATGGTGGAATATCACTGGTGATCACCGGCGATCTGATGGATGCGGCGGTTTCCGGACATGTCAACATTCTTATCGTCTTGCTGCTCGCGCTCGGTGTGCTGATGGCGGCGGTGGGTTTCCTCGGGCTGACGGCGGCGCAGGGGATTTCGGTGATCGAACGCACGCGCGAATTCGGCATCATCCGGGCCATTGGCGGCCAGAGACGGCAGATCATCACCAATCTCTTGACCGAGTCGCTGGTGATCGCGTCGATCAGCCTGCCGATCGCGATACTTGCCAGCATCCCGCTCAGCACCGCGCTCAACATCATTGTGGGGCGCGTGACCTTCGGCATGGCCCTGCCCTTCACACCCGACTACGCCGGCATCGGCCAGTGGATCGCCGTGTCGCTCATCGGCGCCCTTCTGGCCGGCCTGCCCCCCGCCTTCAACGCCTCGCGCCTCAGCGTGAGAGAAACCCTGGTCCAGCAATAGGAGGCCGACATGACCACAAAGCGCAACCCCCTCAACACCTGGCTGAAGATAGCCACCGCGGTTGGATTAATCATCGTCGCCATGGCCACGCTGCATTTCACCGTCAACAGCGATGTGGGTGCGTGGATCAGATCGATACATCGCTGAGCTATGTCTTTGTCTCGCGTGGCGCAACGTCAAAGAATCTCGTTGAACGCAATCGCCACGAGGACCAATCCCGCAACTGCTTCCAGGATTTTGGCCGCGCCTTCGATCGGTCTCGGGCGCGCCGCAAGCAGCCTGACAAGTCCAACGCGGAAAAACACTGTGATGATGGCTACCGCCGAGAGTGTCACCGCCACGCCGATCATCATCGTGACGGCAAAGGCGATCCCCGCTTGCGGTACGCCTCTTCTGATGCCGACCGCCGCGCCTTCTCCGCCCTCGTGCGTATGAACGGCGCGCGGCTGCCCACCGTGCCGACATGAACGAAAGACAGAGTTAGGGACATCGCCAGGCTGCGGCCCATGCCCGATGACGATCCGGCCAGATAGGTCGCCAGGATGGATTTGCTGTGGTCGAGCGTCATGGCGTGGACCGCGCCGAACGCGATGCCCATCGGCAGGAAGGTGGCGAGCGCCGTCCAGCTTCCCGCAGCCGCGAACGCCCTAATATGATCGGCAAACGTGAGATAGATGTCGCGTTGAATATCGATGAGCCATTGCAGCAAGACGATCCTACACTCTGCTTATGGCTCGCGCGGCCACTGCGGATGCAGATCGTCGATGATGAAGGCGTGGGCGTGGCGATGCCCGCCGGTAGGTGTGCCCTCCTTCCAGTGCGGGTCACTGTCTGGCAACCCGGGATGCCTGTGCGTGATGGTCTCCTGGTCGCCCGCTGGCCAGAGAAACAAGGCCGCAGCCAGAGCTGTGGCAGCGATGACCGCAAGAACAACGAATGTCGGGTTCAATCCGATCGCGGCGCCCAGCCAACCCGCCAGTGGGTAGGTAATGAGCCAGCAGGCATGCGACAGGGCAAACTGCGCGGCGAACAAGGCGGGCCGATCCTCGGGATGCGCCGAGCGCCGCAGCAACCGGCCCGATGGCGTTTGCGCGGTGGAATAGCCGATCCCGATCACGAACCAAACCGGCAGAAGCATGGCGATACCGGACAACATGGTTCCCGCAACGAGCCCGGCGATCATGAGCGCGACACCGGTTAGCATCGCCGCACGATCCGAGACGGATTCGAGAAGACGCGGCAGGGTAAGCGCAGCAAGCATCGACCCGCCGCCGAAAGCCGTCAGCGCCAGTGCCGTCGATTGCTGCGACAGCCCGAACGCGCCCTGCACGATGACCACCGTGTTGACGATGACCATCGCGCCGGCTGAAGCCACAGCCATGTTGATCGCCAGCAGGCCGCGAAGACGCGGAGTAGCGAGATAGATGCGCACCCCGCGCGTGGTGCGCTCGTAGATCGGGCGCGGCGTGATTGGCTTCGGGCTGGGCAGAAGGACCGACACAACGAGCGCGGCAGATGCAAGGAATCCGATAACCGTGCCGGCAAACAAGGTGTGGAAGCTCACCAGCGTGAGCAGGAGCGCAGCAAGCATCGGACTCACCAGGCTCTCGAGATCATAGGCCAGCCGCGACAGGGACAGGGCACGCGTATAGTCCTTCTCATCGGGCAGGACATCGGGGATCGTTGCCTGGAAGGTCGGGGTGAAGCCCGCCGATGCCGATTGCAGCAGGAAGATCAGCACGTAGATCTGCCAGACTTCGGAAACGAATGGCAGCAGGACTGCAATACCAGCCCGCACAAGGTCGAGGCTGACCAGCATGGCCCGCCGGGGAAGCCGTTCGGCAAAGGCCGCCGCGACCGGCGCCACGCCGACATAGGCGATCATCTTGATGGCAAGCGCGGTGCCCAGGACCGTCCCGGCGTCAGCTCCGGCCAGATCGAAAGCCAATAGCCCGAGGGCGACCGTTGCCAGTCCCGTACCCATCAGGGCGATGACTTGTGCGCTGAAGAGATGCCGATAGGTGCGGTTCGAGAGGATATCGAGCATCGGCGCTACAGGTACTTCGCGATCGCCTTGAACTCGGCGATCGACTGTTTTTGCGCCTCCGGCAAACTCTCCGCTGCCTCGCCCAGGCAATGGTCGAGATGATCCCGGATCAGCGTCTTCTTGGCTTCTGCAATCGCCTTTTCGACCGCATGCAGTTGCTGCGCGAGATCGAGACAGGGTCGGCCGTCCTCAATCATGCCGATGACGCTTTGCAGGTGACCGCCGGCACGCTTGAGGCGTTTGATGATGGCTGGATGAGTGGAATGGAGTGCTTCTTTCATGCTTTGACTCTATCCTCCCCAGGGGGATAGAGTCAAAGGCCATGCTAGTGGAATGAATTTGACATTTGAGTCCCGTTTCAGCGACCTCGTACACCAAATGTCAAATTCTAAAATTCCACTAGAAAACATATACTTGCTAGTGGCTCCCATGATTCCAACATTTGCTGATGAGGTCGCAGCGAGGGGAACCAAATGTTGGAATCGAACCACTAGGTCGCTGGCGCACGACCGTTCAAGCCGGGATGGCCGGCAAACAAAACACAACGGGACTCGCTTTTGCAGACCGCGGCTATCAGGTTCAATTGGCGCAACCACCCATACCGTTCTCCGCGCTTTGGACCGGCGGACAGGGAACGTCGCCGTAGGAGCAGAACACGCAACAGTCTCCGGCTCCGGGGCTTGATCGTGCTTCCGCAACTCCCGCATTCATAGAAATACCGACAGGCGTCCGTCGGCATTGTCTCCGTCGCACTGTGCCCGCAAACCGGACAGGTCAGAGTCGACATCGTCTTGATGGCATCGGTCATGATCGTCACAAAATTCGCTTTGCCGGATATCCGCTTGGCTCCTGACACGCATCGACAGCGATTTCGCGGGCCGCGCCTACGCTGCCTATGGCGGCATCTATATTGCAGCGTCGCTCTTATGGCTTTGGATGGTCGAACCGCAACGACCCGACCGCTGGGACGCGACAGGCGCTGCGGTCTGTCTGGTCGGCGCCGCAATCATTTTCTGGGGACCGAGATCGGTGTGAGAAGGGCGAACCGCGTCTACCGTTCGCTCTATCTGCGCCACGCAATCATTCGGCTGACAACACCGTCGCGCCGGACCGCGTGATAGGCGGCGGCCACGATGTGAAGGCTTACCAGAATGAGCGTAACGTTCCACAACAGAATGTGCACCCGTCCAGCCGATGGCCAGAGGTAGGCAGCAGTGAAGCCTGTAACAGCCTGCCCAAATAGAGAAACGTAGAGCCCCCAGTGAACCGCGTGCGAAAGCCGTTTCTGCCAGTCCGGGGAGTCCGTCTGGATTTGAGGCCGCTGGACCCATCTGAGGCCGATCCGCCCCGCCATGAGCGTGCCGAGCAACACACCCGCATAATTGTGCATCGCGTGCAAAACGAGATCCGTGTCGGACGGCCGCAGAAACGGATTGTGCGTCCGCACAATTGCCTGCGAGGTGTACCACTGTTCTATGACCAGCAGGACGACAACCCAGTGCAACGCAACCTGCAATCGGGAATATAAGGTGGTGTCCCGGTCGCCTTTGGGGGCTGATGTCATGGCAATTCTGTCGCTCGCTCCATCGTGACAATCAATGTCGAGTTTCATCGCGAAGCAAATGGTGCCACCGGCTTCTCAATCGTTC
Source organism: Martelella sp. NC20 (assembly GCF_013459645.1). Lineage (NCBI taxonomy): Bacteria > Pseudomonadati > Pseudomonadota > Alphaproteobacteria > Hyphomicrobiales > Aurantimonadaceae > Martelella > Martelella soudanensis. Next base: position 4,085,645 of record NZ_CP054861.1, read on the forward strand.
CAAGCGCCCGTCATCGAAATACGATTCGATGACGGGTGCCAACAAATGCTCTGTCATTCGCGAGCAATTTAGACTGAAACGGCCAGTTCGGTCATCATGCCGGTCTGAAGGTGCCCCATATGGTGGCAATGGAACATCCAGGAAGCCGCCTCGCCCGCGTCGAACGCAATCGTGACCATGTTCATCGGCGGCACGTGGACCGTGTCGCGCAGGGCCCCGGCGATACGCTGCATGCCGATCCCGACCACCTGGAAGGCATGTCCGTGCAGATGCATGGGGTGGGCCATCATCGACATGTTGTAGAGCGTCACCTCGACCCGCTCGCCCGACCGCGCCGGAATCGGCGTGTGGTTTCCCCGGTTCTCTCCGTTGATCGTCCAGAGATAGGGCATCATCGCGCCGCCGAGCATCACCGTGTGCCTACGGTCGGTCAGCCGGGGGGCCAATGGAGCAACGGCACTGAGGGAGGCTTCCTGAGTCATATCTCTGGAAAAAGCCGGGCGCTCGGCCTCCGACAGATCAGCGACCCGGGAGATTGAGGCCGATGACGGGGCAAGGATCAGCCCGGTCCTTTCACGTGTACCTTCCCGCAGTGCGAGAATAGGGAGGGCTGTGCCGTCGGATGGAAGATCGATCTCTATATCCAGCCATTGCCCCGGTGCGAAGCCGAAACGGGTTGCTGAATAGGGCTGGCAGGGCCCGCCATCCACCGCAACGAGATTGCCACGCGTGGCACCAAGATCGACCCACAACACGGTCATGGAAGACGCATTCACCGCGCGTAGAAGGACGCGTCCCCCTTTATCGACGCGGACGATTTCGGGATCGTCGAGCGTCCGGTCATTGGCGAGATAGGCGTCAAACTCAAAATCGTTGAGGTCCGTCGCCATGGCCCCGATTCCCATCATGCCTGTCATGCCCCCCATGCCCGGCATTGCCTGTGCAGGGGCCGCGCCATGGTTCATGCGCATGCCGCCGGTGACTTCGGCCAGCACCTCCTCGGGTGACTTGAACGAGAAATCGTGCAGGAACAGCACCACTTGATCAGGATATCTGAATATACCGCGCCCGGTCGATAGTCATTCTGACGCATCGCACGACCATCGCCTGGGTAGTCAGAACCCGCTTGGCCGGGTGCCTTCAGTTGTGTGGACCACCGCCACGGGCAATAGCAATATGGTGTTCCTGATGGTGCGCGCCAAGCGTCATCACTCCAATGAATCCCAAACCGCTCAGTTTCTCGACGTCGGCGGGGTTCTCAGCCCTGGCAATCAGGGTTGCGCCATTGGTACTCTCCTCGGCTTCGTAGGTGAAACCGCCGACACCGTTCATTGTCGCCGTGTGCGCAGTCACCATGCGCACGATGGAATCGCGGACCTCACCGTCGCCGCTAATCCTGAAGATCATGCCGCCGTCAGCGGGGGCGGAGGTCACCCTGGCGCGGAGTGTGACATTGTCCATGTCGATCAGGTGCTGCCGCAACGCTTCGAGATCGACCTTCGACCAGTCGGTAGTTTCGTCAGCGGCCAGCATGCCGGCGATCTCCTGAATCGCGGCAAAGGCGCCCTGCCCCGGCTCTGTCGGCATGGTTGCGATTTCGGCCCCCACGGATTCCTCTTGAGGCCCGTGCGCCATTTCCGGCTGATGAATCATCTCGGTTTTCTGGGCTGTCGCCGCTGCGGGCACCGTCGCCAGGACGGCCGCGAGGACAAGGTTCTTCATGTGCACACTCCGCTTTTCCAATGGGCCGACCTTGCCATGCACCGCATCATTCAGACATGATAGATATCATGTTTGAACAACTAACTGATCTTTTCAGCACTGGTCAGAGCCGCCAACTGACCGCTGGCGAGTATTTGTTTCACCGCGACGATCAGGTCCGCTGGATGTTTCTGGTTACGCAGGGCGAAATCCGTCTTCTGCGCTACCAGGAGAACGGCAATCCGGTGATCCTGCAGCGCGCGCACGAGAACGAAATTCTCGCCGAGGCTTCCCTGTTTTCGGACTGCTATCACTGCGACGCCGTTGCGGCCGTCCAAAGCCGAATAATGGTGATTGCAAGATCGGATTTCCGTGCGCAGCTCGAAAACAATCCAGCCCTGCACAACGCCTGGACGGCACGGCTGGCCCGGCAAGTCCAGCAGGCCCGCTTGCGCAGCGAAATACTGTCGTTGAAAACCGTCTCCCAGCGCCTCGATGCCTGGGTGACATGGAACCGGAACCTGCCACCAAAGGGAAACTGGCTCCGATTGGCTCAGGAAATCGGAGTCAGCCCGGAAGCCCTCTACCGGGAGATCGGCCAACGGCGAAGGCGCACCCATTCTCCGACAAATGCCCGCGCTGAGGAATTCAAATATTAGTCGGCGGCCTAGGCTTGGCCGGTCCGGTCATGCCATCAGAGGTGCTCGACCGGCAGGCCCGCCGCCCGCCATTCCGGCAGACCGTCCTCAAGGCGCCGTACCTTGAACCCGCGCGCCCTGAGCGCAGCAACGGCCTCGAATGACAGCACGCACCATGGACCACGGCAATAGGCGACAATCTCGTGATCGGGGTCGAGTTCAGCGAGCCGCGTCTCTAGTTCATTTAGCGGAATGTTGACGGCGCCGGGGACATGTCCGACCGCAAATTCGTCCGAGGGCCGAACGTCGAGCACCGTGACTAGATCGTCGCGCGTTCTTTGCAGAAGCTCTTCGCGCGAGACCGGCTCCATGTTGTCGCGATCATCGAAATAGCTCCGTCGGATGCGGTCGACTTCGGCGAGATTGCGTTCCGCAATGCCGGAAAGCGCCGTCATCAGCCCGAGCACACCATCGTCAGCTAGCCGGTAGAGCACCAACTTGCCGTCCCGGCGTGATGTGACCAGTCCCGCCCGTCTCAACTGCTGCAAATGCTGCGAGGCATTGGCGATCGACAAGCCGACGCGCTCGGCTATCGCCTCGGCACTCAACCTGCCGCTCGATGAGATACCTGATCGTTTGACCGAGATCAGGGCATCTCGGGACCGGTCTGTCATTCTGGTCTGCGAGACCGACAAGCGCTCGGCGGTCGCTGCCGACCTACTTGCGCGTGGGGAGGCGCGATGCCAGCTTTCTGCGTGGCGGCATGGAGCAATGGAACTGCGACGGCAGGCCAGTCGAGATCGGCAGCAGGGAACAAAACGACGCGAACATTTGACCGTACGCATGCAGCGGACGGTACAACCCAAAGGAGCAGGAACATGACAAGAATTCGGATATCAACCGCAGCGGCCACCGGTGCCGTGATCGCCCTTCTGCCAGCTACCGCGTGGGCGCAACAGACATCGCCCGATTTGGATCGCTATGGTTGGGGACCGGGTATGATGGGATGGGGTGGGGGCTGGTACGGAATGGTCTTCGGGCCGATCTTCATGATTCTCGTGCTCGCCTTGGTGATCGCAATCGCGGTTCTCCTCGTGCGCTGGCTCGGCGGACCCTGGCACGCCGCCGCGCCGCATCAGCCTTCAACAACGCAATCACCGCACGATATCCTTAAGGAGCGCTTCGCTCGAGGCGAGATCGACAAGGAGGAGTTCGAGGAGCGTCGCCGCATCCTCGGCGTATGACCCTCATCCATGCTGGAGACAACGCGCATGAAGACGCTGTTCATCCTCAACGACCCGCCCTACGGCACCGAGCGCTGCTACAACGGCCTTCGCCTCGCTCACCCGCTGCTGAAGAAGGATCCGGATGCGGAGATCACCGTCTTCTTGATGGCTGACGCCGTCATTGCCGCACGCAAAGGTCAGAAGACGCTGGAAGGCTATTGCAACATGAAACGCATGCTAAAACGCGTGCTCGCGAAAGGCGCCGTGTTGCTCTGCGGCACCTGCATGGATACGCGCGGCATGACCGACGACGATGTCTTGGACGGCGCGAGGCGCAGTACCATGGACGAGCTCGGGGAAGCGACGCGCCTCAAAGCCATCCGCTATCGGTTTCCCCGGCTGCATCATGTTTTTGCCGATGGTGGCTATGCCGGGCAAAAGCTTCTGGCTGCCCTGGAAGGGAACGGCGCGTGGACAATCGAGATCATCAAACGCTCCGACACGGCCAGAGGGTTCGAAGTCCTGCCACGCCGCTGGGTCGTCGAGCGCACCTTCGCCTGGCTCGGACGATGCCGGCGCCTTGCCAAGGACTGGGAGAAATCCATCCAAAGCTCTTCGGCCTGGGCCTACATCGCCAGCATCCGGATCATCATCCGTCGCCTCGCAACCTACTGCTATGTCTCATGAACTTTTGAATCAGACACTGAGGCTCGGCTATGACCACTTGCTTCGCCATGTAGGGCCGCCGCAGGAGGTCAAAGCCGTAATCAAAGCAATATTCCGAAGGTGTTACGGGAGCGAGTTCATCTCCCGTGACCTCGATCTGTGGGCCTACGCCAATGACGTCATTCTTGAAGTCTCAAGGCCCGGCAAGCCAACGGATAACGCCTATATCGAGTCATTCAACGGCAGCTTCCGCAGCGAAGGCCTGAATGCGCATTGGTTCATGAGCCTTGACGACGCCCGCGAAGAACTGGAAGCTTGGCGTAGAGACTACAATACCGTTCGACCACACAGTGCCATCGGCAACAAGCCGCCGATATCACTGATAAACTGCTACGGCGTCGCCCCGACGGCCTGAGCAATAATCCCGGAAAAAACCCAGCCGGGTGGTCCTAAAACGGGGAGCGCTTCAATCAAACCCACGGATTCTCCAATAGACTGGAGGAAACATGGGGCTCAGGTCACCAGCGTAACGTGCGTGACTAAACCGCAAAGCGACTAGCACGGCATACAAGTAGAGAGGTGCATCGTCAGTAGGTGATGCTCATGGAAAATCTAAGCCCCGGCGGCCTCAATGACGGTGGCATAATTTGCCACAACCGCGCCGCCCATGTTGAAGACCAATCCCAGACGCGCTCCCGTCTTCTGGATGCCCCCGGCCTGGTTGGTAACCTGACGGTAGGACAATGCATGCATCGACACTCCGGTCGCTCCGACAGGGTGCCCCTTTGCCTTCAGGCCACCGGAAAGGTTTACCGGTAATCTGCCATCGCGGTAGACTGTACCGTCCGCCAAGGCATCACCCCCCCTTCCCTTGGGTGCAAGACCCATGGCTTCGTATATGAGCAGTTCGGCGATGGTGAAGCAGTCATGGACCTCCGCAAAATCGAGATCGTTGGTTCCAATCCCGGCGGTGTCGAGCGCAGACGCTATAGCCATGGCAGGTCCGTCGAATGAGGGAAAATCTCGTGAGGCCATTGGCAAAAAGTCATTTATGTGAATCGCCGCGCGGATGTGTGCTGCGCGTTCAAAGGCGCGCGAATTTTCTTCAGCCGTCAAGATTAAAGCAGCAGCACCGTCAGTTATGGGAGAGCAATCGGTCAGTCGCAACGGCGGAGCGATGACAGGGTTCGAATTCGAAATGCTGTTGCACGCGTCGAAATCCAACGCCTTGTGCATGTGGGCGAGCGGATTACCCATGGCGTTTTCATGGTTTTTCGCTGCAATCTTCGCCATCGTTTCGAGAGGGTCGCCGAACCGCTCGCGATAGGCTTCCGCAGCAACCGCGAATATTTGAGGAAAGCTCAATCCGGATTCAAATGCGCTATTTTGGTAGCCGGCACCCGCGAGCGACGCTGTCACATCCGGGGTCGATCTGTGCGTCATCTTCTCGGCGCCAACCACCAGCACGGTTCGCGCGTTTCCGGCGCGGATGGCATTTATGCCTGCATAAATCGCCGCAGCGCCGGAGGCACACGCGTTCTCGCATCGTGTCGCAGGCTTGAATCGCAACTCCGGATAGGCCTGAAATATCAGGGATGAGGCAAAGCCGTCGGGTACAAGTGCAGAATTGAAATGCCCCAGAAACACCGCGTCGATTTCGTCCGGAGCGATGCCGCTGTCCTCGACAGCCTCGGTGGCCGCGGCAGCAATCAGCTGTTCCAAGGTGTCATCGACCTTGCCGAATTTTGTATGGCCTGCGCCAACGATTGAAACACCGGTTCGAATATACTGGCTCATCAGCTTTCTCTTCAACGTTGGCGTAGATTGTTCGGTGCGTAGTCGCCCTTGTTCTTCGCGTCGAAACTTGAAATTCAATCTCGAGAGTAAGGATCCGCATATGCAGCTAGCACTTTGCCGGTGCATTGCCCAAAACCAACCAGATAGCCATCACCCCGCGCAGAGCCGCGCATAATGATGGTGTCGTTGTCCTCGATAAATGATCGCGTGATACCGCCGTCGATTTCAACTGGTTCCGTACCGCCCCACGACAATTCCAGCAGGGAGCCTCTGCTCTTTCTGGTGGTACCGGAGATGGTTCCTGACCCAAGCATATCTCCCACCTCAATGGGACAACCGGACGTAGTGTGATGCGCCAGGTTTTGTGGAGCGGAGTAATACATCTCACTGTAGTTCGACTGCGTGATCGTTGTTGGATGATCCGCTCCGTCCGGCAGGAGCAGCACTTCAAGGTCAATGTCGTAAAGCATAGGCCCCGGCTCTTGTAGATGTGGCAGAAGCGGCTTTTCACGTTCCGGCGTGGACACGCGGAGCGGCTCGAGCGCCAAACCGGTCACGATCCACGGACTTATGGTGTTGGCCGTGGCCTTGGCCTGAAATGGACCAAGGGGCTGGTATTCCCAAGTCTGAATATCGCGAGCCGACCAGTCGTTCAAAAGAACGTATCCAAAAATCATCTCATCGGCTTTCGCCACAGAAACGGGCCTGCCAAATTCTGAGGGCTGTCCGACTATGACACCGAGCTCGAGTTCGAAGTCGAACCTTTCGCACGGCGCGAAGCGCGGCGCGTCTTCCTCAGGTGCTTTCAGTTGGCCCCATGGCCTGCGGATCTCAGTGCCCGAAATCACAATCGACGAGGCCCTTCCACTATAGGCAATGGGCAGATGCAGATAGTTTGGCGGAAGCGCGTTATCGGGCCCCCGGAACATGGTGCCTACGTTGAAGGCGTGGTTCCTGCACCCGTAGAAGTCGGCATAGCCACGGGTTTCGACTGGCAGATGCATGGTGGCATCGGCTTGAGGCACAAGCGCGCCGGAACAAGCTTCCCTGTCGGCCTGCGACGCCTCTGTCCCGAGCATGGCCTGCAAACGCGCTCTGAATGAGCGCCAGACCTCGGGCCCGAGCGCCATGAACGCATTCCAAGACGACGCAACAAACACCGGATCATCGCTAATAGACAAATGCGCATCTTGTTCGAGCGCAGTCACGTCCAGAATCTGATCGCCGATCGCTACTCCGCAGCGGCGCGCGTCACCTGAAGTCGAAAAGACGCCGTAAGGCAGATTGTTCAGCGGGAACTGGCCATTGGGCGCGTTAGCGCTTTCGACCCAGGATTTGAGCAAAGGCATTAGATCATCCGTCTCAGATTCAATTTTACGTCAGAGGTCCATCGCCATCACAACTGGCGATGGACCGGCGAACGACTGCCGCCTATTTCGGCTGGGGCGTGCCGTCGAACTTCTTTTCCAGCGACGACCAGCAATCGATGTAATCGTCCTGCAAAGGTGCGTCCTGCGCAGCGAACTGGGTCAGGTGCTGAGGGAACCGCGTTTCGAACATGAAAGTCATCGTATCGTCGAGATAGACCGGCTCCATCTTCTCGTTACTGCCTTTTTCGAAGGCTTCCCGGTCGGGGCCGTGCGGCAGCATCATGTTGTGCAACGACATGCCGCCCGGCAGGAAGCCTTGCGGCTTGGCGTCATAGACACCGAGAATATTTCCGCACAACTCCGACATGATGTTCTTGTGATACCAGGCGGGACGGAACGTGTTCTCGGAAACGAGCCAGCGCTCCCGGATGAGCAGGAAGTCGATATTGGCCGTCCCCTCGATGCCCGATGGGGCTGTGAGCACACAAAAGATGGAGGGATCCGGGTGGTCGAACAGGATCGCGCCAACCGGACTGAATGATCGGAGATCATATTTGCACGGTGCGTAATTGCCATGCCAGGCCACCACATCGAGCGGCGAGTGGTCGATTGTAGTCTGATGAAACGACCCACACCATTTGATCGTCATGCGGCTTTCGGCATCCCTGTCCTCGAACCGGGCGACCGGTGTTTTGAAGTCGCGCGAATTGGCGAGGCAATTGGCGCCAATCGGCCCGCGACCTGGTAGATCGAATTTCTGGCCGTAGTTCTCACACACAAAGCCGCGTGCCGGACCCTCGACAACCTCTACGCGATAGACAAGACCTCGCGGAATGATCACGATCTCCTTGGGCGCCAAGTCGATAATGCCCAGTTCGGTGTAAAAACGCAGCTCGCCCTGCTGCGGGACGATAAGAAGTTCGCTGTCGGCTGAATAGAAGTAGTCGTCCTCCATAGATTTATTCGCCAGGTAGATATGGCTCGCCATACCGATCTGGGTGTTCACATCTCCAGCCGTGGTCATTGTCCGCATGCCGGTGATAAAGGTCAGTTCTTCCTCGGTATGCGGCACGGGATCCCAGCGATATTGGCCGAGTGACACCACATCCGGGTCGACATGCGGCGCCGATTTCCAATGCGGCATGTTGATTTTTGTGAAGCGATGCGTGTGCTTGACCGATGGGCGAATACGATAGCACCAGGTGCGCTCATTCTTGCCGCGCGGCGCGGTGAATGCCGTGCCCGTCAGTTGCTCGGCATATAGCCCGTAATTGCATTTTTGCGGGCTGTTCATGCCCTGCGGCAAAGCACCCGGCAGTGCCTCGGTCTCAAAGTCGTTTCCGAATCCAGGCATATAGCCCTTGGCCGGCGCGTAGCCCTGCATTGTGGGGTTGGCCTGCACCGGCGCTTTTGCATCCACGCCTACGTTCATGAGTGCCTCCTGAATTGATGTGAAAGTGTTGCTGTGCTGCATGCGCAACATATCGGCTCAGCCTGTTGGCCTTGTTTTTTGGACGTCATGATCATTTCATCGTGTAAGGCAGGAAGAGCGAAATCGCCGGTATCGAAATAAGAAGCGCCAGGCGGACGAAATCGGCCAGCAAAAAGGGAATGATGCCGCGATAGATCGTCGGCAGCGCGATGTCTGGATTAAGACTACGGATGATAAACAGGTTCATGCCGATGGGCGGTGAGACCATGCCGAATTCGATGGCGACCACCACGACGATTCCGAACCACACCAGATCATACCCCAGGTCGGCCACGAGCGGTGCAAACAACGGCACGGTGAGGAGCATCATCGCCAGACTGTCAAACATACAGCCGAGCACGAGATACACGGCTACGATCGCAATAATGATCAGGATCGGCGTCACCCCGATGGACTGCACCAGGCCAGACAGCATGGCCGAGAAGCCGGAAAAGATCATGACATTGGAGAACAGCAGCGCACCGATCAAAACGAACAGCAAAACGGCTGTCATGATGGCGGCATCGAGGGCGGCTTTCAAAATCTCATCCAAGGAGAGCTTGCCGCGCAGGACACCGAGTAACAATGCGCCAGCCGCACCTATTCCCGCCGCCTCGGTGGCGCTGAATATACCGAAATATATCCCACCTATGACCACGCCGAACAAAACGATGACCGGCCAAACCCCGAGCAATGCAGACAGAGGCGAAGGCAGGTCCATGCCCTCGGTCGAGGGAGCCAACTGCGGATAGAGCCGCACCGCGATCATGATGGCGATAACATAGAGGACTGCGCCAAGTATGCCGGGCAAAAAACCCGCGAGAAACAAGTCGCCAATGCTCTGCTCGGTGATCGTGCCGTAGATCACAAGCACGATGCTGGGCGGAATTAGTATGCCCAGAGTGCCACCTGCCGCCACCGAGCCGGCTGCCAAGCCGCTATCATAACCGAAGCGCTTCATTTCAGGCATGGCGACCGAACCCATGGTTGCCGCCGTCGCCAGGCTCGAACCGCAGACCGTACCGAACCCGGCGCAGCCGGCAACGGTCGCCATTGCGAGACCGCCACGCACACGTCCGAGCACTGCATTTGACGCATCGTAAAGCGCCGATGCGATCCCCGCCCGCGCGATCAAATTGGCCATGAACAGGAATAGCGGCAACACAGCGAGGGTGTAGCTATTGGCCGTGTCAAAAGCCGTCTGCGCGAGCATCGAGCCGGCTGCGCTGGGTCCAATGATCGTAATAAGGCCAATGAACCCAACAGCACCGAGCGCAACACCAAGGCGGACCCCCAATGCAAGCAGCGCAAAAATGGCTGCAAATGAAATTACTGCGATCATCATTGGCGTGAATCTTTCCGGCTATGCATGATGCCGCCAATGGCAGCGGCGACAAAAGCGATCGCCGCTGCCCACGCGGCCAGATGCAACGGCCAGCCCAGGTGGTCGGTCCGGTCGCCGTAAGACATGAGCTTGCGTGCGAACCCAACGCAATACCAAGCCATGGCCAGGAGATAGCCTGTCAAAAGCAGGCCCGCGAGGAACAGACAAAACTGCTTGAATACGCCCGTGAACCGCTCAGAAAGGACATCGACGATGATATGATCGCCTCGGAGCGTGGCGAGTGGTAACGCTGCAAAGAACAAAATGGACATGAGGAATTGAATCACCTCACCGCTCCAGCCCAATGGCCGGACCAATATGTACCGGAACAGCACGTCCCAGCACATGATGAAGCAGATGCCCGTGACAGTGCCGATGGCGATTGCGCCAAAGACGCGTTCCGCAAAATGGATCGGCCAAGGACGTGGAGCTATCGCGTGTTCCGCGTTTTTCTGATCAGTCATTCGTCATATCCAAGCTTTCCATAGCGACTTCGTCGCAGAAATCACGAAGCTGCTATGGAGCCAGTTACTTGGCGCCCGACAATTCGCGGATGCGATCAAGTGCGGCCCGACCATCGACGCCTTTCGCCTCGGCTTCGGCAATCCAAGATTCTTCAAGTGGCCGCAGGCGTTCGTGGATCTCATCGAGGAAGACACCGTCAGCTGTAAAACGCTTTACTCCATCAGCTTCCATCAGCTTGATGGCACTTACATCGGCCGCGTCCCAAGCCTGACCGCCAAGACGCGCAAGCGCTTCACCCGATACAGACCAGACTGCATCCTTGTCTTCTTGGGACAGGCTATCCCATTTCTCTTGGTTCATGATGATGTAGACGGCAGAGTTATAAAGGCCGGCTGGCACCGAGAACTGCCCGTCAACGACGTCGCCAAGCTTGTAGGACTCATAGGCTTCGTGCGTCCAGAACGCGCCGTCGACTACTTTGCGCGAGAGCATTTCATAGGCTTCGCTCGAGGGCGAGGTTACACCGGCACCACCGAATGCCTCAGCAATTTCCTGTGGGGCTTTGCCTCCGGCGCGATACTTCTTGCCTGCAAAACCGTCGAGCGACTGCGGCGGCTCACCGGTCGTGTAGATGGTGCCCGGGCCGGTGGTATAGACGGCCAACACCTTCACGCCGCTAAATTCGTCGGCCGCGTTGAACATTTCCTCGTGCACCGTCCAATAGGCCAGCGACAACGCCTCGGCATTATCACCCAGGAATGGCAGATCAAGTGCCTTTGTCAGAGTAAAACGGCCCGGCGTATAGGCGGGCACGCCCCAAGCTACGTCCACCGCGCCGCTTTCGACAACGTCGAACATGCGCGGCGGAGCGGCAACTGTGGAGGGCAGAAACTCGACTTTGACGCGGCCTTCCGACGCTTCTTCAACATTTTTCGCCCATGGCTCGAACACGTCTACGACCTGCCCGTGCTGGGGTGGCAGAAAATTATTGAACTTCAAAACGGTCTGCGCCTGAGCCGGCATTACGACCAAGGTCAAAGCGGCACAAGCGAGTGCGCCAGTGAAAATGGTTTTCATCTTTATCCTCCCGAATGAACTTAATGCACACAATTCCTATCATACACAAAAAAACTTGCAATATGAAATTTTTTCTTATTGAATGTATTTTGCAATAGGGAGAAGGTCATATGCAACAAGACATCTTCGAGTTGGGTTCTCCGTATCCCGGCCCGCGTCTGGTCTGCACAATTCTCATGCATGGCGACGAGACATGTGGGCTGGCCGCGCTTGAAGCCGCGCAGGCAGGCGACTTTGCCCTCAATTGCGGCAGCGTGCGGATTATCGTGATGAACCGCGCGGCGCATGATGCAGCCCGCGGGCCCTTGCGGCACCTTGGCACTGACATGAACCGGATTTGGTCGGCCAAGCCCCTTAAAGGAGGATCCGGTGAGGCGCGACGTATCGAGACCGTTCTGCCCTATTTGCAGGAGGCGGACGCTATTCTTGATATTCATTCCATGCCAGATCAGAATACGCCGTTTCTTTTTATCTCACAAACGCGTCAACAATCGGCGAGCCTTGCCATGAAACTTGGCGCAGTAGTTCCGCGCGTGGTGGTTGCGCCACCGCCAAAAAACCGCGGGGTGGCGTTGTTCGAAACCGAATTATTGCCGATCGAAAAACCGATTGTCGTTGTCGAATGCGGCCAGCATCAGGCGGTGCAGGCACCCGATATCGCGCGGGCCATCTTTCATCGTTTCCTGTCAGTTCACGGTATGGTCGATTCGTCGGATGTACGTGCGGAAGGTGGCGACGACCCGGTCAGCTTTTACGAGATGAGCCGTGAAATCGAGTTGAAGGAGGGCCCTTTGAAACTTGCCCGGACCATGCATGGTTTCGACGCTTTGAATGCAGGCGAAACGTATGGCTGGGACGGACACCGGCCACTCGTTGCCGAAGAAGATTGCTGCGTGCTGTTGACCCGGCCTGCAATTCATCGCGGCGATGAGGCACTCACATTGGTGCGCCCGATCACCGGTAACACCAGATAACAGAACCGATTCTGTGCTTTCCACCAAGGTAAGCACGAAATTACCCAACCCTAAAGCAGGAGGAATTCTTATGGGCATTCCAGTCGAGAAAGACCCGAAAAAAGTGTATGATAATCCGTTGGGCACCGACGGCATTCCCTTTATCGAGTTCAGTGCAGTGGATATCAAGCCGATCGCGACCCTACTGGAAAAATGCGGATTCGAGCACATCGCCAATCACCGCCGCCATTCGGTTCAACTGTGGCGACAGGGCGAGATGGACGTATTGCTCAATGACGACGCTGAGACCTATGGCGTGAACTTCGCCAAGCTGCACGGCCCCTGCATTTCGGCCATTTCCTTCCGGATTGCCGACGAAAAGGTGTCCTGCGCCGCGGCGGCCGATAACGGCATCGTCTATTACGACGGCGATCGCGGCGTGTTGACCATCGGAGCGCCGGCCATGGACGGAATCGGCCACAGCCTTTTGTATTTAATGACGCGCGACACCGAGGAGCGCATCAAAGCCGAAGAATTTGTGCCGCTCTCAGGCGATAACTTGAAACAGGTCGAGGGCGCCGGCTTCAAACTCATCGATCACCTCACCCACAATGTGATGGCCGGCAATATGGAGCGCTGGGCCGCCTTTTACCGGAATGCCTTCAACTTCCGGGAAGTTTTTTATCTCGACACCAAAGGTCAGAGCACGGGTCTGAGAACACGCGCAATGAAAAGTCCGTGCAACCGAATCTGTATTCCGGTGAATGAGCCAACTGACGAAAAGTCGCAAATCCAGGAATACATCGACGCGTACAAAGGCGAAGGCGTGCAGCATCTCGCTTTTCTCAGCAATAATCTGAACGAAAGCATCGAACAGATTTCTGACAACGGTATTCCGCTGATGGAAATTCCCGACACCTATTATGGCGATATCGAGGGCCGCATGCCGGGCCATGGCCAAGATGTTGCACGGCTCAAATCCAACGGAATCCTGATCGATGGAGATCGTGATGAAAGCGGCGAATGGACCATCTTGCTCCAGCTGTTCTCGAAAAACCTGATCGGGCCGATCTTTTTCGAGTTCATCGAGCGGCGCGGCAATGAAGGGTTTGGCAACAACAATGCCAAGGCGCTGTTTGAAGCGATCGAGCGCGACCAGATCAAGCGGGGGGTCGTACAGGCTTCTTAGTCGGCAGAGCTCTGAAACAGTGGTTCTTGAATTTCTTTGATGGAGTATCTCATCGTGACGGAAAAAGTCGAACTCCGCCCTGACGCCATTTCGCTTGACTATAAAGTGCAAAGCGTCCCTGTGGAGCGGGTTGGCAATTCAACTGCACTTCCCCTGCCCCGCCTTGCCAAGGTGCAAAACGTGCTGAAGATGCGCGCGCGCGCCAAAAAGGCCATGCCACGGGCGATCTTCGACTTTATAGATGGTGCCGCCGAACAGGAAATTTCGCGCCGACGTAACCGCTCTCAGTTCGACAACTGGGGCTTCGTACACAGGGTGGGTGTGGATGTCAGCCGCATCGACATGTCGGTGGAACTGTTCGGCGACACGTATGATGCGCCATTCGGCATCGGACCTACAGGGCTTGCTGGTCTTGCCTGGCCCAAGGCTGAGACTTTAATCGCTCAAGGCGCCAAAGCCGCCAATATTCCGTTCTGCCTCAGCACCGTCTCGAGCGTGCGTCTTGAAGAAGTCGCTGAAAATGCCGGTGCGGGACTTTGGTTCCAGCTCTACATCTTTAAGGACAGAGGCCTTGCCCGAGAGCTTGTCAGCCGCGCCAAGCAGGCCGGTTACAAAGTTTTGGTCATCACCGTGGATTGCGCAACCGGGGGCAATCGCGAACGAGATCCAAAAAACGATTTCACCTTGCCCTTGCGTCCCACCATGCGTAGCGCACTCGACATACTGAGACGGCCTGGTTGGATCGGGCGGCTGCTGGCCAACGGCGCGCCCAAGCCTGAAAACATGGTGGAGGCGGCCGCAAAGGCTGCTCAAAACGCGCAGGGGCTTGTCGTGTTCATGAGCGAGCAACTCGACCCCTCGGTGACATGGCGCGAGGTAGAGGAATTCGTCGAACTCTGGGATGGACCGGTCGTCATCAAGGGTGTTCTGAGTGCCGAAGACGCTGGGACGGCAGTGAAGATCGGAGCTGATGGCTTCATATTGTCAAACCACGGAGGGCGACAGCTGGATGGTGCAGTGTCCTCCCTGCATGTTGTTGAAAGGGTGCGCGATGCCGTCGGACCTTCACCGACCATTTTCTGCGACGGGGGCTTCCGGCGCGGCGCCGATATTCTCAAAGCCAGAGCCTTGGGAGCGAATGCCGTACTGATGGGTCGCAACACACTTTATGGTGTAGGCGCCGCCGGTCGACCGGGCGTCGATCACGTCATTCACCTGTTGAAGACGGAAGTGGAACGGGCGCTTGTGCTCCTCGGCGTCCCGCGGGTCTCGGATCTTACGCGCGACCACTTGATGGATATGTCCCGGTTGCCGCCCGCGCCACTGAAGGCAGACTAGTTTTTAAAGGCGTACTTTGCGTGAGCATCACCCATATCGGTGAAAACCCTCTGATGTCGGACGTCACCATTCATAATGGCGTTGCGTATCTGTCCGGCCAGGTCGCGATGGAGGCCCGCGGCGCCCCGTTCGCAGACCAGGCACAGGCGATTTTCGCGCGCATCGACGATCTGCTCAAGCAAGCGGGAACAGATCGCTCGAAACTCCTGAACGTTTCAATATGGCTTGTCGACCTCGACGAATTCACTGAATTCAATACACTTTGGCAGGGCTGGCTGAAAGACGTCCGTCCCCCTGCAAGAGCGACTGTCGGTGCGCGACTTGTTATGCCCGGTCTCAAGCTCGAAATCCAGGTCACGGCGGCAGTGTAGATGCGCATCGCATGCTCACAACCACACGTGGATGGTGTATAGACGGATGACCGGATATGGATGGATACGCAAGATTAATTGACCACAATTGGAAATATCGTGAAGCAAGACAAGAATTCCCCTGCAAAGCCCGCCGAAAAAGTGTTTCATGGAGGTTCCGTCATCCTTAATCTCGATGACTGGATTCCTTATCAATTCTCATACATTTCCAATCAGACCTCGCTTTATCTCGAAGAACTCTACAATAGCCGGTTTGGGCTATCGGTGACCGGATGGCGCGTCATGGCGAACCTCGCCATTCACTCGCCGCTCTCCGCAAAAGAGGTCGCCGCACACACCGCCATGGACCAGGTACAGGTGACGCGTGCCATCAATCAGCTGCACAAGATCGGGATGATCAGCCGACGCACCGATTCGCATGACCGACGTAAGGTGGTGTTGCGCCTGAGCCAGCGCGGCGCAGAAGTTTATGCGACGATCGCGCCTTACGCGATTGAGATCGAGCGGCGGCTTCTCGCCGAGTTGAGCGCCGCCGAGGTCGAGACGTTGCGTAATCTGACGAGCAAGGTCGTCGCGGTCGCCAAGGAGGTTTTCAAAGAACAGGACGAAGACAATCCCAAGAAGTGACGCGCGGATACTTGTGTCACGGCATCGCACATCGACGGCACCGTCATCACCACAGGACCATTCGCTGCCAATGACGGACCACTTGTGATTTTCAATGGAGGAGAATATGAGGCGCCCGTCTAATCTCGATAAGTGTGTCGTCGAACTCTCCAAACTTCTCGGCGAGAGGCTTAGCACTTCGGCGGCAGTTCGAGAGCATCATGGCCATGGTGTTTCAGACCGACGTGGCATGGAGCCGGATGCCGTCGCCTTTGCCGATACGGCGAACGAGGTCTCGCGAATTACGGAAGCGTGCCATCGGCACAATGTGCCGATCATAGCATTTGGTGCCGGAACCTCGGTCGAGGATCAGGTCGCCGCGGCGCAAGGTGGCGTTTGCATAGACCTGTCACGCATGAACAATCTCGTCGAAATCAGGCCGCAGGATATGCTTGCGGTTGTGGAGCCGGGCGTAACCCGAAAAGCGCTCAATCAGGCCTTGCGCGACACGGGTCTCTTTTTCCCAATCGATCCAGGCGCGGATGCCTCGATCGGTGGCATGGCGGCGACCAGGGCTTCCGGCACCAACGCGGTGCGCTATGGAACGATGCGGGACAACGTGCTGGCACTAGAAGTCGTACTTGCGAACGGAACCATCATAAGGACCGGAAGCCGCGCGCAAAAATCCGCTGCAGGTTACGACCTGACCGGATTGTTCGTTGGCTCCGAAGGAACCTTGGGTGTCATCACCGAGCTGACCGTAAAACTCTACGGCATTCCCGAAGCGGTGAGCGTCGCCGTCTGCCCATTTCCCTCGCTGGTTCAGGCCGTGGACGCCGCCATAGGCATCAAACAATTGGGGCTTTCAGTTGCGCGGATGGAACTGATGGATACTGTGCAGATGCAAGCCAGCAATGCCTATTCGCACCTCTCGCACCCGCTTCAACCCTGCCTCTTTTTCGAGTTCCACGGCTCACCCGCCCATATCGCCGAACAATCTGAAATCGCCGGGTCTGTGTGCAAGGACTGTGGCGGAACCGAATTTACGGCGGCTGAACAGGCTGAGGAGCGAAACCGGCTTTGGACGGCGCGTCACGATGCATATTTTGCCGCAACCGCCTTGCGTCCGGGAGCACATGCGTGGCCAACAGATGTGTGTGTACCAATCTCGCAATTGGCACGATGTATTCAGGAGACGGCGGAAGACCTTGAGAAGGAGGGAATTCTTGCGCCCATCTGCGGGCACGTGGGAGACGGAAATTTCCACGCTTTATTGTTGCTGGACCCCGAGGATGCGGACGAAATGGCCCGCGCGGAAACCGTCAGCGCAAGACTGGTTGAGCGCGCCATCGCCATGGGCGGCACATGCACTGGCGAACATGGTGTCGGGCTTGGCAAGATGAAGTATATGCCCCTCGAGCACGGGCCAGCCTTGAGCGCGATGGCCGCGCTCAAGACAGCACTCGATCCAAAGGGCTTGCTGAACCCCGGCAAGATCATCCCGCACGACTATGTGGTTTCCATCTTGTAGCAGCGACGCTTCAACAAAGAAGGGTTAAAGATGATCACTCTTTATGACTATTGGAGATCTTCAGCCAGCTATCGTGTGCGGATCTCCTTGGGATTGGCTAACCTCGAATGGAAAACCGTATCGATAAATCTGGTCGACGATGAGCAGAAGGGCTCGGCTTACCTCGCCCGCAATCCGCAAGGCCTGGTACCTGCGATTGAAATAGACGGGAATGTTTTCACCCAATCACTTGCAATTATCGAGTATCTCGATGAAACGCGCGGCCTCAACCTGTTATCATCCAGTGCATCAGCGCGCGCCCGCATTCGTACCCTTGCCTATGCAATTGCCATGGACATCCATCCTGTCTGCAATCTGGGTCCCGCCCGCCATGCCGTGTCGCAATCCGACGGCGGGATCACCATGGAAAGCTGGATGCAAAGCTTCATCGGACCCGGTCTTGCCGCATTTGAAGCAATGCTCGACGATGGCGATTACTGCCACGGCACCAAAGTCAGCCTCGCAGATATTTGCCTGATGCCTCAGCTTTACAATGCCCACCGGTGGGGCGTGCCACTGGACGCTATGCCGAAGATTCGCCGTGTGGAGGCGCATCTTTCTTCCATACCCGCCTTTTCCGCTGCGCACCCTGACGACGTACGAAAAACCTGATGCCGACTCGTTTCGGCCAACATGTGGAATTCCGAAAGTCGAACTTGATCGCGGGCCTATGCACAGTCGAAACATCAACCGATTATGATGACCTTTAACGGATCGGATGTTAAAGCAACGGATTGGACATCTCGCCTCAACCTTTCTTGCTGAGGTGAAGGTTCACGACGGAGCGCTAAATCCTGTACCCCTGCGAAAATCTTTGAAAATCCTTCAGGGCGGCGCCAGTGTCGCTGTCTCTACGGGACAAAAGCAAAGTGAGCAAGAGGCGGGCTTTCACGCCATCCAACGATGCCGCAGACACCAGACCACGAGATGCCAAGTCCATTTCCGACCCTAAGAAGCCATAGGTGTTTCTCAGAGTCTCTCCCGCACCCACCCTTGAGACGATGACAACCGGCACGCTCTTTGCAATTTCTTCGAGCGCACTAGCAACTGCAACGTTGGTGTGGCCACCACCCAACCCGGCAATAACAACTCCATCAAATCCAAGATCAACGACGGCCCTAACCAGGCCGCCATCGTCTCCCAGCCAAGTGTTCAGCAATGCGACTTTCGCCGCCTTTTCGTTGAGGTGTGCAGTCGCGATATTACCAGGACGTGTCGGCGACCACGCCTTATAGGCCGCTTTTTCCGATATCCATCCCATTGGTCCGGTCATAGGCGAAGCAAATGCAGATGGAGATCCGGTATGCGCTTTGCGTACCCAAGCCGCCGCATGAACGCTGTCATTCAGGACGACGACAGTGCCCACATTTCCAAAAGTCTCCGTCGACGCAACCGTCACCGCCGCTAACAAGTTTGCGGGGCCGTCTGCACTCGGCAACGTCGGATTTCGCATCGCTCCGGTGACCACAACAGCACCCGCTGTGCCAACCAACAAATCCAGTACGTATGCGGTTTCCTCAATAGTATCTGTGCCCTGGACAACGACAACCCCGTCTGCGCCATCGCAATGCGCCTGTTCTATATCGGTTGCCAGCTGAAAGAGGTCTTCCACGCACAGGTGAGCGCCAGGTAAGTTGCGAAAAGAAACACACTCAATTTTTGCTAAAGTTTCGATACTTGGAACTGCGTCAATGATCTCTGTCACATCGAGCTGGGGTACAACCCCGATTGAAGAGGTCGCCGTAGACGCAATGGTGCCGCCCAAACCAAAAATTACGACCCGCTTCAAAAAGTATCTCCTCAACCGCCAAAAGTAGCAAATACCGCTGGTAGGGGTGTTACCACGGAGCGCTGACCTCGTCTGCGCTTCCAACAAAGTCCATTCGCGAAAGCCGCAATCATCTTGCATATAATGGGTAGAGTTGCCATGCTACAAGCGCTGAAACAAGAAGATAACCATACCATTTTGCGATAGGTGAAAGTAGTGGATCTGAAGGAATTGCGCTATTTTTTTGCCGTAGCCGAAGCTGGAAGCTTTAGCGCAGCCGCGCAACGAATAAACATCGCTCAATCTGCGCTCAGTCGACACATCAAGTTACTTGAGCACGATGTGGGTGGTGAACTGTTTACCCGGCTTCCGAGAGGAATCGCCCTGACTGAGGCGGGCAAAATTTTGTTTGAGCGCGCTCGCCGCATACTCGATGACGTATCTACTGTCCGCCAGGACCTGCAAACACACCACGGGGAATTGCGCGGTATCGCCAGTCTGGTGGCGCCATCCAGCTTGGCTACAATCTTATTCGAGCCCTTGGCCATTCACTTCCTGAAGAATTATCCAAACGTACAACTTCGGTTATCGGAGGGCTTGTCACCGGATGCATTGAACCGGGTGAGCCAGGGTGATTCAGAAATTGCAGTGGTTACCGAACCGCCAAGCAGTGACCACTGGAAATTGGAATTGCTCTTCCATGAACAAATACTCTTGCTGGCACCCGGTGGAACTCAAGACATACGCAAGAGACTGACACTCGATGAAGCAACTCGACTCCCTTTGATTACCTCTTCACAGGGCAAAAGATCAAAATTATTAGAGGCGTCGATTTCGGGACACGGCGCGATGGAACCCCCTGTTCAGATCGATAGTCTTTATCCGGTTCTCAAATTGGTCCAAAACGGCCATGGGTGTGCCATATTGCCTTCGTGTGCACTAGCCTTGGATGTCGCCAAGGACCTCCATGTTTCGGAAGTAACGGATTACAGTGTCACGAGGTGGATCGCCACATCGAGAGGACGCCCTCTCAGTCGCGCAAGCGAAGAACTGATTGCCGTACTCAGGTCAGAAGCCAAGACCCTGGAAGCGAAAGGACTCATTCGAACGCCCAACAAAAAGTACTGACGGTCTAGAGCTTGTTGGATTATGGCTGGCAACTGGGCCGGTGCCAGCTGCGTGGCAACCGGCAGTTCAGTGACGCATCCTGATGTGGCGAGAGAGTGTTCAGAGTGAGATTTGCCCTCCGCCCGGCGCCGCAAACGAATGTCTAATCGTCCCATCCTGTGTTTACGTGTGGCACCGACCAGTTTTCTACAGCCATAGGCTCAAGTTTGGGCTTTCCCTGTCAACGGCGGCGTAAAAACCGGCCACGGGGCGGAGCAAAAGTCGGCCACTTTGGACGCCGGTATGAGACCCGCGGGAGGGCGTAGCCCGAGCGGGGGTCTCATACCGGCGTAGCGATTTTCTGAAGGGTTTCAGCCAGCCTTTCTGGCGCGGCTTTGGGCGAGACGATAGCTGTCGCCATTCATTTCGAGAATGTTGACGTGGTGGGTGACGCGGTCGAGCAGAGCGCCAGTCAGTCGCTCGGATCCCAGGATTTCTGTCCATTCGTCAAAGGGCAGATTGCTGGTGATCAGGGTGGCGCCCCGCTCATAGCGTTGCGAGATCAACTCGAACAGCAGCTCCGCGCCGGTCTTTGACAACGGCACGAAGCCAAGTTCGTCGATGATCAGCAGCTTGTATCCTGCCATCTGCTTCTGGAAACGTAGGAGACGCCGCTCGTCACGGGCCTCCATCATCTCGCTGACCATGGCAGCTGCTGTGGTGAAGCCAACGGACAGGCCCTTCTGGCAGGCGGCCAGGCCAAGGGCGAGCGCTATGTGCGTCTTCCCGGTTCCGCTGGGGCCGAGAGCGATGACGTTCTCGCGACGCTCGATCCATTCGCAGCGGGCCAGTTCCAGCACCTGCATCTTGTTGAGCTTCGGTATGGCGGTAAAATCGAAACTGTCGAGGCTTTTGACAACCGGGAATTTGGCTGCCTTGATACGGCGCTCGACCTTGCGGCGATCCCGTTCGATCATTTCCCGCTCGGCAAGCCGGGTGAGGTATCCGATATGATCAACGCCCTCGGTGGCGCAAAGCCGGGCCAGTTTCTGATACTCCCGCTGGAAGGTCGGCAGCTTCAGGCTCTTGAGGTCGTGGGCAAGCAGGATCTCGGGTGCTTCGGTGCTCATGCCGCTTCTCCCTTCCCCGATGACAGGAGGCCCATATACGCCTTCGCCGATGTCGTCTCCACGGTTGCTCTCGGCAGGTAGGGATAGATCGACAGATCAAGTCGCGGCGGCCGGCGCTCCACCCGGCAAAGAATCAGATGTTTGACGGCGTCGAAGCCGATCGCACCGAGATGAATGGCTTGCTTGATCGCCGCATGCAGGTCAGCCATATCGAAGCTTTCCAGCAGTCGAAGAACCTGCACGTATTCTCGCCGGCCATGCTTTGCCATGCGGCCTTCCATCAGACGGCACAGTGTCGCGAACTCCTCCGGCAGATCCCAGCCCTGCAAAGGGGCTGCCTGATCCAGCGCATTGATCTTCTGCTCGATCAGCGGCAGGTAATGCACAGGGTCGAAGATGACATCCTCCCGATCAAAGCTCCTGGGATGGCGGGCGATGATCTCGCCGCGGCAACCAATCACCACCTTGTCGACATAGCCTCGGACCCAGACGTCCTGGTGACCGTAGGCGACGGGTACGGAATAGTCGTTCGTCTTGTAGCGAACGAGAGACTGTGCCGTGACCCTGGCGCTGGCCTGATCGCAGGCGTCAAATGGGGAGGCTGGCAAGGACTGCATGGCAGCCAGATCACGCTGCAGCCGTTCACCGATCATCTCGCTCTCACCACGCAGCCTGTCGCGCTGGCGCTTGCGGCACTGTTCTTCCAGAAAGGCATTGAACGCATCCCACGTTGGAAACTGCGGGATGGGGACCATGAAGTTACGCCGCGCATAGCCCACGAGGCCCTCGACATTCCCCTTGTCATTACCCTTTCCGGGGCGGCCATAGCGATCCCGGATCAGATAATGGGACAGGAACCCGCTGAACAGTGTTGCCCGCTTGCGCGTGCCATCAGGCAGGATCTTCGCCACAAGGCAGCGGTCATTGTCATAGACGATTGATGGAGGCACGGCCCCGAAGAAGGCGAACGCATGGACGTGGCCATCGACCCAAGCCTCGGCTACCGCCGCCGGATAAGCCCGCACATAGCAACCGTCGCTATGCGGAAGATCGAGTACGAAGAAATGGGCTTTCTGCTCGACACCTCCGATCACGACCGTCGCCTCACCGAAATCGGCCTGCGCATGGCCGGGCGGATGAGAAAGCGGCACGAAGACTTCCTGACGGCGCTGTTCCCGCTCCCGGATATAGCCCTTGATAATCGTATAGCCGCCGGTGAACCCGCACTCATCACGAAGCCGGTCAAACACACGCTTGGCTGTATGGCGCTGTTTGCGCGGTACGTGTCTGTCTTCGTCCAACCAGTGGTCGATCGTTGAAACGAACGCGTCCAGCTTCGGCCGCCGGACCGGTGATTGTCGCTGATAGCCAGGAGGCGTCGAATACGACAACATCTTCGCTACGCTGTCGCGGGATATGTTGAAGTGCTTGGCTGCCTGACGTCGGCTCATCCCTTCCGAGACGGCCAGACGAACCTTCAGATAAAGTTCCACGGTGTAGATCCTCTGTCCCTCCTGCGCTCATTGCAGAAGGAAAATAGGTGGCCGGATTTTACTCCGCCCGCGGACGAATTATTCCGCCGCTTCCGTGGCCGACTTTTGCACCGCCGTTCTCAACAAAGCCGACCATGACCAGGACGATACCTTGAATCATTGGAATATCCTGCTGGCGCACAGCAGTGATAGCGAGTGACCCCAGACCATTGATGGCAAAGACCTGCTCAATGATAAGCGCCCCGCCAAGCAAGATCGTTATCTGGAAAGACAAGACCGAGACCACAGGAATGAGCGCATTTTTGAGAGCGTGCCGGATGATGACCCGGCGCGAAGAAAGACCTTGCGCACGCGCCGCCCGCACATAGTCCATTTGCAGGACACCGACCATTGCCGAGCGGACCTGACGCGCCAGCGCTGCGCTGGTGCTGAGGCCGAGGGCGACTGCTGGAAGGGTAATCGAGCGTAGCCATTCCCATGGAGACACGTTTATCGGTGTGAAGCCCGTGGCTGGAAACCATCGCAGCGTAACGGCGAATCCCGCGGCGAGCAGAATACCGAACCAGAAATTGGGAATCGCTTGACCGAGTGTAGCGCCTACAGTTGCCAAGCGGTCGATAAGAGAACCCGGATTGAGCGCCGCGGCAATGCCCGCAGGAATCCCGACGATGATCGAAATCAGCGCCGATACAATAGTGAGGGACAAGGTCACAGGAAGTCTCTGTGTGACCGCTTCACTGACTTTCACACTGTTGAAAAACGATGTGCCCAGATCACCTTGGAGTGCGGAGCCGAGCCAGTTTACATAGCGGGTCACGACAAAATCGTTCAGACCAAGTTGCTCGCGCATCTGCTCGCGCTGTTCCATCGACCCCTCTTCACCGAGTATCAAGTCTACGGGGTCACTGGGAAGCATCGAGGTAAAGGAAAAAGACAGGACGGACACCAGAAACATCAGAGGCAGAAGTGCCAAAAGTCTCTGAATAATTAACCTGCTCACGTGTCCGCCCTGCCCTATTAATGATCAGTTGTCGACACGAAGTCCGCGCAGGTAAGGAGAATCTTCGTTCGGCCGGAAAACAACCGTCTCGTTGTTGGCGATGGCGTCACTGACCCCGAAAAGCAAAGGCGCAAACGTGATATACATCATGTATGAATCCTCGCTCATATTCTCCACGAGTTCCCAATAGTGCTGAGCGCGCGCATCGAAATCCGTCGATTCAGTGCCTGCCTTGCCGATGGCCAATTGCTCGTCGGTCGGCTTTACCTTGAACGGATTAAACAGACCGTCCTCGTTCACATAGAACGACATCAGAAACAACGGATCTCTTGCACTTACCCAGGACAAGTTGGTTGCCGGGAAATCGGTAGTCTGACTGCGGCGGGCCAATGTGCCCGGTTCGACCGGAACGATGTTCATCTTGATATTGATCTCGCGGAGGAACCCGGCAATCGCCTCCAAGCGTGGCTGGTAGACGGGAATGCTGGGCATGTCGAACTCAAAACCGTTCTCATAACCAGCTTCCTGCATCAGTTCGTTGGCTTTTCCCACGTTGTACTCCTAAGGGGCACCCAGGTTGGGATTGTAGGCCCAGCTTCCTTCAGGGAAGGGCTGGTATGCCGGAACCGATAGGCCGAAATCGATCGCCTGCGAGAAACCTTCCCTATCCATGGCGAAGTTCATCGCCTGCCGAACTCGCTTGTCGGCGAAAGCGGGGATAACTGTGCCGTCCCGGTCCGAAATGGTGACATGATAGGTTAGACCGGACTTGTTCTTGATCAGCTTCAAACCGGGCGTTTTGTCGATGATCGCCGATTGGGGATTTGCAAGCCAGAGACCGAGGTCAATCTGACCGGTCTTGAGAGCATTCAACCGCGCGGTGTTATCCGGAATTTCCCAGACTTCTAAGCGTTCAAGTCCAATTTCATTCTGATCATAATATTTCGGGTTCGGCGTATACACGCGCACTTCGCCCTCACGTGACTCGGCGACATTGTAGACGTAGGGACCGGTTCCAACCGGATTGCGGTCGATTGCTGGGTCCTGAAGTGCCTTTGGGCTGATCATCATGCCGCCCGTGCCGGCCAAGTCACGAAGAAGCGACGGCGCTGGGCTGCTCAAGGTCAATTTGACGGTGAACTCGTCAGCTGCGGTCGCTTCGGCAATCGGCTTGACCGCAGGATTGATGCCTTTTTGCTTGGTGTCATTGATGTTGGCGACAACTGCTTCAGCGTTAAAGGGGTCGCCGTCGCTGAACATTACGTCGTTACGCAATTTAATTGTTACATCGAGACCATCAACTTCGTAGCTTGAGGCCAGAAAAGGCACGACCTTATCTTCTGCAGTTACTTCAAACAGCGTTTCGTAGACAGGCCGCAGATAAGGTATTCCGCCGCCGCTGTGGCTATGCGGGTCATAGGTGATCAGTTTCACCTGATCGGAAAATTTCAAAACTCCCGAAGGCTCTGCGTTGGTGGGCACTGCCCCTACGCCGAGGGCCAGTGCTACTGCGGCTGGCAAAAGAAATTTTGACATCAAATTTGTCATTACAGTCCTCCCTGCAATATCGCCGGCAACAACCCGACACAGAATTCAAATCCACATATGCAAAAATCTGTCGGCCGCGATGTCTCCAACATCTCAACACCGATTGAACCCACAAACGTCAGTCCAACATTGCCGCCGAAAACATGTTTCGTATCTTATGCCAGCCAGCGTTAGTCGGGCCAATTGAGACCTCCTCGTGGCGAGCATATCTAAACGGTCTTGTTAGTGCACTTTATGTTTTGTAAACGTTCCTGTTAGCCAACGTAATAACCAGTTTTAGCTCTGGCGTGCTAAGGCAAGTATAGGCGGGCGGACAAGTTTAGGCGTATTCATGCTCACCAGTGAATTTTGGCAAACGCACAAAATGTCGAGAATTCAGTTGAATGACCCAAAATTTTAATTTTCAAAATGAGAATGATAAGGTTGTTGCCGACTGTCCTAGCGGATCGTTGTGCGGGAATGCCGCAGGAGACATCGCGATCTTCAAAGGCATTCCCTATGCGCTGCCGCCGACAAAGAATGCGCGCTGGCGTCCACCATCTCCCGTGCGGGGTTGGACAGGTGTTCGCGATGCAACCCAATTCGGGCCGGCCTCGGTGCAGCCGCCACGCTGGCCAAGGAGCATTTTTGCCAGCGAGCTGCCGGGGGAGTGCGAAGACTGTCTTTCCTTGAACATTTGGGCACCGAAAAACGCATCAAATGCTCCAGTGATTGTGTGGATACATGGCGGCAGTCTTGTGTGGGGATCGAGCTCAGAAAAAATCTACGATGGCGAGAAGTTGGCAGGGCGCGGGATTGTCGTGGTTTCGATCAATTATCGACTGGGTATTCTGGGCTTTCTTGCTCATCCACAATTGAGCGCGGAGTCGGAAAGCGGCGTTTCAGGTAACTACGGACTCCTTGATCAGATGGAGGCATTGCGTTGGATCAAGCGTAATATTTCCTCGTTTGGGGGTGATCCGGCGAACATCACGGTCATGGGTGAATCGGCGGGCGCGTTAAGTGTGATGTATCTGCTCGCGTCTCCTTTGGCGCGAGGCTTGTTCGACAAAGCGATCGTTCAAAGTGGCTACATGCTCTCAACCCCCCATCTCAACGAGGACCGCTTCGGAACGAAATCAGCTGAGGATATGGGTGAGGAATTCTGCGCAAGGCTCGGCGCCAAAAATATTGACGAACTGCGCGTAATGGACGCGGCATCAGTTGCTCTCGCTGCGCGCGACGAAAACTATACCTGCCTCGGCACAGTTGATGGTCATGTCCTGCCGCGACAACTCGTTGAAATCTTTGAACGCGGTGAACAGGCGGCCGTGCCCTTGATGGCAGGTTTCAATCGCGACGAGGCGTCGATCTTTCCCTTTATGATTCCGGAAGTGCCGGATACGGCGCACGCATATGAAGAGAAAATGCACGCTGCCAACCGCTCATTGGCCGAACGCTATCTCGCCGTTTACCCGTCAGGAGATATCAAAGAGGCACTGCGCGAGGTCGCGCGCGATGCGGTTTATGGCTGGCCGACGGAAAAGATCGTGCGCAGCCAGACTGCACTGGGCCTTCCAGCTTACATGTACTTCTACGACCACAGCTATGCGGGGGCACGCGCCGCCGGACTGGACGTTTTTCACGGCAGCGAATTGCCGTTACTGTTCGGAACATCCGACAGAACACCCCCTAAATGGCCGGTGATGACTGCGACGCCGCAAAGCGATGCGATGAGCACAGGTCTAATGGATTACTGGACAAGTTTTGCTGCCGATGGACAGCCTGTATCCTCTGGCAACGCTGCATGGCAGCCCTATGGCTCCGACCGAATCTACATGCATTTCGCAGAGCGGCCGATTGCGCGAAAGCATCTGCTGCCGGGTATGTTCGAGCTCCTTGACGACGACGTTAGTCGGCGGCGTGCATCCGGCAACGTTGCCTGGAACTGGAATTTTGGAATCGCCGCTCCTAGAGCCCTTCCAGAGTAAGCGGAAGCGGCTTTTCTCCCCGGGCTTGATCCAGGGAACAGAAGCGCGATTGAGTGGGAGCTTAGAGCGTTCGCTTTGAGTCCATCAAAACGTTAACGGTTATATCCACCCATGACAGACCAAATCGCCGAAATCGCGTGCTGCGGCGCGCGATCAGAAGTGCGAGAGCACGATGCAATAAGGTCATGAAGACTTAACGATGCCGTCCGAAATCAGGGCTTCGATCTCCCGGCGGGCAAATCCCATAGATTGCAGGATTTCAACTGTGTGTTCGCCACGCTTGGGAGGCGCGCGGTCGATCTTCGGCCCACCGCTCGCCATTTTAAATCCAACGCCGGGAACAGTCACCTGTTTGCTCAAGCCATCGATTGGTGGGGTTGGCCAGACAACCTCTCGGGATTGCAGGTGCGGATGATGAAGAATTTCTGGCAATGTTCGCACACGGCCCGCCGGAACACTCGCATCCGACAAAATGCGCTCCCAATGCTCCGCCGGGTGCGTTGCGAAAGCGTCTTTGAGTAATGGAGCGAATTCATCGCCCATTTCCGGGTAGTCTCCCCAATTTGACAAACGGGGGTCCGCGGCCAATTCATCCAGGCCAAGGGATTTCAGCATGGCGACTGCTTGTTTTTGGGTGTTCGCTGTTGTTGCCAGCAAGCCATCGCTGGTTTCGAATATGCCGGAAATCGGACTGCCGCTGAACGCCCTTGTACCGCCGGGCCTATTGAGATCTCCGGTGATCGCGACCTCTGTCAAAAGTTGCCCCATTATGATCAGCGCTGCGTCAAGCATTGCAACGTCGATGCGCTGTCCCTGCCCCGTACGCTGCCGGTGAAAAAGTGCTGTGGCAATGGAAAATGCCGCAAATAATCCGGTGACGTAATCGATGATGGCGAAACCGACGCGATGAGGCTCACCGGTCAATGTTTTGTTAGCCGCCATCATACCGGAAAACGCTTGAACGACATGGTCATAAGCAGGACGATTTGAAAGTTCGCCTTCTTGGCCGAACCCGGTCATCGAAGCATAAATGATATCGGGTTTGCGGGCCTTGACCGCATCGGCGGAAAATCCAAGCCGGTCCATGGCGCCGGGCCGGTAATTTTCGACAAACACGTCCGCTGTGTCGATCAGTTTCCAAAGTATCTGCTTGCCTTCTTCGGTTTTTAGATCCACCGCCAACGATCGCTTGTTGGCATTCTGAGAAATGAAAGCCAGACCCAATTCCGCATCGTTGAATTCCTTGTTGGGGCCCATTTTGCGTGAAACGTCGCCACCAGTCGGGGGCTCAATTCTGATCACGTCGGCGCCGAGCAAGGCAAGCTGATAGCTACAAAACGGGCCCGCCAAGACGTGAGAGGTATCGATAATCCGGATTCCCTCAAATGGTCGAGATAAATTTTTACTCTCAGGCAATGAGCTGGAAGTGGTCTTCATATCCATGAAAAAGCTTCTCTGTTTAGTGGCCTGCAGCTGAAAAGGACGGACGCGGCAAATACGATGCCTGGGCTGCGTCGAGCTGATAAATTCGGCGGGCCGTTTCGCTCAGCAATGATTGCCGTTCCCGGGCGGAATAGTAGCCGGCCATGATTTTGTACGCGTTCCACAATGTCGTGAAACTCAGGGACACACTGTCGACCGGAAAATTGCTTTCGAACATGCAACGTTCCGCACCCAACGCATGCACGGCATATAGAAAATAGCGTCCTCGCTCACGAACAAACTCCTCTGACGAGGGCGGGCGTGGTCGCGAGGCGGCATCGTACTCGGTGACCGGAGACGCCATACCGCCGAGCTTCATGATTATATTGTTGAACCCTGCGAGCGCATCTATGCCGCGCGCCCATTCGTCGAAGACCGCTTCATCCGCTTCCTGACCGCGGCCATAGCCTATTGGAGTGCCCAGATGGTTCACGATAAATGTGGTTCCTGGCGTCTCTCTGACGAGTGCAACCAATTCATGGAGCTGAAGGTGGAACTGGAATGCTTCGAATGCCAGGCCGCGCTCACCAAGGCGCGCGACACCGCGCCGAAATGCAGGGTCAGCGTAGATTCCAGGCCTTGCTGCGCCCGCCAGAAGACGCGCAGCCGGGTTTTCGAGCCGCGCAGCGCTATGGCGAATTGACCTGACGAGACCTCCCCCGGTATCGACATAGAGATCCAAGATGGCATCCAACTCCGCGTGAGCCAGATCAGCATGGGCCGAGATTGCGCCGAGACGCGGTCTGTCTGAACCGTCACCCAGCGATTTTGCGAGTTCAAGCGCGAAGTTGATTTCTCCGACCGGCCGCAAGTGATCGGGCCCATCGGTTTGGTATCCTGAGCCACACTCGATATAAACGAAGTCTGTCAATCTGTGTCCACTCTGCACATCGCGCAAAAACTCATCGGCCAAATATCGGCTCGTGCGTAATTTCCGCGTCGGATCGGCTGGGTCTGCCACTTCATGTTCAATCCAGAAATGGAAATGGGGATCGACAATTTCCCAATCCGGCTCGAGCGCGGCTTCGGCGCAAAGCTCCCACCACCCGGTACGTGCGCCCATTAATCCGACCCATCGCTCTCGCTGCTGCGGCGTCATGCAGATGTTTCCTCCCGTACTGCTGGATGCTCAGCGACCGGATGGGTACTTTCACGCACCCCCTCCCTGAAGGTGAACATTATGTTGATACAGCTGTAATCGGTAGTTAAATTTCATTAGGTTAGCCTTTTGAAATACTGAAACCTGAGGGAAGCCAATGGATTTGAGGCAAATACGATACTTTGTCGCGGCATGCGAAAATGGCTCGATGAGCGCCGCCGCAATTAGACTGAATTGTACCGCGTCGGGCGTCAGTCAACAGATGAGCACGCTCGAAGGACGATTGAAGGTCACTCTGCTCGAACGCACGCGTAGAGGTGTGACTCCGACGGCGGCCGGGCGCCGGTTCTATAATCGTTGTCTTGCTATACTCAAGGCGGTCTCGGAAGCGGAAATCGAGATGGAGGACTTCGATGCCGGGCTCAGCGGATCTGTTTCAGCGGGTTTTGTACCTGGCCTTGCAAAATCCGTACTGCCTCAGGCATTAGTCCGCTTCACGCGCGAATTTCCACGTGTTGATGTCAATATCGCCAGCGGCTCCGCCGATACTCTGGTGGCGGCAGCCTCGAACGGCGATCTCGACTTTTACGTAGGGCAGTATATATCCCGCCAAATCGGCCTCACCGACACGATGATCGGAAAATTTCCGATCGCTCTGATATCCGGAGCGCGACGCGGTTTCACGCAAATGAAGCCGATGCGTCTTGATGACGTGCCCCCCCTCAATATGTTTCTGCCCTCGGCAATGCACAGCCTCCGACCGAAGATCGAGGAGGCGGTTCGGCATGGCGAAATCGCCACGGATCGGACGATATCAATATCCAGTTTGTCAGCGGGGCTTGAATTCCTGAGCCAGACTGATTGGTCGTCAGTCCTGCCTTATTGGATCGGTCTTCAGGAAATCGGCAATAGCAGATTGATCGTAAACCCCATAACCTTTCCAGTGTTGCACGTTGAGGTGTCCTTAATTCATCTAGCCAGCCAACCTTTGTCACGTCCCGCGCAAAAACTTTACAGTTACTTCTTGCAGGAACTGAAAAAAAGCGAGGAGGAATGGCGCCGCATAGTCGATCCAGCTTTAAGTGCCGGTAATGGATTAGTTTAGAAGAAATAAGTATGTGGGGGTAGTCAACTGCGATTAATGTCCTGTGCCATGGAGGCGTTTTTTAGGGACGCGCACAAGCGTGACCTTGGAAACCTACGACGCGCCAAATAGCAGGGGAGCTCAAGGCTCTCGTAATGTCGTTGGAGGACGACGGGAGGAATTAAAATGAAATTTAGAAAAAGCACCGCCTGTGCGTTGGCATTGGCGGCTATTGTCGGGCTTCAGGCTCCAATTTCGACGGTCGCCGCAGAAATCGAACTTAAAATGCAGTTTGCGTCACCAGACGGTACGCCTTGGAATGATATGGACCGGCGGTTCGCAAAGCAGATCGAAGAGATCACCCACAATCGCGCCGAAGTGCGGTTCTTTCCCCCTAACTCGGTAACCCCATTTGGTGATTGGCTTCAGGCCACTGGATCAGGCGTGCTCGATCTAGGTTTCGTGTGGCACCCGGTGCTTCAGGGTAAATTTGTGCCGATGGAGTTGTTTGGACTGCCAGGCCTTTCGCCCAACCAGACCATTGCAACGACCGTTTACTGGCGACTTCGCGACGAATTTCCGGAAATGACTAATTTATTCAAACCCGAGGACAACGTCGTCGAACTCGCCACCTTTGTGGCTATGGGCGCGCACTTGCACACAAAAGAACCAATTCGCGAGCTGTCAGCCATCAAAGGCAAGGTTTTCGGCGCTCAGGATGCGGCAGGCGTCAAAGTGCTCGAAGAATTGGGTGCTAGCGCAACAGTTATGGTTGGTTCCGACGCCTATCTTGCGATGCAACGCGGGGCGATCGACGGTGTGCTAGCAGCATGGGGCTGGGTCAACAACTTCAAGCTCAACGAAGTGACGGAATATCACACGTTACTGAATCTCAACCCCGGCACCTACTCGACCGTGATGAACAAGGATACATACGATAAACTATCGGACGAAGAAAAAGCGCATCTCGCCGATGTGACACCGATGTATTTTTTCTACAACACCACCAACAGTGCGGCTGCGGCCACCTCCAGCATTCCGGCTGAGAAGATCATCTCCCTCAGTTCGGAAGACCAAGCGTCTCTGACCGCGCAGATGCAGCCCCACTGGGCTGAATGGGTCGCCAAAGCTGATGCGGCCGGTCTGCCCGGACAGAAAATTCTCGACGAAGCCGCCTGGCTTATGAAGCTCTACGATCAGAACTAAATCGAGCGTATCCCACCAGGATGGCGCCAGCGAACACGGCTGGCGCAGCTCACCTTATCTATCATGGAGATGAATGCCGGCGATGGTAGACTCTGTAGCTAACCCGGTAGCGCTGACCCTATTCCGGTTGGCAGACGTTTTGCGGGCGGCGGTTACCTGGCCCGGCAGAGTGTCGATTTATATCGGCGCCACCGCCATGATTTTCATGGCGGCCATCACCGCGACCGATGTCGTCATGCGGAATTTGTTTTCAATCGTCGTGCCCGGCGGCCTTGAAATCACCGGTCTGATGACCATCCTTGCCACGCTATGCGCCGTGGCTGTGGTCGAAATCGAGCGCAGCCACATTCAGGTAGATCTCATATTGCGCATCATGCCGGAATGGGTGCGGCACCCCACACTGGCCGGCGGGCTGATGCTGTCCCTCATGATCATTTCCGTCACTGCCCTGCAGATGTTGTTCCAAGCGGATTATCTTCAAGACAATGGCATTGTCACGGGCGTGCACGAAATCCCCACGTGGCCATTCGTTGCAGTCGGCGGCCTCTTTGTTCTTTTAATGGGCGTGGCGCTGCTGTCCAATCTTTCGGAATCCGTCGGTCGTGTTTTCGAGATGCGGGATGGCCGGGCTTTAGTCGTGCTTGCAATCTGGACCGCCCTGGTTGCGTTCATCACATACGCATGTTTTAGGCCGGAATTCCTGCAAAATTGGCTCTCCCGTGATGTGCTGGCCATCTTTTGTATCATCCTGTGTTTCGTGCTGATTTTTCTGGGTGTGCACGTGGCCGCGTCGATGGCCGTCACCTCCTTGATGGGGATAAGCCTGCTTATTATGCCGACTGCGAGCCTGACCACTTTGCGCACAACCGCGATCAGCGTGGTCAGTGACCAAACCTGGAGCGTTGTGCCGCTTTTCACCTGGATGGGATTGATCGTCGTCGCATCCGGGTTTGCACAAGAACTCTACAAGGCCGCTTATCGCTGGATCGGGCATATGCCCGGTGGCTTGGCTTCGGCCAGCACAGTCGCTTGCGCGGGTCTCTCCTCGATCGTGGGCGATACGCTTTCAGGTGTCTACAGCATGGGATCCATCGCACTGCCGCAGATGAAATCCTACGGGTACGACATGAAGCTGGCCACGGCCTCGATTGCCTGCGCCGCGACCATCGGCGTGATGATCCCACCAAGCCTGGCCTTCATCGTTTACGGCATGGTTACAGAAGTTTCCATCGGCAAGCTTTTCATCGCCGGGCTGCTGCCCGGCATACTTTTTACCGTTATACTGATATCGCTCATAACTGTGCGCGCCATGCTCAATCCTTCTCTGGCGCCCCGGGGCGAAGTCAGTACATGGAAGGAACGTTTCGAGGCCAGCAGAAGCACTTGGCCTATCATCCTTCTCATGCTGATGGTGCTTGGTGGCATTTATTCCGGCCTTGTAACACCAAACGAAGCAGCGGGCCTGGGCGTCACCGGAGCAATCATGATTGCTCTGTTTATGCGGCGTCTCACGGTAGACGCCTTTTGGCACTCGATCACACAAACGCTTCGGCTTACCTCTGGTATCATAATCATTTTCATGTTCGCGACCGTGTTCAGTCGGTTCATAGCCATTAGCGGCCTGACTCAGCAGCTTGCTGGCCTCGTAGTGGACTTGAACCTCGGCAAGTATCAGATCGTTGCTGCTATCGTCATATTTTACCTCGTCATCGGCATGTTCATGAACGCTCTTCCCGCGCTAGTGTTGACGGTACCCTTGTTTTTCCCGATCGCAATGAGTGCCGGATTTGATCCGGTTTGGTTCGGCGTGCTCGTGGTGATCATGGTTGAACTGGGTGTTGTGACGCCGCCGATCGGAGTGAACGTGTTTGCGATCTCGGCGATCGCCAAAGATGTCCCCATGTACGATATCTTCAGAGGCGTGCTGCCCTTCTGGCTCGCGTACATGATGCTTGCAGCGCTAATCGTTCTGTTTCCCCAGATCGCGCTTTTTCTGCCATCCCTGATGTAGGCCTTTGGAATTCATCTTAACGAGCGCTCTCTATGATCAAGCCGCCTATAACGTTATCGCATTTGACCAGCCTTGTGAGCGAGGAAATCGGCTTGTCCGACTGGCACACGATGGATCAACAGCGGATATCCGATTTCGCCGATACGACGGAAGACCACCAATTCATTCACATCGACCCGGCCCGTGCAGATGCAACGCCTCTGGGCGGCACAATCGCACATGGTTTTCTTACGATGTCGATGTTGTCTGTCATGCTCAACGAAGCTGTCGGGGAAATTGGCGGTTCGAGCATGTCTTTGAACTACGGCTTCAATTCAATTCGCTTTTTGTCTCCAGTGCCGGCAGGTGCGCGCATACGTGGCAGGTTCTGGGTCGCGTCATGTAAGCAACGAACATCCGACCAGTGGAAATTGACGTTGCAAGTTTCTGTTGAAATCGAAAACCACGAAAAACCGGCTCTTGTCGCCGAGTGGATGATTTTGTTGGCGCGCGCCTAGCTCACAAACCTGCAAATGCATCTAAAGCAAAAGAAAGAATTCGAAGACTGGATGCCGTTTGTTCTCTTGGTGCACACATTCTGCAAGCGCCGCCCCGTAAATAGCTGATTTAATTTCTTTTACGTCCAATCCATCACTGCGCAAATCCGCATAAAGCAAGACGGCAAGACAGTCCGTAGTGAAAGTCAGACCTGCGATTGCAAGAAACTGGCGCTATTCGCATATCCGCCAGACCGGCGACAAATATGCCGAGTGGCCATGGGTCCCGGAAAAAGTTTCCCCGTAACCGCCCCCGAAGCGGGTACCAGCGCATTCAGAAGGAACATCGCCTGCCTCCAATGGCGGCAAACGCGTTGAGCCCGACCTGCCCGATTTTCAATCATCCTTCGAAAGATCGATGATGCTCCCCCTGCTGTGAAGCAGACGCGGGCTCGAAAGATATCCGTTTTCATCATCGACGGTGACCTCGAAAGCGGCGACGCCGGCAAAGCGGGATGCCATCGCGTCCACGATTCTTTCGGCGGAGGCGGCGGAGCTCGCCTCTCGCATTTCACCGGCTGTCAGGCTGCCTCTCTTCCCTTTATTGAAGGGCATGATGATGATTTTCTGTTTTTCCGACATTTCGACTCTCCGCCAACAACGTTCATGTTTCGTTCTAATATTCAACCATGTCAACGGAGATCGTGCATTCTGCACTGCCCATGACTTAACCAAGGCCTCGTCATGATCTTTCGGTAGCTTGAGAGCATACCGCAGGGAAATCCATTCGCCATGCCCCTGCGTTTACCCTCCCCTGCGTCTACCTTTGGAGGCCACCAGGAGGGGATGCAACCTCGATCTCGCGCAGTGGAACCGGCTTCGAATACAGGAACCCCTGAAGGCTGTCACAGCCCATCCTGGTAAGGCCTGCATCCTGCATTGACGTTTCCACGCCTTCCGCGGTTATTTTGAGCCCGCTGGCGTGGGCAAGGTCAACGATGGCCCGAATTATGGCTTCATCGCCGGCTTTCTCACCGAGTCCATGGACGAAGCTTCTGTCGATCTTGATCCGATCGACGTTCAGGGAACGCAATCGGCCAAGAGACGAGAAGCCGGTCCCGAAATCATCAATCGCGATCTGAACTCCAATTGCCCGCAGGGCATCCAGATTGTCGACAGCAGCACTTGCTTCATCCGTCGCGGTTGTTTCCGTCACTTCCAACTCAAGCGCCTCTGGCGACAGGCCGGTAGACAACAGAACTCTTTTGACCTTGGCAGCGTAGCCTTCATTGCGAAGCTCGACACCGGATACATTGACAGCGACGGTTTTGCCTGACCATTTTGCAGCAGCGCTGCAGGCTTCGCGCAAAACAAATTCGCCGACATCCTCTATCAACCCGGTTTCTTCGGCTATGGGAATAAACAGCTCGGGAGAAATCGAGCCGTATTTGGGATGGTTCCAGCGCAGCAAGGCCTCGTAGCCCTTGACCAGGCGGTCATGTGCGGAAACAATCGGTTGATAATGAACCTGAAACGTCTCGCCTGTCTTCAGAGCTGCGCGCAGATCCCCTTCTATTTCCTGCCGTCTGCTGAGCAACTGATCCATATCCTCGGAAAAGAACGAATATCGACTGCGTCCAGACTTTTTGGAAAAGTACAAGGCGACATCAGCCTTCCGCAACAAACTGACGCGATCAAGCCCATCTTGCGGCGCCAGCGCGGCGCCAATGCTCACTCCAACGAAGACTTCCTGACCACCGAGCAAGAACGGGCGGCGAGCGGAATCAACTATTCGCTGACAGATTCCGTCAACCTCCTTCAGACTGGCTTTCCCTCTCAGCATCACGGTGAATTCGTCTCCACCGACGCGGGCAACGACATCGCCCTGACGCACGATAGCCTTCAAGCGCTCGCCGAACTCTCGGATTAACGCATCGCCCGATGGATGGCCGAGCGTATCGTTGACTTGCTTGAAACGATCCAGGTCGAGGAAAAGAAGAGCGCTGGTTCCGGAAGCCCCCTTGGCCAACTCAACATCGACATACTCATTGAAGTAATTTCTGTTGGGAAGGCCGGTCAAAGGATCATGCAGCGCCATATGCCGGATCTGCTCCTCGCTCGCTTCCAGCTCTTTCGTACGGTGATGATAGAGAGCCAGAAAGAACGCTATTGCGCAAAGTGCAAGGACAATAACGGCTGACAGAACCGGGATCAGCCTTGATAGCATCGTAGCCCCGGGATGGTGGGGATGCCAGACCATGTAGCCTGTCGATCTTCCATCAGCCGTCTCAAGTGATTGGCTGGAATAGTCTGGATCACCGCTCGCCGCCCACGAAAAATGCAGGTCGTCGAACATGTAGTTCGTCCGCAACTCTTCGATCAGGTTGCCATCGAGGAACTGCACGGCGACGTGAACGCTTTCGTCACCGGCTGTCTGCTGGATGTCACCGGTATCGGAGACGATTGGCTTGACGCTGACGATCGCGGGACGGTCCTGGATGACAGCCAGATCCGAAACGCCCAGTGTGAGCACGGTGTCTCTGATCTGGCTGTCATCGCCAATACGCAGCTTCTGGCGAAGAGCAAGCACCAAAGGCAGAGTTTCACCGCTGACCACGTCAAACGCGTCCGGGGTCGCGATACCGCCATCCGCATAAGCGTAAATTGGACGATCCGCAGGATCGAGAACATAGGCCTGGTCAAGTCCGAAGTACTCATGCATCCAAGCTCCGAGGTTGCTGTCCATCCATTCGGTGTCGTGCGCACGTACCCGCTCGACGGCATCGTCCCATACGGTGACGCTTTCCTGATCATGCGCGACATCGGAACGCAATTGGGAGACGACGAACTTAAAAAGGTTCGCCTGGCGATCGTACGAAACCCGATCAGCCTCGTGTCCCGCCCAGGTCAAAAGCCCCAAAACGCCAAGTCCGATGACGCCGGTCAACGCTAATATCGGGAAGGCTCGCGTCAGAATGAAGCCTGCGACACCGAAGTGAGTCTTTTTATTGCTGCGCATTTCGAAACCTGTCATGAAATTCAAAAAACTATGGAGATACATGTGTTTCCACGCAAGCAAATATGCCGGCATAGTCACCCGGAACGGTGCTCCACTGAAGGGTTGCTCTGACTGAACTACTGCCTGCCCGCTCGCTCAGAGCGATGATCTCCGGGAAGGCCCCCCACTCTCGTGCATCGCCAATTGTTCATGAAAACTGGAGCAATTTTTCCGAAGAACTGTTCTTCTCTTTAGTGCCTGCCCGATAGAGGCGATGCAGCGTTGGCAGACAGATCGCATCTAAGCGGCCTGGTCTAGGCCTGTACTTTAGGCTTCGGTTCCAGCCGTCATTCTGGTTCCATATCCTCGTGTCGATACCGGTCGTGTTATTATCCTGCATACCGCTGCTGAGGCCGCTGAAGGGCCGGCTGGTCGCAAGGCAGGATTGAGGTTCCACCGAGTAAAAAGCCGGCAACCGCCGACGCCTGATGCCCGTAAACGATGCAGCGCGAAGCCGCGGAGACCTTCACGCGATCGTTTCGTTCGCCCCCGCCAGTTCCGCTTGCCGGGGGCCTCACTGTAGCATCCCGACGGATATCTCAGGCCTTCGCCTGGAAATAGCGAATGGCGTTGTCGAAGCAGATGTCCTCGACCATGCGGCCGAGAAGCTTTTCATCATCCGGAATTTCACCATCTCTCACGCCCTGGCCGAGAAGCTGACACAGGCAGCGGCGGAAATATTCGTGGCGTGTGTAGCTCAGGAAGCTGCGGCTGTCGGTCAGCATGCCGATGAACTGGCTCAGAAGTCCGAAATTGGCGAGCTGGGTCATCTGCCGCAACATGCCGTCCTTCTGGTCGTTGAACCACCAGCCGGAGCCGAACTGGATCTTGCCGGGAATGCGGCCGTCCTGAAAATTACCGCACATCGCCGCGATCATCTCGTTGTCGGAAGGATTGAGGCAGTAGAGGATGGTCCGGGGCAGTTCGTCGGTCTGCTCGAGCGCGTCAAGCAGCCTGCCAAGCGCCATGGCGACCGGCTGATCGTTGATGGAATCGAAACCGCAGGCCTCGCCGATCTCGCGCACCTTGCGGGTGTTGACGTTCCTGAGAGCGCCGATGTGATATTGCTGGGCCCATTCGCGCCGGTGATATTCGCGCCCGAGGAACACGAGGAGAGCCGTGCGGTAGGCGGAAAACTGTTCGCCTGTGGGAATGACCCCATCGCGGCGGCCTCTGAGGATGGCGTCGAGCTCGGATTCCGTCGCCTCCTCATAGCTGACGACGTCGAGCGCATGATCGGAGATCGTGCATCCGGCCGCCGCGAAATGGTCCAGCCGCAGGGTCAGCGCCTCGTAGAGGGTGGCCATCGATGTGATCGCGACGCCCGACACCTCCTCCAGCTTTTCGAGATAGGCCATGAAGCCCGGCTGGCGGATGTCGCAGATCCTGTCCGGCCGGAAACACGGCACGACATGCGCGCGAAACCGGCTGTCGCCGTTCGCCTTGCGATGCGCCACGAGATCGTCGACGGGATCGTCCACGGTGACGACGGTATGCACATTCATCCGGTCGACGATGCCGCGGGCCGAAAATCCGGGCTCAGCCAGCATTTCGCTTGTCCGCTCCCAGACCGCCGAGGCGGTTTCGCCAGATAGCAGCACGTCATCGATACCGAAGGGCCGCCGCAGTTCCAGATGGGTCCAGTGATAGAGCGGATTGCCGATGGTGGCCGGCACGGTGCGCGCCCAGGCATCGAATTTTTCACGCGGCGTCGCCGAGCCGGCGCAGAACGCCTCGCTGACGCCATTGGCCCGCATCGCGCGCCACTTGTAGTGGTCGCCGCGCAGCCAGATGTCCCACAGGTCCTTGAACTGGTAGTTCTCCGCCAGTTCATCGGGCGGCAGGTGGCAGTGGTAGTCGAATATCGGCTTGTCTTTCGCGTAGCCGTGAAAAAGGCGTCGCGACATCTCCGTGTCGAGCAGGAAATCGTCATGGATGAAACCGGGCATATTCTGTCCTCCTGATAGGTGGCGGCCGCGGCGGATCAGAACCCGTGCAGCACGCCGCCGTCAACCACTGTGATATGGCCGGTTACATCGCGGCGGCATCGGCCGCAAGATAGACCACGGATCATTCCGTCACAGGCAGCCTGGACGCAGAAGTGGCGGGACGCATGGGGAATGCCGGGAAAAGACTTCATCGAGGCGGGAAAAAGCGCCGAAAGATACCCGAAAGGCGGGATATTCAGCTTCAGGAACCTGCTGAATGCCTTCGGGCGCGGTGTCCGGGAATGGTCCCGATCGCGGTGACCGGTGTGCCCTGGCCGGGATCGCCTATTGGCGGGATCGGACTGACCAGCCGCTGCCCGGCTGGAGATCAGCTATTTCGGAGGTTGCAAGTTCTTGGGGGACGAGACCGAACCAAGCGTCGGTTCGCCATACAGTCGCGCCGGGGACGGGTTCGTCCCCGGCAGGCACCGGAGGGGCTCGGATTTCAGATCAACGGAATACCGTCGGGTAGCGGCGGCGAGCTTCGGCTCTCAGTTCGTGATAATCGCTATACATTTCGCCGACGCTGCGCGCGAAACGCACCAGGGGATTGGGCTGGTTGCTGAATTCGGTCTTGCGGGTGGTCTTCATCTCTCAAATCCTCGTTTCGGCTCTGCTAGTCACAACATAGTGACTTCTCGCCTGCGGGGTATGGGGTTGGACGCAGGCCAGCATTGCACTGACGTGGCAGCTTGCGAAACGACACTCGGTTCAGCGGAGCGTAAACACGGCTCAACGCTCACCGGACAGATCAGCGCGAGATCATCCCGGCGATCTTCACGGCATAGCGATCGGTCATGCCGGAGACGTAATCGGCGAGCGCATGGAGCGCGCTGTAGGGATCGCGCGCGTGACGCAGATCGATGCCCAGCGCGCGCTGCAATTGCCGGGGATAACCGTCGAGCCGCTCGGCCTGCCAGTCCGCTTCGGCCAGAGCCTCGATCACCGGCAGGATGCCGTCGAGAACGCGATGGACCAGGT
This sequence comes from Martelella sp. NC20, assembly GCF_013459645.1. NCBI lineage: Bacteria > Pseudomonadati > Pseudomonadota > Alphaproteobacteria > Hyphomicrobiales > Aurantimonadaceae > Martelella > Martelella soudanensis. The sequence continues at coordinate 4,126,868 of NZ_CP054861.1, forward strand.
TGCGGCCCATGACCTCGAGTTCGGTCTTGCGTGGCGATGTGAAGATGCGCTCATTGGCCAGGGTCTCGATCGCGGCGAAATTTGCCGCCTGGGCCGAAGCGCCGACGAGCCCCTTGGCGAACCTGCCGCCCATGATCGCATCATAGTTCCCGGCAAAGGCCCGGCTGCAATCCTCGAATGCCCGGCCGATCGCGACCGCCCGCAGCACCGCGATCTTCTCGGCGGGCGAGTCACCGCGATCATCCTTCGGTGAAAAGCCGGCAACCGCCGAAAGAAGCGGCGCAACGTCGGCATAACCGAGATCGCCGGTGGTGAAGGCATCCTCAAGATCGAGGATATTGTAGCAGATATCGTCGGCCGCCTCGACAAGGAGAACCAGCGGATGACGCCGCCACCAGTTTTCCGCGGCATCGCCCGCGATCAGGCCGGTACGGGCAGCGACAGTTTCAAGCTCGGGGCGCTCGCTTTCGAACACGCCGAACTTCTTCAGACCGCCGTCGTGGACCGCCAATTTCTTGCGGACCCTGGCCGTCACCGGATACTTGATGAACGCGCCGAGCGTCCCATGGGTGAGCCGCATGCCGCCCGGCCGGTTCATTTCCAGCCGGGTGAGGATGCGAAAGCCCTGGGCATTGCCCTCGAATGCCTCGAATTCCTCGGCAAAACAGGTCTCGCGGTCAAAAAACAGCCCCTCGCCCCGGTCGAACCGCTCGGCAAACCACGCGCCGATCGCCGCTTCGCCGGAGTGGCCGAATGGCGGATTGCCGATATCGTGGGCAAGGCAGGCCGCATGCACGAGGCCCGCGACAATCGCCTGGCCGCCCGGATCGACCTTGCCTTCCTGCTCGAGCCAGTAGCCGACCTCCAGCCCGAGCGAACGCCCGACGCTTGCGGTCTCGACGCTGTGTATCAGCCGGTGATGGATGTGGTCGTGGTCGTAAAGCGGATGGACCTGGGTCTTGTTGGCAAGCCTGCGGAACGGCGCCGAAAACGAGATCCGGTCGGCATCCTGGTCCCATGCCGGACGGCGGGGAGAGGCCTTCTGGTCGGGACGCTGGAGACGTTCGAGGTCGAGCAGAAGCGACCATTCCATTTCAGCCATATTCCTGTCCCCCGGTCGGAAACCCCGTTATTCCGCAGCCTTGCCCTGCGCGGTCTTGTCTTCCAGATGTTTGTCGGTATCCGCTTCGCCATCATGCTCGAGTTCGTAGGCATAGCCTTCAAGCATCACATAGGCCTGCTCGATCGCCTCGATCTGCGTTTCGGCATTGCGGATCGCCTCCCCGATCGATTCGCTGCGCGCCCGCAGCATCGATCCCAGCACATCGGAACTGCCCTTGTCGCGCTTGCGCCGGGCAAGCCTCGCCATATGCTTGCGCACCCGTGCGCGGTGGCGCTCCAGCTCCAGTATGTGGAAACGGCTCTTCAGGATGTCATCGGAAAGCTTGCGCCGCATCGCCGCCACGGGATCGAAACTGCCCGGCTCGCGCTCATCGAGGATCATCTCGTTGACCAGCGGTTCGAGCAGCAGCACGCCCTTCAGATCCTTGGCGTCGGCGAGTTCGGGGTCATAGCCGGTATCATCATACACCCTGCGGCGCACCGGGTCCTTCAACAGGTCGTAGGAAGCCTGAAGGCGGGCGAAGCGGTCGCCGTCGCCGCCGCTGTCGGGATGCGCTTCCTTGGCAAGCTGCCGGTACGCCGCGCGCACGGCCTCGCCGTCGCAATCGCGATTTATGCCCAGCACTTCATAGGGATCGATCAAACCGTCACCCTTGCTATCCCGTTCAACAACGTCCCATGGACTAGCGCGCCCGCCCCGCCTGTTCAAGCTGAAAGGCGGTGTAAATCCGCTTCAATCGCGCGCAATGCGACTAAACCGGGCTGCTGGCCCCGCGTGGCACTTTATGGCCGCAAATTTGACATTCGGGCGTCCAAATTCTACACAACAGCCGTGCCGCCGACAAAACCATGTTTGCGGCAAGCCTCCACCATTGCTTATCTGGAGGCCCGAGCGACGCCGTATGAGGCTTCGCATACCCGCACCATGCGGGATCATCGTCCGCACGCATCCGTTGTGTTTTACCGCGTGCAAGCGCTGGCACCCAGCGCCAGGACAATCGGACGTCCGCCGAAGAAGGAACCAGTATGAGCGTCAAACTGACCGCCAAAAACGTGTCGAAGCTATTCAATGATGACGACGGCGAAGGCGCGCGCCGCCTCGCCGCCGGCGAAAGCAAGGAAGACATCTTCAAGGCGACCGGCGTCACCGTCGGAATCGACAATGTCAGTTTCGAGGTCAATGAGGGCGAAATCTTCGTCATAATGGGCCTTTCCGGCTCCGGGAAATCGACGATCGTGCGGACGCTGAATGGCCTGATCCCGCCGACCGCCGGCGAAATCATCATCGACGATGTCGACGTGGCCTCTTGCGACAAGGAAACGCTTCGGGAGGTCCGCCGCCAGAAAATTACCATGGTTTTCCAGCACTTCGCGCTGTTTCCTCATAAAACGATCATAGACAACGTCGCCTTCGGCCTGAAGCTCAAGGGCATGGGCAAGGAAGAGCGTCACAAGGTGGCGCGCGCCTCGCTCGCCAAGGTCGGACTGGAGGCCTATGCCAATAGCTATCCGAGCCAGCTTTCCGGCGGCATGCAGCAGCGCGTCGGTCTGGCGCGCGGGCTTGCCAACGACCCCGAAATCCTGCTGATGGACGAGCCCTTCGGCGCGCTCGACCCGCTGATCCGGCGCGAAATGCAGGACGAACTGATGGTTCTTCAAAAAGAATTGAAGAAGACCATCATCTTCATCACCCACGACCTCAACGAGGCCATGATCCTCGGCGACCGCATCGCCATCATGAAGGACGGCGCCTTCGTGCAGGTCGGCACGGCGCAGGAAATCGTCTCCGAGCCCGCCGATGACTATGTCCGCGCCTTCGTTTCCGACATCGACCGCAGCCGGGTCTTCAAGGTCTCCGATATCTCGCAGGATGCCGCATGGGTGAAGGTCGATTCGACCACGGCCGATGCGCTTGCGGTGATGGACAAGGCCAAGTCCGATCTCGCCTATGTCGTCGAAAAGGGCGTGCCGGTCGGGCTGCTGATGCGCTCGGACGCGATGGGGGCCGCCCGCGCCACTCCGGTGCGCGAGGTCATGTATGCCGAACCGCCGACGGTTTCCGAAGGCTCGTTCCTGAACGAGGTCTATGGCGCCGCCCAGGCCGGCGTGCCGATGGCCGTGACCAATGATGCCGGCAAGCTCGTCGGCGTCGTTTCCCAGGAAGCGATCTTCGAACAGCTGACCGCCGATACGGAGGAGCCGCCTCCCCCGCTCGCCGAAGAAGAAGCCAAAAAGCAGGCGCCGGCCCCCAGCCAGCCGGCTATAAAGTAAGCCGAGAGGAAGACAGACATTGTTCGATCCATCGCAGTATTTCACCATTCCCTTCGATAGTTGGGTAAACGACTTCGTCCGCGGCTTTCTGGTTCCGAATTTCCGGCCGTTCTTCCGCGCGCTTCAGGTGCCCGTCAACCAGGTCCTGATGGCGCTCGACACCTTCCTCGCCTTCGTTCCGATGCTGGTGATGACGGCGATCTTTGCGCTGCTGGCCTGGCGCATCGTCGGCAGGACGATGGCGATCGTCACCATTGTCGGCTTCCTGTTCGTTGATCTCATCGGACTGTGGCCGGACACGATGACGACGCTCGCCATGATCCTGACCTCGGTGATCTTCTGCACCGTTCTCGGGGTTCCGGTCGGCATTCTCGTTGCCCGCAGCGACACGATGTGGCGCATCGTCAGACCGATCCTCGACGTGATGCAGACCGTTCCGAGTTTCGTCTATCTGGTTCCGATCGTGATGCTGTTCGGCGTCGGCATGGCGCCGGGCATCATCGCCACCATCATTTTCGCGCTGCCGCCGATCATCCGCATGACCAATCTCGGCATCCGCAATGTGCGCACCGATCTGATCGAGGCCTCAGAGGCCTTCGGCGCCAATTATTCGCAGACCCTGTTCGAAGTTCAACTCCCGCTTGCCATGAGAACCATCATGGCGGGGTTGAATCAGACCCTCATGCTCGCCATGTCCATGGTTGTCATCGCAGCGCTGATTGGCGCGGGCGGCCTCGGACAGGTCGTCAACACCGGCCTCGGCCGGCTCGATGTCGGTGGTGCTACCGCCGGCGGCGTCGGCATCGTGGTGCTTGCCATCGTGCTCGACCGCATAACCCAGGGCCTTGTCGAGCCTTCGGATCCCAACCGGATGACATTCCGTCAGGCGTTGGGTACGCTTTTCAGCGGTCAGAAAAAGACCGCCGAATAAAACGAGAGCGTCCCTCTCGGGGCGCTTTCTTAAAGGGATCTCCAATCCCGTCGCCAAGGCGGTTGGCTGTAACAGGCTCCGCCGCAACACGTAGAAACGGAGAAACACTCATGAAAAACAATCTCACCAAACTGACCGCCGCCCTGATGCTCGGCGCTGCCAGCCTCGCGCCGGCCGCAGCCTTTGCCGCGGACGGCCCGGGCGATGGCAAGACCATCAAGATGGCCCAGGCCGACTGGGACACCGGCTGGTTCCAGGCCGAAATCTACAAGCAGATGTTCGAGGATCTCGGCTACAGCGTTACCGGTCCGATGACGCTCGGCGCCTCCGCCTTCTATCAGGCCGTGTCGCAGGGCGATGTCGACCTCTGGGTCAATGGCTGGTTCCCGCTGCACGAAACCTACAAGCCGACCTTCGAAGGCAAGGCCAAGGTTGACGGCGCGGTCGCCAAGGGCGGCGCCCTTCAGGGCTACCTCGTCGACAAGGCGGCCGTCGAAGAGTTCGACATCAAGACCCTGGACGACTTCAAGCGTCCGGAAGTCAAGGAAGCCTTCGACCGCAATGGCGATGGCAAGGCCGATCTGGTTGCCTGCCCGCCAGGCTGGGGCTGCGAGCTGACGATCACGCAGCATATGGAAGACTTCGATCTCGGTGATGACATCAACCCGATCAAGGCCGGCTATTCCGCCTCGATGGCGGACGCGATCGCGTCCTACCAGAATGGCGAGCACATCCTGTTCTACACCTGGACGCCGAACTGGACCGTCGACCAGCTGAAGCCGGGCGAGGACGTCGTCTGGATCGAAGTGCCGCAGAAGGAAGGCGTCGACTTGCCGGCTCCGGCCAAGGGTCTCGAAACATGCGTCGCCGATCCGTGCTACATGGGCTTCGTCGCCAACGACATCGTTCCGGTCGTCAATGACGAATTCCTAGCCGACAACCCGGCGGTCGATGCGCTTCTGAAGGAAGTCTCGATCCCGCTGCCGGATATCTTCGCCCAGAACACTGCCATGAACAATGGTAATGACGACGTCAAGGCGCAGGCCACCGAGTGGATCAAGAACAATCAGGACACGGTTGACGGCTGGCTTGAAAAGGCCCGCGCCGCCGCAGGCTGATCGGCCTTCCCTATTGAACGAAATGATGAGCCCCGGTCTTTTTGGCCGGGGCTCGTTTTGTTGACAAACCTGTCCCCACACTCCGCGTCATCAACTCTGTTGGCTTAGCTGGTCTCTGAACCTTGCATTCAATGTGATGACTATCTTTCGCATGACCGCGGCGAGGGCGACGATTGGCTTTTTACCGTTGTGGATGAGGCGTTTGTAGAATTCGACGAATTCGCCCCTTCCTTGTGCGGCCTGCATGGCGGGCATGAACAGGATCGTTCGCACGGCTGGCCGTCCACCGCGCATCCTGCGGTAGCCGATCTTGTTGCCGCTTTCGTTTGGATGAGGCGCCAGGCCCGCCAGAGCCGCTGCTTGCTTTCGGTCCATCTTCCCCAGTTCCGGTATGGCGGCAATGAGGGCTGCGGCCGTCGTTTCGCCGATACCCTTCATGGCGGTTGCGGTCCTGGCCCTCTGCACAAGGGATGCGGAGCGCATCAGCGCACTGATGGCTTTGTCGACAAGCACGATCTGCCGGTTGAGGACAGTGAGCAGGGCCTTGAAGGTGGCGGCCAGGTCGCGCCCGCCCAGTTCGCGCGCGCTTGGGGCCTTGGCGCGATTCTGCTCGGCCACCCTCATGGCCACCAGATCGGCGCGGCGGCGCACGAGAGCCTTGAGCCTTGCCTCACAGGGGTCCTCCGCATGCCATAAAGGCAGGGTTGCCCATCGCTCCAGCCCATAGGCGACCATTTCCCGCGCATCGATCGCATCGCTCTTGCCCAAGCGGCCGCGTGACCGGATGAAAGCCTTGAGCTTGCGTGTGTCGGCGCGATGGAGCGGAAGTTTCAGGCCCCGGCATTCTTCCATCAAGATGATCTCGTAGCCGCCGGTGGGCTCGCAAATGACCAGGTCGACATCGCACTTTCGCAGGAAGTGCCGGATCTGTTTTCGCTGGTTGGGAATGACCGTCGCGATGCGGCCGTCAAAAACGGCGATGGTGTCCTTGGCGACATCGACGCCAAGGCAACGGCACGGGGGATGATGCAAAAAGGTCATGGTGATGCTATCCTCTCTAGGCTTCGGATTGTTTGCGGGCGTGCCAGGCAGCGGCCCAATCAACTCTCCAAGCGATGGCAGAGTGCGGCAGTGACCTTGATGACGTCGGGTGTTGCCCAATCCTCGGACGGTCGCCTGCCACAGCAGCTGCGGGCTGTGAAAGAGCCCGCAGCTGCGCCAACATCATAACCTGCATTCAACAAACAATCCTCGGGCTTGACCCGAGGATCCAGGGCCACACGGCCTGCGCTTGCTAAAGAGTCTTTCTGCTCAAGGACTTGAGCAGGATGGATGCTCGGATCAAGTCCGAGCATGACACCTGTGGGGGGGCGGCTGACAGAGGCAACAAACTGCACGTCTCCGGGTTTGTCAGCAGTCTGAGCCCCGGTCTTTTTGGCCGGGGCTCAGTTTGTTGACAAAGGCCCTGACAGATATTTCCGTCATGCCGCGCTTGACCCGACATCCAGGGCCAAATTTGGAGGGCTATCAGGGTGTTCCCCTTGCACGTATGGCGTTCCGCAGCCCTGGACCCCGGATCAAGTCCGGGGTGACGGGCAGAGGGGTAGGCAAACTCAAGGTGTCTGCAATATGGTTTGTCAGCAGTCCGAGCCCCGGTCTTTCGGCCGGGGCTTTTCGTTTCTGATACCTCTCCGCGAGGCGAAGCGGATCACCCCTGGCCTGTAAAAGGCCCGCCGACCCTAGGCCGTAAACCCATAAATGGGGTTCACATGGGTGCGATGACTTGATTCAATGGTTTCTGGAAAGGAGACCATTGATGCGCCGACGTTTTGACCTGACGGATTTCGAGTGGGCGGTGATCGAGCCGCTTCTGCCCAATAACAGCCGCGGCGTACCGCGGGTCGATGACCGCCGTGTGATCAACGGCATACTCTGGCGCTTTCGTACCGGCAGCCCATGGGCCGATGTTCCGGAACGCTATGGCCCTCACACCACCTGTTATAATCGCTTTGTCCGCTGGCGGCGGGCTGGTGTCTGGGATCACCTTCTCACGGCGATTTCTTCCGCCTTCGACGGCGATATTCAGATGATCGACTCGTCTTGTGTTCGCGTGCATCAGCATGGCGCCACCGGTAAAAAGGGGGCGCCAATCGAAGCATGGGACGTTCCAGAGGCGGCCTGACAACGAAGATCCACGCTCTCGTCGATGCCGATGGGCTGCCGATTGATCTTCGCCTCTCAGAAGGTCAGCATGCTGATTGTCGCTACGCCGAAGATCTGCTCACCAGACTTCATGCCGGAACGACGCTTTTGGCAGATCGTGGCTATGACACCAACGCCATCCGCGCCACGGCAACTCAGGCGAAGGCATTCGCCAACATCCCGGCGAAGCGAAACCGAAAAAAGACCTTCGCTTTCAGTTCGTTCCTCTATCGCTATCGAAACCTCGTCGAGCGGTTCTTCAACCGCATCAAAGAAGCGCGTGGAATTGCAACGCGTTACGACAAACGCGCCGACAACTATCTCGCGGCAATCAAGCTCTTCTCTGTGCGACTATGGTTAAAGCGTTACGAGTCTACGGCCTAGGACGCATCCAGGCTGATGCCGTTTGTCTCGATGCGGTAGAAGAACGTCACCACCGCGCCGGCAAGCGATGTGGCCACAAGGGCGTAGAGCAATGCCGTCGTGCCGATATCGGCGAGCAGGACCGGAAACAGGAAGGCCGTGAGGCAGGCCCCTATCTTGGCGAACGAGGCGGCGAACCCGGCTCCCGTTCCCCTGATCCGCGTCGGGAACACCTCGCCGGCGATCAGATAGGTCTGCGCATTGGGGCCGAGATTGGTCATGAAGTTGAACAGCATGAAGCCGGTAAAGATCAGTGTGGTCTGCGTCATACCGCTGTAGGAGCCGGCCTGGGCGGCGATGAACAGCCCCGCGGCGCAGCCGATGAAGCCGAAAACCTGCAACCTTATCCGCCCGAGCCTGTCGGCGAGCAGGACGGCTGCGACAATGCCGACCAGCAGAAGCACGTCGAGCAGCGCCGCGCCCTTTGCGGCGATGAGATCATTGTGCACGAGGTCGGCAATATTCTGGGCATGCGCACGCTCATGGCCCACGGTCGCGGCCAGGATCGTCGGGGTAAAGATACCGATGCCATAGGTGCCGAGGTCCTGAAGGAACCATGGCACCGAGGCCAGGATGAGAGCCCTGCGGTTCTGCTTCTGAAACAGGCCGCGATAGCCGATGGCGTGCTGCTTGGCGTCGTTTTTGTTCTGACGGTCATTGATCGAAATCTTCTTCGGATAGCGCGGCTGGCGGTGAAGGAGCTTTTGCAGCTCGGTCTCGGCAGCGCGCTCCCGGCCCCGTACCGCCAGCCAATGCGGACTTTCCGGTATGAAGAAACGGCCGGCAAAGACCGCCAGCGCGGGAATGATCGCGCAACCGTACATCCAGCGCCATGCGCCGACCGATGGATCGAGCGTGAGGATGATATAGCCGAGGATTGTGCCGAACAGCGCACCGACCGCCTGAAAGCCGAAGGCGGAAAGAACAAGTCCGCCGCGGGTGCGCGACGGCGTGCTCTCGGAAATCACGAGATGGGCCGTGGGGTAGTCGCAGCCAAGCGCGAGCCCCATGCCGAACAGGCAGACGATCAGCCACGGGAAATTCGGCGTGAACACGATCAGCCCAAGAAAGACAATGAACAGCCCGATCTCGAAAATGAAGACCCGCTTGCGCCCGAAGCGATCCGAAAGGCTGCCCAGCGCGCTCGCGCCGATCAGAATGCCGAACAGCGAGGCCGAGCCGACAAGACCATGCTGGGCGGCGTTGAGGCCGAATTCGCGGGCGATCAGCGGCATGGCGACGCCGGTCATGAAGACCACAAGCCCCTCGAAGAACTTGCCGGCAACCGAAAGGCACCAGATACGCCACTGCATCATTGTCATCTGCGGCGCCGGCGCTGCCGTACCGTCCGCCCAGTAGGGATGCTCATCGATATAGTGCTGAACGCTGTGGCTCTCTGCCACAGTCCCCGGATCGTTGTTGATAGCGTCCATCATATTCCCTTCCATCGCAGGATCTCCCCCGTCGGAGTCCTACAGATCGCGGTTGAGACTTTGATGACAGCACGCCGAATACGGGCTCTCGACCGGCAGAGAGACTTGCCGGGCCGCACCCGCGCCTACACACAACAAAGGCCCGGCTTCAGGCGACCGGGCCTCGGATTGAAATGCTCGGAAGGCGTCTTGGCAACGCCTTTTCCACTGCTGTCAGGCGGCTGCGGCGACTTCGCTGCCGATCAGGGCGCCAAGCCGGCGCATCCCCTCATCGATCGCCGCAGGCTGCGAACAGGAGAACGACAGGCGAAGGTGGTTCTTGCCGCTTCCGTCTGCGTAGAATGCGTTGCCGGGGACAAACGCCACCTTGGCTTCCTTCAGCGATTCCTTGAGCAGTGCCGCGCCATCGATATGTTCGGGCAGGGTCAGCCAGACAAACATGCCGCCCTGCGGCTTTGTCCAGCTCACGCCATCCGGCATGTGCTCGGCAAGCGCTTTCAGCATTGCGTCGCGACGCTCGCGGTAGACGGCAATGATCTTCTCGGCCTGGGCATCGAATCCGGCTTCGGCGACGCGCACGACGGCCATTTGGTTGATCGTCGGCGAGTGCAGATCGGCGGCCTGCTTTGCCAGCACCAGCCGGCGGATGATCGGCGTTGCCGCGCAAACCCAGCCTACGCGCAGGCCCGGCGACAGCGTCTTCGAAAAACTGCCGCAGTAAAGCGTGCGGGTGTTCTCGATGCCGCCGGAGCGCGCGCAATCCATGGCGAGCAGCGTCTGCTGGCGCTCGCCCTCGTAGCGCAATGCCCGGTAAGCCGCATCCTCGATCACGGCAATGTCGAGCGCGTCGGCAATATCGAGCAGCTTTTCGCGCTCCATCGGCGTCAGGCATTCGCCGGTCGGATTGGCGAAATCGGCCGAGAGATAGGCGAATTTCACCCGGCTTCCGGCTTCGCGGGCGGCGTTGGCGTAATCTTCCGGCGCCGTGTTGCGGGAAAGGTCGAGCCTGTCATAGCGCGGCTCATAGGCATTGAAGGCCTGCAGCGCGCCGAGATAGGTCGGCCACTGCACCAGCGCGGTGTCGCCCGGCGACAGCAGCATCTTGCCGAGATAATCGAGCGCCTGCTGGGAGCCGGAGGTGATGAAGATATTGCCGATATCGGCGTTGATGCCGCGCGCATTCATGCGTTGCACGATCCACTCGCGCAGCCGCACATAGCCCTCGCTGACAGAGTACTGCAGCGCCTGCCCGGCTTCCGCGCCGCCAAGAATATCGGAATAGGCCTTCTGGAAGGCCGCCGCCGGAAACAGCGCGGGATCGGGAATACCGCCGGCAAACGAAATGATGTCCGGCTGGTCGAGCAGCTTCAGAAGTTCGCGGATTTCGGACGCGCCCATCCGTTTGGCGCGGGTGGCATAGATTGATTCCCAGTCGAGCATGGGGGTTTCCTCAAACGTCTTTTTGTGCGGGAAACATCATCACAGAGCGCTATTTAAGTCAATAATACTGACCTATTTTTCGGTAATAAAACCGCGATTGTCGGCGAGCCGGCGTAACTTTCGGTCCCAGTATCATCGATTTCCGTAATTTTGTGACGAATCTGGAAGCAACAGCGCCGAGCTGCCGGTTGCGCCACCGGCCACACAGCAACCAAACCGGCATGAAAAGCCGGAGGGCGTTCGCTCTCCGGCTTTTCGTTTTCCTATCCGTTCAAGAGCGCTTAGTTGCGGTCCTTGTCGACCAGTGCGCCCTTCTTGATCCAGGGCATCATGCCGCGCAGCTTCTCGCCGACTTCCTCGATCTGGTGATGATCGTTGAGGCGGCGGGTGGCCTTGAAGCGGGCAGCGCCGGAATGCCATTCCTGCATCCATTCGGCGGTGAAGCGGCCGGTCTGGATGTCCTTCAGAACGCGCTTCATCTCGGCCTTGGTCTCGGCGGTGATGATCCGCGGGCCGGTGACATATTCGCCCCACTCGGCCGTGTTGGAGATCGAGTAGTTCATGTTGGCGATGCCGCCTTCATAGATCAGGTCGACGATCAGCTTCACTTCGTGCAGGCATTCGAAATAGGCCATTTCCGGGGCGTAGCCGCCTTCGACCAGGGTTTCGAAGCCGGCGCGGATCAGCTCGACCAGACCGCCGCACAGAACCACCTGTTCGCCGAACAGATCGGTCTCGCACTCTTCCTGGAAGGTCGTCTCGATGATGCCCGAGCGGCCGCCGCCAACGCCGGAGGCATAGGACAGCGCGACGTCAAGCGCGTTGCCGGAGGCATCCTGATGCACGGCAACGAGGCAGGGAACGCCGCCGCCCTTCTGGTATTCGCCGCGCACGGTGTGGCCGGGGCCCTTCGGCGCGATCATGATGACATCGACAGACGGCTTGGCTTCGATCAGGCCGAAATGGACGTTGAGGCCGTGCGCGAAAGCGATCGCGGCGCCGTCGCGGATGTTCGGCGCGATTTCGCTGTTGTAGATGCCGGCCTGCAATTCGTCAGGCGTCGCCATCATCATCAGATCGGCCCAGGCCGCAGCCTCGGCGACGGTCTTGACCTCGAAGCCGTCGGCCTCCGCCTTCTTGGCGGTGGACGAACCGGCGCGCAGCGCGATGGCGACGTTTTCGGCGCCGCTGTCCTTCAGGTTCAGCGCATGGGCGCGGCCCTGCGAGCCATAGCCGATGATCGCTACCTTGCGGCTCTTGACGAGATTGAGATCAGCATCCTGATCGTAGTAAACACGCATTGTCTTTCCTTCCCTTGACAACCTGTCTTTTCATCGACCGCCCGAAGGCGGCGTCTGTTCATTTGGCCGCGTAAAGCAGCCAGAAACGTTCAACCGCTCGCTCGGCGCGCCGCCGGAACATGCCGCGGTCGGCAACCTCGCCCAGAAGCTGGCGCACATGACTGTCGCCTACGATCAGCCCGTAAAGCACCCGGTAGGCCTCGTCGCCATTGTCGAACAGCAGCACGCCGGAACGCCTGCCGTCTTCCAGAAGCGCCCGGGCCCGCTGGTCGATCTGCGCGCGCCCGCGCTCAAGCAGCATGCGGCCCAGTTTTTGTCCATCCCGCGTCACGCGGCCGATCGCCAGCCGGTTCAGCGCCAGCGAGACATCGCCCGCAAGCACTTCCAGCAGATCCTGCCCGAAGGCCGTCAGATGCCGCTTGAGTTCGTCACCGTCAAGGCGATGGCCCGCGCTTTCGAAGGTGCGAACCTTGCTGGCCTGATAGACGACCATCGCTGCAAGCAGCCCGTCTCGATCGCCGAACCATTTGTAGAGGCTCTCCTTCGAGCAGCTTGCCGCGCGCGCTATCCCCGCCGTCGTCACGGACTTCTCGCCACCCTCGACCAGAAGCCGGAGCGCCTGCTCGAGCACCGCCTGCTGGCGGGGCGAAAAATGGGCTTCGATGTCGGTATCGTCGGACAAGAAACGGTTCTCTCGAATAGGTAACGTACGGTACGGTACCTAGTGCAGCAGATTTTCGCCGAGGTCAAGCGTTTTGATGATCGCCCGAGACCGGTTCCGGCCGGCTGAACCGGCAATAAAGGTCCCTCACCTTTTAGGTAAGTACATACTAACAAATTTACGCATAAAAAAAGCCCGGAACGCAAGGCTCCGGGCTTTTCCGCTAAACGCGAGATCAGGAGTTGCAAGCTTCCTTGAGGCCCTTGCCGGCCGTGAACTTCGGAACGTTGCGCGCCGGGATATCAACTTCAGCACCGGTCGAAGGATTGCGGCCCTTGCGCGCGGCGCTGTGGGATACCGTGAAAGCGCCGAAGCCGGCCAGACGGACTTCGCCGCCATTCTTCAGTTCGCCCTGAACGGCGTCAAATACGGCATCTACAGCGGAAGCCGCGTCGGTCTTCGACAGGCCAGCCTTTTCGGCTACGGATGCTACGAGTTCACTCTTGTTCATGTTTCCACCCTTTCTCAAATGGTTCGAAACTAGTCATGTCTCAGGGGTTTTAGTTACACGCCACCAAAGCCCGCTGCAATTCAAAAGCCCTGCGTTTCAGGGAATTGCAAGGGGTTTGGGGCATTTTGCACGCAAAAGGCCGGTTGTTAACCGGCCTTGAGCGCCCCTTTTCCACAGGAGCCCGTGAAAAGTGGCGATTGTTCGGCGTCAGTGCGCCACTGTCTTGCCCGAGTCGCTTTCCGATTCATCGCTCGAAATGGCGACCGGCTCAGCTTCCGGGTCCCATTCGATGGGCTGAGGAACCTCCAGCAGGGCGTGCTGGAGAACCTCGCCCATACGCGACACAGGCACGATCTCGAGACCGTTCTTGACGTTGTCCGGTATGTCCGGCAGGTCCTTGGCGTTCTCTTCCGGGATCAGCACCTTGGTAATGCCGGCGCGCAGCGCCGCAAGCAGCTTTTCCTTCAGCCCGCCAATCGGCAGAACCCGGCCGCGCAGCGTGATCTCGCCCGTCATCGCCACGTTCTTGTGGATCGGAATGCCGGTCATGATCGAGACGATGGCTGTCGCCATCGCGACACCCGCCGACGGACCGTCCTTGGGCGTGGCGCCTTCCGGAACGTGAACGTGAATGTCGTTCTTGTCGAACATAGGCGGCTTGATGCCGAAATCGACCGCGCGCGAACGGACATAGGAGGCCGCCGCCGAAATCGATTCCTTCATCACGTCACGCAGGTTGCCAGTGACGGTCATGCGACCCTTGCCCGGCATCATCACGCCCTCGATCGTGAGCAGTTCTCCGCCGACTTCCGTCCATGCCAGACCGGTGACGATGCCGACCTGGTCGTCGCCTTCCGCCTCGCCGTGGCGATAGCGCTGGACGCCGAGATAGTCGTCAAGATTGTCCGCGGTGATATGAACCTCGGTCTTGTCGCCCTTGACGATTTGGGTCACGGCCTTGCGGGCAAGCTTCATCAGCTCGCGCTCAAGGCTGCGCACGCCCGCTTCGCGGGTGTACTGCTGGATCGTGCGGGTCAGCGCGCCGTCATCGACCGAGAACTCTTCCGGCTTCAGAGCATGCTCGCGGATCGCCTTCGGCAGAAGGTGACGGCGGGCAATTTCCAGCTTCTCGTCCTCGGTGTAGCCGGCGATCCGGATGATCTCCATACGGTCCATCAGCGGGCCCGGAATATCGAGCGTATTCGCCGTGGTGATGAACATCACGTTCGACAGATCGTACTCGACCTCAAGATAGTGATCCATGAACGTCGAATTCTGTTCCGGATCGAGTACCTCGAGCAGGGCCGAGGACGGATCGCCGCGGAAATCGGCGCCCATCTTGTCGATCTCGTCGAGCAGGAACAACGGATTGCTCTTGCCGACCTTCTTCATCGACTGGACGATCTTGCCGGGCATCGACCCGATATAGGTCCTGCGGTGACCGCGAATCTCGGCCTCGTCGCGAACGCCGCCAAGCGCCATGCGCACATATTCGCGGCCGGTCGCCTTGGCGATCGACTGGGCGAGCGAGGTCTTGCCCACGCCGGGCGGACCGACGAGGCAGAGAATCGGCCCCTTGAGCTTCTTGGCGCGCGCCTGCACGGCGAGATACTCGACCACGCGTTCCTTGACCTTTTCCAGACCGAAGTGATCTTCCTCGAGCACCTTCTCGGCCGATTTCAGATCGCGCTTGATCTTCGACTTCGAATTCCACGGCAGGCCCGTCAGCCAGTCCAGATAATTGCGAACAACGGTCGACTCGGCCGACATCGGGCTCATATTGCGCAGCTTCTTCATCTCCGCATCGGCCTTTTCACGGGCTTCCTTGGAGAGCTTGGTCTTCTTGATGCGCTCTTCGAGCTCGGCCATTTCGTCGCGGCCGTCCTCGCCCTCGCCGAGTTCCTTCTGAATGGCCTTCATCTGCTCGTTCAGGTAATATTCGCGCTGGGTCTTCTCCATCTGCCGCTTGACGCGGGTACGGATGCGCTTTTCGACCTGAAGGACGGAGATTTCGCCTTCCATGAAGCCGAGCGCCTTTTCGAGACGGCCCTTCACGCTGGTGGTTTCCAGCATCTCCTGCTTTTCGGTCAGCTTGATCGCAAGATGCGAGGCGACCGTATCGGCAAGCTTCGAATAATCCTCGATCTGGCCGGCGGCGCCGATGACCTCGGGCGAAACCTTCTTGTTCAGCTTCACGTAATTCTCGAACTCGGAGACGACCGAGCGCGACAGCGCTTCGATTTCGACCGCGTCTTCTTCCGGCTCGGAGAGCTCGCTGGCATTGGCTTCGTAGAAGTCGTTCTCAAGGCGGATATCGTCGATTGCCGCGCGCGCCTTGCCTTCGACCAGAACCTTTACGGTCCCGTCGGGCAATTTCAGCAATTGCAGCACGTTGGCGATCGTGCCGATGCGGTAAAGCGCGTCCGGCTCCGGATCATCGTCGCCGGCATTGATCTGGGTGACCAGCATGATCTGGCGATCGGCATTCATCACTTCTTCAAGCGCGCGGATGGATTTCTCGCGGCCGACGAACAGCGGAACGATCATGTGGGGGAAAACCACGATGTCACGCAAGGGCAACACGGGGAAAGCGGCGTTTTCCGCTGCTGGCGCGTTCTGCGTCATGTCTTTTTCCTTTCCGACCGCCCGGAGGGAGACCGGGCAGCATTGACGGGTCGTTGGGAGCAACCCGTAGCTTCATCTCGATTGTTGCGGAACAAGTGGCGCTTTAAAAGCGCGATTTCAAGCTGTACCGCAAATTCGGCGGAACAAACCGGCAATCTCGGCCGTTACGTGCCGGATATGCCCTAAAACGCCAAGGGCAGGGCGATAAAACCGCCCTGCCCGCGCATGTATTTCAATATGCGCCTGCCTCAGGCCGAGGCATTGGCCTTGTCGCCGGCGCGATTCTCGTAGATGTAGAGCGGCTGGGCGGTGCCTTCGACGACCTCTTCCGAGATCACGACCTCGCGGACCCCCTTCAGGGCCGGCAACTCGAACATCGTATCGAGCAGGATTTTCTCCATGATCGAGCGGAGGCCGCGCGCGCCGGTCTTGCGTTCGATCGCGCGGCGCGAAATGGCGATCAGCGCGTCATCCTGGAACGACAGTTCCACGTCCTCCATTTCGAACAGGCGCTGATACTGCTTGACCAGCGCATTCTTCGGCTCGGTCAGGATCTGCATCAGGGCTGACTCATCGAGGTCTTCCAGCGTCGCGATCACCGGCAGACGGCCGATGAATTCGGGGATAAGCCCGAACTTCACCAGGTCTTCCGGCTCCAGTTCCCGCAGCACATCGCCGACGCGACGGTCATCGGCAGCCTTAACGGATGCGCCGAAGCCGATCGAGGTGCGCTCGCCGCGCGCCGAGATGACCTTGTCGAGGCCCGCGAACGCGCCGCCGCACAGGAACAGGATGTTGGTGGTGTCGACCTGCAGGAATTCCTGCTGCGGATGCTTGCGCCCGCCCTGCGGGGGCACGGAGGCGACAGTGCCTTCCATGATCTTCAAGAGCGCCTGCTGAACGCCCTCGCCCGACACGTCGCGGGTGATCGAGGGATTGTCGGACTTGCGCGAAATCTTGTCGACCTCGTCGATATAGACGATGCCGCGCTGGGCGCGTTCGACATTGTAATCGGCGGACTGCAAGAGCTTCAGAATGATGTTCTCGACGTCCTCTCCGACATATCCCGCTTCCGTCAGCGTCGTCGCGTCGGCCATGGTGAACGGCACGTCGATGATGCGGGCGAGCGTCTGGGCAAGATAGGTCTTGCCGCAACCGGTCGGACCGACGAGCAGGATATTGGACTTGGCAAGCTCGATCTCGCCGCCGCCCTTGGCGGCATGGGCAAGCCGCTTGTAATGGTTATGGACCGCCACCGACAGGATGCGCTTTGCATGGTTCTGTCCGATCACATACTCGTCCAGAACCTCCATGATCTCCTGCGGAGTGGGCACGCCGTCGCTCGACTTCACCATTGAGGTCTTGTTTTCCTCGCGGATGATGTCCATGCACAGCTCAACGCATTCATCACAGATGAACACGGTCGGGCCAGCGATCAGTTTACGGACCTCGTGCTGGCTCTTTCCGCAAAAGGAACAATAGAGCGTGTTCTTCGAGTCACCGCCATTGTTACCGCCGACTTTGCTCATTATCACTTCCTTCCAGTAAGCCGCCCACCTGGAACGGCCACTATCTTATTCGCTTTCTGCCGCCCTGAAGAACGCTCGCAAAACAAAAGGGCAACAACACGACGGGTCATGCCCGCTTCCGGGCCATGCCGTCAAGCCCGGCCCTGTTACGCACTACCCAGCACTGTTACGCACTACGATGTCGTAACAGCTTCGGTTTGCCATACTATTAACGGCTTATACGGCGGATAAAACCCCAAAAGCGCCGACCGGCAAGATTTGCATATCGCGAATTGCAACTCTGCGACATGTCCCGGGCCGGTCAAACACAACCGTCAATCCGAAAACGCGAACGAATCGGCCGAAAACGCGAACGATCCGGCCGAAAACGCGAACGATCCGGACTGGCCGGCTTCAGCTCACGCCTTCGATTTCGCTGCGCGAGGTCATGACCTTGTCGATAAGACCCCAGTCCTTCGCCTCGCCGGCATCCATGAAATGGTCACGATCGAGCGTCTTTTCAACTTCCTCGTAAGTCTTGCCGCAATGGCGGACATAGACCTCGTTCAGCTTGCGCTTCATCTTGATGATGTCGCGGGCATGGCGCTCGATGTCCGACGCCTGCCCCTGGAAGCCGCCGGAAGGCTGATGGACCATGATGCGCGCGTTCGGCGTGGCAAAGCGCATGCCCTTTTCACCGGCCGCAAGCAGCAGCGAACCCATGGAGGCCGCCTGGCCGACGCACAGGGTGGAAACGGCGGGACGGATGAATTGCATGGTGTCGTAGATCGCCATGCCGGCCGTTACCACGCCGCCTGGCGAGTTGATGTAAAGCGCGATCTCCTTCTTCGGGTTCTCTGCTTCGAGAAACAGCAGCTGCGCGCAGACGAGCGACGCCAGATGGTCCTCGACGGGCCCGGTCAGGAAAATGATCCGCTCCTTCAAAAGGCGCGAATAGATGTCATAGGAACGTTCGCCGCGATTGGTCTGCTCCACAACCATGGGAACGAGGGCCATCGCGGTGTCTACGGGATTTGTCATGGCTGTCCTTCGGGCGGCTGATTGTCGCCGGTCTTATTCGAATCTTGTCGTCCCTCCTACATAGAGTGCCACACCTTGTCACTTCAAGAGATGGTTTGGTCACTTCAAGAGATGGTTTGCATCTCGCGCGAAAGGCTGCGCCATCAGAAAGGTCCTTTTATTCATGCTTCAACTGTGCAAAACTTCCTCCGCGTACAAACTTAATCGATTAATACCAAAAATGGGCCGGAACCTATCTGGAGGATAGGTCTCGCGCTCGCTATGTTCAGGCCCCCGCATCAAAGGAATTCGGGATTTCGATTTGCCGTATAACTTGACCGCAGTCATAGCATGGTCGGCAGACAGTCTGCTTCTGGCCGCCTTTCTGCTCCCCCTGTGGTTGCGGAATCGGGCGCGTATGTATGTGGTTTACTGGGTTCTGGCGCTACTCGCCCAGGCAATCGGACTTGCTCTGCTCATGCTCGCCCATCGCGACGACCTTCGTCTGATCGGCATGATAGCGTTCACAGGCCTGATCTGCGCCCGCGCGCTTTCGACCGCGGGACTGCTCAGCCTTTGCGGCGAAGACCGGCCCGCGGCTTTCACCATGGCGATCGTCGGCGTCTGGTTCACCGCTGTGATTTTCAGCAGGATTGCGGGTTTTGACAGCGTTGCCAATGTCGCGAGCTTCTATGTCGCAGCCTTCGCGATCTCCATTTACGGCTTTTATTTCATGGTGAGGAACGTGCACTCTCTCAGAGTGCATTTTCGCCGGTCGCTCATGGCGGTTTTTGCGTTTGAGGCCCTCACATGCCTTGCCCTTTTAAGCGCCTACAATATGCAGAATTCGCCGCCCTCACTTGGTAGCGCAACCACCTCGATTGCCCTCATAACGGGATTTGTGCTGTTCTCCCTCAAGGGATTCCTCGCGGTATGGCTGACCGTCGAGAGGCTGGAACGGGATCTGCGCGACCTTGCCTTCAGCGATCCGCTCACCAACGTCTTGAACAGGCGCGGCGTGATTGATGAAATCGAGAAAATGTCCCACCGCTCCGCCAAGACCGATCTGTTTGCCTTTTTTTCGCTCGATCTCGACAATTTCAAGAGCATCAATGATGCTCACGGCCACAGCGCGGGCGACAGGGCGCTGGTAAATTTCACCCACGTGGTGCGCCAGTGCCTGCGCGAAAGGGACATTTTCGGCCGCACCGGCGGCGAAGAATTCGCAATCTTCACACGGGTCACCGACCGCAAGACCGCAGGCCAGATAGCGGAGAGGATCAGGTCTTCTCTGGAGGCCACGCCGTTTCGCGAAGACGGCCGTGAACTGAGGATGACTGTCAGCATCGGCGTCACACTGATGCGCGGCCGGATCGGCGATATCGAATCCATGCTCACCGAGGCCGACCGCGCGCTGTACAAGGCGAAGGGTGACGGGCGCAATCGCATCGTGTTCTACGATGGCCCGGCGCAACCGCTCGCCGAGGCCGCCGAGCACGAGGTCGCACTCGCCGTGTAACGGCTTGCAGCCTGTGAATTATTCGGACTGCGTGACGGGCGACGGCTACGCATCGCCCGTCCGAACAGATCAGATCCTGCTCAAATCCTGCTCAGGGCCTGCTCGAGATCGGCAATGATATCATTGACATCCTCGATACCGATCGACAGACGGACCACATCCGGACCGGCGCCGGCCGCGACCTGCTGTTCCGGCGTAAGCTGTGCATGGGTTGTGGATGCAGGGTGGATAACCAGCGACTTTGTATCGCCGATATTGGCGAGATGCGAGAACAGTTCGAGACCGCCGACAAAGGTCTTTCCGGCCTCGTAACCGCCCTTCAGGCCAAAGGTGAAGACGGCCCCTGCCCCCTTCGGCGAATAACGCTGCTGAAGACCATGATTGGCATCGTCCTCCAGCCCGCAATAGCCGACCCAGGACACCTTGTCCGACTGCTTCAGCCATTTGGCGACGGCCAGGGCATTGTCGCAATGGCGCTGCATGCGCAGCGGCAGGGTTTCGATCCCGGTCGCAATCATGAACGCGTTGAACGGCGAGATCGCCGGCCCCAGGTCACGCAGGCTCAACACCCGGGCGCCGAGCGCGAAGGCGAGACTGCCGAAGGCCTCGTGGACCACCAGGCCGCCATATTCGCTGCGCGGTTCAGACAGCATCGGATACTTGCCCGATTTCGACCAGTCGAACGTACCGCCATCGACCAGAATCCCGCCCATGGAGTTGCCGTGGCCGCCGAGGAACTTGGTCAGCGAATGCACGACGATATCGGCGCCATGCGCGATCGGGCGCACCAGATAGGGCGTGGCCATGGTGTTGTCCACGATCAGCGGCAGGCCGTGATCATGCGCGACCCTGGCGATCGCCTCGATATCGACGAATGTGCCGCCCGGGTTGGCGAGGCTTTCGATGAAGACCGCCTTGGTGCGATCATCGATTTCAGCGGCGAAGCTCTCGGGATCGGCAGGATCGGCCCAGCGCACCTGCCAGCCGAAGTTCTCGAACGAATGGCCGAACTGGTTGATCGAACCGCCGTAGAGACGACGGGCGGCGACGAAATTGTCTCCGGGCTGCATCAGCATGTGAAATGTCAGGAACTGGGCGGCATGACCGGACGCAACCGCAAGGGCCGCCGACCCGCCCTCAAGGGCTGCGACGCGCTCCTCGAGCACGGCCGTGGTCGGGTTCATGATCCGGGTATAGATATTGCCGAATTCCCTGAGCCCGAAAAGGGCTGCCGCGTGATCGGAATCGTTGAAGACGAACGAGGTCGTCTGATAGATCGGCGTGGCCCGCGCGTTCGTGGCGCTGTCGGGTGCAGCGCCCGCATGGATCGAAAGCGTCGAAAATCCCGGTTCCCGGTTTTCCATCGTGAATTCCTTCCCTTTGTTGTGCCCCGGCCGAAAGCACCCTCCGGCTCTTTGATCGGGATCAATGCTGTCTTTTATACAAGTGTCAGCATTGCTGTCGACAACGAGGACAACAGCAATGGATATTTTGCCCGAAGACATTGCCCGAGCCGATCGCAATCCGGCCCGCCGGCATCGATCGAAAGCAAGGGGCCGCTCGAATGCGGTTTTCCCGGCGATCTCGACGGCGCAATTCGCCCTCGCCGAGCCGCGCGACGCCGCGGAGATGACCGAGATGATGAAGACGCTCAACATCGATCCGGTCGAGGCGGAATTCCAGTATCGCAGGCTCTATTACGCCATGGAAGCCAATTGCGCCGGCTGCCGCGACAAGGAACGCTGCCGCGCCGACCTCGCCCGAAATACCGCCGCCGAGAACTTCCGCGACTATTGCGACAACGAGGCGCTGCTGAATGAAATGCGCGCTGAGCCGGACATGCTGCGCGAGAAAGGCTGACGCGCCTTCAAGCGCCGATCAAACGGGGATATTCGATGGCCGGGCACCGATCCATGATCACGGTTAGGCCCAGCTTTTCGGCCCGCTCGGCTGCGGCATCGTCGCGGATATCGAGTTGCATCCAGATGACCCGCGGCAGCGGCGCAAGCGCCAGCGCCTCGTCGACGACGCCGCCGACGAAGGCCGAGGCGCGGAAGATATCGACCATGTCGATCGCGCCCGGAATATCCGCAAGGCTGCCATAGACGCTCTGGCCGTGGATCGTCTTGCCCGCAAGCCCCGGATTGACCGGCACGACCTCATATCCCTTCGACATCAGGAACGCCATCACCCGGTGGCTGGGGCGCTCCGGTTTGGGCGAGGCGCCGACAAGCGCGATCCGACGGACCGTCTTCAGGACATCGATAATAATTGAATCGTCGATTTGAAGTTGTACCATGGTGAAACAATTCCTTTTGACGCGGGTTATTCAGACAATCAGGGAGGCCTTCACGGGTTTTACATCATGAAAACTTTCATCGCGGCCGGTTTGCTTCTGGCCTCATTCGGCACGGCGAACGCCCAGGAACCCATCAATCGTTACGACATACAGGACATGACCTGCAATCAGGTTCTTTCGATTTTGCGGCAGCAGGGAGCGGCGATCCTGCGCTACCCCTCCCCCAGCGGCAGCGGCCGCATCCTTTATGACCGTTATGTCGACAACGCCGGTATCTGCTTTGGCCAGGGCGGCCATGCGATCCGTCGAGAGATCCCGACAAAGGACACCAATGCCTGCCCAACGCTGTCCTGCAAGCCCGGACCGCCCGAGTGTGACGATGGCGTTCTCGGCTTCGACATGTTCGGCTGCATCGGCAACGATTGAGACGCTGACCAAAAGCTGAGCACCAACCTAACTGAAAAACCCCCGCGATCGCAAGATCGCGGGGGTTTCGTCACAGAAGCCTCAGTTGCCTACCACTGCATCTGGAAGCGGACCTTGCCGGTCAGGCCGTAGCTGTCGCCGAAGTTCTCCAGCCCGGTCGAAGCCGTCAGATCGCCATTGATGCCGAGCTTGCCGTTGAGCCAGGTGTAGGTCCCGCCAATGCCGATCTCGCCGGTCCAGTCGCCGTCGTCAGTCGACATGTTGACGCCCGACACCCTGACTTCGCTCGGATCGTCCGTGAGGTCGTAATAAACGTTCGCGATGCCATTGAACGAAGCGCTGCGGGCTTCTCCCGTCGCAGTGGTCCAATTGGTGCGACGGTCGGTTTCCAGACCCATGCGAACCGCAAGGCTGTCGCCATCCACCTGCGATACGTCTTCATTGTAGACGCCGGTGAAATCATCGAAGTTGACCGAGCCCCAGGAGAGCTGCGCCTGCGGCGTCACAGCCCAACCCGGCGCCACGTCGAAGCGGAAACCGGTCTCGGCCGAGAGCGAATAGCCGTAGGACTGTTTCATGCTGAGCGACGGCGCGCCGCCGATCGTGATGTCGTTGCTGATGACATTGCCGAAGGCCTGACCGTCGACATAGAAGCCGTTATTGCCGTACCAGGTCATCGTTGCGCCGAAGCCGAACAGCTGGGTGACGAGATCGCCGCCGCCGACGCGGGAGCTGACGTCGGCCGTTGCATTGGCATACTGGAAGACCAGGCCTCCGACCGCGAAGCCGCTTTCATTTTCACCGAACTGCCCGTCCACACCCATACGAAGCCGGTAGATATCGGCGTCGTAAGAGGCATTCAGGGTGCCTTCGCTGCCGTCATAATGTTCGCGTCCGCCCGAAAAATCGGCCCAGACATAGCCCGGATCGGAAACGTCACCAAGGTTCCAGTAGCGCTCGCCGACACGGTCCTGCAGCGAGTCAGGGCGGTTCAGCGTGAGCATCAGCTCCGGCAGGACTTCATAGACCGGCGTCGCGTTGGAGAAGTCTCCGGTCAGGAAATACTGGTTGCCGACCTCGGTCAGGTCGTAGGCATAGGCGCCGGAGACGTTGTAGCCCGGCAGTACGAAAGCGCCGGTCTCGCCGCCGTCAAGCGTGATGATCTCGATCGGCGCACCAGAGGCATAACCAGTCGAAAGCTCGTTGAGCGACAGGGTCGTGACGCCGCCGAGATAGGCGCCGTTGACCGTGAGCGTGTCGCCCAGCGCATTCGCCAGATCGACATCGATCGCCAGCGTGCCGCCGCCGGTGAGGTTGCCCGTCACCGTCATGGCATCGCCCGTCGCGCCGTCGACCGACGAAAGCGTCGAGCCGGAATTCAGGAACATGTTGCCGTTGAAGACGGTGCTCTCGTTGACCTGAAGCGTCGAGCCGTTGAGGTAAATCCCCTGGGTTGCGACCGAGGTCGAACCCACGGTGATCGCGCCGCCGGTCAGCGTCAGCATGGTGTTGTCGAGGTTGAAGGTTTCCCAGTTGGTGACAAGCGAACCCGCGGTGGTCGCCGAGACGCCGTCGAAGGTCAGCGTATCGACGCCGTCGCCGCCGTCGAACACCTCGGTGCCATCATAGATCGCGCCGCCGCTGAGATAAGCGGTGTCGTTTCCGGCCGCACCGTAGAAGCCGCTGTTGAGCGCGCCGCCGGTCCAGTTGAAAGCGTCATCGCCGTCCTGGCCGAAGATATCGCCGGTCCAGGAACCGCCGACGAGATTGAAGGTGTCGTCGCCCGCGCCAAGCATCGCAGAACCGACCACCGTGCCGGTGGTCGTAACGGTAACGGAACCGTCCAGATCGACGAGTGCCTTGCCGTCATGTCCGCCCGAAGACGTGATCGCGGCATCAGCGCCGATCATGATCGTGCCGGTCTGTCCTGCTTCGGAGTCGGTCATGATACCGATATCGGCAAGCACCGAACCGCCGAGAGCGTTGACAGCGTAGGTGGCGCCCGCGCCGCGGGTGAAGGTTATAAGGCCGGAGGCCCTGTCAGCCACGGAAGCGGTCGAGACTATCGAGCCGCCCGTCATCGTCAAAGTGGCGACGCCGCCATTGTTCACCTGAGCGATGGCGCCGGCAGCATTGATATCGCCAGCCGACGAGGCCAGCGTCGCGTCCACCACGATATCGGCCGCAGTTGTTACTGTGGCATCGCCAAGCTCCGAAAGAGCGCCAAGGCCGATGGCCAGGGAAAGAGCATCGCCGCTCGCGCTTGCCTTGATCGAGGCGCCGGCCGCGGCTTCGACATAGGCATCACCTTCATCGTAGGACTCGCTGCTCACGCCAATCGCGCTCGCAAAGCCTGTTGTATCCGTCGCCGTCGCCGTGACTGACGCGGTTGATCTCACCAGCGAGACCGCATCGCCTGCGCCTTCCGTGTTCGTGGTGAGGCCGATTGCTTCCGCCTCGCCGCCAACGCCGGTCGCAACCGCTGAAATCGTGCCGCCCAGGTCGGACAGGGCGAGGTTGTCGCCGCCAACCAGGTTCTCGGCGCCGGTCGCCTCCGCGTCACTCGTTCCGGTGGCCGATACAGTGATCCCGGCTCCCGCGTCGATGGTCAGCAGCGCACCGCCCGTGCGGGTCATGTTCCTGAGCCCGGTCGCATATGCGTCGAGCGCGCTGACGGAGTCGATCGTGATGACGCTGGTGCCGGCCACGCCCATGGTGACGTCGCCGAACTCGGCACTGTTCCACACGCCACCCGCGTTGACTTCGTCATCGCCATCGGCGCTGACCGAGATCAGGCCGGCCAGCAAAGCGCTGGCAGAGCCGCCGGCGTCATCGGCGAAGTTGGTCGCAGCCGCAGTCATTGCCAGATCGCTTGCCGATGCCGTTGCAAGAAGTGTGCTCCCGGCATCAAGCTTCAGGCTCGCCTCGCCGGCGCCATGCACCTCGTTGGCCACCGCGCGCGCCGTGGCGGTTACACCGCTGGCGTCGGCTGAAGCCAGGCTGGTACCAAGCAGTTCGACATAGGCGTTGCCGTCAGTGGCGAGGTTGTCCAACGCCTTGGCCTCAGCCGAAGCTGTATTGCTAATCGCACTTGCGCTCACGCTGGCCGAACCATCAAGAGAAAGCCACGCATTGCCCGAAGCCGATGCGTTGTTGAACCCGGTCGCATTGGCAACGAGATCACCTTGGGCATAAGCGGTCAGCCTGGAGGCTCCCTCGGCAACGCCCATTGCATCGCCGGAGGCGGTGGTGTTGTCGACAGCGACGGCCGTGGTGTCTGCTGCGCTCATGGCCTCAGCAACAATTTCTGCCGTGTCCGAAAGACCGATCACGGCATCACCGTCCTGCGCGGCATTCATGACGCCATAGACTTCAGCGGCGCCGACAGCGTCTGCCGAACCGAAAATCATGCCCTTGATCGAAGCGAATACGGAGCCGAGCGGACCCTTGGCGACATTGTTGACGCCGACAACGGACGCCGTTGCCGTTGCCTGATCCAGAGTGCCGACGTCGATCGTGCTGCCCTCATCAAGGGCGAAACCGGCCACGCCGGCGCCACTCAGCATGTTGGTCACGCCATAGGCATAAACGTCGCTGCCGCTGACGCCGACGGAGACCTCGCTGCCGCCGAGCACGAGAACAATGGCGTTGCCATCGACCGCATTGTTCGCGATACCGGTGGCCGAGGCACTGCCCGCTTCGCTGTCGGCGCTGGCGTTGACGCTGCTCTGGTTGTCGAGATCGACACGGCTTTCGCCATTGTCGGAACTGTTGCTGACCGCAACGGCGGAGGAGTCAAGCTGGCTGGCCGTCAGGGCATCGATATTCGATCCGTTGTCGACCACGGTGCGCGCCGTTCCAAGCGATGTGAAGTTATTGACGCCCATGGCGCTTGTGTTTTCCACAGTGCTGAAGGCTTGCGCGGAAACACCCGACATGTCGTCGATGACCGTGGAGGCATCACCCGCGGTCGAAGCGTTGAGCAAGCCGGTCGACTTGGCGGCGAAACCGCCAAGGCCGGCACTTGCGGCGCCCATTGCCGTGCTGGTGATCGTGCTGCCGCCACGGACACGAATGCGCGCCTCTTTCTCCGCCCGGTTTTCAACCGCGGATGCAACTGCGTAGCTGTTGGCGCTGCTAGCCTCGGCATTCACGGTGCTGGCGCCGTCCACGCTCGCAGCGGCGTCGCCCTGCTGCGAGCCGCTGTCGATCGCCACGGCCTGAGCATCGCTCGCGCCATTGGCGGTGGCGCTGATCTGGCTGCTACCGTCGAATACGGCTGCGGCATCGCCGAGAACGGCGATGTTATCGACGGCGGTGGCCAATGCCTGACCGAGCGAGCTGGTGGCAGAAGCCGAAAGCGTGCTGGCGCTGCCGCCGACACCGGCAAGTCCATCGGCAGCCATGTTGGAAACGGCCACGGCTTCGATGAGGCCCGTTCCACTTGCCGTCGCGGCGATCGTGCTTTCATTCAGAAAAACAAGCGCGTCAAGGCCGGCGCTGTTGATGACGCCGGAGACAGTCGCGGCACCCAAAGTAGTCGCACTTGCCGTCGCGGTGATCGCGCCAGCATCCAGAACAACGCCCCCCCCAAGGCCGGCGTTGTTGATGACGCCGGAGGCAATCGCGTTACCAAAAGTAATTGTGGCTTCGGAGGTCACGGTTCCGTTTTCGGCGACATAGACGGTCGCACCCTGGGTATCGGAAACGTTGCGGATCGCTGTTGAGGAGGCTTGGTCCGTATCGCCAAGCGATACAAAGCTGTTGGCCGTGACCGAAACCGAACCTGCCCCTTTCACGGTAGCTTCGGCCGTTCCGCCGGTGCTCTGGTTGTCGATCCCGAAAGCTGTCGAGGTCAGGAGCGAAGTCGCGGAAGACGTCAGAGTTGCGTTATCGACGATGGTGTTGACGCCGCCATCGCCGGCCTTGTTGGAAACGCCGGTTGAAACAGAACTGACGATCGAATTGGTGGCCGAAGCGCTTACATCGGCATCACCGGACAAGGACACGTAGCCCATGCTCGAAGCGCCGGATGTTTCGACGCTGATGGCGGTTGCCTTGCTCGTATTCAAAGATACGATCTGGTAGGCACTAATATCGCTGGCACCGTCGACGATCACCATTCCGGAATTGCCGGCGCCGCTACCCCTGAGGCGCACACCGAAAGAATTACCGCCTTCAATGTCGATTGAGGAACCTCCGGTGATGGTCGCGGTCATGACCGAACCGTCGGCATTGCCGTTGATGATGACCGCGCTGTTTCCGGACGCCAAGATATTGCCGGCATTTATCGTCGTCCCGTCAAGGATCACGGTACCGGCATGAGCGACCGCACCCGCTGACGTAAGCGTTATGGCGACGGCATCAGCCGACAACGAACTGGTCACGGTACCGCCGGAAAAGTTTGCGGCTACCTCGCCATCGCCTTGAAGCACAACCGGCCAGTAAATCCTGTCGTAGCTGTCGGCATTGAAGGTCAGTGCATTACCACCGGTCGAGGTGAGCCTCACCCCTCTTGTGTTAAAGAGGCCGTTGCCGATTTTCATGCTGGGGGAATTGAGAGTAACGGTCGCGCCCTGCAGGTTATTGTAGGTGATGCCGTTTGGCTTATTGCCGGTACACTCGATCACCGCATTGGGGCCGCCCGCCGCTCCGCACTCATTCGCGGCGAAGGCTGAAGAAACGCCGGTGCCGAAATAGGTCGCGCCGGAGGAAAGCGCGAGCATGCTGAGCGCGAGTACCGACGCCGTTCCGCGCGGTGCATAGCTGGCCGCGGTACCTGCAATCTTGGTCATGCGCCCGCCGCGCAGTTTCACATCAGACAATGTCATTTAATCCCCCAAAAAGCTAAAATTCCGATTCCTGTCTTAGCTGAATGACATCAAGCGAGTGGAAATACAAGCAAGATCGATAGTGGTTGCTAACGTTTACGGGCATCGGAGAACGAAAGTTGCAAACCTGCAACGCACAAGATTCCCGCGAACAGAGGCGGGAAATCGTCACGCTGCCTGAAATTGTTCCTACCAATCGGCAAGCACGCCAAACAATGTCATCTTATTGAATTAAAACAATAGATTTTGCTCCGCTGGCTCACGCCGCCGCGACTGGGCCACGAATACGAAACAACGCTCACGCCAACACAGCGCGCGACAAGATTGGGAAGTCCTCCCTGAAACCTGTCCAATAAATGACCGCCTGACAGGTCTGGCCTCATGCTGCCGCAGGTTGCAAGAATCCCGCCTCTTGCGAACACAAGCCTAGGCCGTAGACTCGTAACGCTTTAACCATAGTCGCACAGAGAAGAGCTTGATTGCCGCGAGATAGTTGTCGGCGCGTTTGTCGTAACGCGTTGCAATTCCACGCGCTTCTTTGATGCGGTTGAAGAACCGCTCGACGAGGTTTCGATAGCGATAGAGGAACGAACTGAAAGCGAAGGTCTTTTTTCGGTTTCGCTTCGCCGGGATGTTGGCGAATGCCTTCGCCTGAGTTGCCGTGGCGCGGATGGCGTTGGTGTCATAGCCACGATCTGCCAAAAGCGTCGTTCCGGCATGAAGTCTGGTGAGCAGATCTTCGGCGTAGCGACAATCAGCATGCTGACCTTCTGAGAGGCGAAGATCAATCGGCAGCCCATCGGCATCGACGAGAGCGTGGATCTTCGTTGTCAGGCCGCCTCTGGAACGTCCCATGCTTCGATTGGCGCCCCCTTTTTACCGGTGGCGCCATGCTGATGCACGCGAACACAAGACGAGTCGATCATCTGAATATCGCCGTCGAAGGCGGAAGAAATCGCCGTGAGAAGGTGATCCCAGACACCAGCCCGCCGCCAGCGGACAAAGCGATTATAACAGGTGGTGTGAGGGCCATAGCGTTCCGGAACATCGGCCCATGGGCTGCCGGTACGAAAGCGCCAGAGTATGCCGTTGATCACACGGCGGTCATCGACCCGCGGTACGCCGCGGCTGTTATTGGGCAGAAGCGGCTCGATCACCGCCCACTCGAAATCCGTCAGGTCAAAACGTCGGCGCATCAATGGTCTCCTTTCCAGAAACCATTGAATCAAGTCATCGCACCCATGTGAACCCCATTTATGGGTTTACGGCCTAGCGGTCAAAAACCAGAAGGCACCCGCGACGGCGCTGCGGAAAGGCAGGCGCTCCAATTCCACCATGACAGTTTTATGACAATTATTTGAACATTAAATAACAATAAACCGACAAATCCGGAGAAATGTGAATTTTTTACAACAATATATGCTTTCAAGACTTTCGTTGTTATAGGACTTCCGTTTTCAACCAAACCTCAAAAGGGCTATCTGATGAAAATCGGAAATTTCTCCAAGGGCGCTAAGGTCGCAGTCGTTGCCGCCGCCATGGTCTTCTCCGGCACTGTTGTTAATGCTGCCGACACGTCGCTGACCGGCTCGGGCGCCTCCTTCCCCTTCCCGCTCTACTCGGCCTGGTTTAAGGATTTTGGCCAGAAGACCGGCATCGAAGTCAACTATCAGTCCAAGGGCTCCGGCGCCGGCATTGAAGACTTCACCAACCAGGTTGTCGATTTCGCAGCCTCCGACGCCGCCATGAGCGACGAAGAGATCGCCAAGATCGACGGCGGCGTTATCCTGCTGCCGATGACGGCCGGCGAAATCGTGCTTGCCTACAACCTCGATGGCCTGGAAGACATCAAGCTTCCGCGCGACGTCTACCCGAAGATCTTCCTCGGCGAGATCACCAAGTGGAACGACCCGGCCATCGTCGCCGCCAATGAAGGCGTCGACCTTCCCGACGAAGACATCACCGTCGTCGTCCGCGCCGATTCTTCCGGCACCAGCTTCAACTTCACCAATCACCTCGCCGCCATCAGCTCCGATTTCGAGAGCGCTGTCGGCGCCGGCAAGACCGTTTCGTGGCCGAAGGCTTCGAACTTCATCGCTGCTCCGGGCAACCAGGGCATCACCGCCACGGTCAAGCAGACTCCCGGCGCGATCGGCTACATCGAATACGGTTACGCCCAGCAGACCAACACGCCTTACGCCAACCTGGAAAACCAGGCCGGCAACTACGTGAAGGCTGGCGCTGAAGCCGGTAAGGCCGCTCTTGCCTCGGCAGAATTCGACGAGCACAACCGCGCGTTCATCACCGACCCGAAGGGCGAGCAGGCCTATCCGATCGCAACCTTCACCTGGCTGCTGTTCTACAAGGAAGGCCAGGACGCCGACACCGTTGCCGCGCTGAAGGAAATGGTCAACTACGCCCTGACCGACGGTCAGGCCATGGCTGACAAGCTCGGCTACATCCCGCTGCCGGAAAACGTCATCGAACTCGACCAGAAGTCGTTCGCTGACATCGGCATGTAATATTCGGTCATTAGTGACCGTGGCCGGGGCGACGAAAGTACGCCCCGGCCTTTTGACTTGGAAGAGCAGAGCAACACGCCGTCAGACCGAAGCGCCAGCCCGGTCGCCGCACGCAGGAGCCTTGAATGGCCGACAAAACGAAAACCGCCCTGCCCTCAGACGGCAGCGTTTCGCGACCGCCGACCCGGTTTGAATATACCTATGACAAATCATTCCGCATCCTGACGCTGACCGCAGGCATTCTGACTGTCCTGCTGCTCGTCTATATCTTCTGGAAGATCGGCGGCCAGGCGGCTCCCGCAATGCAGAAATACGGTCTTTCGTTTCTGACCTCGGTGGAGTGGAACCCGGGCAAGAACGAATATGGCATCCTGGCCGAAATCTGGGGTACGCTCTACTCATCCTTCCTGGCGCTTATATTCGGCGGCGGTCTCGGCATCGCTGTCGCGATCTTTCTGACGCAGGGCTTCCTGAATGCCCGGCTTGCATGGGTGTTCCGCCTGATCGTCGAAATGCTGGCCGCCATCCCCTCCGTGGTCTTCGGCCTCTGGGGCATTTATGTGCTGATCCCGGCGATCCGCCCGATGGCCAACTGGCTGCACGACACGCTCCCCTTCGTTCCGTTCTTTTCCACAAAGCTTGCCGGTCCCGGCATGTTTCCGGCGATGATCGTGCTGTCGATCATGATCCTGCCGACAGTCGCCGCGATCTCCCAGGATGCCTTCCGCGCGATCCCGATGAAGATCCAGGAAGCCGCCTACGGCATGGGCACCACAAAATGGGAAGCGATCCGCAAGGTGATCATCCCGACGGCGTCCGGCGGCATCTTCGCCTCGCTGGTCCTCGGCTTCGGCCGCGCGCTTGGCGAGACCATGGCGCTTGCGATGCTGATCGGCAATTCGCAGCAGGTCTCGCTGTCGCTGTTTTCGCCGGCAACCACGCTCGCTTCGCTTCTGGCATCCACCTTCCCGGAAGCCGGCGCCAATCAGATCGGACCGCTGATGTACGCCGCTGTCGTGCTGCTCGTGATCACCATGGCCGTCAATATCATCGGCACTGTGATCATGAACTATACCTCCCGCCAGACCGTCACCTGAGAGAATGGATAACGAACCCATGACAACGACGACGGATCAGACATTCGTGAACCCCGAGGCGGTCGCCCTTGGCGATACCAATCTCACCTTCTCCTTCGCCGAGCGCCGTACACTCTGGAATTTCATCCAGACGCTGATCCTTTGGCTGCTGGCGGGCATCGCCGCCGTTCCGCTCATCTCGGTGCTGTGGATGCTCATCAGCCGTGGCGGCCTGCGCCTCAGCCTCGCCATTTTCACCGAACTGCCGCCCGCCCCCTTCGAACAGGGCGGCGGCATCGGCAATGCCATCGTCGGCACGCTGGTAATGGTGGCGATTGCAACGCTGATCGCGGTTCCGATCGGCGTTCTGGGCGGCCTCTATACCGGCCTCCTGAACCCCAATGGCAAGCTTTCCTCCATCATCCGCTTCGTCGGCAAGGTGCTGACCGGCTTCCCGTCGATCCTGTCGGGCGTGTTCGTCTACGCCTGGCTGGTGGTGGTGATGAAGACCTATTCGGCCCTCGCAGGCGGCATTTCGCTGTCGATCCTGATGCTGCCGACCATCCTGCTGACGGCCGAACAGGCCTTCCGCATGGTGCCGCAGCGGATGAAGGACGCAGCCTATGGCATCGGCTGCAACTCGACGCAGGTTGCCACCAAAATTGTTTTGCCGACCGCGATGCCGGGTGTTATGACCGGTGTCATGCTGGCGGTGGCGGGTGCATCCGGCGAATCGGCCCCTCTGCTGTTTACAGCGCTGTTTTCGAATTACTGGATCGGAAGCTTCACGGAGCCGACAGCGTCATTGTCGATCTTGATCTACAATTTCTCGGCAATGCCTTATGAAAACCAGATTGAACTTGCATGGACCGCCTCGCTAGTGCTTGTGCTCATCGTGCTTGTCTTCAACATCCTCAGCCGTTCTTTCGGCACACGCCGCGTATAGGAAAAAGGTCGAAAAGATATGTCTGCCACACTGGAAATGAACAGCGTCCAAACCGCCAATGAAAGCCCCGAAGTCGCCATCGGCGTGCGGATAGCGAAGATCTTTTACGGCGACTTCCTGGCCGTGCGCAATGCCGATGTCGACATTGAAAAAGGCAAGATCACCGGCTTCATCGGCCCGTCGGGCTGCGGTAAATCGACCGTGCTGCGTTCGCTGAACCGCATGAACGACCTGATCCCCTCCTTCAGCCTCGAGGGCCATGTCCATTTCCTCGGACAGGACGTCTATGGCAAGAATGTCGACCCGGTCGTCGTTCGCCGTCATATCGGCATGGTGTTCCAGCAGCCCAACCCGTTCTCGATGAGCATTTTCGAAAACGTTGCCTTCGGCCTGCGTCTCAACGGCTTCAAGGGCGATATCAACGGTCGCGTCGAAAAGGCGCTCCGCCGGGCGGCGCTGTGGAACGAGGTCAAGGACAAGCTGAAGCAGAATGGCCTGTCGCTTTCCGGCGGCCAGCAGCAGCGCCTTTGTATCGCCCGCGCGATTGCCACCGAACCGACCGTGCTGCTGATGGACGAGCCCTGTTCCGCGCTCGACCCGATCGCCACGCGCCAGATCGAGGAGCTGATGCTGGAACTGAAGAATGACTACACGGTCGCGATCGTGACCCACAACATGCAGCAGGCGATCCGCGTTGCCGACAAGACCGCCTTCTTCTCCGTCGACATGTCGCAGGGCAGCCGCACCGGCTTCCTCGTCGAGGTCGGCGAGACCAAGA
This sequence comes from Martelella sp. NC20, assembly GCF_013459645.1. NCBI lineage: Bacteria > Pseudomonadati > Pseudomonadota > Alphaproteobacteria > Hyphomicrobiales > Aurantimonadaceae > Martelella > Martelella soudanensis. Next base: position 4,160,831 of record NZ_CP054861.1, read on the forward strand.
AGATTTTCGAGAACCCGGAACAGCAGCTGACCAAAGAGTATCTGTCCGGCGAATTCAGCTGATCGGCGGCAGCGCCGGAACCAACACTCTGGGGCGGCTCTTTCGGGATGCCGCCCTTTTGGTATCCTACTCGAAGCGCGTTGATTTCAACGATCGCGAATGGCTACCCTGCGGAACTCAGGCCGAACAGACGGCCGAGCGGAAACCACGATGTTCAAACACGCACTCGACCTTGAGAAGATCGAAGAGAAGCTGCGCGATACCCAGCGCCAGTTCGACCGGATCAATGCGCTTTTGACCATGCCCCGTGACGGCATGCCCGACAGCATCATCGAGCACATGATGGAGGGCTATGCCTATGTCGACCGGCTGCTGCGCGACAATACCGACATCCTCAGGCTCGGCCAGTTTCACCACCTGCTGGAACTCAACCATCTCGTTCTCTGCGGCTCTTCCAAAGAGCGACGCGCGGAATTCCGCAACCATATCGAACGCACCGAAGCCCATTTCTACGACCGCGACCTTGGCGACATCGGCGGTCTCATCGAATGGTGCCAGCGCAATGCCGGAAAGCCGGTGCGCAAGCGCGCCGCCGGCGTCTATGTCCGGGTGCTCAGCCGTCCGCAGCTCTATATCGAGGGCAATCACCGCACCGGCGCGCTGATCATGAGCTACATTCTCGGCCGGGAGGGCAAGCCCCCTTTCGTGCTGACGCCTGAAAACGCGGAAGCCTATTTCAACCCGTCCACGCTGGTTCGCGACGCCCATAAATACTCGCTCGACGAGCTCATCAAGATCCCGAAGCTGAAGCGCTACTTTGCTGAATTCCTGAAGGAAAACGAGGACGAGAGCCTGATCGCCAAGCCCGAAGCGCTGGAGACGAATTGAAGGCTGAATGCCGGGCGACCGTCACGCCTTCTTCTGCCAGCGTCCTCCCTCGCCCTGCTGCCAGTAGGTGAGGCTGTGCTCGCCCTGCTTCAGCCGCTTCCATTCAGCGCGCGCCGCGGTCAGTTCATCGACATCGTGGCCATCAAACATCACCACGACGCGCTGATAGTCCTCGACGCCCGAAACCGGGGCGCCCTCGACAAAGAAGCGGATGTCGGCCTTGCCGGGATTTGCGTCCACGGTCGTCAGAAGCACGGGCTGGCGCTCCGCCTCCGGCTCGTCGGTCCGCCCGTGGGGAATGAAGCTGTCGGCGCGGAAGGTCCAGAGGACATCGTCCAGCCGATCGCGCTCTCCCTCGCTTGACGTCTGGATCGCGACCCGCCAGCCGCGCTCCAGGCTTTTCTCGACAAGCGGCGGCAGGGCGGCGTCGCGCAGCGATTCCGTCAGATGATAGAACAGGATTTCCGTCATCGCACGCCCCTGCCCCCTTCAGTCCCGGGCCTCATAATGAGCGCGCACCAGTTCGTCCAGAAGCCGCACCCCGAAACCCGATGCCCAGCCGCGATTGATCTCGTTCTTGGGCGAGCCCATGGCGGTGCCCGCGATATCGAGATGCGCCCAGGGCGTATCGCCCACGAAACGCCTCAGAAACTGCGCGGCGGTGATCGAGCCGGCATAACGCGAGCCGCCGGTGTTGCGCATATCGGCAAAGCGGCTGTCGACCATCTTGTCGTATTCATCGCCCAGCGGCAGGCGCCAGAGGTTCTCCTGGGTGCGCTCGCCTGCATCCGCCAGTTCCTTCGAAAGACCGTCATCATTGGAAAACAGGCCGGCCCGGTGCGAGCCGAGGGCCACCATGACCGCGCCCGTGAGCGTTGCCAGATCGATCATGAAACGCGGCTTGAACCGTTCCTTGCAGTACCAGAGCGCATCGGCAAGCACCAGCCGACCCTCGGCATCGGTGTTGATCACCTCGATCGTCTGGCCGGACATCGAGGTGACGATATCGCCCGGCCGCTGGGCATTGCCGTCCGGCATGTTCTCGACGAGGCCGAGAATGCCGACGACATTGACCTTTGCCTTGCGGGCGGCAAGGGTGTGCATCAGGCCGATGACGGCGGCAGCGCCGCCCATATCGCCCTTCATGTCTTCCATCGAGGCTGCCGGCTTGATCGAGATGCCGCCGGTATCGAACACCACGCCCTTGCCGACAAACGCGATCGGGCGCTCGTCATTGCCGCCGCCATTCCAGTGGATGACGGCAAGATAGGGCGGCCGCACCGAGCCCTGGGCAACGCCGAGAAGCGCGCCCATGCCGAGTTCCGCCATCTGCGCGCGATCGAGAATCTCGACCTTCGCGCCAAACGCGGCGAGCGCCTCGGCCTTGTCGGCGAATTCGCGCGGGCCGAGAATATTGGCGGGCAGGTTTACCAGTTCGCGCGCCAGCACCACGCCCTCGCCGACCGCCTGCCTTTCGGCAAAGGCAGCATTGGCGGCAGCGACGTCGCCGGCCACGATCTCGACCGCGATCTCGCCCTCCGTTTCGTCCTCGTCCCTGGATGTGGTCTTGAACCGGTCGAAGGAATAGCCGCCGAGAATCATGCCGAGTGCGAACTCCGCAAGCTCCGAAGGCGCGGCGGAACCGTCAGGATAGACCACCAGCTTCTTCGCCTTGCCGGCAAGCGAGGAAGCCTTGCCGCCCGCCCGGAGCCAGGCGTTGGAATTCAGCGCATCGCGCTCGCCGAGCCCGATCAGCACGATCCGGGCAGCATCGCTTTCGGCCGGCGCGAGCAGATCGAGCGTCGAACACAGTTTCGCCTTGAAGCCAGCGGTGGCCGAGGCCTTGCCATAGAGCGCCTCCCCCATGCCGATGGCCTGAAGGCCCGCCGGAACATGGCCGACGCTTGCCAGGACAATCGCCGTGTTTCCGTTGCTTTCAGCCTTTTCGACAAAAGATATCGAGAACTTCATTTCATGCTCCGGGTTCTGGTGTCATGGAATTGACAGGATAGGATGGGAGAGAGAAATCCACCCCTTGTTAACGCAACCGGCCATCAATGGTTGACCCCGCCCTCATAACACTTAAAACGACGAAAATGGAAACGGTGTGTGCGCCGCGCCGTCAACGAAACCGGAACCGCCGCAGTGCAGCAACACCATCAATGGCTTGAGAACCTGCCAGGGCGCCTCGGCGCCATGCAGCCGCTCAAGGCTGCGTTCATTCTGCTGCTCGCCCTGTGGCTGTTGTTGCTCGTGTTCTTCTACCTTTTTCCCGGCATCGATATCGCGGCCTCCAGGGCGTTCTTCCATCAGACGGGCTGCAGCACCAGCGCGCCCGCCGGCAGGATATGCGGCAGCTTTCCGATCGCAGCCGATGCCCTGCTTGGGTTTCTGCGCGAGGTCATCTTCTACCTGCCGATCATTCTCGGCCTCACCATCATCTATCGCCTGATCATTGCATGGTCCCATCATGGCGCCACCTATGACAAGGCGCTTGCCAACAAGCTGATGGCCGGCCTCGTCGCCCTGATCCTCGGCCCCGGCCTTCTGGTCAATACCGTCCTGAAGGAAATCTCCCACCGGCCGCGGCCGCGCAATACAGATATCTTCGGCGGCGACCTGGGCTTCGTGCCGGCCGGCGATTTTTCCGGCGCCTGCCAGTCGAACTGCTCTTTCGTTTCCGGCGAGGCCGCGGGCGCCGGCTGGCTGTTCTGCTATGCGATCTTTCTCGTTCCGGAACGCTTCCGGCTGCTGCTGACGCCGCCGCTGCTCGCGCTTTCGCTTGTTTCACCGGCCATGAGACTGGCCTATGGCGGCCATTATCTTTCGGATATCATTCTCGGATGGCTTGCATCGGTGGTGGTTTTTATCGGAACCCTATACATCTTCACCAGAAAGGAGCACGTCGGCCCGCTTCGCAAGACGACCTGACAACGGTCTTTTGCGCGACACCCGACACCCGATCGGCATGAAGATACTGGAACGCTACATATTGGCACGGGTTGTGCGCATGTTCCTGGCAACGTTGTTGCCGGTGCTGGCCGTGCTGTGGCTGACGCAGGTGCTCGGGCGCATCAACCTCGTGACCGACAGCGGCCAGTCAATCGTGTCGTTCCTGACGCTGGCGACGCTGCTACTTCCGACCGTGATCCCGACCGTGCTGCCCTTCGGCATCGTGCTCGGCACGGCGCAGACGCTGACCACGATGAACAATGATTCGGAGCTCGCCGTGATCGACGGCGCCGGCGCCGGCCGCTGGATCATCTACCGGCCGATATTGCTGTTTGCCGCCTTGCTCTGCGCCTTTTCCTTCATGCTCGACAATTATATCGAGCCGCGCTCGCGCGCCGAGGCGCGCAGCGTGATCGCCTCGGTATATGCCGACCTGCTCTCCTCCGTGATCGAGGAAAAGACCTTTCGCGAAGTCGAGGACGGGCTTTATATCCAGATTTCGGAACGCATGTCCGGCCGGGTGCTGAAAGGCCTTTTCGTGGCCGATTACCGCGAGCCGGAAAACTCCTACATCTATTACGCCAAGGAAGGCGCCGTCGATGAAAGCGGCAGCCAGCTCATCATGCGCGACGGACAGGTGCAGCGCGAAAACCAGGATGGCGACGTTTCCATCGTTCAGTTCGATTCCTACAGTTTCGATCTTTCCGAACTGACCAGCGACAAGAGCCAGACCCACCGGCGCGCGACCGACCGCGGCCTGCCCTACCTGCTCAATCCGCCCAAGGACGATCCCGATTATCTCGGTAATCCGGGGTCTTACCGCGCCGAACTTACCCGGCGGCTCACCGACTGGACGTTGCCCTTCATCTATGCCGTGTTCACGATTGTCATCGTGGGTGACGCCCGTTCCCACCGCGAGCGCCGCGTGCCGCCGATGGCAACCGCATTCGGCCTGACGCTGTTGCTGCGGCTGCTCTCCCATTTCAGCTCCAATCAGGCCGAAAACAACCCGATCTTCGTCTATGTCTGCTATGCGATCATCTTCGTCTCGCTGGCCATCGGGCTCTATCTGCTCCTGAGGCCGCGACGGGCGCGGCGCAAGACAGGGCCGCTCGGCCGGCTCATGGGCAGGCTATTCCGCCTGCCACACAGGGCCAATGGCGGAGGCGCGGCATGATCATCTCCGTTCTCGGTCGCTATTTCTTCGTCCGCTACGTTATTACCGTCGCCTGGTTCCTGTTCGGCGTTATATCGATCATCTACCTGATCGATTTCAGCGAGGTGGTCGGCAATATTTCGGAGGAAGCCGGGCAGAACCTGTTCGATGCCGTGCTGATCACCGCGTTGCGCCTGCCCTATATCCTGCAGCAGACAATCCCCTTCATCGCCCTGTTTTCGGCGATGGTGGCGCTGATCGCGCTCAATCGCCGCCACGAACTGGTCGTCGCCCGCGCCGCCGGAATTTCGGTCTGGCAGTTCATCATGCCGTTTGTGATCGGCGCCGCCCTGCTGGGCGCGGCAAGCGTTCTCGCGCTCAATCCGCTTGCCTCCTGGAGCCAGAAAAGATCCCTCGGGCTTGAAGCCGTCGGCGGCAAGCAGGATCAGGTGGTGCCGTGGCTCAGGCAGATAACCGACGGGCAGGACACAATCATCGGCGGCCGTGGCATTGCCGAAAACGGGACCGAACTGCGCGATGCAGTCGTGATCTATTTCGATGATCAGGGGGGAATCACCAAACGTCAGGATGCGGAGCGGGCCGTGCTGAGCGACGGGTGGTGGACCCTTCACGACGTGACCCAGACCGAGGCGGGCGAATTATCCACACATATGGACGAGGTTCAGGTAAAGACCAATCTGGAGCAGGATTTCGTCCAGCAGCACCTTGTCCAGCCCGATCTCGTGAGCTTCTTCGCCTTGCCAAGGCAGATTATGCTGGCTCGCCAGTTCGGAACCTCGACCAGCGCATTGGAAACCCAATACAACTATTTGCTTTCATTGCCCTTCCTTCTGGTCGCCATGACATTGATCGCTGCTACGGTCTGCCTCAAGTTTTCGCGCTTTGCGCAGTCGCCAACCGTTATTTTGGGTGGCATCCTGTCCGGGTTTCTGCTTTATGTGACGAGTGTTCTTGTAAAGGCGTTCGGCAGCAGCGGAATCCTGTCCCCGCTTCTGGCAGCCTGGATTCCGGTTGTCGTAGCGATGGCATTGGGTTTGACGATATTGCTGCATCAGGAGGATGGTTAGTGGTCCGGCGTAAATTGAGCGGATATCGCCTTGCCGGGCTGCTGGTCCTTGCCACCGCATTGACTCTGCCCGGCGCGGGTGTTCATGACATGGCCGCGGCGCAGGAAAGCATGCTGCCGGAGCCTCCGGCCGATGATCAGGGGCCCATGCTCCTGAGCGCCAACGAACTGGTCTACAACCACGATAGCCAGCAGGTCTTCGCGCTTGGCGGCGTCCAGATATTCTATGCCGGTTACCGCATGGTCGCCAACAAGGTCGAATACGACCAGAAGGCGGGCAAGCTGATGGCTTTCGGCGGCATCGAGGTCATCGATCCCGATGGAAACCGCCTGCGCGCCGAAAAGCTCGACGTCACCGACGACTTCGCAAACGGCTTTCTCGACGCCATCAGCGTGCGCACGCCCGACGACATCGCGATGGCAGGCGAGCGCGCCCAGCGAATCGACAATGATGTCATGGTGCTGGAAAACGGCGTCTACACCGCCTGCATACCGTGCGCGGAAAACCCGGAGAAGCCGCCGTTCTGGCAGATCCGGGCGCAGCGCGTGATCCAGAACGGCGTCACCAAGACGGTGCGGCTGGAGCATCCCCGATTCCAGCTCCTCGGCCACACGATCGCGATCCTGCCGACCGTCACGGTTCCCGACGGCAGCGTGAAGCGCAAGCGCGGCTTCCTGTTCCCGTCGATGAGCGTGGAGGAAAATCTCGGTTTCGGCATTTCCGTGCCCTACTATATTCCGCTGAGCCCGAGCGCGGATGTCACCTTCACCGGAACCGGTTACACCCAGCAGGGCTTCCTCCTCGAAGCCGAGTATCGCAAACTCTACCGCAACGGCCATCATACGCTGCGCATGGCTGGCATCGACCAGATGGGCAGCGACCGCTTCCCGGTCGGCACCAGCGACGCCGACAATGACGCGCGCGGCATGATCGCCTCCACCGGCCAGTTCCAGATCAACCCGCGCTGGGTGTTCGGCTGGGACGTCATGGCGCAGAGCGACACCAATTTCGCGCGGACATATTCGATCGACGGCCACGACGACCGGATCTTCAACAATCAGGTTTACCTTGAAGGCCTCGGCAAGCGCAGCGCGCTCTCGATCAAGGGCAATTATTTCGACGTCCAGGACGCCAACAGCCAGAATGCCAGCGAGGACGAGCAGGCGATCGTGCTGCCGGTCATCGATTATGACTATATCGCCCCGCGCCCGTTCGCCGGCGGCGAGCTTTCGATCACCAACAACCTCACCAATATCGTCCGGCAGAAGAACAACGTTGTCGAGACCTCGGTCAACGACCGGTTCCTCGGGCTTGAAGGCAACAGCACAAGGCTGACCAGCGAAGTCGAGTGGAAGAAGACCTTCACCACGCCGCAGGGCCTGCAACTGACACCGATCCTGGCCGCGCGCGCCGATGGTTATCTTCTCAATGTCGATGACCCCAATACGATCAACAACGGAGCCTACAGCTATTCCGGCGATTTCGTCGATCGGGATGCTGCGGCCCGGGGCATGCTGACCGCCGGTCTGGAGGTCAAATACCCGATGCTGATCACCAACGGCTTCAGCTCGCATATCCTGGAGCCGATCGGCCAGATTTTCGTCCGCCCGGACGAGCAGTATGCCGGCGGCCTGCCGAATGAAGACAGCCAGAGCTTCGTGTTCGACGCCACGACGCTGTTCGATCGCGACAAGTTTGCCGGATACGACCGGGTCGAGGGCGGCACTCGCGCCAATCTCGGGCTGCGCTATCGCGGCGTCTACGACAACGGCATCATGATCGACGGCCTGTTCGGCCAATCCTTCCAGCTCGCCGGCGCGAACTCGTTCGCCTCGCCGGACCTCGTCGGCGTCGGCCTGGAATCCGGGCTTGAAACCACCCGCTCCGACTATGTCGGCGCCGCCCAGATCACATTCCCCTTCGGCATCGGCCTCAACGGCTCCGCCCGTTTCGACGAGACCGATTTTTCGCTGCAGCGCACCGATGCGGGCATTACCTACACATCGGCGCGCTTCGACACCGCGCTCGACTACACCAATGTCGCGGCCCAGCCCGGCTACGCCTATGACGAGCGCAACAGCGAGCTGAAGTCGACCAGCACGTTCCGGTTCAATGACAATTGGGGCATCTCGGGGTCCTTGACCTATGACCTCAGCAACAATGTCCTGACGCGCCGCTGGGTGGGATTGAGCTATGAGGACATCTGCACCTCGTTCTCGATCACCTATCAGGAGAGCTGGGATACCGATAATTCCCAAGGGGTCGACTGGACCATCGGCGCGCGTCTGACCCTGCGCACTCTGGGCGATATCGCGATCGGTTCGGACAGTTTCGGCGGCAGTTTCTAGCGGCTCATCAAGCAGGGAATCGCGGCCATGCCTTGCTTTTGCCGCTGAAATGGACAAAACATTTCCCCCATAGGTTCAGGATCGACATGCGGCCGGATACACGGTCTCACATGTCTCCTGAAAGAACGCGGGACTTGAGGCGATCGGATGCGTTCGATCTGTTTCAGGCGAGACCGATACGCCCCGCGGACAAGAAATACGGATGCGGCCGCGATGGCGTTTCGCCCCGGCCGGGGAAAGGACAAGACATGATTGCCGCCAGATTTACCGTGAATGCCCTTGCCGCCGCAGTGATCGCCACGGCGTCGATCATCGGCATGCCCGCCCAGACGGCTTTCGCCAAGACCGTCGACATCGAGGTGATCGTCAACAACGTACCGATCACCAACGACGATATCACCAAGCGCAAGAACCTGCTGCGCCTGATGGGCACCAAGGGCGCAACCGACGCCAAGGCCCGCGAGGCGATGGTCGACCAGGCCCTGAAGCAGTCGGAGATCGCGTTCCGCGGCGCCTCCGTCACCCAGGTCGAGGTCGATGAAGCCTTTCAGAATTTCGCCAGCGGCAACAAGATGTCGGTCGCCCAGATGACCAGCGTCCTCAATCAGGCCGGTGTCGGCGCCGAACATTTCAAATTCTTCATCGCCGTGAGCATGAGCTGGGGCCAGCTTCTGCGCGCCCGCTATGGCACGAACACGCTGCTTCCCGACGACGAGTTCATCACGCAGCTCGAACAGGCGGAGAAGGAAGGCAAGAAGCCCGAAACCACCGAGTATCTGCTGAAGCGGATCATCTTCGTGGTACCGGAAAAAGAGCGGGGCTCGCTGCTTGGCAAGCGCAAGAATGAAGCCGAGGCCGCGCGCAAGAAGTTTCCGGGCTGCGATCAGGCCATTTCCTTTGCCGCGACCATGAATGACGTCACCGTTGTCGATCTCGGCCGTTTCCTTGAACCGCAGCTGCCTGCCCAGTGGAAGGATCCGGTCATCAAGTCGACCGGCGACACGACGTCTGTGATCACAACGCCAGCCGGCGCCGAATTCCTGGCGGTGTGCGAGCGCAAGACCGCCAATGACGACTATGCCGCCCGCCTGGTGCTGAGCAGCAAGGAGGATTCCGCTGAAGTGGATACCGACGCCGAAAGCCAGAAATATCTCGACGAACTGCGGGAAAAGGCCCAGATCGTCACCCCGGGCAAGTCGTAATCCTTGGCAATGAACACCGCGCCACCGCTGGCCCTGACACAGGGCGATCCGGCCGGGATCGGCCCCGAGATCACCCTGAAGGCATGGCACAGGCGCCGCGAGACCGGCCTGCCGGCCTTCATCTATCTCGGCGATCCGCGCATTCTTGCAGCGCGCGCCGAAATGCTCGGGCTCGACATCCCGATTGAGATCACCGCACCGGAGGCAGCGCACGAGCGCTTCGACGCGACGCTGCCGGTGTTCGCGATCGATACCGCGCTGACGATCGCGCCCGGCAAGCCTGACCCCGCGACCGGAGAGGGCACCATCGCGGCAATAGAAACCGCCGTGAAGCTCACCCTGCGCGGCAAGGCGAGCGCGGTGGTCACCAATCCGATAGCCAAATCGGTGCTCTACAGCGCCGGCTTCAAACATCCGGGCCATACCGAATTCCTGGCAGCTCTTGCCGGGCGCGAGACCGGAAGACATGTACGCCCGGTGATGATGCTTGCCTGCCCGCAATTGCGGGTCGTGCCGGTCACGATCCATATTCCGCTGAAGGACGTGCCGGCCGCGCTCGACGAGGCGCTGATCATCGATACCATCCGCATCACCGCGGACGAGCTCAAATCCCGCTTCGGGATTGCCGCGCCCCGCCTTGCCGTGGCGGGCCTCAACCCCCATGCCGGCGAGCAGGGAACGATCGGCCGCGAGGACGAGGAAATCGTGCGGCCGGCAATCGCGCGCCTTCGCGCCGATGGCATCGACGTCGTCGGCCCCCTGCCCGCAGACACCATGTTCCACGCCGCCGCCCGCAGCCGCTACGATGCCGCGATCTGCATGTATCACGATCAGGCGCTGATTCCGGTCAAGACGCTGGGCTTCGAGGACGGCGTCAATGTCACGCTCGGCCTGCCCTTCGTGCGCACCTCGCCGGACCACGGCACGGCCTTCGACATTGCCGACAAGGGCGTTGCCGATCCGGGGAGCCTCGAGGAGGCGCTGAAGCTTGCGGCCCGGCTTTCGGAAAGCGCGGCATGAGCCAGATCGACGACCTGCCGCCGCTGCGCGAGGTTCTGGCCGCCCATGAGCTCAACGCGAAGAAGGCGCTCGGCCAGAATTTTCTGCTCGATCTCAATCTGACCCAGAAGATTGCCCGCACCGCAGGCGATCTTGCCGGCGCCCATGTGATCGAGGTCGGCCCCGGCCCCGGCGGACTGACGCGCGCGATCCTCTCGCTCGGCGTCGAAAAGCTGACTGTGATCGAACGCGACGAGCGCTGTCTTCCGGCGCTCAGGGAAATCGCCGCCCATTATCCGGACCGGCTCGAGATCATCAGTGGCGATGCGCTGAAGACGGATTTTGCCGCTCTTGCGGGCAACAATCCGGTCAGGATCATCTCCAACCTGCCCTACAATGTCGGAACCCAGCTTCTGGTGAACTGGCTGCTGCCGGGCGCATGGCCGCCCTATTGGCAATCCCTGACGCTGATGTTCCAGAAGGAAGTCGCCCAGCGCATCGTCGCGGAGGCAGGCGACAATCACTATGGCAGGCTCGGCGTGCTGGCCGGTTGGCGGACTGAGGCGCACATCGCCTTCGACGTCCCGCCGCAGGCCTTCACGCCGCCGCCGAAGGTGACCTCAAGCGTGGTGCACCTCACACCCCGCGCCGAACCGCTTCCGGTTTCTGCCCCCGCACTTGAAAAAGTGACGCAGGCAGCGTTCGGCCAGCGCCGCAAGATGCTGCGCCAGAGCCTCAAGAGCCTGGGCGGGGAAGCGCTGCTCGCGAAAGCCGGCATCGATCCGACCCGCCGCGCCGAGACCCTCGACATCGCCGAATTCTGCACGCTCGCCGAAAATCTGTAGATCGTTTTCGTCTCGGATCGCAGGCCGCATCAGACAGATGCGGCATCGAGCGCCTTCAGTGTGGCCTGGATGAAGCTATCGCGCGCCGTGTCAGGCTTCAGCCCGCGTGGCTCGTAGACATGGCGGTTCAGAAAAAAACCGGTGAGCCGGAAGCCGGCTTCCAGATCGGCCCGATCTGCGGCTTCGTTCATGTCGGGCCGCAGAAACACCGGCAGCGCCAGCATCCGCTCCGCATAGGGCGTTCCCGCCACGCGCGACACCGCCCGGCCGGTCTTGGGCGATACATAGGCAAGACCTTCCGTCACGCCGCTCGCCGCGCACTGGGCGAGGTCTAGCCCGAAGCCCAGTTCGTTGAGCAGCGCCAGTTCGAAGCGAACGAACAATTCGCCGGCAGCGTTTGCATCGTCCAGATGGGCGATGATCACCTCCATCGCCGCGCAGAGATTGCGGTGGGGATCGCGTTCCGGCAGCAGCCGCAACAGCGAAGCCATCGCCTGGACGCCGTGAAGCGCGGGCGCGGAGAGCATCAGAAAGGCTGCGCGCTGCTCGATCGGTTCGACCCGGAATTCACCGAGATGTTCGGAAAGCCGCGCCCGCCAGTGCAGCGAAACCCGGTTTCCGGGCTGCAGCACCGGCCGCATGGTTCGCGATCTGCCGCCGCGCACCATGCCGAGATGACGGCCGTGATCCACCGTCATCATCTCGGCGATCACGCTGGTCTCGCCATGGCGGCGGCTTCCCAGAACAATGCCTTCATCCTGCCATTCCAAAGCGTGGCATCCCCTGACGGATCAGTTCGAATAGTCGAGCCCGATTTCGCGATAGCGCGCCGGATCGTCACCCCAGTTTTCCCGCACCTTGACGAACAGGAAGAGATGCACCGGCTGACCGAGAATTTCCGATAGCTCCTTGCGCGCGCTCATCGAAATCGCCTTGATCGCATCGCCGTTCTTGCCGAGCGCGATCTTCTTCTGGCTGTCGCGCTCGACATAGATCACCTGCTCGATGCGCACCGATCCGTCCTTGCGCTCCTCCCACTTCTCGGTTTCGACGTGAGAGGAATAGGGCAGTTCCTGGTGCAGCCGCAGAAACAGTTTCTCGCGGGTGATTTCGGCTGCGAGCTGGCGCATAGGCAGATCGGAAATCTGGTCCTCGGGATAATACCACGGCCCCTCGGGCAACCGCTTCGCCAGAAAATCCATCAGATCGTCGCAGCCTGACCCGGTCGTGGCGGAGATCATGAAGGTCTCCTCGAACTCGATGGCTTCATTGGCGGCCGAGGCGAGCTTCAGCAGATCCTCGGGGCGAACGCGGTCGATCTTGTTCAGGACCAGGATTTTCGGCTGTCGCACCTCCTTCAGGCCTTCGAGAATGGCCTCCGCGTCGCCTTTCAGGCCGCGCTCGCTGTCAACCAGCAGCAAGATCACATCGGCATCACGCGCGCCGCTCCAGGCGGCCATCACCATGGCGCGGTCCAGTCTGCGGCGCGGTTTGAAGATGCCGGGCGTATCCATGAACACGATCTGCGCCTTGTCGTGGATGGCGATGCCGCGCAGCGTGGCGCGGGTGGTCTGCACCTTGTGGCTGACAATGGTGACCTTGGCGCCGACGAGCCGGTTCACCAGCGTGGATTTGCCGGCATTGGTCGGGCCGATCAGGGCGACGAAGCCGGACCGGGTGTTGACACCCTCCGGCATGGTTTCAGTCTCGGTCATGGCAGCTCCCGCGGTTTTCCGCATCGTGGCGGACCGCATTATAACAGGTTCAATAATGGCAGGCTCAGCTCTCGGCTGCCCAAACGCCCTCACGCTCCAGAAGCCGGGTCGCCGCGACCTGCTCGGCGGCGCGCTTGGAACGATCGACGCCGATTTCCGACGCCACGCCGCCGACGGTGACCTTCACGGTGAAGCGCGGCTCATGATCGGGGCCGGAACGGTCCTCGACCTTGTAGACCGGCGTCAGGCCGAACCGGGCATGCGCCCATTCCTGCAACTCGGTCTTGGCATCGCGGCGAAGCTCCACGCCATCGTCAAACAGCGGCTTCCAGTACGTCTCGATAAAGTCACGTGCCGGCGGCATGCCGCCTTCCAGATAGATCGCGGCGATCACGCTTTCGACGACATCGGCGCGAATCGACAGTATGCGCTTTCCGGTGAGCTTCTTGACGTCCTGCCCGGTCTTGATGAACCGGTGAAGGCCGAGATCATCGGCAACCCGCGCGCAGGCCTCGGCGCTGACAAGTTGGTTCAGCCGCACCGAAAGCTCGCCTTCGCTCGCGCCGGGAAACAGCCGGAACAGATTTTCGGCGATCACGAGCCCCAGCACCCGATCGCCGAGAAATTCCAGCCGCTCGTAATTGTCGTCCTTGCCGTTGCGCGCGCTTGAATGGGTCAGCGCCAGCGTCAGGCGCGAGCGATCGGCAAAGTCGAAGCCGATCAACTCGGCAAACGCGTTGACACTGGCGCCGTGCTTGTCCGTCATTCAGCCTCCGATAACCTTGAACATGCGATCCCAGCGCATGTTGAACGGCCACTTCCATATCTGGGCGAAGGAGGTATCATTGCCGAGCGAGAAGAAGATCAGGCTGGCGCGGCCGATCAGGTTCTCCGCCGGAACGAATCCGACGTCGAAACGGCTGTCGAGCGAATTGTCGCGATTGTCGCCCATCATGAAATAATGCCCCTCGGGCACGATGAATTCGCGGGTATTGTCGCCGGGCGAGCCGCGAATTTCATCCAGCGTATCGTAGCTGACGCCATCGGGAAGCGTCTCGCGGAAGACCGGGATGTTGCGGCCGGGATCGCGGCGATAATCGGAGGTGAAGGCGCCGTCGGCGGTGCGTGGCACCGGCGCGTCGTTCAGATAGAGAATGCCGTTTCTCACCTGCACCCGGTCGCCGGGAAGCCCGATCACGCGCTTGATGTAATCGATATCGGGATTCGGCGGATAGCGGAACACCACGACATCGCCGCGATCGGGATCGCTGCCGAAAATGCGGCCCGAAAACAGGTTCGGCGAAAAAGGCAGGGAATATTTCGAATAACCGTAGGAAAACTTGTTCACGAACAGATAGTCGCCGACCAGAAGCGTCGGCATCATCGATCCGGAGGGAATCGTGAAAGGCTGAAACAGGAAGGTCTTGATGACCACTGCCAGAAGCAACGCCTGGACAATGACCTTGACATTGCTCCAGAGCGAGCTTTCCTGCTTTACTTCTTTTTCAGACACACAGTGCTTCCTTATGCTCACCGGTTTTGCCATGAGCTTTAGCCCCTTCCAGAAAACCGGGCAATGTTTTTAAACGGATTTCGGGCTCTCCTCCACCGCCTCGATAATGACGAACGCCTGCGCGAGCGGGTAATCATCGGTGATCGTGACGTGGATGCGGGCCTCGTGGCCGGCGGGAATCATGCGTTGAAGACAGGTCTCGGCGCCGCCGGTCAGCTTCATCGTCGGCTTGCCGCCCGGCAGGTTGATCACGCCCATATCCTTCCAGAACACGCCCTGCGCGATCCCGGTGCCAAGCGCCTTGGAGCAGGCCTCCTTGGCGGCGAAGCGTTTGGCATAGGAGGCGGCGCGGTTGCGCCGGCGGTCGGATTTCGCCCGTTCGATATCGGTGAAACAGCGCGCCGTGAACCGCTCGCCGAAGCGTTCGATGGTCTTTTCCACGCGCCTGATGTCGATCAGGTCGCTGCCGAGTCCGACGATCATGACATTCCTCCCGGTCGTTGCAATTATTTAGAGCCGTTGACGGCGCCGTTCCGGAGTTCGGCCTGGCGTGCGGCGATCATCGCCTGGCGGCGGCTCTGGAACGACTGGACCGCGAGGTAGGTGGCGACATAAAACAGGCCGCCGCATACCAGCGCGGGAATGATCGAGCCCACGATCATCGGTTCCAGCAGCGGCTTCCAGAGATCGGACAGCTCGAACTTTTTGACCAGTTCGACAAGGTCGATATGGTGGCGCCCCTCCATGCTCCGCCCCAGCAGAAAGCTCCCGAACTTCCAGGTCGACAGCCAGATGAAGGGAAAGGTCAGCGGATTGCCGAAGGCCGTTCCAAGGGCCGCGGCGAAGAGGTTTCCGCCCAGGACGAAGGCAACCGCAAACGCGGAAACGAAATGCAAACCGATGAACGGCGTCCACGACACAAAAACGCCAGCCGCGATGCCCATGGCGATCGCATGCGGCGTTCCCCGCAGCCGCACGGTGCGATGGTAAATATAGACCGGGACGCGCCAGAAACCCTTTCTGGGCCAGAGAGCGCCTCGCAATCGCTGCCAAAAACCTGCCGGAGAACGTCTTTTGAAAAGCATGGCCTAGTTTTGACAGCTGGGAGAATGAATGCAAGCGCGTTTTGGCGAAACTCAGTCGGGCTTCACGCGGCGTCGCACCTCGTCATCATCGCTCTCCCGCAAATCTTCGGGTTTCGGGCGTCCGGGATCGAAATTATGATCGATATTATCCATCACGTGCTTCACACCCTCCGCTTCGCTCTCGCTGACCTTGGGGTGCGTGAAACGTTTGAAAAAGTCGCGCAAACCATCCCACATGGCGTTCCTGCCTTTCGTCGGTTGATGACTGTTAGACGCAAACTCAACGCATAATGTTCCATTTCGGCCCGGGTCGCTTCGCACTGCGCGCGACCAACGGTCGCACCGCCCGTATGACGCCTCAGCCGAATTCCCGCTTCACGGTTGCCACGCAATCAAGCGCCTTGAGCTGATTGATCGTCTGCGTGAGCTGCCGGAGATCCCAGACCTCCATGTCCATCCCGACTTCGGCAAAGTCCTCGGCGATGACATCCATGCGGATCGAACGGATATTGACATCAAGCGTGGCGATAGTCGAGGTGATGCGGGCAAGCGTGCCGGGTTCGTTCAGGACATTGATGCCGATCCGCGCGCGAAACCGCTTGTCATTGGTGGAATCGATATCCCAGCGGATGTCGACCCAGCGGTCCGGCTGGTCCTCGTATTGCTGAAGGCCGGGGGACTGGATCGGATAGACCATGATGCTGCCGTCATCCTCGGTGATACCGACGATGCGGTCTCCCGGCACCGCGCCTGTTGGCGTAAAACGCACGATTGCCGCGCCGTTCAGGCCGCGCAGCGGCACGCCCGCCTCGCCTTCCGCCTCAGGCAGGCGAAACGCCATGCCCTCGCCCTTCGGCAGGCTGACCCAGCCCTCCTCGACGCTCGGCTTGATGGTGACGCGCTCGTCCTTGTGGTCCGGGAACACGGCCTTCAGCACATCGACGGAGGAGAGCTCGTTGCGGCCGACGGCGGCGATCACATCCTCGACATCGCTCTGGCCGAGCCGATGCAGAACCGAGGCCAGCACCTCGCGCGAGAAGGTCTTGCCCGAGCGGGCGAAGGTGCGCTCGAGAATCCGGTAGCCGAGGCCGCTATACTGCTTGCGGATCGCAGCCCGCGTGGCCCTTCGGATCGCCGCGCGGGCCTTGCCGGTGACCACGATGCCTTCCCAGGCAGGCGGCGGCACCTGCACGCCCGAGCGGATGATCTCGACCTCGTCGCCATTGTTGAGCCGGGTTACAAGCGGCATCATCCGCCCGTTGACCTTGGCCCCGACACAGGTATCGCCGATATTGGTATGAACCGCATAGGCGAAATCGATCGGCGTCGCATCCTTCGGCAGCGCGATCAGCTGGCCCTTCGGCGTGAAGCAGAACACCTGATCCTGAAACAGTTCCAGCTTGGTATGCTCGAGAAATTCTTCAGGGCTGTCGCCTTCGGCCAGCGCCTCGATGGTCCTGCGGAACCAGGAGAACACATTGGTCTCGTCATTGGCCGCACCCGCCGCACGCCCCTCCTTGTAGAGGGAATGCGCGGCAATGCCGTATTCGGCGATATCGTGCATCGAGCGGGTGCGGATCTGCAGCTCGATGCGTTGCCTCAGCGGCCCGACAATGGTGGTGTGCAGCGACTGGTAGCCGTTCTGCTTCGGGTTGGAGATGTAGTCCTTGAAGCGTTCCGGCACCATGCGCCAGCGGGTATGCACAAGGCCGAGCGCGCGGTAGCAGCTCTCAAGCTCATCAACGATGATCCTGAAACCATAAAGATCGGACATCTGCTCGAAGGACAGTGATTTCGACTGCATCTTGTTGAAGATCGAAAATGGCCTCTTCAGCCGCCCCTTCACCTTGACGTCGGCCAGGCCGTGCTCCGTCAGAAGCGCCTTGAGCTCATCCTCGATGCTCTTGACCAGAGCCTGGTTCTGGCCGGAGAGATCCTGCAGCTTGTCGCGGATCGTCTCGTAGGCTTCCGGGTTGATGTACTGGAAGGACAGGTCCTCCAGCTCCTCGCGCATGTCCTGCATGCCCATGCGGCCGGCAAGCGGGGCATAGATTTCCATAGTCTCTTCGGAAATCCGGCGACGCTTGTCGGCGCGCATGTAGTAGAGCGTGCGCATGTTGTGGAGCCGGTCGGCGAGCTTGACCAGAAGCACCCGGACATCATCGGCAACGGCCAGAAAAAGCTTGCGCAGGTTTTCGGCCTGCTGCGCCTTGCGGGACACGAGATCGAGCCGCTTGATCTTGGTAAGCCCCTCGACCAGCGCGCCGATCTCGTCGCCGAAAAACGCGTCGATCTCGGAACGGGTGGCGGAGGTGTCCTCGATCGTGTCGTGCAGCAGCGCAACCGCTATCGTCGACTCGTCCATATGCAGGTCGGTCAGGATCGCAGCAACTTCAAGCGGATGGGAGATATAGGGGTCGCCGCTGGCGCGCTTCTGCCGTCCATGCTTCTGCATGGCGTAGACATAGGCCTTGTTGAGCAGCGCGACATCGGCGTCAGGCTTATATTTCTGTACCCGCTCAACGAGTTCGTATTGCCGCATCATGGCTCAGTGACCAAGCCCGTCATGGGCGCAATGCGGACATGTGGAAAGTCCGCCTGAAATGGAGGGGCAGGCTGCGGGAAACTGTCCCGCAGCCGGCAATATCAGTAATCGTCGCCTTTTTCCGGCGGCACAAGACCCTCGATGCCGGAACGAAGCTCTTCTTCCGACATCTGGTCGAAAGGAATGGCATCCGGCATATCCGGGCGCTCCCCGCCCTCGGAGGCATCCTCGTCGGCAGAAGCATTCGCCGACGCGTCGGCCTCGGGTTCGTCGACCTCGACATGGCGCTGAAGCGAATGGATCAGGTCTTCCTTCAGATCGTCGGGCGACAAGGTTTCGTCGGCGATCTCGCGAAGGGCCACGACCGGGTTCTTATCATTGTCGCGGTCGATGGTGATCTGGGCGCCCTGGGAGATGAGGCGGGCGCGGTGTCCTGCGAGCAGAACGAGATCGAACCGGTTGTCGACTTTGTCGATACAGTCTTCAACTGTGACACGAGCCATTGACTGTCCTTTTAAGGAGATTTCTGTGGAATTGCACCTCATAAAGGAGCCGCGCCCGGAATTCAAGGGCGCAATTCAACACCGCAGGAACGCCTCCGACCTGACGCCCTGTTACGTGTTCTGTCAGTCTATCTGAAACTTTGTGTTGAATTCCTTTGAACGCATGTTTAAATCCCATGCGGATTGTACATTTTGTGGCACAAATTTGAACTCTCGTCGTTTACCCGTATATCGCCGATGCACTCATTTAAGAGCCGGCTGCAAAACCAAATTTCATTGAGGACATGTTTTATGTTTGACCCGCGCGAGAAAATTGCGCTCTTCATTGATGGCGCGAACCTATATGCCGCCTCCAAGGGCCTTGGTTTCGATATAGACTATCGCAGGCTGTTGAAGGTATTTCAGGGCAAGGCCTATCTGCTGCGCGCCTATTATTATACGGCGCTGATCGAAGACCAGGAATATTCCTCGATCCGTCCGCTGATCGACTGGCTGGATTATAACGGCTACAAGGTGGTGACGAAGCCGGCCAAGGAATTCACCGATTCCATGGGACGGCGAAAGATCAAGGGAAACATGGACATCGAGCTCGCAATCGATGCCATGGAGCAGGCGGCCACGGTCGATCACCTTGTGATCTTTTCCGGCGACGGCGACTTCACCACCCTGGTGGAAGCGCTGCAGCGCAAGGGCCGCAAGGTCTCGGTGGTCTCGACCATGGCAACCCAGCCGCCGATGATTGCCGATGATCTGCGCCGGCAGGCCGATCACTTCATCGACCTGATTTCGCTGAAACAGGAAGTCGGGCGCGAGACGTCGGAACGACCGCACCGCGCGCCGGAGGTTGTGACCTCCGACTTCGACGATTGAAGCTGACGAGCGCCAGCTAGAGCATCGCCCGATGCTCTGGATTCTTTATTTTGACGCGTCGGGTTATCGAAAAACCGGATACCACTTTTTCGCCCGACGCTCTAACCGAGGTTTTTCAGGAGCCGGCTCTTTTCCCGGTTCCAGTCGCGCTTCTTCTCTGTTTCGCGCTTGTCGTGGAGCTTTTTGCCCTTGCCCAGCGCGAGCTCAAGCTTGGCCCGACCGCGATCGTTGAAGTAAAGCTTCAGCGGTATCAACGTCATGCCTTCCCGATTGACGGCGGAGCGCAGGCGATGAATTTCGCGCTTGCCGAGCAGCAGCTTGCGGCGGCGGCGGGGTTCGTGGTTGAAACGATTGCCCTGAAGATATTCCGGAAGATAGGAATTGATCAGCCACATCTCGCCATCTTCGTCGGAGGCGTAGGATTCGGCGATATTGGCCTTGCCCTCGCGCAGCGACTTGACCTCGGTTCCGGTCAGCACCAGGCCCGCCTCAAACGTGTCGAGAATCTCGTAGTTGAACCGCGCCTTGCGGTTTTCGGCGACGATGTTGAGCCGGCCGCCCTTGCTACCTTTCGGAGCCATGAAAGTCTTCCAGTCTGCAATGCGCCGGACGAAATCAGTCCAGCAATCCAGCGTGTTTCAACGCAGCGTCGATCTCCGCGGCGGTCTTGTCGTCGATCGCTGTCAGCGGCAGCCGGACGGTATCGTTCATCCGGCCGATCCTCTTGAGTGCGTATTTAGTGCCGCAGACGCCCGGTTCAAGAAACAGCGCCCGGTGGAGCGGCATCAGCCTGTCCTGATAGTTCAGCGCCGTGGCGAAATTACCGCCGAGCAAAGCGTTCTGGAATTCGGCGCAAAGCCTGGGCGCGACATTGGCGGTCACGGAAATCGCGCCGACGCCGCCCTGCGCCGCGAAACCGAGGGCCGTCGCATCCTCGCCGGAAAGCTGGATGAAATCCTTCCCGCAGGCGATCCGCTGTTCGGAGACACGCTCGATCTTCGCGGTCGAATCCTTGACGCCGACGATGTTGGAATGCGCCTTCACCAGCGCGCCCATGGTCTCGGGCAGAAGATCGATCACCGAGCGCGGCGGAATATTATAGATGATGATCGGCAGCTTCACGGCCTCGGCAATCGCCGAGAAATGCGCAAACAGCCCCTTCTGGGTCGGCTTGTTGTAATAGGGCGTGACCACCAGCAGCGCATCGGCGCCGGCCTTTTCGGCGTGGAGCGCCAGTTCGATGGCCTCGCGCGTGTTGTTGGAGCCGGCGCCGGCGATCACCGGCACTCGGCCCGCGACCACTTCCACGCAAAGGTCGACTACCCGTTTGTGCTCGTCATGGCTCAGCGTCGGGCTTTCGCCGGTGGTGCCGACGGGCGACACGCCATGGCTGCCCTCGCCGATCTGCCAGTCGACATGCGCGGCGAATGCCTGCTCGTCGACCGCGCCATCGGCGGTGAAGGGCGTAACAAGGGCGGGTATGGACCCCTTGATCATGCAGATACTCCTGACGGCCCTCATTTTAAAGCCGCATTCCTGTTGCCAAATCGGGCGCACCATAATGCCGGACATCAGGTACTGCAAGCATTAGCATTCGGTGGCGCAAACCACTCGAAACTGTGATACCTTAATGCGTTCTTAACCGCGATAAACGACACTATCGGAGCCCGACTGAATTCGACCCCTGGATGATCGAATGAAGAAAACACTATGCATGCTCTCGCTCGCCGCCTCGATGACGGCCGCGGATCTGACATCGCTCGCCGCGCAGGATTTCCCCTCGGCGGCTCCGATACCCTATGCCCGCCCGGACCGATCGGCCCTTCCGCCTTCTCTTGAGGTCACAGGCGCCATCAGCCAGCCGGTCGCCAATCCGGCTTCGAGCACGGTGCTGAAACAGGGCCTCGACGCCCTGAAGGACAGCAATGTCTCCGGCGCGCTTCAGGCCCGCAACCGCCTGCCCGACAACAGTCTGGATCACCAGATACTGAGCTGGGCGATCGCCGTTTCCGGCGAGCCCGACGTCCCGTCCTCCGAAATCGCCGAGGCCCAGCAGGAGCTTCGCGGCTGGCCGGGCCTTTCGTCGCTGCGCGCCAACTCCGAACGTGCCTTCGCCCGCGAAAACCCCTCGCCCAACACTGTGCTCGCCGCCTTCGGCAATACCTTGCCGGAAACCTCGCAGGGCACGGTCCTGCTCGCGCGCGCCCTGATGGCGGCGGGGCAGAAGCAGAAGGCGCACGACATCATCAACCGGGCGTGGACCGGATGGGCGCTCGATACCAGCACGGAAAACCAGATCCTGAAAGAATTCGGTCCGATCCTCAGCCAGACGGACCACAAGAACCGGATGATCTACCTGATGTATCGCGACCGCGCGACCCAGGCCAAACGGTTCTCGGATCTCGGCAAGGCGCAGTCCTTCTATGACGCCTGGGCCGCTGTTATCCGCCGCCAGTCCAATTCCGGAAGCCTGATCAATGCCGTGCATTCCTCCTGGCGCTCCGATCCGGCATTTCTCTATATCCAGATCCGGAATGCCCGGCAGAACAACCAGTATGATACCGCAGCAGCACTTCTGAAAAAGATGCCGCGCAATCAGGCCGCTCTCGTCAATCCGGACCAGTGGTGGGACGAAAGCCGCATTATCGGCCGTCAGTTTTACGAGGACGGTCATCCCCGCGAGGCCTATCAGGTGGTCGCCGCCGCCATGCCCGAGGATCGCCTCGACCGGCTGGACGCTGCTTTCCACGCCGGCTGGTTCGCGCTGCGCGGCCTGAACGACGGCAGGACCGCAGCAAAACACTTCGCGAACATCGGCGCGATTTCGACCACCCCGATCTCCGCATCGCGGTCCTACTACTGGCAGGGCCGCGCCGCCGAGGCCGGCGGCCCCGGCAATGCGCGCGACTTCTACCGCAAGGCCGGCGCCTACGAGACCACGTTCTACGGCCAGCTCGCGCTGCAAAAGCTCGGACAGACACAGCTCAACGTGCCTTATCCGAGCCCGACCGCCACCGACCGCGCCAATTACCAGCGCAATCCGGCGGTGCAGGCGATCGACCGGCTCGAAGCCGTCGGCCATGGCTGGCGCGCTGATTCGCTCTATCGCGCGCTTGCCGAACAGCTCACCAACCCCGGCGAACTTTCCCTGCTTGCCTACCAGGCGGAAAAGGACCGCAGCCACAGCCTGTCCCTCCAGGTCGGCAAGATCGCCTATGGCCGCGGGCTCGATGTCGCGGCGCTTGCGTTTCCGATCGGCGTGATACCGACCGACGCCAACATCTCCGGCTCCGGCATGGCGCTCGCCTATTCGATCGCGCGGCAGGAAAGCGCCTTCAATCCGGGCGCGGTCTCGCCGGCCGATGCGCGCGGGCTGCTGCAATTGCTGCCGACCACCGCCCAGCGGGTCGCAAGTCGCCACGGGCTTTCCTATTCGGCAAGCAGGCTCACCGGCGATCCGGCCTATAACGCCACCCTCGGGGCGCATTATCTCGGCGAGCAGATCGACCGGTTCGGCGGTTCCTACATCCTCACCTTCGTCGCCTATAATGCCGGGCCGGCGCGGGTGCCGCAGTGGATCGAACGCTTTGGCGATCCGCGCGGCAAGGACCTCGATTTCGTGATCGACTGGATCGAATCGATCCCGTATCCGGAAACCCGCAACTACGTTCAGCGGATCATGGAAAACTACGAGATCTACAAGGCCCGCCTCGGCCAGCCGACCGATATCGCCCGCGACCTGATCTACGGGCGGACCTGAGGCGCAGCCATGACCTTGCCGGAAGCGTCACCGCCCTTGCGCCGTGCCGGCGCTTTCCGCTATCTGACCGGCCATCAGCGCGCGTCCGACCTGACCGGACGTCAAGCAAGTGGAACGCCCCCCGATGGACATGATTTCCGATTTCGACCTGACCGGCAGCAACACGATGGGGCTGAAATCCTTCGCGCGTCGGGCCGTGATCGTCGATGATCCCACGATCCTGCCCGCCCTTGCCCGCGAAAGCGCCGCCTCCGGCCTGCCGCTCTACTTCCTCGGCGGCGGCAGCAATGTGGTGCTGCGCGAGCGGCTGGAGGCGATCGTCGCGCTGATGCGGATCGGCGGGCGTAAGGTGGCCCGCCAGACCGACACCCACAGCATCGTCACGGCCGGGGCCGGCGAAAACTGGCACGATTTCGTGGCCTGGACGATTGCCGAAGACATGCCGGGCCTGGAAAACCTCGCCGGCATTCCCGGCACGGTCGGCGCCGCCCCGATCCAGAACATCGGCGCCTATGGCGCCCAGCTTTCCGATTTCTTCCTGTCGCTTGAAGCCTACGATCTTCAGGGCGGCGTTGTCCGCACATTCGATGCGCAGGACTGCCGCTTCGGCTATCGCCAGAGCCATTTCAAGACCGAGCCGGGACGCCATGTCATCCTGTCGGTGACGCTCGCTTTGCCCCGCGCATGGCGGCCGAAACGCGATTACGCCGGGCTCGACCAGCTGCCCGAACAAATCTCGGCGCGGGAAGTACTGGACCACGTCGTGGCCCTCAGAGCCTCGAAGCTTCCCGACTGGCGGGTGCTCGGCAATGCCGGATCGTTCTTCCACAATCCGGTGGTCAGCGCCGAAAAGGCCGCCGAAATCGCGGGCGCTCCGCGCTATCCCCAGCCGGACGGCACAATGAAACTCTCGGCCGGCTGGCTGATCGAGCAATGCGGCCTCAAGGGCTTCCGCCTCGGCCCGGCCGGCACCTACGACCGCCACGCCCTCGTCCTCGTCAACCACGGCGGCGCCACCCGGACCGACATAGCAGCCCTCGCCGCCCATATCCGCGAAAAGGTGCGCGACCGCTTCGACGTCGAACTGGTGCAGGAACCGATCGAGCTTTGAATTTTGGGAAAATGGTCGGAGTGGAGAGATTCGAACTCCCGACCCTCTGGTCCCAAACCGGAGAAAAGTAGGCTCATTTCCGAGAAATCAGGACCTTCTTGCATAAACGTTACGAGAACAACTGGAGAACTTTCATGTTGCGCACCCACACTGCTCTCACAGATTTCCTTCTATGGGCATTAGTGCAGCGCTCATGAGAGGTCACCCAGTCGCACCTGCGCCACTCGGAGTAAAATGCGCGTGGAGCGCACACATACGGTCATTATAAAATTGATTTAATTATATCTTTTATGATTTTCGGGACTTAGCGACACATTTTGTTACACGTTCCGTTACTCATGGACCGGCAATCTCAGGCGAGTAGATAGCTGCACATTCCGGACACGATAACCATCAGTTCGCCATGTCGTCGGCATTGTTGACCCGAAGATCCCTCGCGCCGTGCTTCATTCGGCGCCAATAGGCCAACCGAAAGTGTTCGGTCCATCCACGCTAAACCCGTACCGCAAAATCACGCCTTAGGAACAAACCCAAGGTTCAGTATCAAAAGTAGAACCGCGAGGGCCTTGCTCCCTCAAGTTCCTCTGCTCGTGAGCCATACAGAATTTCCTGCGCGGCGAGATCGGCCCAGACCGGCCCCCAGCCGATACCGCCGTGGGAGACGGCAAAGTAGAAACCGTCCAGCCAGGGCAGGAAGCCAATTACCGGCCCACCCGGTGGTATCGCGCGAATTCCGACTCGCATCGCCGATGGCTCCAGACCTTCGAGGGCCGGGATCGCTTTCGCGACATCCGCCAGCATTTTTCCTCCGAAGGCACCGTTCTTGCCATGGCTTACGGTCAGCCCCTCACCGCGCCAGTGTATCGCCGCGCCATGGTCGCGGTCCGGCCGTAACAGCCAATTTGCGCCGTTGATCACATGGCGAGGGAACGGCAACCGCCCCGCCCCCGCATAGAGCATCACACCAGGCACAAGCTCCAGTGGAATGGCAAGCCCGGCCATTGCGGCGATATGCGTCGCGTGGCTGCCGGCGGCATTGACCACGGCATCAGCGCAAACCCGCGATCCGTCCTCAAGAAACAGGACATTGGCCCCGGCCCGGTCACGCTCGAACGCCGCGACGGCGCTGCCGATCAGCAATTCGCCGCCGCTGAGGGTGAAAACTCGAATCAGTTGCTCGATCATGGCCGGCGCGTCGACCCAACCCGACCGCAGTTCGAAAGCGACGCGCTCGCCCTCCGGCAGGCGAAGCTGCGGCTCCAGGTCACGCGATTCCTCGGGTGAAAGAACCTCGATCTGAGCTCCCGCCTCCCTGCTGAGGGCAACCGTCTTCTCGAAATCCGGCACAGCGCTTTCGACGGTCAGCGTACCAGACCAGTCGAGCCAGTCGCCGCCCAGTTCCTCCGCCAGACGGTCAAAGCGGGCATTGACGGAGAGGCGCAACTGGCGGCGGCCAGGCGATTCCGGCCAGCTGAGCTGAGGGAACGAGGAAAGCCAGGAGAAGGATGCACCGCTGGTGCCCGCCCCCGGACTGCTCTTGTCGATCAGGACAACGTCCGCACCGCAATCTCTGAGACGGTAGGCGATGTTGGCGCCGATCGCGCCGGCTCCAATGATCGCTACCTTCATGGCCGTGACCGGAAGATCTTTGGGGAAAGTTCGTTCACCGATGAGCAGCCGAGGTGGCCGAGCGTGGTCCAGAACTCGTCCTTCAGGAGGTCGAGCACGCGCTTGACGCCAGCCTCACCATCGGCGGCGAGGCCAAGCGCGCAACTTCGGCCGAGCGCCACCGCGTTGGCGCCCAGCGCAAGTGCGGTGGCAATGTCGCTGCCGCGCCGGATGCCGCTGTCGAAGATGATCGGCACGTCGGGGCCGGCCTCCGCGCGGACCGCTGCGAGCGTGTCGATCGATGCCGGCTCGCGGTCGACCGTCCGACCGCCATAGTTGGACACGTAAAGCCCTTCGGCGCCGGCCGAAAGCGCCGCCCGCGCATCGGCCTTGCTGGAAATGCCCTTGACGATGCAGGGCAGCGGCGCTTCGGCGATGACGCGGGCGGCCGTTGCCCAGTCCCAACGTGGCTTCGTGAAGTCCAGAAGTTCGCGCAGCATCGCCTGGTCTGATTTCCCCGGCCCGAAATTCGATGGATTGCCCGCTCCCGGCATCGAGAACCGGTCTTCCATCATCCGCTCGCGCCACTGGCGGATCGGCGAATAGGTCACGCAGATGCGTTCATAGCCTGCATCCTTGGCGCGGTGCATCATGTCGATGACATCGCTTTCCTCGCCACAGAATGTCATCTGGAAGATAACGGCGGCGGGTGATGCCGCGCGCACCTCTTCCAGCGAGTGCCCAGCAGCGACCGGCACCATCTGGCGAATGCCGGCGGCACGGGCCGCCCGGCCGATGGCGAGCATGCCGTCAGTGTGAAACAACGTCTCTCCACCACCGAAGGGCGCGGTGAAGGCCGGAAAGGAAAGGTCGTAACCCATCACACTGGTGCGCGTGTCCGGATTGGAAATGCCGGCAAACAGCGGTGCGTCGAAAAGATAGGCATCGAAGGCCGAAACATTGGCCCGCGCCGTCACCTCACCACCGGTCCCGCAATGCAGGTAGTTCCAGACCATGTCCGAAAGATTGCGCCGCGCCGCCGCGTGGATGCCCCTGAGGGAGGCATATTTTTCCCGCGTCGCATAGCGGTCGTCGCGGCGGACCTCTTCGTCCTTATTGGTCAAGTTCATCTCCTGTCGGTTGAGAAGCCCGGGCCCGCCGTTCGGCGCGACGGGCAAGGCGCGCGCGGATGGCGTCGGGATCGGTGGAAGGCGTCGAGGCCAGCAGTTGCTGCGTGTAGGGGTGGGTCGGATTGGCGAAGATCGCATCGCTCGTGCCGCGCTCGACCACTTCTCCGGAATTCATTACCATCACCTCGTCGGAAATGCGCCGGACCACGCTGAGATCGTGACTGATGAAGACATAGGAGAGGCCGAATTCACGCTGGAGGTCGGCAAGCAGATTGAGAACTTTCGCCTGCACCGAGAGGTCAAGCGCACTGACCGGCTCATCGAGGATCAGGATCTTGGGATTGACCATCAGCGCCCGCGCGATCGCGATACGCTGGCGCTGGCCGCCGGAAAACATGTGCGGATACCGCCCGGCATGCTGGCGCTCGAGGCCGACCCTCTCAAGCATGTCGCCAACGCGAACGCGTCGTGTCGCGGCATCGAGCGACGTGTTCAGCAGGAGTTCCTGTCCGAGTGCATCGCCGACCTTTTTGCGCGGATTCAGTGATCCGTAGGGGTTCTGGAAGACAATCCGGACCTTGCGCCTGAGTTCCGACGAAAGATGATGGTGACGGATGTCCACCTGCTCGCCGTCGACAATCAGCTCACCTTCGGTCAGCGGGTCGATCAGCGTCAGGATACGCCCGAGAGTCGACTTGCCGCAGCCCGTCTCGCCAACCACCGAAAGAGTTGTCCCCTTTCTCAGCTTCAGGTCAACACCCTTGAGGGCCCTGACGGGCGGCCCGTTGCGAAACACCCTCGAACGTCCCGGATATTCGCGCACCAGGCCGAGCCCTTCGAGAATGACATCTGATTTATCGCCGGCCATCAGAAATCCACCCCTGTGAGAGGGCCGCCGGTGCTGCGTTCCGGCAGTGCGGAAAGAAGTGCCCTTGTGTAAGTATCCTGCGGCGAGACGAACAGCGAAAGCACGTCTGTCTCTTCCCGCTTCCTGCCCTGGTACTGCACGATGACGCGGTCGGCGGTCTCTGCAACCACGCCCATGTCGTGGGTGATGATGATCAGGCCCATGCCGCTTTGCTC
Source organism: Martelella sp. NC20 (assembly GCF_013459645.1). Classification (NCBI taxonomy): domain Bacteria; kingdom Pseudomonadati; phylum Pseudomonadota; class Alphaproteobacteria; order Hyphomicrobiales; family Aurantimonadaceae; genus Martelella; species Martelella soudanensis. The sequence continues at coordinate 4,189,232 of NZ_CP054861.1, forward strand.
CTGAAGCTCGATCAGAAGATCGAGGATCTGCTTCTGGATGGTGACATCAAGCGCCGTCGTTGGCTCGTCAGCGATCAGCAGCTTCGGCTGGCAGGCGATCGCCATGGCGATCATCACCCGCTGGCATTGGCCGCCGGACATCTGGTGGGGAAATGCCCGGATCTTTTCCTCGGGTTCCGGCATGCCGACGGCGCGCAGCAATTGCAGCGTCTTCTCCCGTCGATCATCCCGACCGAGCCCCTGGTGTTTCTTCAATACCTCGCCGATCTGCAAGCCGACGGTATAGGCAGGGTTCAGCGAGGCTACCGGCTCCTGAAAGATCATCGCGATATCGCGCCCGATGATCTTCCGACGCTCACGCGGCGACAGGTTGGCGATATCGATGCCGGCGAAGCGGATCACGTCGGCCGCGACAGTCGCCGTATCGGGCAGAAGACCCATGACGGCGAGCATTGCGACCGACTTTCCCGAGCCGCTTTCACCAACGACTGCCAGAACTTCACCGGCGTCGACGTGGAGATCGATACCCTTGACCGCCATCATCGGTCCGTCGTCGGTTTCGAAACTGACCGTGAGGTTGCGGATCTCAAGGAGGTGTCCCATGCTCAGCTCCTCTTCAGGCGCGGATCGAGCGCGTCGCGCAAGCCATCGCCACACAGATTGATCGAAACGACGGTGACCAGGATCGCAATGCCGGGAAAGGTGACCACCCACCATGCCCGCAGGATGAACTCGCGGGCCTCGGCCAGCATGGTGCCCCATTCAGGCGTCGGCGGCTGCGCACCGAGGCCAAGAAAGCCAAGGGCGGCGGCATCGAGGATGGCGGTGGAGAAGGATAAAGTCGCCTGGACGATCAGCGGCGCCAGGCAATTGGGCAGGATGGTTGCGAACATCAGCCGGAGGGCGGATGCCCCCGCAATCCGGTCAGCGACCACATATTCCCGCGTCTTTTCGTTGATTACGCTCGCGCGGGCAAGCCGGGCGAAATGCGGCTGCAGGACCAGCGCGATGGCGATCATCGCATTGGTGAGCCCCGGCCCCAGGATAGCGACCAGAACAAGCGCGAGCAGCAGAGACGGAAAGGCGAGGATGATATCCATCATCCGCATGATGGTATTGTCGATCCAGCCGCCGAAATAGCCGGACACGAGCCCGATTGCGATGCCGCCAACAAGCGCGATGGTCACCACCATGGCGCCGATCAGCAGCGAATAGCGGGCGCCGAAGATCAGCCGCGAAAGCATGTCGCGACCGACGGCATCCGTGCCGAGCGGGAATGCAAGCTGCCCGCCGGTCTCCCAGAACGGCGGCAGGAGCCGGCTGTCGCGAAACTGATGGGTCGGATCATAGGGCGCAAGCACCGGCGCCAGGAGCGCAAGCACAATCAGGACAACGATGACGACGAGGCCGATCAAAGCGCCGCGATTGCGACGAAAATCACGCCAGAAGGCCCTGAATGCGGCCCGGCCGGTGCCTGCTTCGGACGTATCCGACCTGATCGGTGCGAGCGGTTCAGCCATGACGGATCCTTGGGTTGATGACGGCATAGAGAAGATCGACAATCAGGTTCACGACCATGACCACGACTGCGATGACCAGCAGTCCGCCCTGGACCACCGGGTAGTCCCGCTTGGAGATGGAATCGACGATCCACTTGCCGATACCGGGCCATGAGAAGATGGTTTCGGTCAGGATTGCGCCCGCCATCAGTGACCCGACCTGAAGACCGATGACGGTGACCACAGGGATCAGCGCGTTGCGCAGGGCATGACGGCCGACAATCAGCGCCGGTCCCAAGCCCTTGGCGCGGGCGGTGCGCACATAGTCTTCGCTCAGAACCTCAAGCATCGCCGAACGTGACTGACGGGCAATCACCGCCATCGGGATCGTGGCGAGCACAATCGTTGGCAGTATCAGATGCGAAACCGCCGAACGAAAGGCTCCGGGCTGGCCAGAAAGCAGGCTGTCGATCAGCATGAACCCGGTCCGCTGCGGAAAGTAGTATTCAAGTCCGATCCGGCCGGAAACCGGCGTCCAGCCAAGCGTGCCGGAGAAGAAGATGATCATCAGAAGTCCCCACCAGAAGATCGGCATCGAATAACCAATCAGGGCGGTGGTCATGGAAATCTGCTCAAACCAGCTTCCGCGCTTAACGGCGGCAAAAACACCGAGCGGCAGGCCGATGACGATCGCAAGAAACATGGCAGAGAGACCAAGTTCCACTGTAGCGGGAAAGAAGACCAGGAAATCTCCGGCTACGGGCCGGTGCGTCACGAGCGAAGTGCCGAGGTTTCCGTGAAAAAGATCGTTCAGATACGAGAGATATTGCTGCCATATGGGTCGATCAAAACCGAATTGCCTCATCAGCTCGGCGTGACGTTCCGGCGTCATCCCGCGCTCGCCCGCCATCAGCATGATCGGATCGCCGGGCAGCACCCGGACAAAGCCGAAGGCGACGATGGTGATTCCGAAAAAGGTCGGTATCAGCACCAGAAGCTTTCCAACGAGATAGCGCAGCAAGAGACGATCCTTTCAAAGAGCCGGATGGCGGATACCCCGCCACCCGGCCAGATGCCATGCGGTCAGTCGGCTGCCGCCGTGATCACGATCTCGACAAGACGACGCGGGTCGCCCAGATCAGCGCCGCCGATTGCCGCGCGCGACGGCAGGTCGGCTTCGTTCAGCCACTCCGTCCAGGCTTCGGTCATCGCGGCCTTGCCCGACATGTCGGAGAGATAGACGCGGGCGTGCAGCAGCCGGGACTTGTCGCTGCCCACTTGCGCCAGCAGCGCGTCGAGCTTTGCGCAGATCTCTGCGGTCTGCCCCTTCATGTCGAGGCTCAGATCGGTGGCCGCGTGGCCGGACGCGTAGAGCACACCATTATGGACGACCCCGCCATGCAGGTGGGGACGGGAATTCAAGCGTTTGATCATTGTCTTTCCTTGGAAGTTGCCGCCGCCCCTCAGGCGGCGGGATGGTAGGGCTCAAGCGGCACCTCCGCCGCCTCCCCCGTAGCGATGCGGGCCAGTTGGCGGCCGGCATAGGGACCGATCGTCAGACCGGCAGCCCCGAGGCCATTGCCGAGGACGAGTCCCTCGATACCGGGAACCGGGCCAAGGATCGGACGGAATTCCGGCGGCGCCGGGCGGAAGCCGATCCGTGTTTCGATGAGGGTCGCATCGGCGAGGCCCGGAGCATAACGCAGCGCAGCGGTCAGAACCTCGTGCTGACCCTCGCAGGTGGTGCGATAGTCGAAGCCCTTGCCATCCTCGCGCGTGGCGCCGACCACAACCCGGCTGTCATCGAAGGCGAGCAGGTAGTGGCTCGCCATCGGCAGCAGCACCGACCAGCGCGACGTGTCCGCGCCCTTCATGCCAAAATGCAGGATCTGGCCCCGCTGCGGCTTCACCGGATGGATGAGCCCGAGCGGGGCGAGGATCTGCGATGCCCAGGCACCCGCCGTGACGATGATCTGATCCGAAGGAATGGACTGGCCACGCCCGTCAAGCACCAGCGCCCGGCTTTCCTCAAGTTTCAGCGTCGCCAGATCGCTGACATAGGTGGCGCCGAGCTTGATGGCCGCCCGCACCATTGCCGGGGCCAGTTGCCGGGCATTCACACGCGCACCGCCCGGAACATAGAAAGCCTTGAACGCCTTGTTGATCGGCGGAAAATGCGTCTGCGCCTGAGCCGGCGTGATCTCTTCAAAGCCGCCGGATTCCGGTGCATCGGCCGTGCGCCGCGCAAGCCGCTCGCCGGCGGCGTCATATTCGGCGGGATCTTCAGCCGTCACCAGCGCGCCGACCCTGCGATAGCCGACATCGGTCTCGCCTCTCTCCGCAAGCCCGGAAACAAGTTCTTCGTAGTAGCGGGCTCCCGCGGCGTACATCTTGTACCACTCGGGTTCATCCGCCTTGGTGGCCCAGGGGCAGACGATGCCCGCGCCTGCAAGCGTCGCCTTGCCCTGGTGTTCCTGATCGACGATGGTGACGTCATGGCCGGCAAGAGCCAGATGGTAGGCGGTGCTGGCGCCGAGAATACCGGCGCCAATGACTGTTACCTTCATTCCACGGTTACTCCGGAAAGACGGGAAGAGCCGAAGATCGCCGGAACGTAGCCATGCACTTTCTTGTTCACCGCCGTGATCGTGTCAGCACCGCCGAGAACGACGACCGGCACCTCATCATGCACAATCTGCTGCATCTGATGATAAAGCTTGATGCGCTCATCCTGGTCGGAGATCGAGCCGGCTTCCTGCATGACGGCGTTGAAGTCATCATCGCACCAGGCGCCGATATTCGACGGCGCAGGCGTTCCCTCGGCGTTGCAGGTCAGATAGTTGTTGGGGATCTGGCTCGGATCGGGGAAGTCATAGATGCCCCCGAACATGCCCACCTGCGCTTCACCATTGCGCGCGCGCTGGATGTATTCAGCCCATTCATAGGTGACGATGTTCGCCTTGACCCCGATGTCGGCCCAGTCGGCCTGGATCATTTCCGCGGCGCGACGGCCATTCGGCATGTAGGGACGCGACACCGGCACAGCCCAGAGATCGACCTCGAAACCATCCGGATATCCGGCATCAGCAAGCAGCTTCTTCGCATCTTCCGGATCATAGGGCCACGGTGCGATGTCCTCGGCGGATCCCCACATCGCCGGCGGCACGACAGCCCCGGTCGCATGACCCATGCCGCTGTAGACCACGTCGACAAGATTATCCATGTCGATGGCCTCGGCAAGTGCCTGACGAACCTTCTGCTTGTTCAGCCGGTCATCGCGGAAGTTGAAATGCAGCATCCCCGTCGAGGCCACCGGCGTCTGCACGGCATCGAGATTCTCCGCGTCCTCGATTTCCGTGCGATCCGCAAGGTTGGGGTAAAGACTGATCAGGCATTCATTCGCTTCCGCCCGCTGCAGGCGCACAGTGGCATCGGCCGAGATCGCCATGACAACGGCATCGACCATAGGCGTGCGCTCATCGTCACCGATCACGGCACCCCAGGTGTCGGCGAACGGCAACAGGCGCACCACCGCATCCGTCTGGTAGGCCTGAAGTTCAAAGGGGCCAGTTCCGATCGGATCGAGATCATACTGCTCCGGCGTTCCCGCCTCCATCATGGCATCGGCATATTCCGCCGAAGTAATCACGATCGAACCATGCGCCATGGTGCCGAGAAAGGCGGCCAATGGCTGCTTCAGCTTGAAAGCGACGGTGTAGTCGTCAATCTTCTCGATCGTATCGATATTGTCGGCGAGCTTCGCATTGAAGGTCACGTAAGTGCCGCCGGAAACGCCATGATACGGATTGTCTTCGTTCATCATGCGATCGAAGGTAAACACCACATCATCGGCATTCATCGGGCGCGTCGGCGTGAAGCTGTCGTTCGACTGCCAGGTGACATCATGGCGCAGATGAAATGTGTAGGTCTTGCCATCCTCCGAAATGTCCCAGTTCTCGGCCAGCGCCGGCTCGATTTCCGACCCGCCTCGCTCGACTGAGACAAGGCCGTCATAGATCTGGCCCAGCACATAGGCCGTCGTTCCGTTGCTCGTCAGTTCCGGGTTGAAGGTTTCCGGAGCGCCTTCGATGCACACGGTCAGAACGCCGGCATGGGCGGCCGGCGCCATCATCAGCATCGCGGCTCCGCAAAGATATTTCAGCTTACTCATTTCGTTCCCTTCTCGCTTGGCTTGAAAACCGACATGCCGTTTTCCCGGCTGCTCTTTTTTTGATTATTGTAAGAGAGAGCAAAGCCAGTATGATTGTCAAATCAGTAATTATCCGACCAATATAACCAAAACTCATGTTTATCGGGGAAGGCTTCATGAACATCCGTCAGCTCGAGGCATTCCATGCCGTGATGGAAACAGGATCCGTCACGCTCGCGGGCGAGCGACTGGGGATTTCGCAGCCTGCCGTCAGCAAGCTGCTGAAGGCCTTTGGCGAAAGCTGCGGGTTCCGGCTGTTCACGCGCAGCGGCGGACGCATGCTTCCGACCTCGGATGCACAATTGCTGGCCTCGGAGGTTTCGCGGCTTTTCTCGGGTACCGACCGGATCCAGAAGCTCGCCCATGCGGTGCGCGACAGGGAGTGGGGCGAAGTAACGATTGCCGCGCCACCGGCGCTGTCCGCGCGCTTTCTCGCTCTGGCGCTGGGTCCGATGATGGCAGGCCAGAACAAGATGCATATTGCAATTTCGAGCCAGCCCAGTCCGCGGGTCGCCGAACTCGTTGAAGGCCAGCAGATCGATATCGGTCTCTCGGTCCAGCCGTTCGAACATACGAATGTCCGCTCCGAGTTGGTGATGCGCTTCGCCATGGTCTGCGTTCTGCCGGCAAACCACAGGCTTGCGGCTCAGCGTCTGATTCGCGTCGAGGACCTCAAGAACGAGCCCTTCATCGGCCTGATGCGGGACGATTGCTCGATCATGACGATCGACAGGGCGTTTCAGCTTCGCGGCGTCCAGAAACGCGCCATTGTCGAGGTGCCAATGTCGGAAACCGTCTGCGATTTCGTCGCCGGCGGCGCCGGCGTTTCGATCGTCCCGCCCTTCGTCGGCCTTGGATACTCGGAAGACAAGCTGATCCGTCGCCCCATCGTGCCGCTGACGACGATGAGCGTCTGGATCATGTTGCCGGCTTTGCGCCCGCCGTCACTCGCAACGGAGCGGATCGTCGAGGTCCTCCGCCGGGAACTGCAGCGCTACGACGTGGACCACTCCGATGTAAAATCCGTGACAGAGGTTTGATCGTCTTCGTCGTGCATATCGAAATGGTGCTGAATCAAACCAAATACAGACCGAAGAAGTGCGACCGGCAATATTAGCTGCGGTTTCAGTTTGGGCTTTCAACACGCAGTTGGCTCGATATACGCAAAACGGCAGCAGCTGGCCCACTCATATCAAACGCATTTGAGCGTCCCCTACCCACTCTGAGCTTTCGCCCAAAGAGGAGAGTGTCACCCCAAGCAACCGAATTCCTTTCTGCACCGGAAACAGCTCGGTCAGCATAGCACCGGCTACCTCGCCAATCTCATCTGCGCTGCGCATATTGCGACCAACCGTCCGGCTCCGCGTGATCTGCTGGAAGTCTGAATATTTCACCGTCAGCGTAACGGTTCGCCCGCTGATCCGCTTGTTCTCCGCATGGCGCCAGACCTTCCCTGCAAGCGGGATCAACTCAGCCTTCGCCGCCCCAAGGTCGAAAATATCGGCAGCAAAGGTATCTTCCGCCCCGATCGATTTACGGGGCCGATCGGGTTGAACTGGCCGCTCATCGATCCCGCGTGAGATTCGGTAGTACCAACCTCCCGACTTGCCAAAATTGTCACGCAGGAACGTGAGCGACTTCTCGCGCAGATCAGCGCCAGTCACGATCCCGAGCCGCCGCATCTTTTCGGCGGTTGCCGGCCCGACACCATGGAACTTCTTGACGGTGAGATCTGCCACAAACGCCGGCCCCATCTTCGGCGTGATCACGGCCTGGCCGTTCGGCTTGTTGAGGTCGCTCGCCATCTTTGCGAGGAATTTGCAGTATGAGATCCCGGCCGAGGCGTTCAGGCCGGTCACCTCTTTGATACGGGCCCGAATGATGGTCGCGATCTCGGTTGCGATCGCGATACCTTGCTTGTTTTCCGTGATGTCAAGATATTCGTCTTCTGGGTTTTCAGGAGGATCTACCAGGACCAGCATGTCGCCAGGCAGCGGCCGCTGAAGATCTTTCACATCGGCCCACGTCCCGGTGAGCTAGAGATCGACTTCCTACGGTGTCGTCAAAATTGCCGGCTATATCGATGTTTCGAGTCTGTCGTTCCACCGCGCCAAGGGACTTGAAGCCGACTACATGATCCTGCTCGATGTCAGCGAAGGCGACTACGGAGTGCCAAGCCGGATCGAGGACGACGAACTGCTCAATCTCGTCATGCCGCGACTGGACCCTTTCCTCTGATGCCAATCCAGAAGCCGTCGTAGGTTGGAAGATACCGCTGCTCTCAGCCAGCAGAAATTACGTTCCACACTCATTCGTGCTCAATACTTTCAGCCTTAAGCCCCTCGCTGAAACTTATCTTTGACACTGTGCCATTTATGGTGATCCGACAAAGTCCGGTGCAGTTCTCCAAAAGGTATTCCCGGTCGGCGCGGGCGAGCTGGGCGATGTCGATATTGATCGAGTTGGTATTCATCTTCTCGCTGTAAAGGGTCGCAGTGCTGCTACTTACCAAGAGATCTCCGGATAGCGACACCTTCGTTCCGACGATGGCGCTCTTGGCAAGATTGAAATCACGTGGTGACAGAGACCGATACTCGGTGGCGTCAGGAAGCAACCCCGAGACTGTGAGCGCAGCGTCTTCGACGGTCTCGTCCGGATGACCGGAACACCGGTCTGCAACGGCGCGTCTGAACTGACCCCGCGTCTGGTCCTGCGGACCTGCCAGTGGCGTTCTCTGGCTGGCTGCAAATATGCCATCAACGATGCCCTGCGATACCGCAAATTGATAACCAGGGCTCGTCTCACCGCCATCCTGCCCGCTCGTTTGCTCGTGGACGTCATTCGCGAAGTTGGCGCATCTGTAGTCCTCGGCGAAGCTCGCACCCGCAAACAAAACGCCCGCGGAAACGATCGCTGTGGAAACCCTGCTCATCTATTATTCTCCTTTCGAACGATGGAATGCATGTGTTGGCGGTCAGAGACCTCTCCCTTGATCGGGAGGCGGGGCCGAGCCGGATCCGAACCTTCAGCTCGTAGTCGGATGAAAGCCGATGCGCATATGGATCAGGACCGACATCCCACAAGCCAGGTAAGGCTGACCACAATCGCGATCCACGCTTGTGTCAAAAATTGCCGGTCTGGAGCGGAAATCATTCCACCGGGAGCCACGTGAGACATGTGAAGATCAGAACGGGCTGCCCCTTGCTTCAGGGTCCACCTTGACGGGCGCACTGCTGTCAAAGCCCGTGTAAGAGTAGGAAGCATTTGTCGGATTCGCTTGATTGCCGTTGCAGGCGGTCAATCCCAGAAAAGCAAAACCGAAAATTGAACACATAGCAGTTCTATACATTGCGCCCTTGCCCTGTTTGGCCCGCATCTCGGCAGTTCGGGAATATGGTAGCCATTGATCTGTGAGTTCCGTTCGCTCCGGATCGCCGTTTCCCGGCGATAGCACCTGAACCGACCCGCTGAAGTTGATAGGTTACAGGACGAAACCGGGGGAGACCGGTTCCGTCTCGGCTATTGTCAAGACTATTTCAGAACTGGCCTGAACCGGAGCCCTGTTCCGTTCCGCCACCCGGGCTCGGCGGCGTTGCACCCCCGCCGGGATCAGCCGGAGCCATGCCCGGTTCTGCCGGAGCCGGCATATCAGGGTTACTGTTTGCGTTGTCGCCTGCATTGTCGTCGCCGCATGCGGCAAGTCCCATGAGCATCAGCCCGGAAAAGGCCAGCGTGAGCAATTTTCGCATTGTTCAGTTCCTCCTTCTGCTTTGTTCCGGCCGCGGAGTGTTTCCCATGTCACGGCCGGATAGGGTTCCTCATATTCTGAAAAGGGGCAGTTGCTATTGCAGCAACCGTTGCTGCCGCTGCTGAATTCTCTGGGCGAGCGCAGGATCATTGTTGGCCGCCTGAAAGATCCTGTTATAAGCGCTGACATCAAGGTCATTGGCCTGCAGAGCCGCCACGAGCTCTTCCTCCTGGTTTTCCCTGATTTCCTGGACCTGGGCCTCGCTTTGCGCGCTGCTGATCCGAGGCTCCCATTTGGCCAGGATTTGCTGGATTTCAATCGATGCCGCGGCGAAGCTGTCAATCGCACCCTGATCGATTGCGGGCGAGCCCTGCGAGCCGGAAGGCGCCGGGGCTGGCGCCTGGGTTTGCTGTGCAAAGACGGCCGTGGAAGACATCGAGAATGCGGCAACGGCGATCATGGATGCGGCGAGTTTTCTCTGGAATGGGTAGGTCATGTCGTCCTTCTTTCAATTTGCAACAATGATACCAGGCAGCATGTCGTCGCGGGTTGACTGATTTGCCATCATGGCAACACAACAGACGAAGGCAGGCGATGATTGGTTCCATTCTCTTTTTGGCTTTTTTTGGGAACTTTTTTCTGTCCGGACCCGTCAGTAGCTGTAGTGACTGAATGTCGGGATGAGAAATATGAGCGATGACCTGCGGTGGATGATCGAGAGACAGATACCGCATCTGCGGCGATATGCTTTCGCATTGACCCGGGATCAGGACGAAGCCGACGATCTCGTTCAGGATACCCTGGAACGCGCTCTGAGGAAGTGGCGCCTGTGGGGGCGCAAGGGACGTTTGCGATCCTGGCTGTTTCGGATTCTCTACCGGACCTATATTGATCGCGTCCGAACGCAGAAACCCGGCTCTTCGTCTTATGATCAGGAAGCGATCGACAGGGTCGCGGTGCAGTTGCCTGATCAGGAGGATCGGGTTGAATGCATCAGCATAGCAGCGGCGCTCGACCGCCTCCCTGCCGACCAGCGTGTAATCATACTCCTCGTCGCTCTTGATGGAATGGCCTATGACGAGGTTGCCGAGTTGTTGGATGTGCCTGTTGGCACAGTACGATCAAGGCTTTCCAGAGGGCGGGCCGCCTTGCGCGAAAACCGTTCCCGATCCCCGAAAACGACCTTGCTGAGGCGCGTGAAATGAATTCCAGATCAGACAGGATACAGGAACTCGATCTCCTGGCATTCGCTGACGGGTTGCTTGATGACGACCCTGAACGGAAGGCCGCCGTGGAGTCCTTCCTGAATTCCAATCCATCGGCACGGGAATTCGTCGAGGAGGTGCGCCGGCAGAACGATCTTCTCCGCCAGGTTTGCCTCAACCATAAGGTGGAGCCGGTACCCGCCCGGCTGCGTGCAGCAGTCTGGAACAGGCAAGTCCGCACCGGCGCAAATCTTGCTAGGGCGGCCTCACTGGCTGTCGCAGTGGCTGGCGCAGGTCTGCTCGGCTACTTCTATGATGAATTCCGGCCTCATCGAGCGTCGCTACCTTCCTCGTTCATGAATGCTGTCACGTTATCGGAAAATTCCATCTCCCCGCATCCGGTATCGACGGGAACGGCTCAGGCGGGCCCGCTAGAAAATCGGCTCTGGCTCGCATTTCCCACGCCCGATCTCTCATCTGAAGGGTACCGCCTCGTATCACGAGAAGAACCAACACCTTCGCAGGAGGGCGTCGTTCGTCTGACCTATCGCAGTGCGAACGGGAAAACCCTGAAGATCTTCATGCAGCCTTCGCAGGACATGGTCAGAAGCCGGACAGAGGTCAACAAAAGTGGCGACACCACAGCGCACTTCATGAGCGTCGGCCCCATGACGATCGCCTTGACGACCGATGCTGAGGATCTTGATGCGGATCGCATCGTAAATACGGTGGAGGCCTCAATCAAAGGGCTGCACTTTACAAAGCCGGAATCAACCATCGCCGCCTCGGTTGACACCCCCCTGAGCCCCGCATCTTCTGATTTCGTGGCACCCACGTTGGAAAACTAGACGGGCTATCCGGATAGGCGCCGCAACGACGTCGTAATGTCTGGATGGCACCCGCCAGAATGTTGCTGTCTAGGTCTTGAAGGGATGTGAACTGTCAACCCCGTCGTTATGATATTCATCTACCTGAAATTTCTAGCAACCAAACACAAGCTTCTCCCGCATGGTTGATAACAAAGGGGTCGAAAACGGATTGTCAGGTCGCTCCGGCATTCGCGCAAGAGCGGTCATTGTCGACCGTGAAGCGACTATTGAAGCCAGGAATCCTTGGGAAAATCTGTCGCAAGGTCCCCTGCATGATTAGAGGTGGCTCAGGAAATCTGGACAGCGGGGATAAGTGGAATTTCTGCCTGACTTCGGCTTAGATGCCGGGAACAGGAGATACCATGACGAGACGACCGCGCCGAAACCATAGCCCGGCTTTCAAGGCAAAGGTGGCGCTCGCCGCCATCCGAGGCGAACAGACGCTGGTGGAGTTGTCCCAGCAGTTTGATGTGCACGCCAACCAGATCAAGCAGTGGAAAGACCAGCTCCTTGAGGGAGCGACGGGTGTTTTCGGTGATGAAGCGAAGGCGGAACCGGCGGGTCCGACCATCGACGTCAAAACGCTGCACGCTAAAATCGGGGAGCTGACACTGGAGAACGATTTTTTATCCGGTGCGCTCGGCAAGGCGGGATTGCTGGGGGACAAGAAATGATCGATCGCGAGCACAAGCTATCCGTGGTGCGCCAGGCGAAGCTTCTCGGCTTCAGCCGTGGCAGCGTCTACTATTCTCCACGTCCGGTGCCTGATGGCGACCTTGCCCTGATGCGGCGGATCGATGAACTGCATCTCGACTACCCGTTCGCGGGAAGTCGGATGTTGCAAGGGCTCTTGAAAGGAGAAGGGCTGGAAGCTGGGCGGCTGCACGTCGCCACGCTGATGAAGAAGATGGACATCGAGGCGATCTATCGCCGCCCGAACACCTCGAAACCAGCGCCTGGGCACAAAATCTACCCCTATCTTCTGCGCAAGCTGGCGGTCACCAGACCCAACCAGGTCTGGGCGATGGACCTGACCTACATCCCCATGGCACGGGGATTCGTCTATCTCTGCGCCGTCGTCGACTGGTTCAGCCGGAGGGTTCTGTCGTGGCGGCTGTCGATCACGATGGAAGCGGCCTTCTGCATCGAAGCGGTCGAGGAAGCGCTCGCCCGCTATGGCAAGCCCGACATCTTCAACACGGATCAGGGCTCGCAGTTTACCTCGGTGGACTTCACGGCGGTGCTGAAGAAAGCTGAGATCGCCATCTCGATGGACGGCAAGGGCGCATGGCGCGACAACGTCTTCGTCGAGCGGCTCTGGCGGTCGATCAAATATGAGGAGGTCTACCTCCACGCCTACAAAACCGTGTCTGAGGCCCGCATCGGCATTGGCCGATATCTGAACTTTTACAACACCAGACGCCCACATTCATCCCTTGACCGGCAGACGCCGGATCAGGCTTACTTCAACGCGCTGGCACCAATGATGGTGGCGGCATAATCGAGGCGGAAATCCACTTAACGAAACGCTCGAAACTGTTCAGACAAACCGAGCCAGCTCTGACGCCGACAGGGATTCTCATGCCGGAGATCTGGAGACATCGCTCATGCTCCATCTATTTCCCGACACGGTGCGAGCCATACCCCCGCGTGAAGAAACTGGCCAGGCGATGTTTCCCTGGGCGACGGGCGACCTGCTGACGGCGGAGCGGGCAACGCTGTATGCATCGATGTGCGACCGGACCGGCGGGAGCGGCGTTGATGGCGACCCGGCACTCGCGTCCGTCGAGCGGGGTGCAGCGATCACCTCCCTCGTCGTCGACGCGCTCGCAGATCTAGCCCTCAGCCTCAAGCGAGCCGGATGAATCCGGCCATACCGGAATCTACGGCCCAACCGAAAAAGGCCAGACAAATCATTCCCTGACTGCGACCAGGGTCTATTGGAATCGCTTGATGGCAGGCGATCGCCCGTCGGCAGTCAATACATCAATACAAATGACCTGGCGCCCCGAGCAAATGCCGGATGTGCCAGGCCGAAATCGCGCAACCGAGGCGAACTGGCTGACTTACCGTTCGGTTACAAACTGCTGGCGGAGGAGTCCCGCATGGACGCAAGCAAGAGAACGAGCGATGCGGCGAGCAGCACTAGAGTCTGCCAGGTTCAAATCGAACCAGACAGACTCTAGATTTATTTGTTTTCGTTTGTCTTTTCGGGAAAACCGGATTCCATTTTTCCCTGACAAACTCTAGATCCTTGAGCAGGAACTGTCCGACAGGAGCGGAGATTGCCGGGAAGCCGCCCGCTGCCGGCTCGGCGACGCCGGGTGTGCTGAGGAGAAACAAAAGGGTAATGACGTATGTCACGCATGACATCGCAGCGCCGATCACCGAGGCGAATGGACTGAACGCGCCCACGATCAACGCCGCAGCGGTTGACAGTTCCAGGACGCCGATGACGTAGCTCGCGCCCTGTACGCCCAGGAGTGCGTTGAGCCAACTTAGGATCGGGCTGTGCTGGATAAACGGCGCGATGCCGTTTGCCTCGTAACCCGTGAACTTCATGCCGCCAAACCACAGGAAGACGACGACGAGTGCCCAACGCAGCAGCGCCAGCGGCTCGTAGGATCCGGTTGATCGCTCGGCGACACGCAGGTTCGAGAACCTGCGTGTCCACGCGGCCGAGGGGGTGCCGCCTGCCGGATCGGCTGTTCCGGCAAGGCTGCGGCTCCGCGGTTCGGCCGCCTCTCTCATCCATTCATCTGCAGGCATTTCCAATGCTCCAGTTCCAGACTGTGGAGGCGCAGTTTGCGCCCCCGTGCTTTGGGGTGACGGTTCACTCAAGAGCCATTGCGGACGCGATGATCGCATCGGCGACGACCTCTGGATGGCTCAACATCACGACGTGGCTGGACGGAACCCTGACGACGTCGGCATGGGCCACGCTGGCCATCTGTTCCTGCAGCGCGGGCGGGATCATGCGATCGTCCTCGGTGATCACCGTGCGGACCGGTTTGTCATGCCATGCCGCGTGCGTCACCTTCGCGTCTATGCAGTTGGCATTCCACGGACCTTGCGTGATCGCTACCAGTTCGGCCTCCGCCGCCGGGAGGTCCTGGGCGAAGTTCTTGCGCACCCCCTCCTCCGACAGGGTCAGATAGCCGCCCTCGTCCTTGCGCAGAAACGGTGCGTAGGGGGCGGGCGGCAGATCGGCAGTCATGCTGGTGATCGACTGGCCGGAGTCCGGCGCAAAGGCCGCCACGTAGACGAGCGATTTGACCTTGAGGTCGTTACCAGCCTCAGTAATCACCACGCCTGCCCAGCTGTGACCGACCAGGACGACTGGCCCGTCAATCTGGTCGATGGCCCGGCGTGTAGCGTCGACATCAGCCTCAAGCGAGGAAAGCGGGTTCTGCACCGCGACCACGCCAAGGCCCCTCTTGCGCAGAAGCGGGATCACCTTCGACCAGCTCGACCCGTCGGCGAACGCGCCGTGGACGAGGACAACGGTTGGCTCGGGAGTCTGCGCCGATGCGACGGACGTGGTAGAGATCAGCGTGGCAAGCGCGAGACCTGCGATGAACTTGTTCATTTCGAGATTCCTTTCATATAGATGCCTACGGCCTCACTGGCCGCGGCCGTTAGCGTGAGGGTAAGGTGTCGTCGGAGGGATTTACCTGCCCGCGGAAGGCGCCGACCTCGCCTGTCTGCGGGAAGTTCGTGGAATTGCTCAGTTCGCGCCATCGGAGGACCTCGTCCAGCCTCGCGCGATCCGCCGTCTCGAGGGCTTCCGAGACGTCCCGGCCCAAAGGCAGGCGGAACGGCGGCACGTCCATTGCGGGGACCTGAAGGATGACCTGCGCGGCCCGCAGCGGGTCTCCAGGCTGGTGCCCGTCGAAGGCTCGCTGCATCCGGGCCGCCGCACCCACGACGGCGTCGTATTCCGGGCGCCCCTCGTCAAGCGTGGTCGAGTCGTCGGCAAAGTTGGTTCGGAAACCACCGGGCTCGATCACCGTGACCTTGACACCGATCAGCGCCATCTCGGCCGCGAGCACTTCGGAAAATCCTTCGACGCCCCATTTCGCGGCCGAGTAAGGCGCGCGGCCAGGCGCGCCGATGCGACCACCGACCGACGAGAACTGGATGATGTGGCCGCTGCGCTGTGCCCGCATGACCGGGATCGCCGCCTTGCACAGGATGATCGTACCGAACAGGTTCGTTTCGATCTGCCGGCGGAACTCGTCGAGCGATGTGTCCTCGATCGAATTGACGTTGCCATAGCCGGCATTGTTGACGAGGACGTCGAGCCCGCCGACGCTGTCCCGGGCGGCGGCCACCGCGGCCTGCGCGGCGTCCGGATCGGTGACGTCCAGCGCGGCGACCCGAACGGCGTCACCGTAACGCGCCGGAAAATCTGCCAGCAGGTCGGGATCCCGCGCCGTCGCGACCAGCGCGTGACCTGCGGCCAGTACGGTCTCGGACAGAGCGCGCCCGATGCCGCTGGAGCATCCCGTGATGAGCCAACTTTTTCGCATCTCCGATGTCCCTTCCGATGTTGCTAGGGGGCGAACCGGGTGAAGACGTAGTCGTGATCGCTCACGTTGGGTTCGTGACAGGCGAAGCAGGTCTCGTGCTGCGCCCTCTGTCGACCGGCTTTCCATCGACGAAGCGCCCGAAGCCCCAGCCGCCGGAGTCGGGGTAGCGCCGGGTATCCTTGACCATGACCTGCACGGTGGTCGCCGGTCCGGGAACGGAGGCCGGAGCAAACTCGGGCGACGGGACGCGTTTCCAGGCGAGCTTCACGAGGACAGTTCCGTCCGGGAAAGGCAGCGTCCCGGCGCGATACGCCTCGACGGCCACGGCGTTCCCGACAACAGCGCGAAGCTCGTCGAGCGGCGCGGCCTCCTCGGCGGGAGCGATCAGCTCCCACCTCCGGTAGTCGCCGGGGAGCGTGACGCCGTAGATCGGCGAGGCGAGATCATCCTCGTCCGCAGCCGCGATGGCGAGGCCGAGCATCGACGGTCCGACGATCGCCGCGAAGAATGCGAGATGAGACGGGCGCACCGATCTTCTCCTCTCAGAGCCTGTCGGCGTCGAGCACAGCCCGCGCGAAGGCCGCGGGGGCCTCCTGCGGCAGGTTGTGTCCGATCCCACCCGTGATCGTGCGGTGCTCGTACTTTCCCGAGAATAATTTGGCGTAGGCATTCGGCTCGGGATGCGGTGCGCCATTGGCGTCACCTTCGAGCGTGATCGTCGGCGTCGCGATCAGTGGACGGTCTGCGAGCCGCGCTTCGAGCGCGTCGAATTTCGGATCACCTTCCGCCAGCCCGAGCCGCCAGCGGTAATTGTGGAGCACGATGTCCACGTGGTCGGGATTATCAAACGCAGCCGCGCTACGCGTGAACGTGGCATCGTCGAACGTCCATCGCGGCGAGGCGAGTTGCCAGATCAGACGCGCAAAGTCCTTGGTGTTCGCCGTATATCCGGCGCGACCGCGCTCGGTGGCAAAGTAGAACTGATACCACCACTCGTGTTCGGCTTCGGGAGAAAGCGGCATCGCGCCGGAAGCCTGACTTCCGATCAAGTAGCCGCTCACCGAAACCAATGCCCTGACCCTGTCCGGCCAGAGCGCCGCGACGATGTCTGCGGTTCGCGCGCCCCAATCGAACCCGCCCAGCACCGCTTGCGAAATCCCCAGCGCATCCATCAACGCAAACACATCCTGCGCCATGGCGGAGGGTTGGCCGTTGCGCAACGCCGTCTCCGACAGGAAGCGCGTGGTCCCGTAACCGCGCAGGTAGGGGACGATCACACGGTACCCGTCGCGCGCCAGCAGTGGCGCGACCTCGACGTAGCTGTGGATATCGTAGGGCCAGCCGTGCAGCAGGATGACCGGCGTGCCGTCGATCGGACCTTGTTCGGCGTATCCCACGTCGAGATCGCCAGCGTCGATCCGCTTCAGGTTGGCGAAGCTACGGCCATCGGCCATATACGGGGCTTGCGAAGTCCCGTCGTCTGCAATTGCGGGACCGCTTCGGCCGAGAAAGGTCGCTGCAGCCATCAGGGTGGCGGCGCCGACGAACCGTCGCCGCGGATGGTCGATCGCTTCCTGTGGGAACGAGTTTTCCATGCGAGATTCACCTTTTGCTTGCGCGCGTCGTCCGGCAGTCCGGATGATCCGCACGAGGTTGCATTGAACGTCACGGCTGCGGCCAGGCAGAAGCAGGGAAGCAGGCGCCGCCAGCTATGAATACCGCGGAGGTCTCGGCTTAGCTCGTTATCGGCCGCTAGCCTCCGTGAGCCGTCGCGATGCGGCGCTCGCCGGAAAGCG
Organism: Martelella sp. NC20; assembly: GCF_013459645.1. NCBI lineage: Bacteria > Pseudomonadati > Pseudomonadota > Alphaproteobacteria > Hyphomicrobiales > Aurantimonadaceae > Martelella > Martelella soudanensis. The sequence continues at coordinate 4,207,091 of NZ_CP054861.1, forward strand.
GTGCAGTCAGATGAATTGGGCGGACGGCGGCGTATACCTGTCGGCGACGTTGCCCGATGGCGCTCGCGCATCTAGGGTCGGGCCACCAAGGGCAAGCTGCTGCCGGTGCTCTGACCTGCGCGAAGGCGCCGCCCGGATCAGTACGAGCGGCGCCGATCGGTTAGATCGAGCCGGTGCATGATGCCGATCGACTCCGGGAAAAACTCGTCGTGGCTGACGAAGAGCAGGGCGCCCTCGTAGGCCTTCAGCGCCGACTCGACCGCCGTGATCGCGGCGAGGTCGAGATGGTTGATCGACTCATCCAGGATCAGGAAATCGGGCTCTTCGAACAGAGCCGCGGCGAGGCTTGCCTGGGTGCGCTGACCGCCTGAAAGTTGGGTGAGGGTCGTGTCCGGCCCGATATCAAGTCCGACCCGCCCAAGCCCGTCGGCAATGCGATTATCGAGAGTCCAGTCGGCGAAGCAGAGGTCCTCGACGGTGGCCTCGCCCCTCTCGGCGCGGCGCGGCACAGCACAGCCAACGCGTCAACGGGTTCCAAACAGGTTGGCGACGATCTCGCCGCATCGCGCCGAGCGTGTCATCGACCGTGATGCCGCCTGTCGAAGGAGTTGTCTGGCCCTCGATGAAGGGCAACAGTCTGGACTTGCCCACACCGTTGCGGCCGACAAGACCTATGCGCTCGCGGTTGAAGACGAGAGCGAGGCCGGCGAAGAGTGTTTTGCCGCCGGGAGGCGCGTAGGCGAGCCCGGACAGGGTGATGGAGGGCATGATATTCCGTCGATGGGCGTGCCCCGAAGCCTGCGATCAGACTGCGGCTGCTTTGCCGGGACCGTCGCCGGCCCGTTGCCAGAGCATTTCCAGATCCCCTAAATCGGTGGTGTCGGTACCCTGTCGCAGATCCCCGCGGAATGGCCGCAACAGTGCGGCAACTTCCGTATTCCGCCCTGTTTCCAGCCATAGTCGCGCGAGGTCAAGGGCCAGTCGCAGTTCCCATGCCCGTGCGGAGTTCCGCCGGGCACAGGCAAGACCTTCCTGGAAAGTCTCTTCGGCGGCCGCGCTCCGCGGGTTCAGCTTCCGCAGGATGTTCCCCTTGATCCGAAGGAGTTCGGGAAGGGCGAACCCGTCGCCGTCACGTTCGCAGCGCTGCATGGTCCGTTGCACCGTCTCCAGCGCTTCTGCCTCCCGCCCACTTAGAAGCAAGCCCTCGATGAGCGAGATTTCTAGCGAGGTCGTCAGCAGTTCGTAGCGTGCCGCTTGCAGTTCGGAAAGGCTCGTCTCGATCCGGTGAACCGCCTCGCGGGGCCTGCCCTGACGGATGCCCAGGCTCCCGCCCAAGCCCCGACCCGCCGACAGATAAGGCCCGAAACCATTCACCTCGGCTCGCTCCTGCAATCTCTCCAGGCACTCGGCGGCCGCTAGAAGGTCCCCGGACCAAATGTGAACCGTGGCCGCCCACATCAACGCGATGCAGTGCGTGACCGGGTGGTTCAACGCGGCAGCCTCCGCCTCGACCTCGCAGGCCAGCTTCCGAGCTTCCTCAGATAGACCCTGCAACCATAGCACCCGGGCCAGAGCGATACCCGCCCGATTGCGGTGGTCGAAACCGTAGAGCACGGTCTTGACGAAATTGAAGGGCTGGCTGTGCGCCAACGCGAACTCCAGCTCCCGGCGCGCGCGCGCTTGGTCGCCGAGCAGGTGATGCGACACGCCCGCCAGCGAGGCCGCGACCGCACGGGCCTCCGGTTCGTTGACCCCCTCCGCGACCTCGACCGCGCGCCTAGACCAAGCGAGCGAACTGTGAAAATCGCCGGTCCTTTCGTGGAAGATCTGCAGCATTCCCAGGATGCGAAGCTCGTGCCAGCGTTCGCCGAGCGAGGCGGCGACCTCCAGGGCGCGCCTCAGCGCCACCTCCGCCGCCGGGCTGTTGCCGCAGGTGAACATAAGCGCCAGTCCGTGTATGGCCCTGAGCTCCATCTCGTAAGTGCTGCCTACGAAGTCGCCCGCCAGCCGGTCCAAGGCCCTTTCGCACCGCTTTCGCGCCTCGACCAGCAGGGACTGGTGCATCAGCAGGCAAGCGCTATGCTTGGTCAGTGGAATGGCGATGTCCAGATCGCCGGCCGGGCCGAAGCTCCAGTCCAGTGCGGCCCGGATGTTACCCAACTGGGTTGGCAACTCTTCGGCGAACTCGATGCCGCCTGCGCTGGTCTGCCGTATCCCGTCGAGCATCTCCCCACAATGCAGCGCGTGCCGCCTGGCAGTCGCCTCGACCTCCTCGTCACCACGCGCCCGCAATTTTTCGCCCGCGTAGGCGCGTGTCATTTCAAGCAGACGAAACGGTGCGATACCTGAGCCGCGGGAAATTGCGACGAGTCCCTTCAAGACGAGGGCGTCAAGGATCGAGATGGCGGTACGTTCGTCGATAGCGCCATCGGCGATCACGCAGGCAGCGCCCGAATACGAGAACGGGCCGACGAAGACGGACAGCCGCTCGAGCGCCAGTGCTTCGACGGGCGACAACAGCGCGTGGCTCCAATCCAGAGTTGCACGGAGCGTCTGTTGGCGTTCCGATGCCGTCCGACGACCCGTCCACCCCAGACTCAGGTGCTGACCGAGGTGACGGTGCGTGTCGCGGACGCCATGGGTCGCGACGCGGACAGCCGCCAGTTCGATGGGCAGCGCCATGCCTTCGAGGCGGCGGCACATGTCGGCGATAAGGCAAAGCTCTTCTGTGTCGAGCTTTAGCGCTATATTGGCCGACCGGGCTCGCTCGACGAAGAGCTGGACGGCGGCGATACGCAGAAGTTCCTCGGTCGAATTCACCGTCGCCTCGGCCGGATACTCCAGCGACTCCAGCCAGTGCACGGCTTCGCCATGCACCCTGAGAGGTTCGCGACTGGTGGCAAGAAGGCGAGCACCCGGCACTTCAATGCGGATGCGCTCCACTGTTGCGGCAACGTCTGTGACGAGGTGCTCGCAGTTGTCGACTAACATGCAGGGGCTATCTCCGCGGAGCGAAGCAATCAACACGGAAAGCGGGTCATCGCCGTGCACGCGAATTCCGAGCGCGGCGGCGAGCGCCGACGGCACCAGGGCAGGATCCTCGACCTGGGCCAGATCAACGAAGCAGGGTTTGCGGCCGGTCTGCAGCGACATACGGTATCCGGCTTCGACGACGAGGGTCGTTTTGCCCACTCCACCGGGCCCGACGATGGTCAGCAAGCCGGGGCTCTCGATTGCCGAGAGGACCACCAGCAGATCGTTCTCGCGGCCGATCACCCGGATCCTCGGCGGCAGCCGGCCTTGCGCGTCTTCGGCCGGACCCGAAACCGCGAGCGGAGCCACGTCTTCCTGTGCTGCGACCTGTCCTCGCAAGGTGCGTGTCACCTCGGCTACAAATGCATAGCCGACGCCCACCTGTGTCGCGATGTACCGCGCCCCGTCCGCCCCGTCGCCTAGCGTCCGACGGAGGTTGGCCATGTGGAAGCGCAGGCTCCCGTCCTCGACGATTATGTCCGGCCAAACCTCCGCGAGCAGGTCACGTTTGGAGATCACGCATCCGGGCCGCTGGACAAGGGCGGCAAGAAGGTCAAACGACCGTCCACCCAGTGTGACAGGTTCGCCACTCTTGAGCAGCAGCCGGGATCGCGGATGCAAGGTGAACGGTCCGAAATCGAATTGCGCGTCGGCCGAGTCGGACATGTCTTGCCATCGGGACATCTCGTTTCCTTTCGATTTCGGCACAAATCGATGTGTGCGGCACCTTCCGATCTGTTATTGCGGGATACGCCTCGCAATTATCGCACGAATTGCGAACAATTGCAGCGGCTAGGCGAGAGTGATCGTCTTTGCCTCCAGAAAGCTCTCGATTCCGAAGGTGCCGAATTCGCGGCCGATGCCGGACTGGCGTACGCCGCCGAACGGTGCCAGCAGGTCAGGGGCAGTGCGATTGATCAGCACCGTTCCGGCATGGATACGGCGGGCGACGGCCTGCGCACGCTCGAGGTTGGCCGAGTAGATGTAGGCCTCAAGCCCGTACAGAGAGTCATTGGCGATCCGCACAGCATTTTCCTCGCCGTCGTATGGAATGAGCACAAGCACCGGACCAAAGATTTCGTCGCGTGCTATGTCCATATCATTCGTGACTTCGGTGAAGATCGTTGGCTTGACGAAGAAGCCCGCATCGAGGCCCTCCGGTTTGCCCGGCCCGCCGGCAAGCAGCGACGCGCCCTGAGAAAGACCAGCCGCGATGTAACGCTGGATGCGCTCGAACTGAGTGGCGCTTGCCACCGGCCCGACCGTGGTTCCGGGGTCTGCGGGATCGCCGACACGAAACGCTGCCACCGAGCTCTGGACTATCTCATTCGCTTCCTTGAGCCGTGCCCTCGGCACTAGGATACGAGTACCGGCGATGCAGGCCTGGCCGTTGTTCTGGAACCCCGCGCTCAGCGCCATCGGTATGGCTTGCGAGAATTCGGCATCGTCCAGCAAAATTGCCGGAGATTTCCCGGACATCGCCAGGGTCACACGTTTCATCGTGTCGATGCCGGCCTTTGCGATGACCTTGCCGGTTGCCGTCGAGCCGGTGAAAGACACCCGCCGCACGTCGGGATTGGTGGTGAGTTCGTCGCCGACATCGTTGCCACGCCCCGTGACGATGTTGATGGCGCCCGGCGGCAGACCCGCCGCATGCAGCGCCTCTGCCACCACCTGGTTCTGCATGCCGCTGAGTTCGCTGGGCTTGATCACCGAGGCACAGCCCGCGGCGAGGGCCGAGGCGAGCTTGCTGCAAATCGTGCCGGCCGACGCATTCCACGGTGCGATCAGTGTCGAGACGCCCACCGGTTCCATGTGCACCGTCGAGACACCTGCGCGCCGTTCGAATGCGAAGCTTGCCAGCGTTTCTGCTGCGAAACCGAAGCAGTCCGAGGAATACTGGCTGATCCACTTCGCCCGGCTGACCGGGCCACCATACTCCTCGATTGTAGCGTCCCGGATGTCATCGGTACGCGCCAGAACTGACGATTGCAGGCTGCGCAGCATTTCGATGCGTTCTGACACGCGCGTCGCGGCCAGGCGCGGCTGCGCACGCTTTGCCGCGGCGACCCCGCGCCGTGCATCCTCGCGGCTGGCCATCCGGTAGGTGCCAATCGTCTTCTCGGTTGCTGGATTGATGATGTCGAGCACGTCTTCACCCGTTGCTGGCGCGAAGTCGCCATCGATGTAGATTTGGTCAATGGAACGCATATTCTTCTCCTGAATGCGGTCGAGTTCTTCTTTCGGGAACGGAATCCATCTACTGTCTTGCCGATGGGGGTCGGTCGCTGGGTACCGCCCCGCGCAAGGACTTCCGGGCCGCGCCGCTTGCAGTGCCAGGCCGGCGTCGATCGCCGGGATCAACACGGTCCTCATGAGCGGCTCCGTGTTTATCTGGTGCGTCGGTTGCGCTTCAGGCCAGATCGACCGTTGCATCGATGTTGCCGCGTATCGCTTTCGAATACGGACAGGTCTGATGCGCGCCGTCGATGATTTCGCGCGCGATCTCGGGTTCGACACCGGGCAGGCTCACAATCAGTCGCGCACGCAGCAGAAAGCCGCCACCCACGGTGCCCAGATCCACCTCTGCGTCGATAGAAACATCCTTGGGCAGCACGATCTTTCTTGCGGCGGCCACCTGCGTCATCGCGCCGATGAAGCAGGCAGACCACCCCGCCGCGAACAGTTGCTCGGGGTTTGTGCCGTTTCCCGGTCCGCCGGGCAGGGACAGCTTGACGTCGAGCCGTCCGTCGCTGCTGCGCGCCGCGCCTTCGCGGCCGCCTGTAACATGGGTCTTCGCGGTGTACAGGATCTTCTCGGGTTTCGTCATGATCGGTTCCTTTCTTCTCATTTTTGGAGTCGAGAGTTTCGGCCCCTGCTGGGCTATTGCCGTCTGCGCGAATGCGGCGAACGGGCCGCAGCAGTCCAACACGGGATGACGACGCGATATTCGGTGTCGACCGGTCTTGCGTCGCGTTCACGCCAGACGCGGTTCGCCTGCCGAACGAGGTGCTCCAGCATCGCCTGGCGTGCCAGGTCAAACAGCCATTCGGCAAAGTGCTTGCGCGGGTCATAACCGCCTCGCTCACCGCGAACGCGTTCGATGGTGAGGCGGGCGAGTTCTTCCAGATCGTCGCGCTCGATCCGCAGCCGCCGCATGAAGAAAACGATCAGCCGTGGCATCAGCGCGCGCATCAGCTGTTGCTCAGCCTGCCTGTCGCCTTCGCGCGCGTTCATCAGCCACAAACGCAGGTCGTCGCTGGACGAACCTTCTATTCCCCTGCGATTCAGCAGGTGCTGGATCCTAGACATCTCTGCCTGTTGTTCACCTGACATCGACAACACCTCAACACCTCGGACGGACCCGATTGATTGGGCCGACGCTGTTGATCATCAGCGAGGCCAGTGCGGGTTGCGAGTTATGCAGTGTTAGCCGCTGCATGTTGTCGTGAGAGCCAGCAGGAACAGGAGCACGGCAAGCGCGATGGCGCCGTAGCGCAGCGGCGCCCGCATCCACGGGCTAGCGGCAATCCTGCCGAGCAAGACAGCGATCACCGCCGCCCTTCATGGTGCGGTTCTGCGCCAGAACCTCGCGCACTGGCGGGGTTTCCGCCGCGAAGGCCGTCTCCCGGACGGGGAAGCGCTCGCCCCACTGACGCACGGGGCCGAGGTCGACATGGAGGAACCCCGAGCGCGGATAGAAGCCGAAGCCGAGAAACCCGCGCCGCCGCCTCGAACGCCACCGGGTCGTGGTTCGTCATGACGATGTCGAAGACCGCACCATCGAGATGCTTCGGCCGGGTCGCACCACCAACGGCGCGGTTTGTGCTCGGGGCTGCGATAGGCGGAGCGAACGATCAGCGGCTTGTCATTGACGAAGCGGCCGAAACCCCAGCCACCCGTTGCATCACCTTCGGTTGGGCGCAGCAAGGGTTTTTCACCTCATCGCGCAATTGAAACGGCGAATGCAGTGATATGCCGCCACGGCTCCAATGCCCCGTTATGCATCGTGAGATCGTGTGAGCGCCCGCTCCGCCCCTAACGGTTCAGGTCGATGCTCCGCCCGATACCGACAGCATCAAGAAAGGCGGTGTCGTGGCTGACGATGAGCAGAGCGCCGTCATAGGCCCGCAATCCGGCCTCCACAGCGGCCACGGTGTCGAGGTCGAGATGATTGGTCGGCTCGTCGAGAAGGAGAAGCTGTGGCACCGTGGGGCCGCCAAGAACGCAGGCGAGTCCCGCCCGTAGTATCTGTCCCCCGCTGAGGGTCCCCACACGGCGATCCGCCATCTCCGCACGAAACTGAAAGCGCGCCAGTGCGGCGCGAACCCCGTTGTTGTCGACGTATGGGTTCAGTCGGGCGAAATTCTCGACAATCGTGCCCGCGGGATCAAACAGGCTCACGCGCTGGTCGAAGAAGGCATGAGGGACATGGATCGCGACGCTGCCGGACCAGGGCGCCAGCGATCCCGCGATGATGCCGAGGAGCGTGGATTTGCCGGAGCCGTTCGCGCCCGAGATCGACACGCGTTCGGGTCCCGCAATAGCGAGCGACACATCGCGCAGAGCGATCCGATCAGGCTCATAGCCGAAGGTGACATGCTCGACTTCGAGTACGCGCTGCGTTGGCGCAAGCCCCGCCAGCGCGAGATTGATCGATAGGGGTTCGATCCGCTCGATCCGTTCCTGCGCCGCCGCGACGGTGCGGGCGGCGTCCGTGCGCTGGCGCTCCGCGAGACGGGCATTCTCGCCGCCGCTCTTCTCCGCTCGATCGCGGCGACCACCGATCAGAATGCGCGGTAGGTCTCCGCGCGCGCCCTTGCGGCTGCCGGCGGAATCACGGCGCTGCTGGCGCTCAACCGCCTGCTGCGCTTTGTGCGTGACCTCCATCATCCGGCGTTCCGCTGATGCCGCGTCATGCTCGGCAGCGGCAAGTTCGGTCGCCTTGCGCGCGCGATACGCGCTCCAGTTACCGCCATACCGGGTTGCGCCGAGCGTGGTCAGCTCGATGATCGCGTCCATTTCCTCAAGCAGTTCTCGGTCGTGGCTGACAACGATCGCACCGGCGCGCCAACCACGCAGCAGGTCGCGAACCGCCCGCCGGCCGTCGCGATCGAGGTCGTTGGTCGGCTCGTCGAGCAGCAGGAAGTCGGGCCGGACGAAGACGGCGCCGGCCAGCGCCGCACGCGTTCGCTGTCCACCCGAGAGCTTCGCCAGTGGCGTCTCGAACGGGGCGTCCAGCCCGACCTGGGCGAGCGCTTCCGCCGCGCGCGCTTCCAGCGACCAGTCAGCCTCGGCGAGTTCCTCGATAGTCGCTGTCCCGATCTCGGCCTTGTGCAAGAGCACAAGGCCCGCGGTCAGCCCCATCAAATCGGCGATCGTCTCGTCGGGCGAGATCTGCACGATCTGGCGCAGCGTGCTGATCGTGCCGTTGCACATGACCCGCCCGTTCAAGGGGCGGAGCTCGCCCGCCAGGAGCTTCAACAGGGTGGACTTCCCCACCCCGTTTCGCCCAACGAGGCCGGCCCGTTCGAGTCTGAAATTAAGATTCAGATCGTCGAATATGGCTCTGCCGTCAGACGTAAGCCAGCGCAGATGGGCGACGGAGATGGATGCGGCGGTTGACATGGATAGGCGTTCCCTGCTGACAATGCGAAGCGGTGTTGCAGTCGGGGATACGATCCATGCGCGTGGACACTCCTTGCGAGACGCTGCGCCAGCGGGGCGCAGTCATTATATTGCCATCGCCAGGCGTTCGTGTCCAGAAGTTGCCGACCGCGTGGGCGACGAGGCGATCGTCGCAGTCCAGCACTTCGCCGGTCACATAACCGGCTGTCCAGCCCCGATTTACGACCTGCGCCACAGCCGTGATCGGCATCGTCGGTTTCCGCACCGGCTTCAGATAGGTTATGGTGAGATCCTTCGTCACGACCATCGTCCCAGCGGGCTCCAGCGTGTGCGCGGACGCGGCGCGGCAGGGCGAGGCCGTCAAGCGACATCGCGCATCTCTTGCTTGGGCATGAACACGCTCTTGATTTCCAGAAAGGCTTCCAGTCCTTCCGGTCCGCCCTCGCGTCCTATGCCAGAGCGCTTGTAGCCCCCGAACGGCACAGAAGGATCGAGCTGGAGTCCGTTCACGCCCACCTGGCCGGTACGGATCCGACAAGCGACCGAATAGGCGCGCTCGGGATCGTTCGAATAGACGCTGCCGCTGAGCCCCATCTGAGGTGCGTTCGCGATCTCTACCGCCTCATCGATCGAATCATAAGGCTGCACTGTGAGCACCGGTCCGAAGATTTCCTCGCGCGCGATGGCCATGTCGGACGTAACAGAGATGAACAGCGTGGGTTCGATATAGTGGCCGCGCTGGAAACGCGCGCTTCGTCCGCCGCCCGTAAGGATCTCGGCGCCATCGCTGCGGCCGGATGCGATATAGGACAGCACACGGTTTGCTTGCCGAGCGTTGAGTACCGGCCCGACTTCGGTTTGCGGCTCCCACGGATCACCCATTGGCAAGGCTTCGAGCCGCGCCTTCAACGCGCCGGCGGCTTGGTCGAGCCGTTGTCTCGGCACCAGGATGCGCGACTGCGAGAAGCAGATCTGCCCCGAGAACGGCATGGCGAACGGCATCAGCGCGTCGAACGCGGTCGGAAGATCGGCGTCCTCGAGCAGGATCGCGGCGGACTTGCCGCCAAGCTCCAGCGTCAGGCGTGTCATGTTCTCCGCGCAGGCTACCGCGATCTGCCGACCCGTCGCGAGGCTCCCGGTGAAGCTCACCTTGTCGACCGCCGGCGAGGAGACGAGCTGGGCGCTCTCCTGCGCGTCGGCGTTGAGGACGTTGAGCACGCCCGGCGGAAGCCCGACCTCCTTCGCGCATTCGGCGAGGACGAGCGTGTCGAGCGGGCTTTCAGGCGATGGTTTGACGATGCAGGTGCATCCCGCAGCCAGTGCGGCGCCCAGTTTCTGGCAGAGGATTGGGAATGGAGCGTTCCAGGGGACGATCAGCAGGGCCACACCAGCTGGCTCCTTACGCACGCGCGCAGTGCCGCCGGCCAGCGGCCTGACGGTTTCGAACTCGAAGACGTCCGCGAGCTCTGCGTAGTAGCGGAGGCGCTGGATGCCCGTACCGATGAGGCGCGTGGCAAGGTTGATCGGCATGCCCACCTGCGCGGTCCAGAGCCGCGCCAGCAACGGCGCCCGGCGGGACAAGGCATCGGCCAGCTTCGCTAGCACGGCGCCCCGCTCGTGGCCCTGCATAAGTGGCCAAGGCCCCCGATCAAAGGCCGCGCGTGCCGCCAGGATCGCGCACTCGGCATCCTCAGGACTTGCTAAGGGAACTTCGAGCACGACCTCTTCGGTGGTGGGATCGATGATCGGGGTATGTTTAGACGACGTCGGTGCGTCCCATTGTCCTCTGATGAAGAAACGCGTCCGGACATCGGCGGAAAGTTCCTCGTGCGCATCAAACATGGCGTTGTACCTCCCCTACGGGTTGAAAATGGTGCCGCGTGTCGAGACGACGCGCGCTGACGGCGAAGGACTCGGGAGGATGACCCGGGCGTCCATCGGTAACAAACCGATGATCGTGGAAGGTCGCTCCGACCTCCCACACGCTTGTGGAATCGGTGGCGGCGCCAACCACACAAAAACAGTGCTTCCAGGGGTATTCAACAAACGGCATGGCATGGTCCTTATTTTTGCTGGCGGAGCAGCCGCAGCCGCGGCCATCCTGTCCACGCAATATCGAGCAACGTCTCGCGTTGGACAAATTAGGCTGTGCCAGCTTGCATGAGGGAGCGCTAGGCGCGCTCGCCTGCGCCTTGGTCACGCGGCAGAATTTCCCACCGCATATCATGGCGCCTAACGGCGACTAACTGGCGGCCATTCGCGACCCCCCGTCACTCTTTGTCCACCGAGGATCTGGATAGTCGCTGGGGGGCGATCCCTGAGGGAGTGCTGCAATGTACGAAATTGACGGATCGGCGAATTCGGATCTGGAACTTCGCCATGGATGATCGGCCGGCCAAGGAACCGGTATAGACGGCGTTGCGCAGCGCAACACTTCTTGCGCGCCAGTTCGGGGCGGCCATTTCCCTCATCCATGTGGTTGATGACGATCGGCCGCGGCGCATCGTCGATGCCGAGAAAAACGAGACCGTGCCTTTATTGCGACAGATGGCCGCAACGCTGCAAGGCGTCGATAGCGTGGCGTGCAGCACGCGCGTCATTATGGCCTCGCCCTTTGTCGGCATTGTCAGGGCTGCGGAAGAGATTGCGCCGGATATTCTCGTGATCGGGCCGCATCGCCGGCAGGTGCTGAAGGATATCTTCCTTGGAACCACGGCGGAGCGGACGATCAGATCCGTGCACTGCCTGTCCTGATGGTGAACGCCCAGCCTGCCGGAAATAATCGGCATGTGCTGCAGACCACCGACCTTTCCGATGGTTCGGGTGAGGCGTTGCAGCGTTTCACAGCACTCGGCGTCGGCGCCCGCAACCGCAATTCGCTGCTTTATGTGTTCGACGCACCGATGCTGCGGCTGGCGTTCCGTCCGAAAACACCGCAGGACGGGCAGATCCTGGCCGGGGAACAGGCAAAGGCATCGCAGGCACTTTCCATGGCGCTCGGATCGACATTGGCGACCGCGCTCTGGGTCGATCTGTTCGGCCCTGCCGAACTCGCTCGGGTGAGATCGTTTGTCGAAGCCGGAACGGTCATCGCACGCGGCGCATCGCCGATCCTGATGGGTGTTCTGATCGATGCCGGCATACCGCTTTCCTTTCAGGTACTCGCCTGTGGCGCGTATCCGATGTTCGCCTCAATCTCGCAAGACGGCCCTTACCGTGGGGTTACGAAGATGCCAATCACGATCAGGGTGAAAATGATCGACAGCCAGCGATGACATCGTCTTATCAACTTACTCCAGCTCAATTGTACCTCCTTCGAAATTCGTCGGATGCGAAAAAGGCCCGGGCCCGAGGGATCATGAGGCGTTTAGTGCCACGGCGGCTCGGATGAGCGCCGACAGCGCCTCTTCGTCGATTGCATCGCCCTCACGGAAATCAATGGCCCGCCGGACATTGCCGTCGAGACTGGAATTGAAAAGTCCGGTCGGGTCAGGCAGGGACGCGCCCTTGGCGAAGGTCATCTTGACCTTGTCCCTGTAGGCCTCGCCGGTGCAGATCATGCCGTCGCGATACCAGGTCGGAACGCCGCGCCATTTCCATTCCTCGACGATATCGGGCTCGGCTTCTTTAATCAAACCCCTGATGCGGGAGAGCATGTCGCCCCGCCAGTCGCCCAGTTCCGTGATCCTTTCATCGATCTTTTGCGATGGATTTTGCTCCTGTTGAGCATTGGTCATAGTCATGGTCCTCTTGCTTCTTGCGGTGCGGGGCGCATGGCCCGCGCTCGCTTCAATCCATCTCGGCCAGTACCTGCTCCAGCCTGTCGAAGTGCGCATCATATGGGGTGTGATCATTGGTCCTTGGCACACGGACGGAGTTTTGCAATGCAAATCAAAACCCGCTGGAAGGGAGAATTGGGTGTCTGACGCCGTGGACAACCCAGCAACAAGAAGCAGATTGGTCGTTACGCCAGATGCGAGAGGATGTTGATCAGCTTGCCGGCAGGGTCGGCCACGAAGAAGCGTCTGACTCCCCACGGTTCGTCCCTCAGATCGTGAACAAGGTCGCAGCCCATCTTGACGGCACGGGCATATACCGCGTCGACATCATCGACTTCAACGGAGAGGTCCGGAACCGGCGCCCCGGAGCCGCCTTCGCTCATGATGCTCAACTGCGTCTTGGCCGTCAGATCCGAACCGAGGGTGACGATCCAGCCGAGATCCATGAGCAGGTCGAGGTCGAAGAGTTCGGTATAGAATGCCTGTACATCCTGAACCGACCCTGCGGCAACATTCGCAACGATACGCCGCACGCTCATACTGCCCCCCTTGGCTCGGTATCCACAGATGGCCGAATGGATCGCGCAGGCGTCCTTCTCGCTTGCTGTACCGGCGATCCTTGACCCGGAATGACAGTCTCGGCGCCTTCCGCTGTCATGCGATCCACAATCGCGGCGCTGTCGGACGCCTCAATCTGGATCAGAACGGGTGATCCGCCCAATGTCTGCGGCGACAGCCAGCCCCACTCGGCTACCTCCTCGCTCAGGGCGAGCCGGATATCTCCCAGCCCAAGCTTGGCAAACCCGACGATGCCGTCCGCCTCGTCATGACGTTCGAGAAGGTCTGCGCCCAGTGCCGCTTGATAGAACGCGATGGCGGCATCGACATCCTGCACGATCAGGCGCGCAAAGACAGCCGTTAGTGTTGTTTCTCCTGGCATTTTCACTCCGCTTTTATCTTGTCATCCAGGCAAGATAGGCAGCGTGACGCAGCGCGTCTTGAATGAAAGTCAACGGGATCGAACATGCCCCGGATAGGGGCGTTCGCTCGCGCGCAGGCGGCCCGGGGACATGGACGCGAAGCGCGTGACCTCGCGTGTCATATGAGACTGGTCGGAATAGCATGTGTCCAGCGCCAGGTCCGAGAGCGATGACGCCTCTGTCATCCGAGCGACAGCGCTTCGAAACCGTTCGATCCCCAAATAGCTCTTGGGTGTCAGACCAACATTGACAAGAAATAGCTTCCTGAAGGTATGCGACGACAGTCCGAGTTCATGGCTGGTTTCGCGGACAGTTCTGCCAGCACGCAGATCCTCCAGTCCACGTGAGATCAACTCCAAGGAACGGGTATCCTCAACGAGTGACACGATTTCGCTTTCGAGCAGCTCGAGCCGCGCCGCATGCGTTCCGAGCTCTCGCAGTTCCTCACGGAGGCTCCCTGCACGCTCCCCCAAAAGCCGGCTAAGATCGGTGACCTGATCTGCAAATCCATCGACCCTGCCAAATAGAGCCCCGGCTCCGCCGGGCCGAAAGCTGATGCCACAGGCCGATTGCTGGGGCCGGCGCGGAATACGTCTGACTGTTGTAGAAGGCCCTTGGAAAACCGCCAGTGGCCCGCCGCCCGAAGCGCCATCCAGAAGCGACATACCGGCAAGACTGAAAATGATCTGGCACCGTCCAGACGGCAGCAAAGCCTCGAATCCAGAGGCCTCAGGGTCTGAGACGCACCAGAGGTGGTCGATAATCGATCCGGCCGTCTTGTTTTCAGGGACGCGAGAAGTGAGCATCGTTTCCCTCGATTTGAAGCCCGAACTATTGGATCATCAAAGTCGTCCCGAAGCAATGGAAAGCGTGCCGAAATGTCGCCTCATGCGAGCTTGGTCACATTGATTGAGCACCTGAAGCGACAGTCTGGCGGGGCCGCACATCCATCATTTGCCTCCTGCACGGTGAACGTTCGTTCCCCGCCCATCTGACACGTTCATTTCGCCCTGAGGACTGGTCGCTTAGTTCGAATCGTGGTCATTTGTTCGCTACTCAACGAGTGTCTGGTTCTGGAATCCAATCACGAACCGTTGCTTGGCTGAAATGGGACGCGAAACTGTCGTTCAACCCGCAGCACTGCGGAAGATAGCATCGCTATTCTGGTCTTGAAGGGATTGGGACCGGCGACCCTCATGAGTTCTCGAAATACGAATGAATTTCATGGCTTATGAATTAGACAACCGTGGAATGTATCTGGTGTTTGATCCTAGGCTTTGATGGTGCGATGTTTTCCATGGAATGGAAGGAAGCACTATGGGCCAAATTCTGCACGGCAGCGTCACGACGACAGAGGCAGTCCGTCGAGCAATACACAATAGTCAAGAGAGCCTAAGAGTGAATAATCCCAAGAATTGTAGACACCTTGCTGCCTAAAAATGAGGTAAGAAGGCGACCATGAGCAAATCGATGGCTCCATGTGACGCTTTGAAATTGATTGCCGTGCCGATCGCGCTCCAGGGTCGCGCAGCAAGTCAGATTTCTATCTGCATGCCGAGCTCGACCACCTTTTCAGGCGGCAGTTTGTAGAAAGCTGTCGCCCTGACAGCGTTGCGCGTCAGCAAGGCAAACAGCTTCTCCTGCCAGCGGTGCAGGAAGGAGGCATCCTGAGAGGGAATGATCGTCTCGTGCCCGACGAAATAGGTGACGTGTTCGAGATCGATGCTGTTGTCTATCTCGCCGAGAAGCCTGAGCGCGACCGGGATATTCGGTGACTGCATGAACCCGTAATGCACGTGCACCACCGAGAAATTCTGCCCGAGATCCCTGACCTCGAGCCGCTGGCGCGCGTTCACCTTCGGCACCTCCTCGCTCTCGACATGCAGGAGAATGACCCTCTCGTGAAGCACCGGCAGATGCCAGAACTGGTGCAGGAGCGCCGGCGGCACATGCGGCAGCGACGCCGTCAGGAAAACCGCCGTGCCCGGAACCCGCGGGACATCCTTGTGACGGAGTTCGTCCAGAAACGCTTCCATATATTGTCCGTTCCGGTTCAGATAGGTGATGAGCCGGCCACGTCCGGATGCCCAGGTCCGCATGATGACGAGGATGCCCACCCCGACCGCCAGCGGAAGCCACCCGCCTTCCATGATCTTGAGGCTGTTGGCCACGAGAAAGGTCATGTCGATCAAGGCAAGGCAGATTATCAGCGGCAGGACGAAGCGGGCTTTCCACTTCCAGCGGTAAACCATCACGAAATAGAGCAGTATCGTGGTAATCACCATGGTCGTGCTGACAGCAATGCCGTAGGCCGCCGCGAGGTTTTCCGAACTGCGGAAGGCCAGCACCAGCGCCACGGTGGAAATGGCCAGAAACAGATTGATCGAGGGCACATAGATCTGCCCGGTCTCTTCCGCGGAGGTCTGGCGGATCTCGACGCGGGGAAACTGCCCCAGCTGGACCGCCTGGCGGGTCAGCGAAAAGGCCCCCGAAATCACGGCCTGGGACGCGATGATGGTCGCGGCCGTCGCAAGCAAGACCAGCGGAATGCGCAGGAAGCCGGGGGCCAGGCCATAGAAGGTCTGTCCCGCATGGGCGCTGTCGGACAGCACCAGGGCGCCCTGCCCGAAGTAGTTGATGACGAGGCAGGGAAAGACGCAGGCAAACCAGGCGAGCCTGATCGGCGGGCGGCCGAAATGTCCCATATCGGCGTAAAGCGCCTCACATCCGGTGACGGCAAGGAACACAGCACCCATCACCATCGCCGTGATTCCCGGCCTCGCGATGCCGAATTCCACCGCATAAAGCGGACTCAGCGCCTTCAGCACGACGGGGTGCTGAATGATCTGCGCGAGGCCGAGCAGGGCGATTGCCAGGAACCAGACCAACATGATCGGCCCGAAAAACACGGCGACACGCGCCGTGCCGCGCCATTGTACGGAAAAGAGCCCGAGCAGGATCACGATGGTGATCGGAACGACAAAGTCGGATATCGTCGGTTCGATCGTCTGGATGCCTTCGACCGCGCTCAGCACGGAGATCGCCGGCGTGATCATGCCATCGCCATAAAGAAGGGCAGCGCCGAACAGGCCGATAACCAGCAAGGCCCCCTTGCCTCTTCGCGAGGCGCCGCTCCAAGGCTGAAGAAGGGCAAGGAGCGCCAGTACGCCGCCCTCGCCATTGTTGTCGGCGCGCATGACCAGCAACAGATATTTGAGCGAGACGACGATCACCAGCGACCAGACGATCATCGACAGAATGCCGAGCACGGACGTCTCGTCCGGCGTCGCCATGCCGAGCGCCGTGCGGAAGGCATAGAGAGGGCTCGTGCCGATATCGCCATAGACGATGCCAAGCGCTGAAACCGACAAAGCTGCCAGCCCTGCCGGCCGTTTTTCGTCCTGCCCGGTCGCCAACGTCCCGCCTCCCGAGAAATACGCGCGACCCATTCGACGCGATTTTGTGATGGTTTCAGATTTTCCGCGAATATCCAATGGGGGTCGATACAAACATGTCGCTGCCCGCAACTGCCCCGTCTTCGAACCGGCTGATCATTCGTCGTCTTCTTTCCCTTTGGCGCCGCGCGTTATCGCGCCGCGAAGCCCGCCGCTGACGAGTGCGTTCACATCATTGGCAACCAGCAGAGGATCGATGCCGCCCCAGGTCATGAGATATCGCGAGCGCCAGTCCGGCGCGAACTTTTCCTTGTAGTCGCGCAGGCCCGCGAAATTGTAGAAATGGCCGCCAAGCCGGGAGACGGACCCGGCGACATGGTCCCAGATCCTCGGATGACGAGAGGAATCCAGCCCGGTCAACGGCGCCATTCCCAGCGAGAATTGCTGAAAGCCTTCCTGCTTGAGGGCGAGCATCAGCGCGACAAAAAGGAAATCCATGGTGCCCGACGGCGCGCTGGAGGCGTGGCGCATCAGATCGATGGTGCCGACTTTTCGCGTCGAGGTCTCGAAAATGTTGGCGAAGGCGACAATTCCTGTTTCCTTGCGCACCAGCGCCAGCCGGAAGTTCTGAAGATAATCCTCGTCGAAACGGCCAAGGGAGAACCGCTTTTCCCGCACATGTTTCTCGCCGAGCCATTCGTCCGAGATTGCTTTCAACTCGGCCATCAGCGCCTCGGAATGGGGCGGTGAGGCAATGTCCATCATGAGGCCGTCGCGTGTCGCACGGTTATGGGCCTGCCTGAGCTTGCGTCGTTCCGGCCCGTCCAGGGCAAA
This sequence comes from Martelella sp. NC20, assembly GCF_013459645.1. Lineage (NCBI taxonomy): Bacteria > Pseudomonadati > Pseudomonadota > Alphaproteobacteria > Hyphomicrobiales > Aurantimonadaceae > Martelella > Martelella soudanensis. The sequence continues at coordinate 4,224,740 of NZ_CP054861.1, forward strand.
GGTCGTGAGGTCCAGGACAGCCTCCTCGCCGAGCTTGCTCGGCATGAAACCGGCATCGACAAAGGTCGCAAGGTCGTCGGCCGCGATCTGATAGAAAGCCGGACGGCAATTGGCCCGCTTCGCCTCGGAGACGAAGGCATCGATCAGTTCCGCCGTTGAGGGTCTTTGCCCGAAAGGCGGCCCCAGGGCCACGAAGCTGCGGCCATGCCGGCCATACATCACGAAGGCATTCCGATCGTCCGAAACCAGAAACAGCTTGTCTCCCGAAAGGGCAAAGTTCGCATCGGGATCATCCTGACGGGCAATCAGCGAACGCACGAGAGCGATATCGGCTTCGGAGCCTGATGGCGATGCCCCGGCTCCGGGTCTCAGCGCCAGAAACAGGAGCACGACGAGCGACACCGAAACGCTGATGCCGGCCGTGCGCAAGGCACGCGGCATATTCGCGTCGAATGCGAACTGCCACCAGCGGGAATGGGAATATTCGGCATCCTGATGGGCGAACAGGAAAAACAGGACAACGCAAATGGAAAACCCGGCCCAGAGGGCAAGCGATGTCATGGAATGCTGGCCGGCTGAAAGCGGCGTCCTGCGGTCGAAACGATCCCGTGAGACCCAAAGCACCGCCGCCAGAAAGGCAAGCGCGAAAGCAAGATCGAAATCGAGCCGCTGAAGGAGCAGGGAGATCACTGCGAGGCCCAGGATCGCAATCGCCATGTAGAATGCACTGCGCGAGCGCGAGCGCAATCCGTTGGCAAGCACGATGAGAATGCCGCCGGTCACGCCCATGATCACGTTTGAAAGCTCGAAAAGGCCGAGAGGAACCGCCGACTGCAACTCCCCCAGAATGGACTTCGGGATCGGGATAATTCCATCGAGAATGAGGATAGACCCCGCGAGAAATGTCAGGCCGGCGGCGACGGAGGGCATCAGGGATGTCAGGGAAGACAGCACCGAAAGCGCGCTCAACGCCTTACCTCCCGGCTTTGTCAGCGGCGCTATTCTTTCGCGGATCTCCACCCCGACAAGGATGAGCACGCCGGCCAGGAGCGGCAGGAGGTAGTAGATGATCCGGTAGACGAGCAGGGCCGCGGCGACGCCCGCCGCCTGATCCGACACGGTTGCGAATGCGCCAAGGATGACGGCTTCGAAAACGCCGACGCCGCCCGGAACGTGACTGAGCACCGCCGCGACGGCGGCCGCTGCGAAAACCGCGACAAAGGTCGGAAACGTAACGGCCGCCGATGCGCCGGACGGCAACAGGATATAGAGCGTTGCCGCCGCGAAGATGATGTCGAGGAGCGAGAACAGAATCTGGAACGCTGCATCGCGAGGCGGCGGCATGACAAATCTGAAACGGCCAAAACCGATCGGATGCCGGGCAATTGAACTCCAGGCGACGCCAATCGTTACCACAGCGAAGGCCGAAACTGCCGCGACCCTGATCGTGGCGGCCGACAGCGGAACGATGTGCTCCATTGCCGCCGGCTGCCAGGCAATGGCCGCAAACCCGATCACGGTGACGCCGATGCCGAAGGCCATTGCGCAATAGGTCGAGACCACGGTGATATCGGCAAGGGAGAGACCAAGGCCGCGATAGAACCGATACCGAACGGCGCCTCCGGACAGGACGGCAAGCCCGATCGAATTGCTCAGGGCATAGGCGGTAAAGGAGCCCAGTGACAAGGTTGGAAGGGGAACCCCCTTGCCGACATAGCGCAATGCGGACCAGTCATAACCGATCAGTGCCACATATCCGAAAGCGGTGGCCAGCACCGCAGCAAGCAATGAATGTGTCGGCGTCAGTCTTATCCGGCTGATGACATCGGAAATCGTGATCCCGTGCAATGCCACATAGACCGCGAATGCCCCGAGACCGAACAGAATGAACGTGGCCAGCAGAGGTCCGAACTTCCACAGGAATGCAACTGTTCTTTGCTTGGCCGGTATGGATCGGCCGTCTTCAGAAACCATGGATGACCCGACAAAAAGGGCGGCCGGAAGAACCGGTCGCCTCACCGTTCGGAAAAGTACCGTGCCGACGACGAATGGTCAATTTGCCAAGGCCGCTTCGTCCGTGGCCGGAGGCGCTCCTCTGAGGACACAGCATTGCTATTGCCAGCATCGTGCCTGAGCTTATGCATCGGGCCACGCAACCGATCCTATCTCGCCGACATCCTGACCTGCACCAATCCCAGCAGAAATCCCATCCACAAGGCGATGACGTGGCCGAGGTCGGCAAGCGGATCAAACGCCGCCCCAATCTTTATCCCGATCATCAGAAGCACCGCTGCCAAAAGCGGAAACCGCCAGCGCGTGCCGGACGCGGCAAGGCCGATAAGCCCGAACCCGCCCAGCGACATGCCGACATCATTTGCCGCCGACAGGCCGGCGGTGTCCGGCCACAAGGCGACCCCCAGCAACAGCAGGCACGATGCAGCGAGATCGAGGGAGAAGAACAGCAGAAAGGTCGAGGCACTGCCCCGTTTCCATTCCGTATAGCCCAGAATAGCGGCCGCGAAGAAAAACTGACGGACCAGCATGCCCCGGTCGTGGGAAAGAAAAGTGGCCGTCACGAACCGCCAGACGTCTCCGGACCACACAGCGTCCTTCCCAATGCCCCAGGCCGCGAGCGCGGTCTCCGGAAGTTGGCCGGAGAATGTTCCGGCGAAGGCATTGGCGACAAGCATGATCGCGAGAAACGCCAGCGTGAAACGAAAGCGCCAGAGTGTTGGGTTGAGGGGCATGTTTTCAATCCGCTCTTGAACGCGTCAGGCTGTCATCCTGCCAAGGACGGAAACCGCCGCCCGTGACGATATAGCCGGGCCGCATCGCCGATGGCGAGAACACGGCCCCCGCCGCCTTTCAGATTGGTCTGTTCCATATCTCGCTCCTTCAGGATTGCGCTGGATCGAACCAGCCGCCGGGCGGGGCGAAGCTTGTCATTTTTTCAGATCCCCAGCTGCCGGGCTTGTATTTTTCCGGCTCAGTCTTGTCGTCGAGGATGGGCTCGAAGATCGTCCACGCCAATTCTGCAGCATCCTCGCGCGTGAAAAGCTCGCGCCGACCGGCCATGGCATCGCCGATCAGGCGGTCATAGGGCGCCAGGTCACCGACGCCGTCATCGACGGCCGCAAGCTCCACCGCTTCGCCGCGCATGTCCTCGCCCGGCGACTTCCGCCGTGCGCCGAGGCCGATTGCGATTTCCGGCCCGAGCCGAAAGCGGACATAATTGGCGCTGGAATGCTCCAAAGTATCGAAAAGCGCGATCGGAGGGCGCTTGAACCGCACGACGACTTCGGTCGCGTGAACGGGGAGGTTCTTGCCGGCGCGGATGAAGAAGGGCACGCCGCTCCAGCGCCAGGTGTTGATCTGAAACCGCACGGCGGCAAGAGTTTCCGTCGTCGAGCCGACGGCGACGCCCGGTTCATCGCGATAGCCGTCAAACTGGCCGCGTACCACATCCGCCTGCGTCAGCGGCGGGATCGCCTTCAGGATCTGCACCTTCTCGTCCACCAGATCGTCGGACGAACCGGTCACCGGCGGCTCCATCGCAAGCAGCAGCAGCACGTTGACCAGATGGTTCTGGATCACGTCGCGGATGCAGCCGACCTCGTCATAAAACTTGCCGCGCCCCGCCACGCCGAAGTCTTCGGCCATGGTGATCTGGACGCTGTCGATATGGTTGCGGTTCCAGACCGGCTCCAGAAAGGCATTGGCGAAGCGGAAATAGAGCAGGTTCTGGATCGCTTCCTTGCCGAGGAAATGGTCGATGCGGAAGATCGCATCTTCCTCGAACACCGCATGCAGCACCTTGTTGAGCGCCTGCGCGGATTGAAGATCACGCCCGAACGGCTTTTCCACCATCAGCCGGGCCCCTCTGGCGATCCCCGCCTTGTCGAGGCCGCCCGCGACCGTTTCGAACAGCGAAGGCGGGATGGCGAGATAGTAGAGCGGGCTTTTGGCACTGCCGAGCGTCTCGCGCAGCGTGTCGAAGGTCGACTGGCTGCGATAATCGCCGGAAACATAGGCGAGAAGCCCGGCGAGTTTCGTAAACACCGCCTCGTCGATCGCCTCGACATGGGTTTCCACCGCGTCCCTGGCGCGGGCAATCAGCTGGTCGACGTTCCAGTCGTCAAAGGCGACGCCGATCACCGGGGTGGTAAGCGCTCCCCGCTTCACCATCGCGTAAAGCGAGGGGAAGATCATCTTGTGCGCCAGATCGCCGGTCACGCCGAACACCACCAGCGCGTCAGATTTTTGCTCCGTCATCGTCTCGATCTCCACCACTTCACGATTTTTCCAGATGGCCGCCGAAGGCGTAGCGCATCGCCGAGAGAATCTTGCCGGCGAATTCGGCCTCGCCGCGCGAGGAGAACCGTTCGAACAGCGCCGATGACAGGATCGGCGCCGGAACGCCGGTGTCGATTGCCGCCTGCAATGTCCAGCGGCCTTCGCCCGAATCCGACACCCTTCCGTCGAAACCTTCGAGATGCGGATTTTCCTTCAGCGCCGCCGCGGTCAGGTCCAGAAGCCACGAGCCGATCACCGACCCATGCCGCCAGACTTCGGTCACGGCCGCAAGATCGATGTCGAACTGGTAGTATTCAGGGTTCGAAAGCGGCGTGGTTTCGGCGTCGACCGCGCGCTCGCCCTTGCCCGCATTGGCCGCCTTCAGCACGTTCAGCCCTTCGGCATAGGCCGCCATCACGCCGTATTCGATTCCGTTATGCACCATCTTGACGAAGTGGCCCGCCCCGGTCGGCCCGCAATGCAGATAGCCCCTTGAGGCTGTGCCCCCGGAAACGTCCGGCGCAGCGCCCGGATCGGCTCCCGGCGCAAGCGAGGCGAAGATCGGGTCGAGCCGCTTCACTGCCGCCTCGGGACCGCCGATCATCAGCGAGTAACCGCGCTCGAGACCCCAGACCCCGCCCGACGTGCCGGCGTCGATGAGGTCGATGCCGGCGGGCGCGAATTCGGCGGCAAGATCGATCGCATCCCGGTAGTGCGAATTGCCGCCATTGATGATGGCGTCGCCCTTTTCGAGCTTGCCCGCAAGGTCGCGAGCAATCCGCGGGGTGATCGCCGCCGGCAGCATCATCCACACCGCGCGGGGCTTTTCCAGCCTGGCAACAAGGTCCTCGGCCGAACTGGCGCCGATCGCGCCTTCCTTGACCAGCGCGGCGACATTGTCGGCATTCACGTCGTAGACGACGCATTCGTGGCCGTCTTTCATGAGACGCCGCGCCATGTTGGCGCCCATGCGCCCAAGGCCCATCATTCCAATCTGCATGTCAAAACTCCGTTTCCAGTTGCCGATCACCCTATTCGCCGACGCGAACGGCGAAATCTACATTCTCCCACTGTCCGCTTTCCGGCCAGAAGAAAGTGAAAACCACGGCATGCCCGGGCTCCACGCCCTTGAGCGGCAGATCCGCGAAATGGGTCCCGAGCCCCGATGGTTTCGTCTTGATGTCCTTGACGGTCGTCCAGCCGTCGGCACTCCAGTGGATGGCGGCCGGATCCGCCAGTTCGATCCTCAGCGTCTTGCCGGACGGTATCGTGGCCAGCCTGTTGTCGAAGCGCCAGATTCGTATTTTTGACCCTGTCTGTTTCTCGATATAGCGGCTCACGCCCTGTGGCGGCATGTCGAATACGGCCCCGTCGGCAAGCGAGCGCAGCAGTTTGATTGGCATTGCCAAGTTGCTGAAGCGAGATTTTGAAAGCGCGCGAGGGCGACGATTATGGTCTCATTTCGGCAGCATAGTCAGCCCAGAGACAGAATGCATCTGCCCTGGCATGACGATATGATGTGGCGGAGAGGCGGCCCACCTGTCTCGTGGTCAAGCTCGGCGCCGAGGTTGCCGACCTCTCGGAGAGCATGCGCAAAGTGCTCGACGATGGTGTGAAGGTCCTGATTGCGATGCTGGCAGACCTGCTGCGGGATGGTGCTCGTGACGGTTCCCTTCTGCCGCTGGACGATCCGGATGCAGTGGCTGAAGCGGTCTACGCTGAATGGCTGGGTGCTGCGATCCTGTCAAAGCTCGCCGCTGATCAACGCCCGCTGGAACGGGCAATGAACAACACCAAAGCGCGTCTGATCGCTGACGCGCGAAAAGGAGAAAATCAATGAAAGCTGCAATTCACGACGTTTTTGGCGAACCGAAAGACGTTATGGAAACCCGTGAGGTTGCCCTGCCGGAACCGGGTGCAGACGAGGTGCGGGTCGCCACCCTCCTGTCGCCGATCCACAATCACGATCTCTGGACGATCCGCGGCGATTATGGCTACAAGCCGCCCCTGCCCGGCGCGATCGGCGGATCGGAAGCCGCAGGTGTCGTTGACGCTGTCGGCGAAGGCGTTGACAAGGCGCTTATCGGAAAGCGTGTTGCCATAGCAGGCGTCCACGGAACCTGGGCAGAGCAGTTCATCGCGCCTGCTGCCGGCGTGCTGCCGCTGCCCGAACAGATTTCCGACGAGATGGGCGCGCAGCTGATCGCCATGCCGTTCTCCGCCATTTCGATGCTCGATATGCTGAAGGCCGAGAAGGGCGACTGGATCATTCAGACGGCTGCCAATGGAACTGTCGGGCGGGTCATGGCCATTCTGGCCGAGGCCCGCGGCATTCATCTTCTGAACCTCGTGCGACGCGAAGAGGCCGCAGCGGAACTTCGCGCTGAAGGCATCCAGAATGTCGTGTCCACCTCGGCCGATGACTGGAAGGACGAGGCGCAGAAGATCATCGGTGAAGGCCGCGCCATTTCCGCGATCGATTCCGTCGGCGGCGATATTGCTGCGGATCTGGTCGATCTTCTCGCATCCGATGGAGAACTGGTGCTTTTCGGAACCGCCACAGGTGCGCCGATGCCGCTGTCATCGGGCACCCTGATCATGAAGCAGATCACGGTCAAGGGCTTCTGGGGTGCACGCGTCAGCGCAGACATGGATCCCGACAATCGTATCCGCCTGATCACCGAACTGGTCACACTTGCTGCAAAAGGTGTCCTGACGCTTAACGTCGACGGCATCTTCCCGCTCGATCAGGTGAAAGAGGCAATGGAAGCAAGCCTGACGCCCGGCCGGGCCGGCAAGGTGATGCTGAAGCCGTAAGCAAGGAGACGCCGCCGCCGGCGCCAATCCGGGGGCAGGCCAAAGAAGCTATAGCGCGTCCAGGAAAAGTGGATGCCGGTTTTCCGTCCGTGCGTGCGTGAAAACAAATAGATAGAGTATCGACGCAACACCAATTCATAGCTCGATGCTTCAAAGGACGTTTGAGGCTCGGGTCAGCAAAATAGAAAAGGCCGGGACGCGGCTTGCGCGTCCCGGCCTGACTTGCTTTCGTGGTGGTTACTGTTTCCAGGATTCCACGAGTTCGTCATACCCAATGGTAACGGGCTTCTCGTCTTCATCGGCAAGCTTCGGCTTCGGAGCGCCGGGCTGTTCCAGCCAATAGGACGGATCGCGCTTTTCATTCAGGACCGGGCCGAGATCGCCCTGAATTCCGGCACGTTCCAGACGCGCCATGACGCCTTCCATATCGGCGCATAGCTGATCGAGCGCGGCCTGCGAGGTCTTTGCACCAGACATCGCATCACCGATATTCTGCCACCACAACTGGGCGAGCTTCGGGTAATCCGGAACATTGGTACCCGTGGGCGACCAGCGTACGCGATCCGGCGAGCGGTAGAATTCAACAAGACCGCCCAGCTTGTCGGCACGCTTGTCGAAATGCTCGGAGTTGATGGTGGAATCACGAATGAAGGTCAGACCAACGTCGGATTTCTTCACGTCCACGGTCTTCGAGGTCACGAACTGTGCGTAAAGCCATGCGGCCTTGGCACGGTCCTCGGGGGTGGACTTCATCAGGGTCCAGCTGCCAACATCCTGATAGCCGACCTTCATGCCGTCTTCCCAGTAGACGCCGTGGGGGCTCGGAGCCAGACGCCATTTCGGCGTACCGTCTTCGTTCATCACAGCATCCGAAGCGACCAGGGGGGCCACGAATGTCGTATACAGGAACATCTGCTGAGCGATATTACCCTGTCCCGGGACCGGTCCGGCCTCGGAGAAGGTCATGCCGGCTGCGGCCGGTGGCGCGTAATCCTGCAGCCACTTGATGGCCTTGTTGACTGCATAGACGGCTGCCGGCGAGTTTGTAGCGCCACCGCGATCCACACATGCGCCGACGGGCTGCGACTTGTCGTTGACGCGAATGCCCCATTCGTCGACGGGCAGGCCGTTGGGCTCACCCTTGTCGCCCATACCGGCCATGGACATCCAGGCATCGGTATAACGCCAGCCGAGGCTTGGGTCCTTCTTGCCGTAGTCCATGTTGCCGTAAACTTTCACGCCGTCGATCTCGCGACCGGTGAAGAACTCGGCAATATCCTCATAGGCAGACCAGTTTACCGGTACGCCCAGATCGTAGCCGTATGCCTTCTTGAAGTCGGCCTGAATTTCCGGATCGCTGAACCAGTCGTAACGGAACCAGTAGAGGTTTGCGAACTGCTGGTCGGGCAGCTGATAGAGGTCGCCGTCAGGGGCCGTGGTGAACTGCGTCCCGATGAAGTCCTCCAGATCGAGCGTCGGCGAAGTGACGTCGGCGCCTTCATTGGCCATCCAGTCGGTCAGATTGCGGACCTGCTGGTAGCGCCAGTGCGTACCGATCAGATCCGAGTCGTTGACGAACGCGTCGTAGATGTTTTCACCCGACTGCATCTGGGTCTGCAGTTTTTCGACCACATCCCCTTCACCGATCAGGTCGTGGTTGACGACGATCCCGGTAATGGCAGTAAACGCGGGGGCCAGAACCTGGCTTTCATATTCATGCGTGGTGATCGTTTCCGAAACCACATTGATGGTCATGCCCTTGAAAGGCTCGGCAGCGTCGATGAACCACTTCATCTCGGCTTCCTGGTCGGCGCGCGAAAGCGTTGTCACGCCGTCGATTTCGCTATCCAGGAATGCTTTTGCTGCCTCCATGTCGGCCCATGCCGGTTGTGTAAAGGCAAGCGCCAACCCCAGAGCCGTGGACGTTTTCAGTAAGACGTTCATTTTGGTCTCCTCCTGTGTATGAACGTGAAGACCGCCCTCCTACGACGGTCCGGTGATTGACATGGCCTAAACCCAGCTAAAGACTGCCGCTGCGTAAGCCAGACAAACGACGAGCGCCCAGGGCTGCGGACCGACGTTGAGGCCGAGCCAGGCGAGATTGATAAATGCGGACCCAAGAAGCGTGATGAACAGCCGGTCTCCGCGGGTCGTCTCGATCCCCAGAACGCCTTTCCGCGGCACCTCGGGAAAACGTATCGCCAGTATAGAAAAGACAACCAGCGTGGCGGCGATCAATGCGAAGAATGCAGCCGTTGGCCAAGTCCATGCCATCCAGTCAAACATGTTTGTACCCTCCTCTCTTTACCAGACGCGGCGTCATACCCGCCCCAGGGCAAAACCCTTGGCGATGTAATTGCGGACGAAATAGATCACCAGCGCGCCGGGAATGATGGTGAGCGCACCCGCTGCCGCCAGCACGCCCCAATCCACGCCGGCCGCGCCGACTGTACGGGTCATGGTGGCAGCGATGGGCTTTGCGTTCACCGAGGTCAGCGTGCGGCTCAGCAACAACTCAACCCATGAGAACATGAAGCAGAAGAAGGCCGACACCCCGATCCCGCTTGCAATCAGCGGCATGAAGATTTTGACGAAGAATTTCGGAAACGAATAGCCGTCGATATAGGCCGTTTCGTCGATCTCCTTCGGCACGCCGCGCATGAAGCCCTCAAGTATCCAGACCGCCAGCGGCACGTTGAACAGGCACTGTGCCAGTGCGACGGCGATATGGGTGTCAAAGAGGCCGAACGAGGAATAGAGCTGGAAAAACGGCAGGGCGAAAACGGCGGGTGGCGCCATACGATTGGTCAACAGCCAGAAGAACAGGTGCTTGTCGCCCATGAAATGGTAGCGGCTGAAGGCATATGCGGCCGGCAATGCCACGGCAAGACTGATGCAGGTGTTCATCACCACATATGTCAGAGAGTTGACGTAACCCATGTACCAGCTCGGATCCGTGAGGATCAGAGCGTAATTCGAAAACGTCAGATCCTGTGGCCAGAGTGAGAAAGACCCTAGAATTTCATTGTTGGTTTTCAGGCTCATATTGACCAGCCAGTAGATCGGCAGCATCAGGAACAGAAGATACAGACCCATCACAACCGCACTGCCCGAAGGGCGAAAGCGGCGCTGCGCGACCCGCGGTTTCGCGATGGTCATCGCGTCATTTCGGGTGGTGGCCTGCGGGCTTGCTAAATCGCTCATTTACTTGCCATCCCTTTTTTCGATCGTCGTCATCACCGTGTAGAAAACGTAGGAAATCGCCATAATCACAAGGAAGTACATCAGGCTGAAAGCCGCCGCCGGTCCAAGGTCAAATTGCCCCAGCGCCATCTTCACAAGGTCAATCGACAGGAACGTCGTGGCATTGCCCGGTCCGCCGCCCGTCAGGACGAAAGGCTCGGTGTAGATCATGAAGCTGTCCATGAACCGCAGCAGGATCGCGATCATCAAGACACCCGCCATCTTGGGAAGCTCGATGTAGCGGAACACGGCCCAGCGGCTGGCCTGATCGATCTTGGCAGCCTGATAATAGGCGTCCGGTATGGAGCAGAGGCCGGCATAGGCCAGAAGCGCTACGAGTGACGTCCAGTGCCATACATCCATGACAACGACGGTTATCCACGCATCCATCGTATCCTGCGTGTAGTTGTAATCGATCCCCAGCGCTTCGAGCGTGTAACCCAAAAGCCCGATGTCAACGCGACCGAAGATCTGCCAGATGGTGCCGACAACATTCCACGGAATGAGCAGCGGCAGTGACATTGTCACCAGGCAGAAGGACGACCAGAACCCCTTCTTGGGCATATGCAGTGCCACAAACACGCCCAGTGGTACTTCAATCGCCAGTATGACAGCTGAAAACAGCAATTGCCGGCTGAGCGCGTTCCACATCCGCTCCGAATGCAGCATATCGCTGAACCAGGTGAGTCCGGCCCAGAAAAACTGGTTTCTGCCGAACGTGTCCTGAACCGAGTAATTGACCACGGTCATCAGCGGGATCACTGCCGAAAAGGCCACAAGGATCAACACAGGCAGTACCAGAAGCCACGCCTTCTGATTAACGGTCTTGTTCATGCCGCTTCTCCTTTAGGCTCAATGCGCCAATCGTTTTCGTAGACATTGACGCTCCCTTGCTCGAAGGTGATGCGATCCGTGTCCGCTGCAATCGCAAAATGCTCGGGCACAACGGCGCTGATCTCACCGCCGGGAGCCTCCAGCCGAACGATCTTGTGACGACCGACATCCTCGACGCGCTTGATTTTTGCGGGAATGCCTTCGCCCTGTGTCTGCAAGCGGATGTACTCAGGACGGACGCCAAGTTGAACTTTGCCGCGCGCTTCATAGTGGCCTCCAAGATCAACGGAGGTCTCGCCGATGCGGGCGCGCGTGCCATCAAGTTGCGCATCGAACAGGTTCATGCCCGGAGAACCGATAAAATAGCCAACGAATGTGTGCTGAGGACGCTCGAACAATTCCTGAGGCGTTCCGATCTGGACGACCCGCCCGTCATACATGACAACAACCTTGTCGGCGAAAGTCAGCGCCTCTGTCTGATCATGGGTCACATAAATCATCGTATGCCCGAAATCGCGATGCAGGGTCTTGAGCTGGGTCCTCAGCTCCCACTTCATATGTGGGTCAATCACGGTCAAAGGCTCGTCGAACAGCAGCGCATTCACATCTTCGCGCACCATGCCGCGGCCCAGGCTGATCTTCTGCTTGGCATCTGCCGTCAGACCACGCGCCTTGCGATCCAGCTCGGCCTCCATATCGATCATCTTGCCGATACGCTGTACGCGCCGCTTGATTTCGGCGGCGTCCATCCCTCTGTTTTTCAGGGGAAAAACGAGGTTTTCACGAACGGTCATGGTGTCATAGACGACAGGGAACTGGAACACTTGCGCAATATTGCGCTCGGCCGTCGGCGCGGTCGTGATGTCCTTGTCGTCGAACAGGACGCGGCCCTGCGAGGGAATAAGCAGCCCGGAAATGATGTTCAGCAAGGTTGTTTTTCCGCAACCGGACGACCCCAGAAGGGCATAGGCTTCGCCATCCGCCCAGTGATGGTTCAGCTCTTTCAGCGCGAAGTCCTCCTCCTTTGTCGGATTGGGAAGGTATGAGTGCGCCAGGTTTTCCAGTGTGATTTTGGCCATATCAGGCGGCCTCCGCATAAGCTGCAGAGGAGACGAGCGCGCCATCCCGTGCGAAAATGTAAATGTGGGACGGATGCAGATAAACCGGCAGCGGCGCACCTTCCTCAAGCTTGCGCACGCCATGGACGAGGCCCACCCAGCGCTCATCGCCATGGGTCAGATGCACAAAGGTCTCCGAGCCGGTGATTTCAGTCACGGTCAGCATCGCCTCGAAGCGCAGCCGACCCTCGCGCGGCTCCAGCGCCAGGTGGTTGGGCCGAAATCCGAGCAGATAGCGCCCGTCAGGGACAGTATTGTCGACCGACGGCATGCTTTCCTGGTCGCCGAAATGCATCGTGTCACCACGCTTTTCAACCGTTAGGAAGTTCATAGGCGGATCGGAAAAGACACGCGCCGTCGCGGCATCTGCGGGATGGCGATAAACCTCGGCTGTCGGGCCAAATTGCGTTACCTTGCCCTCCCACAGGGTGATGCAATTGCCGCCCAGAAGCAGCGCTTCTTCCGGTTCCGTGGTGGCATAGACAAAGATCGACCCTGCTTCCTCAAAAATGCGCGGAATCTCCGCGCGCAGTTCCTCGCGCAATTTGTAATCGAGATTGGCCAGCGGTTCGTCCAGCAGAACAAGGCCCGCATTTTTCACCAGCGCCCGCGCCAGTGCGCAACGCTGCTGCTGGCCGCCGGAAAGCTCCAGCGGCTTGCGATTGAGCATGGGGGTCAGTTTCATCAGCTCCGCCGTCCGGTGAACGCGGCTGTCGATCTCCGTCTTGTCCAGCCCCATGATCCGCATCGGCGAGGCGATGTTGTCGTAAACCGTCATCGCCGGATAGTTGATGAACTGCTGGTAGACCATGGCGATCTTGCGTTCTTGCACACGCTTGCCGGTCACATCCTCCCCATTCCAGCTGATGCGCCCTTTTGTCGGCTTGTCGAGTCCCGCCATAAGCCGCATCAAGGATGTCTTGCCCGACAGCGTCGGCCCGAGCAGGACATTCATCGTCGCTTTCTCCAATGTCAGAGACGTTGGGTAGATATGGGTCTCGGCGCCGACGACATGGCTGACGTTTTCCATTTTGAGGGTCATGCTGTGTCCTTCATCGAAAAGCTGCGCTGGGCCATGTAGGCCTCAAGGGCCGCCGCGTCGGGCCTGTGCAGGCCAAGCTTGCTGCGCCGCCACAAGATGTCGTCTGCGCTACGGGCGAATTCTTTCTCCATCAGCCAGTCGACTTCCGCCGCGGTCAGGGTCGCGCCAAAATCCTGTCCAAGGTCTTGTGCATCCCTTGCCGATCCCAGCCATCTGCGTGCATCGGTTCCATAGGCTCGGATCAGCCGCATTGCCCAGCGTTCGGTGAGAAATCCGTAATCGCGCCTCAACTCCGAGACCAGTTTCCCGAAATCGCTCACTGCAAAGTCACCGCCCGGCAGGGCCACGCCCTCAGTCCAGGGCCCGCTGTCTGTGCCCAGTCGCCCGCCGATCATTTTCATCGCGCTCTCCGACAGCTTGCGATAGGTGGTGATCTTGCCCCCGAAGATGTTCAGAGCGGGCGCACCGGCGCTTTCATCCAGTTTAATTGTATAGTCGCGCGTGGCTGCCGTCGCTGAAAGCGCACCATCATCGTAGAGTGGACGAACGCCGGAATAGGTCCAGACGATGTCATCGACAGAAATCGGCTTCTTCAGGTAAACATTGACGCCATCGACCATATAACGCTGCTCTTCCGGCGTGCAGACCGGCTTTTGCGAAAGGTCATGATGCTCCTGATCGGTCGTGCCGATAAGCGTGAAGTCGGTCTCATAGGGAATGGCGAACATGATCCGGCCATCGGCGCCCTGAAAGAAGTAGCATTTGTCATGATCGAACAGGCGGCGCGTCACAATATGGCTCCCGCGCACAAGACGCACGCCGTCCCTTGTGTTGGAGCCGATACGCTGACGCAGAATATCTCCCACCCAGGGGCCACCGGCGTTCACAATCATTCGCGCGCGGACAATGTACTTGCGACCAGAGCCGTCATCGACCAGTTCTGCACGCCATATGCCGTCTTCAGGCCGCGCCGATACCAGCTTGGTCCGGGTTAGAATGCTGGCACCGCGTTCAGCGGCATCGCGAGCATTCAGCGCGACCAGGCGTGAATCCTCGACCCAGCAATCGCTATACTCATATGCCTTGGTGAATTCATCGCGCAGCGGCGCCCCTTCTGGGGTATTGGTCAGATCCAGCGTTTTGGTGGCGGGAAGAATCTTGCGCCCGCCCAGATGATCGTAAATGAAGAGCCCCAACCTTATGAGCCAGGCCGGACGACGCCCCTTCATCCATGGCATCAGTGTGGACAAAAGCTTGGACGTCGGCGTTTCGCCATCAAAGCGCATATTGGCGTGATAAGGCAGAACAAACCGCATCGGCCAGCTTATATGGGGCATGGCGCGCAGCAGATTTTCGCGCTCCATCAATGCCTCCCGCACCAGCCGGAACTCAAAATACTCCAGATAGCGCAAGCCGCCGTGAAACAACTTCGTTGATGCGGACGACGTTGCCGAGGCCAAATCCGACATCTCCGCAAGTATCACCGAACGGCCGCGGCCCGCTGCATCCCGCGCGATCCCGCACCCATTGATGCCACCACCAACAACCAAAAGTTCAATAATGTCTGACTGGTCCTCCAACCCGGATCCTCCCAAATCCCTTGAAAGTTAGCATTGATCAAAACGAACATAAAAGAAAGCATTTTTTTCGATATATGTTCGCTTTCTTTCTATATGATTGGATCGACTGTTCTTTTTGTCCGCGTTCTCACGCGCTTTACCCGCGAGTTGCCATTGTCGCCGTAATTTCTGCTATAGGAGCCTGCGCGAACAGCGCGGCTCATCTATCGCCACCGCCTGACGGAGACACCCGGATGTCACAATCGATAAGACACCCCCAGATCCTCGAAATCGCCCGACGCGACGGCAAGGTAACCGTCGATCAGCTGGCAAAGCATCTGGGCGTAACGCTGCAGACAGTTCGTCGCGACCTGACCGAACTGGCTGATTCTGGAAAGCTCGAGCGGGTGCATGGTGGCGCGGTGCTCCCTTCCGGAACGGCCAATATCGCCTACGAGGAGCGCCGACGTTTAAACGCGGACAGCAAGACGGCGATGGCGAAGGCATGCGCTTCAATGATCCCTGAGGATTGCGCGATCTTCCTGAATTGAGAACGGCGGTGCAAAAGTCGGCCACGGAAGCGGCGGAATAATTCGTCCGCGGGCGGAGTAAAATCCGGCCACCTATTTTCCTTCTGCAATGAGCGCAGGAGGGACAGAGGATCTACACCGTGGAACTTTATCTGAAGGTTCGTCTGGCCGTCTCGGAAGGGATGAGCCGACGTCAGGCAGCCAAGCACTTCAACATATCCCGCGACAGCGTAGCGAAGATGTTGTCGTATTCGACGCCTCCTGGCTATCAGCGACAATCACCGGTCCGGCGGCCGAAGCTGGACGCGTTCGTTTCAACGATCGACCACTGGTTGGACGAAGACAGACACGTACCGCGCAAACAGCGCCATACAGCCAAGCGTGTGTTTGACCGGCTTCGTGATGAGTGCGGGTTCACCGGCGGCTATACGATTATCAAGGGCTATATCCGGGAGCGGGAACAGCGCCGTCAGGAAGTCTTCGTGCCGCTTTCTCATCCGCCCGGCCATGCGCAGGCCGATTTCGGTGAGGCGACGGTCGTGATCGGAGGTGTCGAGCAGAAAGCCCATTTCTTCGTACTCGATCTTCCGCATAGCGACGGTTGCTATGTGCGGGCTTATCCGGCGGCGGTAGCCGAGGCTTGGGTCGATGGCCACGTCCATGCGTTCGCCTTCTTCGGGGCCGTGCCTCCATCAATCGTCTATGACAATGACCGCTGCCTTGTGGCGAAGATCCTGCCTGATGGCACGCGCAAGCGGGCAACACTGTTCAGCGGGTTCCTGTCCCATTATCTGATCCGGGATCGCTATGGCCGCCCCGGAAAGGGTAATGACAAGGGGAATGTCGAGGGCCTCGTGGGCTATGCGCGGCGTAACTTCATGGTCCCCATCCCGCAGTTTCCAACGTGGGATGCGTTCAATGCCTTTCTGGAAGAACAGTGCCGCAAGCGCCAGCGCGACAGGCTGCGTGGTGAGAGCGAGATGATCGGTGAACGGCTGCAGCGTGATCTGGCTGCCATGCAGTCCTTGCCAGCCTCCCCATTTGACGCCTGCGATCAGGCCAGCGCCAGGGTCACGGCACAGTCTCTCGTTCGCTACAAGACGAACGACTATTCCGTACCCGTCGCCTACGGTCACCAGGACGTCTGGGTCCGAGGCTATGTCGACAAGGTGGTGATTGGTTGCCGCGGCGAGATCATCGCCCGCCATCCCAGGAGCTTTGATCGGGAGGATGTCATCTTCGACCCTGTGCATTACCTGCCGCTGATCGAGCAGAAGATCAATGCGCTGGATCAGGCAGCCCCTTTGCAGGGCTGGGATCTGCCGGAGGAGTTCGCGACACTGTGCCGTCTGATGGAAGGCCGCATGGCAAAGCATGGCCGGCGAGAATACGTGCAGGTTCTTCGACTGCTGGAAAGCTTCGATATGGCTGACCTGCATGCGGCGATCAAGCAAGCCATTCATCTCGGTGCGATCGGCTTCGACGCCGTCAAACATCTGATTCTTTGCCGGGTGGAGCGCCGGCCGCCGCGACTTGATCTGTCGATCTATCCCTACCTGCCGAGAGCAACCGTGGAGACGACATCGGCGAAGGCGTATATGGGCCTCCTGTCATCGGGGAAGGGAGAAGCGGCATGAGCACCGAAGCACCCGAGATCCTGCTTGCCCACGACCTCAAGAGCCTGAAGCTGCCGACCTTCCAGCGGGAGTATCAGAAACTGGCCCGGCTTTGCGCCACCGAGGGCGTTGATCATATCGGATACCTCACCCGGCTTGCCGAGCGGGAAATGATCGAACGGGATCGCCGCAAGGTCGAGCGCCGTATCAAGGCAGCCAAATTCCCGGTTGTCAAAAGCCTCGACAGTTTCGATTTTACCGCCATACCGAAGCTCAACAAGATGCAGGTGCTGGAACTGGCCCGCTGCGAATGGATCGAGCGTCGCGAGAACGTCATCGCTCTCGGCCCCAGCGGAACCGGGAAGACGCACATAGCGCTCGCCCTTGGCCTGGCCGCCTGCCAGAAGGGCCTGTCCGTTGGCTTCACCACAGCAGCTGCCATGGTCAGCGAGATGATGGAGGCCCGTGACGAGCGGCGTCTCCTACGTTTCCAGAAGCAGATGGCAGGATACAAGCTGCTGATCATCGACGAACTTGGCTTCGTGCCGTTGTCAAAGACCGGCGCGGAGCTGCTGTTCGAGTTGATCTCGCAACGCTATGAGCGGGGCGCCACCCTGATCACCAGCAATCTGCCCTTTGACGAATGGACAGAAATCCTGGGATCCGAGCGACTGACTGGCGCTCTGCTCGACCGCGTCACCCACCACGTCAACATTCTCGAAATGAATGGCGACAGCTATCGTCTCGCCCAAAGCCGCGCCAGAAAGGCTGGCTGAAACCCTTCAGAAAATCGCTACGCCGGTATGAGACCCCCGCTCGGGCTACGCCCTCCCGCGGGTCTCATACCGGCGTCCAAAGTGGCCGACTTTTGCTCCGCCCCGTGGCCGGTTTTTACGCCGCCGTTGACAAATTCGAAAAGATCGAGACCGGCGTCGAGCCTTTCGACATGAACGACCTGGTCGGTTTCCTCCTCATCATAGGGGGCAGCAAGCCCATCGATACTTGAGGCGTCGCCCACCACAAGGTAGTCGAAGCGCTTCAAGCGTGCCTCCTCGGCAGTGGCAATTCCTTTGGAATAAGTGAGTGCCACCCCTGGCTGAACCCCGACCCTATAGATCTCGGGACCGACGACCTCATAATAGGGCTGATCTCCGATTGGCCGATGTATCAGCAAATGCGGAGGAGCCAGAAGTCCGCTCGCCAAATTGACCTGCAATCGTGCAGTTCGCCCGGTCGTGTTCTCGCGATAGACAGTGAGTGCCAGAGTTTCTTCTCGAGCGCGGCTGAGGCGTATCATTTCAGTCCGTTGCACCACTGACCGGATTTATCCCCGCGTCGTCAAACCAATCCGACGCCAAATCGAGAAATTGGAGCTCCGCGCGCCTTAACCCGGCACGCCATCAGCTTGCCCGCCGAAACTCCGGTTTCGGATTTCCGCGTCAAGCCAGTCAGAAACAGTATATCGCCATCGCGGCCACCGAAACATGGCATGGTGGGCGCGGCCATCGGCAGGTCAATTCTTTGCAGGAGCGTACCGTCGGGAGCGAAGATGTGGATACAGCCGCCAGTGACGCCCGCGCTCCAATAATTGCCCTCGCTATCCACTGCCGCACCATCCGGCAATCCCTCTTCCACGGTCGGTGCCGCCAACAGGCGAGGTCTGGAAATGTTGCCGCTGGATGGATCAAAGTCCCACGTCTTTATGAAAGGTACGCGGGAATCGGCGTGATACATCGTTTGGTGGTCGGGACTCCAGGCGAGCCCGTTGGACACGTGAATATCCTCGATCATCCGGGTGCAGTTGCCATCGGGGGTGATGCGGTAAAGCGCGGCCGTCGGCTCGCTTGGGCGGACTACATGCATCGACCCGACCCAGAAGGCACCGTCTGGCCCGACCTTTCCATCATTCAACCTGTTCATTTCCCGATCCGTTTCCGGGGTGACAAGACGTTCCAGAGTGCCGTCAGCCGGTTGGAAGTAGCAGATATCCTTGCTTGTCGAAACAATGAGCCGTTCGTCCATGGTCAAGCCGATCGAGGTGACCGCGACCGGCATGTCATATCTCTCCAGCCGCTCCGTATCGGGATCGAAGGAGAAGATTGCGGGCAGAAGAATGTCGACGAACCACAAGAGACCGCGATCACTGTCCCAGACCGGACCTTCACCCAGAGGAGTCTCGATGTTGATACAGGAGGTGAATGTCGGTGGGTTCATGAACATTTGGCGCTCCAGCCCGCTCGCGTTTGATTGGATTTACATTCATTCGTACATTTTTGATATATCAAAATGATATTAATGGCGAATACGATATTGTCAGATTTAGGTCGAGCCTATATCGTATATCAAAATTTCCAATCCGATCTCGCAACGCTAGGCGGAGACCAATATGAAAAATCCGCTTCGAGCGCGCCTTCTTACCGGTCAGGCCAGCATCAACGGCTGGCTATCGATGCCGTGTGGATACAGCGCCGAATTGATGGCGAGATGCGGCTGGAACAGTCTGACGGTCGATTTGCAACACGGCGTGCAGGACTATGCTTCGCTCGTCGCGTGCTTCCAGGCCACAGACGCTTCGGGCATTCCAATGTTGGCCCGCGTGCCATCCAACGAAAGCGGTATTATTGGAAAGGTCCTCGATGCAGGCGCATGGGGCGTCATCTGCCCGATGATCAATTCCCGCGGGGACTGTGAGCGTTTTGTGGCGTCCTGCCTCTATCCGCCACTGGGACAGAGGTCCAATGGACCAAACCGCGCATCTGCTTTCGGAAGTCCGGATATGCCCTACCAGGGTTTTGCGAACGCGGAGATCCTGGTTCTGCCGATGATAGAGACGGTCGAGGCATTGGACGCGCTTGACGACATTCTTGATGTTCCAGGAGTCAGCGGTGCCTATGTCGGGCCGACCGACCTCGCTTTTTCGATGGGACAGGCGCCCGTCTTCGACAAGGCATCGCCCGAAATACTGGCGACCTATGAGCGTATCGTCAAGGCGGCTGAAAGTCGTGGCAAGTTTGCCGGAATTCACTGCATGTCGAGCGAGTACGCCTTGAAGATGGCAGGAATGGGCTTCCGCCTGATCACTGTAGCCAGCGATGCGGCGCTGATGACTATGTCAGCCCGAGATGTTGTCAGCCGGTTCCACGCCGGCATGGCGGGTAGCTGAATGACGGGCACTGCCTCCACACGTCTTTCAACGCTCGGGCTTACGCTTCCCAAGTTGCGGGCGCCCGTCGGTAACTTTGTCATGGCAAAGCGTCATCGCGATTTGCTCTATTTGTCCGGCCAAGGCCCTAATACAGAAGGAGCCGCCAGAATTTCGGGCAAGGTAGGCGACACCGTCAGCGTCGAAGAAGCCTATCAACATGCGCGCCTTGTGACACTTAATCTCCTGTCCGTCGCAGATAACCATCTTGGCTCTTTGGATCGCATCGACGCCATCATCAAAGTGCTCGGTTTCGTGAACGCGGCTCCGGATTTCACCGCCCATCCATCCGTTATCAACGGATGTTCCGATCTCTTGGTCGAGCTTTTTGGTCCGGACCACGGCAGCCACGCACGCTCGGCGATCGGTGCCGGCAGCTTGCCTGCACAGATCACTGTCGAGATTGAGATGATCGTGAGTTGCAGATGACAAAAGCCTCATCAAACCCGCATGTTTGTATCAATTGGGATGGCTCTGCATCCAGACAGATCAAGGTCTTGGTGCCCTGGCTGGGCAAGTGCATCAAACGGCGGCCGAATTCTACAATGTGGGATCTAGTTACCTCTATTTTGACATATCATAGGCCATATCGTTGGATAGGAATATGCAGCGTGCTCTCGGTAGCTGCCGGGCGCTTTGTTACGACAGTATTAGAAAACGTCTGCCTCTATTTCCTAACGTCGCTCGCTCTTAGGCGAGCGCCTACACACCACCATTTCGCAGATGACCGGCAGAGATTTTTACCGGCTCCTCCATTCCCTGAGCATTTGATGGTAATATGACTCTACAATTCGATAACGTTTTGGGCGCTCCGCGCCCCTGGGAGGCACCGCTTACCGCCTTGGAGAAAGGTGTCCCCGCCCTTCAAGCCCCGTTGCCGCTCGATCAGGTCGCCACGCAGAAATGGAATATTCTGGCTGAAGACGTGCCTTTGCCGGTCGCAATATTGCGTGAACGCGCGTTGCGGGCAAATAGCGCCTGGATGCGCGGTTATATCGAGCAGACGGGGGTCAGCATCGCGCCTCATGGCAAGACGTCGATGGCCCCCGCTCTCTACGACCTGCAAATCAGCGATGGCGCATGGGCGATCACCGTCTCAACGCCCCAGCATTTTGCGGTGGCGCGCGAATTTGGCTTCAAGCGCATCTTCATGGCCAACCAGTTGATCGGACGGCGTGGTATTGCCAACGTCATCGACGGTCTGAAAGCGTCTCCGGACCTCGCATTTTACTGCCTGGTCGATGACACCGCCAATGTGGCCGCGCTGGCGCGTGCGGTGCGCGAACGCGGACTTGGACGACCGCTCAACGTTCTCGTTGAACTTGGTTTCGAAGGAGGCCGAACAGGCTGCCGCTCCCTCGAAGCTGCGCTGCAGGTCGCGCACGCCGTCGCTGAGGAGGCTGACGCCCTGAACCTTGCCGGTGTTGAGGGGTTCGAAGGCTTGTTGCGGAACGATGGTGCGCCGGAAATCCTTGTGCAGGTCAACGCACTTCTTGACGGTATGGTCACCCTGGCGGAAACGGCTGACCGCGAAGGGTTGTTTGGCGATGGAGAAGTACTGCTGTCGGCGGGCGGTTCCTCTTACTACGATCTTGTAACCACCAAACTCTCTGCCGCGAAGCTCTCACGGGCTTTCCGTGTACTGATCCGGTCCGGCTGCTACATTACGCATGACTCTCACATGTATGTGCGGGCGCGTGACGCTTTGGCGCGGCGCGATCCTGCACTTGCGGCGACTGGCAACCTCGAACCCGCGCTGGAAGTATGGGCTTACGTGCAATCCCGCCCCGAGCCATGCAAGGCCATTGTTGGGTTCGGCAAACGAGACGCATCCTACGATGACCCGCCCATTGGCTTGAAATGGTTTCGTCCGGGCTTGCACGACAAACCGCAACCACTGCCTCCGGGCCATATCGTGCAACGTCTCAATGATCAGCATTGCCACCTTGAGATTCCGGCACAATCGCCTTTGCTAGTGGGCGACATGCTCGGTTTCGGGATATCGCACCCCTGCCTGACATTCGACAAATGGCGCGTGATGCATCTTGTTGATGAGGACTATCTCGTGACGGGCTCAATACGAACTTATTTCTGATCCAGTGGACCGGACACGCTTACGAGGGAAGCAAAGGATGACAAAGAGCAAGGTGATCATGATCACCGGCGGTGCAAGCGGAATTGGAACGACCGTCGCCGAGTTGGCGTTGGCAGCCGGCCATAGGGTCGTTATCGCCGATATCGACATCGCTCGCGCAGAGGATCTGGCGGTGCGACTTGGAGACCGAACATGGGCCGTGAAACTCGACATCACGTCGGAAGCCGAGTGGCAGTCGGCGCTTGACACGGTTTGGGCGCGTGAGGGCCGTCTCGATGTTTTGATTAACAACGCGGCGATCGTTCATGCCGGTTGGGCGCGCGACGTTCCGCTTTCCGGCCACCACGACACGATCCAGACGAATTGTCTCGGCGCGATCAACGGAATGATGACCGCTCTGCCGCGCTTCAAGCAACAGGGCTCCGGCCACCTCATCACCGTGGCCAGCATGGTTGCCTTCGTTCCCTATCCCGGTCTTGCAAGCTATGCTGCAGCAAAACATGCCTTGCGCGCATTCCATGTCGCGCTGGCAATCGAGGAAACTGCAAGCCCGGTGGCCTTTACGCTGGTTTATCCCGGCGCCACGGAAACACCGATGCTCGATAAGGAATCCAAGACAGACGCGCTTGCACTGGCCTTCGCGGGTGAGCCCTGCTCACCACAGGAAGTCGCCAGTCTCATCTTGGACGCCATTGAGACCCGACCCGAAGAAATCTATCTGCCACCCGAGCGCGGTGAGGCGGTGCGAAAGCTTGGCGTTGATATCAAAGAATTGCGCGAGCATGTCGAGAAGAACACAGCCATCGGCTGGGAAAGACTTCAAAAACGCAGACAAACCCACGATGGGGGAAGCTGAAAGCGTGTCGGTGGCCGCGCGCTGCCGGCTTTCGCCTCAACCTTTGGCACGTTTTGATTTACGAAAATCGCTTTTCTCTGTCTCTTCCATCTGGCGCAGGATGCGATAGGAGCCTTCGCGCAAGTCCTGGACAAGCAGTTCGCCAGTATCGGCGGGAGAACGGCGCTCAAGCGCGTCGATGACCAGCAAATGCGGATGCATATCCGATGATGCTTCGCGGACATTCGGATATTGCGAATTGACAATCGGTCCCGCGAGCAGCCAGAGGTTTTCGATCACCCGGACGAGCACCGGATTCTGGGACGCATTGTAGATCGCGAAATGAAAATTCTGGTTCGCTATCAGCGCATCGCGCCACTGTTCATCCGCCTCTCCCTGCTGAAACCGCCTGTGGTATTCGCGAAGCGCCTCGATTTCCTCGGCCGTTATATGAACTGCGGCAAGTTCACCTGCCAACCGCTCCAAGGGAAGTCGGGTTTCTCGGATGTTGAGATAGACCGGAACGTCGAGCACGGGAACACGCGGCTGATACCCCGGTCGCAGCTCAAGCGCTCCCTCGCGAACGAGCTGGAAAATCGCTTCTCTTACAGGGGTAGGGGAAGTGTTGAACTCGGATGCGAGACGCCGGATCGATAAACGCATGCCAGGCGGGTGGAGTCCGGACATAAGCTCTAGACGCAAATGAGCGTAAATTCGCTCAGAAAGACTATTCCTCGACAGGTCCAAAGTATTCTCGTTCGCGGAAATCGCACCGCTTCGCGTTTGACCCACGACAAGCCCTAGCTCTTATTGCACACAACGGATCATCTGGTATCACGAATGCCGGCTTTTCGCAAAGCTATGGCCTTCGCCTGACTTTGATATTGGGCTGAATAAACAGCGCCCAGACTTGTTGGAATGCAGGGCCTCGCTCCGCACCTTGGCAGGCTTCCTGTATTGCACCGACCTGGCCGTTTTCAATCCGTGACGAACTATCGCCGGTATTGTGAGGGGCCTTCTTGCGCGGTGCGCCGTTGATCTGACAACAGGCACGCGTTTTTGGTCCGAAGCTCAAGGCACGGAACTTCGGCAATCACACCACAGAAGCAAAGATCGGCATCTGTGCTCTCAACCAGATGAGCCAACTCGGCCATCCGGTGTTCAAGCCCGTGGCCTGAAAAATCTGAAGGTGGGGTTATCTCGTCCCAAATTTGACCCGTGCAACAAAGCCGTTTGCTGCCGCCTTGTCAAAGCACAGGACCTCGCAAATCCGGTTTGCCGTGATGCGGGGTTCGGCGCTGCCCAAACCGAAGTTCTGGCGGTAGACTGCTGAAGTCTTGCGGATCCAGGCACAGCTGACGGCATTGAGCAGGAAAGGCAGTACTTGTTGATATCCAAAATGGTGATGTCTTGACACAACTTGACCTGAGCCTCGCGTCTGGCCGTCTCATTCTCAGCTGTCATCCTGTTTCCGTCATATCCCTGTTAACTCAGGCTTAGGTCATATCCTCCCCGCTCGAGCATGTCACGAGAGCAAGGCTCTCTGGAAGCCAGCACCTTGCGCGCCTTCATGTGGTTTTTTGCATCATTGATCGTCTCGACCGCTGTCAAGATGCCTTCAGAGAACCGAAACACGGCTGTTTCTCCCACCGGAATGCTTTCGTCTTCCGGCCCCGACAACCCGGCAATCTGCAGTTTCCAATTGGCTTGATCCGACCAGAACCAGGGAACGGCAGTGTAGCCAGAAAGGTCCCCCTTCACGAGACGCCGTGCAATGAGACGGGCATGATCGGTCGCTGCCTGAACGCTCTCAAGGCGAACGGATCGTCCAGTACGCGGGTCGGGAAACGAAGCGCAATCTCCAAGCGCGGAGATATTCGGATCCAAAGTCAGGAGATACTGGTCGACGATAATCCCGTTTTCGACAGACAGTCTGGCATCTTCGGCAAGCTTTACGTTCGGCCGAACACCCGCCGCCAACAAAACCAGATCCGCTTCCACGTCTTCGCCGTTCGAGACTGTCACCGATGTATCGGAGATATGAGCAACGGACGCACCAAGAAGGATGCGTGTTCCAAGCGCGCGATGAAAGTCGAGAAATCTAGCCGACATCGCGTGAGAAACGGCTCTCGAAAGAAGTCTTGGTGCCGTTTCCACCACGGTCACATCATGGCCCGACGCCCTTGCCACCGCAGCAAATTCCAGCCCGATGAACCCACCCCCGATAACCGCAATACGCCGAGAGCGGTCAAGCCCCTCGCGCAGACGCTTCGCATCCTCCAGCGTTCTCAGGTCAAGCGCTCTTTCGAGCCCGTTTATAGGCGGACGGAAGTTGGATGTGCCGGTTGCGAGTATCAGGTGATCGAACTCATATGCCTGTTCGCTGGCGATGACCTTTCTTCCGGCGCGATCGAGACGATTAACGGTCGTTTTGGCGATCAACTCGATCCTGTTCTTCTCGAAGAATGCTGATGGCCTGAGGGTCAGTCCCTCCACGTCGCCCGTCTTGAGATAGGCCTTGGATAGCGGGGGACGCTGGTAAGGCAGGCCGGGCTCATCCCCGATCAGGGTGATACTTCCTTCAAAGCCTTCCTGGCGTAGGCTGATAGCGACCTGCAGCCCACCCTGCCCAGCTCCGACGATAACGACCCGGCTTTGAGATGAAGTCACCCCTGCTCCTCCGGCAAATGGATGATGAGCCCTTCAAGCTCCTCATCGCTTGTCCAGACCGTCAAATCACCACGCCGTCTCAGGCTTTCATTGTGCTTATGCCGCATCCACAACATCCTGAGATCAAAACGCGGGCCTGTTATCAGATCAACGACGATCCGCGCAACAAGGCCTCTAAAGTGCAAGAACAACGCTGGAACCATAGAGCGCCAGTCGTGTTTGAAAAACGATCTCTCGTGATCACACCGTCTGCGGCGCATCTTTCCTGAGCCTCACGGGAAAGACTTTCAACTGCGACAGCTTGTGCGACGGATACCAGACAGCAGGGTTATTCCCTGGCTCACAGATCACACCGTTAGCTTCAAATTCCTCGATCATGACCCTGACGAGCATCACCCCGACATATCGGCCCGGGCAAATGTGGATGCCGCCACCGAACGTCGTCAATCCGGCCGGAGGTCGGTTGGGGTTGAAGACTTCCGGATCCGCAAAAGTCGCCGGGTCATAATTCCCGGCTCCCCACATCATGGAGATCATGTTGCCAGCCGGAATGATGAGATCGTCGTAGTGAAAATCACGGAGCGAAAACCTGGGTAGGAATAGGACAGGAGGGTTAAGACGCAAAGCCTCGGCAATTGCTCTCGGGACAAGTTCAGGCGTCTGCCGCACCAGTTCCATTGCATTTGGAGTTGATGCCAGCGCGAAAACCGTATTGGCTGCCGCAAGCGCGGCTGTGTGGACACCGTCTATGAGATTGCCCGCCAGGAAATCGCCAACGGATTTCGGCACGACCCCCGTCTCGAACGGGTCGTCCTGGAAATCCAGATCTTTCAGCTTTTCAGCGATTTCGAGCATGATTGGGTCGCCCTCGGCGAGACCTCGCTCGGCCGCGCCCGCCAGAATCTGCGCATAACCTGAAAAAGCCACATCAAGAGCGCGCAAATCGTCGTCAGTCCGATCCACGTAAAAGAGCCTCGTCATATTCCGTGCATGCTGCCCAAGGCTTTGCGATTCACTCTCGGTGAGATGTAGCAACTCACTCCAGAAACCGAGGATCAGCCGTTCGGCAACCTCCTTCACGAAGTCAATTTCTTCGCCGTCGGCGGTTTCGCGAATGATTTGGTTCACAATCTTTCGCGCGACCCCTTCCATCAGGTTGACACCTTTTGGACTGAGCCATGATGTAAGTATGCGTCTGGCCGGACCGTGCAGCGGTGGATTAAAGGTGAACACCTGCTTGCCAATCACCTCGCCAATCTCCCACCCCGGAAGCTTCTCCTGAGGGTCGTCTGTTTCCATGTATCTGCTCGGGAAAAGCGTGCCGATCGGTACATTTCCGATTTCCGGCGCAGCACCAAATGCGCGGAGATCAGCATTACGGAAAACAACCAGTTGATTGTTTTCGTTCTTCAGGAACCGGGGGACTGGCGCGTCGAAAATCCGTCGACAAAACTCCCGCAGACCGTCGCGACCCGCCGTGAAACCCACGTCACTCAGCGAGGGCAGGCTTGCAATATCCAGTATTTCGGGCATTACGCTTCTCCACTTTTATCAAATTGCCGCGGATTATTCTTCAGGAGCGATCTCGACCCGCAGGTCATCCATGCCTTCAGTGACTGTGATCTGGCACGACAACCTGGAATTTTCCTTCTGGTGAAGAAGCGAGTCGAGCATGTCCGCCTCACCATCGCTTATGTCTTCGAGATAGGCGGATGGCTCAACATAAACATGACAGGTGGCACAGGAACAGCTGCCCCCACACAACGCCGCGATATCGTCAATGCCGCCGCCTCTGAGAGTTTCCATCAGCGACCGGCCTGTAGGGACGGAAAGGTCAATGGGTGAGCCGTTACGGGTAGTGACATGAATATTGATCATATTGGCTGTTCCCGGATTTGTGTTTCGGTTGAAAATCCACGCTAGGAAGGCTCCTTCAGGAACCGTGCTGAAGATTTGGTATCTAATCCTTCATGCTCTTGCGGATCGGCCGGTCCTCGGCGTTACGGCAGACAGTCCCGAACCTTGAGCTTCCAGAGGTACACTACCCACTGTCCGTCAAAACGATATTGTAAATTGCGCAACACTTGTCGCATTTCGCGCAGTGATAAACAGCAACAGATTCAGAAGATGGACTGAAACGGCAGCCTTTTGACCAGTTTCACCTAGCTTTGTCCCGGACAAAAACACGCGCGAAAGTGCAAATGCAACCATTTTTGATATATCAAAATTGCTTTCCATGCGCTATGAAAGCTAGTCGAGTGATACGAAACAGATCGATTGGCCGGATACGACACAAGGCGAATTCCGTGGAAAAGAGACAATGAGATGGGGACCATATCCGAGCGTAACGGCGCGCTGGCGGTGATAAGCCTGAGGATTCCAACATAATCGTGAACTCCACATTGCTGGGCCTGACGACCACAGACGAAATGCCATGCGATGTCTCTCGCATCAGCAGCTCGACCGCCGTATACGACATTACTGTAAATCCGCGCCTCCCGTCTGATGGCCGCCGCAGAGAGCCGCGGAGCGCGTCGTGGCTAGCGGCGCTGCTATGCTCAACGCGCTAATGAGCCTTGTCGGCAACTTCTTGTTCGATGTCAGGAGCAACAGATGAAACTAGAGAAAAGTGCGGAGATTTGCGATGCGGTCTCCTTTATGGAGGAAGCCGGACTCAACCACGGCAGTTCGGGCAATATCAGCATACGTCACGAGGGCGGCATGCTGATTACGCCTGCCGGAGCGCGCGCGTCCAACCTTTCACCGGAAAGGATGGTGTGGCTGGATCTGGACGGTGGCCAAGCTGATGGCGAACCCGGTGTGCCTTCCACCGAATGGCGGCTTCATACCGAACTTTACATCAACAGGCCGGAGATAATGGCTGTCGTTCATAGCCACCCGGACAATTGCGTCGCCTTGTCCTCTTTACGTACGCCGATCCCCCCATTCCACTACATGGTTGCCGGCTTCGGTGGCAACTCGGTGCCCTGCGCGCGCTATGAGCCCTTTGGCTCCGATGCTTTGGCCGATGCCGTGGTTGAAGCGATTGAAGGTCACACGAGCTGTCTTATGGCCAATCATGGCATGATCAGCGTCGGCAAGAGCCTCCGACAGGCGCTTGACCTTGCCGTTAAACTGGAGACGCTGGCGCGGCAATATCTTCTGGCTCGCCAAGCCGGGCATCCGGTTTTGCTGACGGATGAGGAGATGGCCGATGTACATCATCGATACAAGTTTTACGGAACGTCACGCTTGCCTAGATGAGGATCTGGCGCAACCAGGACTATGACGGTTCAGAGCTAGCGAGCTTGGTGCTATCGTGGCATGCGATCACGCCGCTGTTTTCCAGATTGCGGATATGGTCAGCACTGAATCCAAGCACATCGGAGAGGACAATGGCTGTATCCTCACCCAGCAATGGAGGCGCTTTCGGCATTCTTCCGGTCTGAGCGGCAAGACCGTGAGCAGGTCGTATCAGCCGAACCGGGCCTAAAACGCGATGAGTAAGCTCTTGTACGACGCCACGTTCGACGACGACTTCGCTCTCCAGAGCGTCTGCGACGGTTTTCACCCTGCCAGCGGGAACGCCATATTCGCCGCATAGGCTTAGCCAATGATTAACCGACTGCCGAGCGAGCACCTCTACAAGCTCCTGTATCAGAGTATTGCGATTTATTGCCCGCAGGTGCGAGGTGGCATAGCGTGGATCCGCCGCCAAGTCCTGTCTCGATATGACATTCTGGCAGAAGTCGACGAATATCCTGTCATTTCCCACAGCAAGCGCGAAAGGGCCGTCCAGGGCATCAAAAACCTGATAAGGCACAACGGTCGGGTGGGCGTTGCCATAGCGTGATGCTTCGACACCAGCATTCAGGTACCCGCTGCCGACATTGATCAAGAGATTGAGGGTGGACTCCAGCAGGGATACATCAATGAACTGCCCCTCCCCTGTCTTCGTGCGCTGATAAAGTGCTGCTAGGATCGACTGCGTCGATACCATCCCGGCCACCACGTCGGTGAAGGCGACGCCCAACCTATTGGGTGGCCCGTCAACCTGACCAGTGATGGACATCAATCCGCTTTCCGCTTGCATGATGAAATCATATCCGGGGCGGGCACGTTGCGGACCGGTCTGTCCATAACCGGAGATTGAGCAGTAGATGATGGCCGGGTTGATCTTACGTATGGCTTCGTAGCCAAGCCCCAAGCGGTCAACTGTGCCGGCACGGAAATTCTCGACGAGAATGTCGGCCTTTGCAGCCAGATCGAGAACGATCTGGCGCCCCTCGGCGCTCTTGAGGTCGAGCGCGATGCTATGCTTTCCGCGGTTGGCGCAGAGATAATAGGTGCTCACACCCTTGTAGTTCGGCACCGACCACGCGCGGGTATCGTCACCGCCCTTAACGTTCTCGATCTTCCAGATATCGGCACCAAGATCCCCAAGGCTCATTGTGGCCCAGGGACCGGCAAGCACCCGCGACAGGTCCAATACCTTCAACCCCTCAAGAGGAAGTTCCTTTGTTGTCATGTCTACTCCTCCCAAGACACCTAAGCCACCTCACCCAACAGGCCCGAAGGCTGCGCATCGGGAAAATGACAGGCCACATGATGACCATTGCCGTGATCGGTCAGCTGCGGCTCAATTTCGGCGCAGAGGGACTGGGCCTTCGGACAACGCGTGCGAAACCGGCAGCCTGAAGGCGGGTTGATGGGGCTTGGAACGTCGCCCTTGAGCACGATGCGCTTGCGCGAACGCTCGCGGATCGGATCTGCCAACGGCACGGCTGACATGAGCGCCTGAGTGTAGGGATGCATCGGCTGGCCATAAAGCTGCATTTTCGGCGCGATCTCCACCATGCGCCCGAGATACATGACCGCCACACGATCGGAAATGTGCTGCACCACCGAAAGATCATGTGCGATGAACACATAAGCCGTCCCGAGATCTCGTTGGATATCCTTCAGCAGATTGAGCACGCCCGCCTGGACGGAGACGTCGAGCGCAGATACCGGCTCGTCCAAAACCAGGAGATCAGGCTTCATCGCCAACGCGCGTGCAATGACGACGCGCTGACGCTGCCCGCCTGAAAGCTGATGCGGGTAGCGATCGCCGTGTTCCGGATTGAGACGAACCAACTCAAGCATTTCGTCGACGCGCGCCCTGCGTTGCGCCTTCGTCATATCGCTGATGCGCAGCGGCTCGGCGATATTGTCTCTGATTTTCATACGGGGGTGCAAGGAACCGTAGGGGTCTTGAAACATCAATTGGATGCGCTTGCGCAACATGCGCATCTCTTCCGAGGGAAGCCGGTTGATGTCGACGCCCTCGAAGAAAATCTCGCCGGATGTCGGCTCGATAAGCCGCAGCAGGCAACGGCCCAGAGTGGACTTGCCACATCCGCTTTCGCCCACCAGGCCAAGCGTTTCCCCTGCGGAAACATCAAAGCTGATGCCGGCGACAGCATTGACCTGGCCGACTTCGCGTTCAATCAGAAAGCCGCCTTTAATCGGGAACTGTTTGACGATGTTGCGGACGGAAAGAATTGCCTGATGTTCGGTCATGCCATGGTCTCCGTCGCGGAAAAGGCGAAATGGCAAGCGGCGCTATGGTTCTCGTCGCCGGCCGGCTTCGGCGCTTCAGTACTACAGATCGTCTGAGCGACGGGGCAGCGCGGATGAAATGCACAGCCCCCAGGCAAATGTCCGAGAGCAGGCGGAGCACCGCTGATGGAAAACAGTCTGTCGCGAGCGACCGCCATATTGGGAATAGATTCTATGAGGCCGCGCGTGTAGGGATGACCCGGGCGGGCAAACAGATCGAAAATGTTTGCCTGTTCCACAACTTCGCCCGAATAAATGACTGCAACCTTGTCAGCGAAGCCTGCGAGGACGCCCAGATCGTGCGTGATCAAAATGATCCCCAGCTTGAGCCTATGCTGGAGATCGGCGAGCACGTCCATGATCTGTGCCTGAACGGTCACGTCAAGCGCAGTCGTCGGTTCGTCGGCAATCAGAACATCCGGATTGTTGGCCATCGCCATCGCAATTATGACGCGCTGTCGCATGCCGCCAGAGAACTCATGAGGATACTGCTGCAACCTCCTGTCCGGCTGCGGGATGGCGACGAGCTCGAGGAGTTCAGTCGCACGCGCCAAAGCATCTTTCCGAGAGATGTTCGAGTTATGCAGAGTGAGCGATTCAAGAAGCTGGGCCCCAACAGTCATCACGGGATTGAGCGAGGAAAGCGGATCCTGAAAGATCATAGCGATACGTGATCCGCTCAACTTTCGCAGCTCTCGCCGGGGGAGCCCCACCAGTTCGCGACCTCGGAAGCGCACCGAACCGGTTATCCGGGTATCCTTTGGCAGCAGACCAAGAGCTGCCAGCATGCCAACGGACTTGCCCGATCCGGACTCGCCGACAATCCCGAGCACCTCGCCGGCACCGACACTGAAATTCAGGCCTCGAACAGCCTCGAAGTAGCCCACCGCTCCGCCGCCAAAGGCGACGCGCAGGTCGCGAAATTCAAATAGGGGTTCGGATTCTGTATGATTGTTCATTGGGACCTCGGGTCGAAGTAATCGCGGAGGCCGTCACCAATGAAGTTGAAGCCCAAGACGACGGTAAGGATAGCCACGCCCGGCCCCAACGCGACCCACCAGGAATAGAACTGTGACGCGCCGTCAGAAATCATGGAGCCCCATTCAGGTGCCGGGGGTTTTGCGCCGAGGCCGATAAAGGAGAGCGAAGCGGCAAGCAGGATGACTTGCCCCAAATCCATCGTCGCGCTGATGAGAACGGGTGTCCAGCAAAGCGGCAGAATATGCTTCGACAGAACCCGTGCAGGGGTTGCCCCAGCCGCGACAGCGGCTTCGACGTGTTCACGCTCGCGCACTTCCAGCACTTGCGCCCGCATCAGGCGTGCATAGATCGGCCACCAGACGATGACCATGGCAACAGCAGCGTTCTCCAAGCCAGGGCCGAGGGAGGCGGCAACCGCCATGGCCAGCAACATGGGGGGAAACGACAGGGTTATGTCGACCAGACGCATGATCCCAGCGCCGGGGAGGCCACCGACGAAGCCCGAAAGTGCACCCAGCGCGGAACCGATAAATACGGCGATCGCGACAACGATAACGGCAATTGGTATGGAGTGCCGGGCGCCATAGAGCGTTCTGGCGAACACGTCTCGTCCAAGAGCATCAGTTCCCAGCCAATGATCCCAGCTTGGCGGCTGCAACCTGCGCCCAACCATCTCCAATGGGTCAAAGGATGTCATGAACGGTGCGAACAGTGTGGCCATAAGCCAGAACGCGATGATAATTCCACCGACGACCAGTGGCAGCGAAATCATCATCATGATTGGCCTGCGGCCAAGTGGAGTGAGAGTGGTTTCAGTCATCGTTCAACTCAACCGGACACGAGGGTTAGCAACAACATAGGCGATGTCTGTCAGCAGATTGGTCAGGAGGAACATCGAGCCGCCGACGATCGTCACACCGATGATTGCGGGGAAATCAAGGCCCCGCGCGGCCTGAACGGCGTAGGACCCCATTCCCGGCCACGAAAATATCGTCTCGGTAAGCACCGCCCCCGTCAGGAGGTATGCAAACGAATATCCAATCACCGTCAGTGTCGGCACCATTGTATTGCGAAGGGCATGATGCATGACGACCCTGAACTCTCCTGCTCCCTTTGCCCTTGCGGTCAGGATGAACTCGCGGCTCATGACTTCCAACATATTGGCGCGGACGAGGCGCGAAATCGTGCCTGCTACCGACCACCCCAGAACGAAGGCAGGAAGGATCAAATGCCGTAGCGCATCGGCGAATAGTCGGAAGTCGCCAGACAGCAGACTGTCGATGATAATGAACCCTGTGATCGTTGGAGGTAGCGCCGCGCGCGCATCAACCCTGCCGGGACCAGGAAGGAAGTGCCAGTGGACGGACGTCACGTAAATCAGCGCCAGGCCGAGCCAGAAAACAGGCACGCTGGAGCCGAACAAGGCAATGAGGCGAGCGACGTGATCGATTGCCGTTCCCCGAAAATAGGCGGCGAGAACGCCAAGCGAAATGCCCATCACCGTTCCAACAAGCATGGCGGCGATAACCAACTCCATAGTGGCGGGAAGGCGGTACATCAAATCCTGTGTTACCGGTCGGCGGGTGATGAAGGATGTCCCCATATCGCCTTTGAGCAGGTTCGTAACATAGATCACGTAACGCTCAGGCAACGGTTTATCTAGGCCCCATCGCGCCTTGGCAGCTGCCACAATGTCAGGGTTGTTCATCTGTCGTTCGGAGACGATCGCGCTCAGCGGATCGCCCTTCACCACGGTGGTAAGGAGGAATGCGAGTGTGACAATTCCCAGTATCAGGAAGGGCATCGCAAAAAGTCGACGGACTATGTATCTAGTCAAGGTTATAGAGCCTTCCTGTGATCGGATTATCGGCTTTGTCGTTTCGTCATGCAGGGAGAGATTGACAAAAAACAGATAAGACGTCAACTTTGATGAAATTAAATTCCATTTTTTCTCGACAATGGCTTTTGGTAATCGGAGTAAAACGCCAAATGCCTTTGAATCAGGCAAGGTACGGTCCATTAAGAAGGAACACTAGATGAGGAAAAGAGCGCAACCTCCTCTCGATAAGGCATCGGCGGAGAGCCCGGGCTCAGCCGCAACCTTAGCAAGGGGACTGGATATTCTCCGTGCTTTCACCGCCAGTGATACCACCTTGGGCAACCAGGATTTGATCGAGCGAACGGGCCTTCCCAAAGCAACTATATCCCGCTTGACGCTCACCCTGACCAATCTTGGCTATCTCCACTACAACGACCGGCTCGGACGCTACAGCATTGGGCCGGCAACCGTATCGCTCGGTTATTCAGCGCTGAGTTCGAGCCCGGTCGTACACATCGCCCGTCCCTTGATGGAGCACCTAACGGAGAAGACCGGCGCTGCTGTGGCCATTGGAATGCGCGACGGATTGGAGATGGTGTATATTGCGACCTGCAGACCTATTTCTCCCGTGACCTTGCGGCTCGATGTCGGCTCCCGGCTGCCGATTTGGCGGACTGCCAATGGCTTGGCCCATCTCGCGGTCATGGAGCGCGCGGAACGCACAAGCATCGTCGAACAGTTGATTGAAAGGGAGCCAGCCCAGGCCAAACGCATCGCATCGCTGGTTGATCAGGCCGTTGTCGATCAGTCGCAACGCGGCTTCGTGGGCGCATTCGGCGCTTGGTACAGCTATATCAACGCTGTGGGGACGTGTTTCTTTCCCACCGATGGTTCACCGACCGTGTCAATCACCTGCGGCGGCATTGTAGACATTCTGCCACGTGAGGTCTGCATGACTTCTACGGGACCGGAACTGATAAAGATGACGGAACAACTGAAGCTGAAATTGGCCGGAAATGATATTGCATAATTGAAATAGGGTGCTGCATGACCTCAGACCCGCATGGCATCATGCCTTCAGGGCTCAGCAAACAGTCTAATGGATCATTCCAATCTGCTGCACTTCCGAAATGAGACTAGCCCTGTTCGACACGTTCATCTTTTCAAACATATTCTGTAAATGAGTTTTTACAGTGGGAAGCGAAATCGAGAGTTCTTCAGCAATCTCGATATTCGTCAGGCCTCTACAAACCAGATGCACAACAGCGAGTTCCCTCGGCGACAGCATGTAATGGACCAACAGCCTGTGCCGCGCCAGTTCGCGCACGACATGTGGATGGCGCAAGAGGCTCGCTTCAATATAGGTCTGCATGCTGTCGGCGAGTTTGACGACCTCCAGCGGGATACAGGGCGCATCGCCATCCCGGGCGATCAGGCCCATGCCGGCAATAGCACGCCCTTCACACCAGAACAGCATTTCCAGAGAGTCCCTGATTCCACTGAAGTTCATATAGGGACGGTAACGCTCCATCGTACCATTGGGCAGCGTCGAGCATGCCTGCCCAAGCGTCTGGGTCCGCAATTGGAGATCAATCATACGGGAAGGACTGCAGGGGTCGTGTTCGTAGAAAGTCGATTGGTAGAGGTTAAGTCGGCTCTGGTCCACGCCTTCAACAGCCACGAACTTCATCCGGGTTCGATCATCGACCCAATAGAAAACCGCCGATGAAAGATGCGTCGCCTCGATTGAAAATCTCAGCAGATTGACGATCTCAGTATTTTGGTCACCGTCGTTTTCGACCTGGATGGTTCTCATTCCGGCGCTCCTGACTTGCAAATTGGCGCGTCTCTTTATTCCCCGTCATGAGAATTCCTCAAAATGATATATCATGCAAGGGGTAATCGTGGCGCCTTTCTTTATCACGTGCACGTGTCATGCATGTGCCGAGAACGCTAACCCGTTCGGCAAGACGAGGTTTGGGCGGCCATATCCGCGGTTTCACCCTCACAGTTGCCGTGCAGTTGGGCACCGGGCGGCATGCTGCATCACCGCGCAGAAAAAGGCGAAACGAACATGAAACACTCCGGTAAAATCGCGTCCAAAACGCGCATACACCCCCGCTCCAGCGGCTTCCAGAGCTAGAATCATACTTTCAGACGATTGACCGACCAACGGTTCAACAATAGCAAAAAAGCAAGATGGAAGCGAAGCCTCAAGCCGCCCCATCTACTGGATCTGAAGGTGTCGACGGAACCACGAGCGAGGCAGCAATGAATGTTTTCTTGAGTCAACATGTCAAAGACGCCATTCCGGATACGGTCTGTGGCGAAAATTCAGTGCTGCCACTTTTCACATCGCTTGACTGGCGTCCGGCACGCACGCATCTCATTGTATCAGACGAGGCGGGCCTGGCAGCAGTGGAACGACTTCTGGCAAACCCCTTTCCGGTCTCGGGTGAGCGCTTCACACTGCATGTGCTAGGCCGCGAGAACAAGGTCGACGTCTTGCTACTGCCTGATCGAATGGACGCTTGTGTCAATCCAGATGATCGCAGCTTTCGAGAACTCCTTTGTGCATCCCTGCGTGCTTCCTCCAGTCCCACCCAACTTTATGCTGCCGGATCGCAGTCCTTCCTCTTATCGGTATCCAGACTTGCGCGACCCGGCGAGCGGGTCGGCTCGGCGATACAGGCCGAATTGACAGGTTCGCGCGCTCGCGACGTCCAGTGCATGTGTTGCAAGAACATCTATCGCGACATCGACTATCGTGCGTTGGATTGTCCACGCTGTGAGGTGACTTTGATGGTGAGCGATCACTATTCAGCAAGCGTCGGTGCATTTGAGACGGTTGCTCTCCGCCCTGCGGATGCAAACCTGCAAACCCTTCGCAAGCAGCGTTTATGGTGAGCTCAAGCCGAAAGCGCGACCAACAATAGAATAAGCTTCAAATATAAGAGATCGAGGCTTCAACGCCCTGCGAACACAGGCGACCCACTCCGCCATCCGAAGTGCCCCAAAGGGCAACAGGTGAAAGTGGCAAAAAGGTGGGAGCATGTCTCACCGACCAACAGAGGAGAACAAGAAATGATTAATTTAAACGGAATGAAACGATCGCGGCGCCTGCTGCTATCCATAGCGCTGGCAATGGCCGCCTGCGGATCGGCTCAAGCTGCCGAACGGGCCCTGGTGATCGCGCGCGACATGGACATTAACTCGCTCGACCCTCACCGGTCATGGTGCGATACTTGTCAGATATACAACTCTTCCGCCTATCAATCGCTCGTAACGCTCGACAAGGACAACAAGCTCCAGCCGCTGCTCGCAAAGAGTTGGGAGAGCAACCCAGAGCAGACCAAGATTACCCTGCATATCGATCCTACCGCCAAGTTTGCCGATGGCAGCCCCGTCGAGTCCAAAGATGTGAAATGGACTATTGATCGGTTGAAGAACCTCAAGACCAACACCACTTTCATGGTCGATCCGATATCGGTCATCGACGTTCCGGATGCTAGCACCGTCGTGCTGACGCTGGGTCAACCGAATTCCGAATATATCCAGATTCTGGCATCGTCATATATGGCGATCCTCAACAGTGACCTCGTTGCCGAAAACGGTGGCGTCGCCGATGCGACCGCTCCTGAGAAAGACACGGCCGAAACCTGGTTTCTCACGCACTCCGCCGGCTCAGGGCCGTTCGAGCTGGAGAGCTACGAACCCAATGCCGAACTTCGACTCAAGCGCAGTGCGGAGTATTGGGGCACGCCGGCACATGTGCCCGAAGTCACTTTCCGTCAGGTGAAAGACGCTGTCGCTCAGGCACAGATGCTGCAGTCGGGCGCCGTGGACATTGCCCAGCAGATTGATCCGGACACCGCAAACAGCCTTGAAGGAACTGATGTCGTAATCACGCGTGAGCCCTCGCTGAACTTCGTTTATATCGCGCTGTCACCCGGCGCCAAGGACAACAAGGTGCCGCTCGACGCCAAGGTCCGCGAAGCTATCTCGATCGCAATCGATCGCAAAGGCTTGATCGACATGGTTGTCGGCGGTGCCGGCAGGGAGATTGCTGTACCAGTTTCACCCGGTTTCCCGGGTGCCGACGGGCACAAGGTTCCTGAATACAACCCCGAACGCGCCAAGGAGCTTCTCGCCGAGGCCGGCTACCCCGACGGCTTTGAGATCGAGTCCGTTTATCCGGATCTGAACACCTACGGTGTCGACTTCAATCTCATGATGCAGAAGATCCAGCAGGATCTGGCCAAGGTTGGCGTCAAGGTCTCCCTGACACCGGTACCGCTGTCGAACTGGCGTGATGTGATCAACAGCGATGGCATTCCTCTGACAGCGGTGTTTTATGCGCCCGACTTCTTCGGCACGTCCCAGTTCATCGACTACTTCGGCCTTGCACCGGATTCGACCTGGGCCAAACGGGCCGGTGGTG
This sequence comes from Martelella sp. NC20, assembly GCF_013459645.1. Classification (NCBI taxonomy): domain Bacteria; kingdom Pseudomonadati; phylum Pseudomonadota; class Alphaproteobacteria; order Hyphomicrobiales; family Aurantimonadaceae; genus Martelella; species Martelella soudanensis. The sequence continues at coordinate 4,263,436 of NZ_CP054861.1, forward strand.
ACCGTGATCCTTCGCTGATCAACCACGAGGTTCGCGGCATCATGAGCGCAGCGCTGGCGGCCAAAACCCCCGAGGAATCTGACAAGGAGTGGTTCAAAGCTGCTTCTATCATCCATGACACCGGCATTTTCCTTCCCATGGTCAATCCGGATCTCATCCTCGCCCATGGACCTAATATCAAGGGCCTGCGTTTCAGCGCTTGCTGCAATACGCCCCTCGCCGAAATCACGAACGAATAATAAGCGAGATGCGGGGGTGCGCCCCCGCTTTACCCGCCCACGGAGAGAATTCATGAATATCAGCCTGCACAACAGCCGGGACAAACAACTTCTTGATCGGGCACAACGTGTTGTCCCTGGAGGAGTGTGGGGGCATATGGCGACGCACGCGATTGCGCCTGGCTATCCGCAGTTCTTCTCCAAATCTGATGGTTGCAGGGTCTGGGACGCGGACGGCAACGAATATGTCGACTTCATGTGCGCTTGGGGACCGAATCTGCTCGGCTACCGGCATCCCGAAGTGGATGCAGCCGCTTTCGAACAGATGAAGACGGCTGATATTTCCAACGGTCCGACTGAGACCATGGTCGAACTGGCAGAGCTGATGGTCGATACCCTCGATGGCGCTGACTGGACGTTGTTCCAGAAGAACGGAACAGACGCCACGACGGCTTGCGTCATGATCGCCCGCGCCCATACCGGAAAGCGCAAGATACTTGTCGCGCGTGGCGCCTATCATGGCGCAGTTCCATGGTGCACCCCGTCCGTGGTCGGCGTGACGGACGAAGACAAGGCGCATTTGATTTTGTTTGATTTTAACGACATCGCCAGTCTTGAGAAGGCCGCCGCCGATGCCGAGGGTGATTTGGCAGGCGTCATCCTCTCGGCCTTTCGCCACGATGTCATGCGCGATCAGGAATTGGCGACCCCGGAATTTATGCAGGCTGCGCGCGACATCTGCGATCGCGCTGACGCAGCACTGATCCTCGACGATGTCCGCGCCAGTTTCCGCATCGATCTCCGCGGCAGTTGGGCGTCTTATGGCATCCAGCCCGATCTGACGGCGATGTCCAAGTCGATCGCGAACGGCTGGCCGCTGGCGGCTGTCGCCGGTGGCGAAAGCTTCCGTCAGGCAGCGTCCAAGGTATTCGTCACCGGCTCCTTCTGGTACGGAGCGGCCGCCATGGCCGCCTCTATCGCCACGATCGGTGTGGTGAAGCGCGATCACGTCATCGATCACATCGCGGCAATGGGCGAGCGCCTGCGGGCCGGACTGGACGAAGCGGCTGCCCGCCACGGGTTCAGTCTTCGCCAGACCGGGCCTGCACAAATTCCAGCAGTGCTTTTCGATGGTGACCACCAGCTTCGCCTCGGCAACGCATTCGGTCTCGCCGCGCTGCGCCACGGAGCGTATTTTCACCCGAGGCACAACATGTTCATCTGCGCCGCCCACTCCGCGTCGGACATTGACCGCGGAATTGAGGCAGCGGATCACGCGATGGCCGACATGATCGCCGCAGGCGTCGTGCCGGATTGAGCGGAACATATCTGCATTGGCACCGAGGCCGGGTGCCTCTCCTTTGTGGGAAAGCACGGCGGCAATGCGTCAATCATCGTTGGTGGAGGCGTTTGCTATATGCAAGATTACACGGTCGAACGTCTTCGTCGCGACGGGCGACTGTTCCTGATCTGTGGTGGCATGAGCCTGACCCAAAAATCGCAATTGAGATGCTTACGGCAGCAGAGGACGCAGCATGACGCCGAAACTGGGGATCATCGCAGACGACTTCACCGGCGCCATTCTCGTTGCCGGCATGCTCGAGACAGCCGGTGTGTCTGCACCTGTAGCCTTTAGCAGCCAAGGGGTTTCAGCCTCACTCGAAAGCGGGGTGCTTATTCTGGCGACGCGGACCCGCGTCTGCCTTGTAGAAGAGGCATTGGCCACAATCAGAGAAGGCGCGGCGGCGCTTCGCGCGGCTGGCTGTTCCAGCATTGCCTACAAGGCGTGCGCCAGTTTCGATTCCACCGCCACGGGCAATATCGGGCCTGCGGCAAGGTTCTTGAGCGGTGAAGCAGGTGGCCGGTCAGTGCTGATGAGTGCCGGGTTTCCGCGCTACAATGTTTCGGTGCATCAAGGTTATCTCTTTTATCGCGGTCGGCTGCTCTCGGAGTCGGTGAAACGATACGATCCACTAACGCCGATGGAGGACCCTGACCTTGCACGCTTTCTCTCGCTACAGATCGGCTCCGATGTAGCCTTGTTGCCCCACAGCATACTCCGTCACGGGCTTGAAGTGACCACTGAGGCTTGGCGGAGCGCGACGACCGACGGCGTTGCCTATGTACTGGCGGACACCAGCGACGACGGCGATGTGGAGGTCACGGCGGATCTGGCGGTCGCAACGGACGCTGTGGTGGTGGCAAGCGATCCGGTGATCGTCGGCGTCGGTCTACGGCTCGCGCAAGCACGGCGCGCCCTGCCCCCGCCAATATCGCTTCCCGACGGCCCCGGCGCGGTGCTCGTCGGCAGCGTCGGCCCCACCGCGCTCGCTCAGGTCGCCCGTTTTGCCCAGGATCATCCACTGCTGACCATCGATCCGGCAGACACGCGGGAGGAAGAGGCAATCATCGCTTCGGCGCTGGACTGGGCCGCCCCGCGGATCGGTGCGCAACCTTTCTGCATCGCTTCGATGGGCGAAGAGGCAGCGGTTGCGAGAGCACAGGCGGCCCTGGGGGTGCTCGGTGCCGCTCGTCGCGCCGAGCGGCTCATGGGGGGCATAGCCAGAGGACTTCAAGAACGGGGCGTGCGGCGTCTCGTGGTTTCAGGTGGAGAGACGTCCGGCGCCGTGGTGGCGGCCCTTGGTCTTGAACGCGTTCGCGTCCTGCCGGAAGGACCGTTGGGCAGCGGTTTCTGCGTTGCCGAGCAACCCGTTCGCATGGGGTTGTTTCTGAAGTCCGGAAAAATCGGCGAGGACGATATCCTGCTCGGAGGCCTGGACGCGCTTGATCCGACATTGTCTTGAACGCCTGAACCAACGGGCCGGATCAGTAGAGCCGCCGCCCGTCGGGTTTGACTGAACTCCTTTGGAACGCCCTGCGATAGCCCATTGGACTTGTATTGAATTTGGACTTGAACGCCCTGAAATAGGTTGCCGGCGACGAGAAGCCGCTTGCAAGCCCGGTTTCACGGATGCTGAGTGTGCTGTAGAGAAGCAACTCCCTGGCATGCTGTAGCCGGAACGCAAGATAGTAGCTCTTCGGGCTGTCCTTGAGGTGCTTCCTGAACAGATGCTGGAGTTCTCTCTTGGAAACATTACACCGGGCGGCAAGCGCCTCAATGGAGAGAGGCTCTTCAATCGTCTCGCGCATCAATCGTTGCGCCCTCATCAGAGTCGGATTCGTCGACCAGGCGGGTTCATTGACAATCTGCCGCTGGGGGCTACTGCCGGGACGCGACAGCGGATAAACGATCTCGTTGGCCACGAGCTCGCAAAGCGCCGAACCACACAGTTTTTCGAGCAGGTAGAGCGACAGATCAAGGCAAGCAACCTGGCCCGCGCACGTTGCCCTTTCCCGATCGACGACAAAGAGCTGTTCAACGACGTCTGTGTCGGGGTGCAGCTCCTTGAATGAGGCTATGGTGCTCCAATGACTTGTCGCGGTGTAGCTTTTCAATAGACCTGCCTCGGCAAGCAGAAGCGGTGCAGTATCAATCCCGCAGATTTTAGCACCGGAGGCGGCCTGCCTGCGCAGCCAGTTGAACAATGGTCCCTTTCGATCGTCGCTGAACGCGTAAGAGGAGTGCAACATAACAACGTCGAAAGTTCGGCCGTCATCGAACCTCGCGGTCGGTGGAATAAGAATGTCCAGTGTCGTTTGTATCGGATCTCCATCCGCAGAGATGAAGTCGAAGCGGAAACGTGGCGACTTGCTCAAGCGGTTGGCAGCGCGAAACGGTTCTATCGACAGAAGGACCGCGTGCAGTGCAGGCTCGAGTGAAACAACCGCTATATCATAGGGCGCTTCTGACGCTACTGACATCTCATCAGCTCTACCCAGATTTGAAGGAACCTCCATAGAGGCTTTTCGCGTCTTTCTGAGGTTCGGCTGCATGTGAGTGTTCATCCGGCAATCCGTTCGAGGGCGTCGCGAATGGACTTACTGCCGGCAAGCGCTGCTTCATTGAGAGGGCGCGACACGGTGGGTGCGGCAAGGCCTCCGGTGACGCGCAAAATCTCGTGGTCGAGAAAATCAAAGTAACGTTCCTGGATCTCCGCCGCCCAGGTGGCTCCCATAGACAGACGCCGTGCCGTCTGCTCCGCGATGATCACCCGGTTCGTCTTTTTGATGGATATCCCGATCGTGTCCCAATCCATTCCATGGTAATCCAGACTACGCAAATCGATGATTTCGGCGTCGATGCCGGCCTCCGAAGCGGCCTTGATCGCGCGTTCAACCATTACCGAAGTCGCAAGGACAGTGCAGGCAGTACCGCTCTGGACCACACGAGCAGATTTCAACGGAATACAAAAATCCCGGCTCCCACGGGGGACAGGGAATTCACGCTGATAGAGTTCGGTGTGCTCGAACACGACCACAGGATCGTTGCAAACGATCGCGGAATTCAGGAGGCCTATATAGTCCAGCGCGGTGGTCGGCGTGGCGATCCGCCAGCCGGGAAACATCCCGAATAGGGCGGAGGGGTCACCGGAATGCTGAGAGCCATAGCCGGTATGGGGGGATATCCTCACGCGCAGCACGATCGGGACAGGAAATCCGTCTCCGAACATGTGGCGCACCTTGGCGATGCCGTTGACGATCTGATCGGCGGCCGTGAAGCAGAAGTCGCCGAACATGATCTCCACGATTGGTCGCAAGCCATTGAGGGCTGCTCCGAGGGCGACGCCTGTGAATCCATTCTCGGCAATTGGCAGCGGTAAGATACGGTTCGGCCAGCGGTCGAGTGCCGCCTTGGTGAATCCGCTCACGCCCCCGCGCATGCGATGAGCATCCTCTCCCATGACGATAATGGTGGGGTCGCGCTCCATCGCCGCCGCAATCGTCTCAGACGCAGCGGTAACAAACTTGATGTTTTCCAGCTCGGTACGGTCCAACTGGTCATGATCTAGGAACCTGGCGTCTCGGAACTCCGAAAGATCGCCGACAATCCCGTCGTCCCGCGTGGCCGGATCAGGAAACAACTTTGGGGGTATCCGAAGCCCGTTTCCGCCAGGCTCCGTCTCTGTAAGACGGGCCACCGCGGCTGATATGCGTTCCATCATAAGCGAGTCGATATGCCCGAGCGCCTCGACGCTGAGACACCCCAGCGAGGTCAGTCGATCCGCAGCCAGCGCCAAAGGATCGCGGCTTCGCCAATACGCCTCCTCTTCGCGGGTGCGATAGCCGAAATCACTGCCCGCACGACCGCCCGACTGGTGAAGATGCCGATAACAGAGCGCCTCCACAACGACTGGACCGCCCCGCTCGGCGATCAGCTTTCTGGCATTGGCAACAGTCTGATGGACCGCGACAACATCCATGCCGTCACACTCCAGGGATGGGATTGCGTTCATTACACCACGCGAAGCGAGCCGAATTTCGCGTGTGACGTCCGAAATGTGCGTCGAGACGCCGTAAAGGTTGTTCTCAATAAAGAAGATGACCGGAAGATTTTGAGCAGCGGCGATATTCATGGCTTCGGCAGTGCCACCATTCAGCGTGGCCCCATCCCCGAAAAACGTCACGGAGATGCAATCGCGGCCGAGAAGCTTGTCCGCCAGCGCATAACCAACCGCATGGGGCGGATTGCCGCCGATGATGGCGGATGTGCCGACGATGCCGGCTTCGGCAGCGCGCATGTGCATCGAGCCGCCCCGACCACCGCAATAGCCCGGCGCCAAACCGAGAATTTCGGCCATGAACCGATAGATGGCATCGTCCATTTCCGGCGTAAACGTGTCCTCAAGGACGCTGAATTCCTCGGGCATCGCAGAGTTCAGGAGCTTGGTGAGAACCTGATGGTGGGCTCGATGCGTTCCGTTGATCTTGTCACCCGTGCCGAGAACAGACATGGCGCCGACGCCACATGCTTCCTGCCCGACGCTGGCATGCGCGGGCCCGTGGACGAGGCCAGCCTTTTCAAGATCCAGCAATTTTTCCTCAAACCGGCGGATCAGGACCATCTGCGCATACCATGTGATCAAGTCGCGGGCCGGCAGCGCCGCCCAATCGCTGTCATCGACTTCGATTCTGGTCCATTCAGCGGCCGGAATGATGGGCCGTCGCTTTACCATTACATCCTCCGAACTCCGGTTGGCGGCCGCTATGCTTTCAACTACAATGAAATTTAATTTCATTAATTGGAGTTGTCAATCGACGCCCACTCGGATGCACTGCCGTCACCCGCAATTTCCGCCCGTCATCTTCCATACGTGGTGTCCACCTCGTTTTTGGTGGACACCTCATGCCGCAGAAAACTCAGATGAAAAAGGTGCGGAGAAATTCGCGCTTACCCAAGACCGGAATTGACGAAATAATAGCCGGACCACGGCGGGCGAACTTTCCGCTCGGAGCGCTCTTCGACTTCTTCCCGATCGAGGAGGAAATCGGTCGTTAGCCACTCCTGGCGGCGTTGGCGCAGGGATCAAATTTCAACGTTTTGCGTCTATGCGGTCGGGATTGAAAATAGGTTGATTGACCCCGTATGCCGCACAAACATAACGCCGCCCGCCGCCATCACATCGGTAAGATGAAGTTCAAAGGTATCAGAGCGCATTCGGCCCGATCATCGAAAGTCCCGCGTCTTCACCCGCATCTCATCGATATGCCCATAGGGTTCGAACATGCCGCGCGGCTTTGGCATTCCCCGCGGATCAGGTGCCGGCAATCCAGGATGAAACGCGTCACCCCACCCCTGCGGAAGCGGGAAGGCCGCATCTCGGCTCCCAACGCTTGCAAGCTCGGCGGACAGGTCAAGTAGCTCCCGGGCGACGAGATGGACGACCTCTCCCTCTCGCTGGACCGAGCGTATGGCTCGACATGGTGTTGAACAGTCTCCTTGAGGACTTTGCAACGGCGGAATTCTCCGATATGTTCCTTATTTGTTCTTTTCCGGTTTTGAGTCACTCGGTCGCGTTGGTGGCCCTGTGGACTT